>CAMYLA010000124.1 GCA_947259095.1 uncultured Acidimicrobiaceae bacterium | reverse complement strand
GCGTTCTCGACGAGCACCTGGGGCCCGAGCTCCTCCGGGCTGAGCACCGGCGCTCTCACATCGGTCAGCGACAGCAGTTTCCTGAGGGGTCGGCGCAGGCCCCGGGCGGTGACGATGACCGGACTGCTGCCGGCCTGCTCGACCGCCAAGACCTGGTTCCTGGTGGCCATGGCCAGCTGGTGGAGCAGCGACGAGTCGAGCACGAAGTCCATGCCCTGGGGGCCGGGCTGCAGCGCGGCCAAGAGGCCCTGCTCCAGGATCGGGTCGATGGTGATGGTGTAGAGCCGGCCGTCGCCATCGGCGTTGCCGGCCGAGATCGACGGGCCGAGGGCAACCCGCACCGCTTCGGTCAATTCCGACGGATCCCTGGTCACCCGGGCCCGCTCGCCGAGCACGTCGAGGATCCGCACGATGTCGCGGATCGACACCTCCTCGGTCAACAAGTCCTGGAGGACCCGCTGGACCTCGGCGATCGTCAGGTCGGAGGCCACCAGCTCGTCGACGACGGCCGGATCGCTTTCCCGGACCAGGTCGATCAGGTCCTTCACCTCCTGCCGGCTCAGCAACTGGGCGGCCTGGCGTCGGATGGTCTCGGCCAGATGGGTGGTGATCACCGAGGCCCGGTCGACGATGGTGGCGTTGATGGCCTCGGCCATCGGCTTGGACTCGACCGGCAGCCATTTCGCCGGGAGCCCGAACACCGGCTCGACGGTGGCGGGGCCCGGCAGTGACTCGAGGTTCTCGGCGATCACCAGGATGTGGCCGAGCGGCGCGGTGCCCCGACCCATCTCCACGCCATGGACGGTGATGGCGTACTCGCCGGGGCCGAGGTCCACGTTGTCCCTGGTTCTGACCGGCGGAATGATCAGTCCGATCTCCAGGGCGATCTTGCGCCGGAGCGCCCGGACCCGGTCCAGTAGATCGCCGCCGTTCAGCGGATCGACCAGGTCGATCATGTCCACCGCCAGTTCGAGCTCCAGCGGTTCGGGACGGATCTCCACCGCCAGATCGGCCGGCTCGGGGGCGAGCTCGTCGTCGAGCTCCTCATCGTCGTTGCGTTCCTGGGCCTCGGCCTTGGTGGCCAGTCGTCGCCCGATGATGAACAGCACCGAACCAACGGTGCCGAACGGAAGCAGCGGCAATCCCGGAGCCAATCCGAGCAGCAGCACGGTGATGCCCCCGTAGCGCAACGCTTGGTGCTGGGCCGACAATTGGCTGACGACATCGCTGCCGAGGTCGCCGTCGCCGGTGGCCCGGGTGACGATGATGCCGCTGGCGATGGAGATCAGCAGGGCCGGGATCTGCGACACCAGGCCGTCGCCGATGGTCAGCGTCGAATAGGTCTCGACCGCTTCGCCGACCGCCTGGCCGTTCTGGGCGATGCCGATCACCAGACCACCGATGAGGTTGATCAGGGTGATGAGCACACCGGCGACGGCGTCGCCCTTCACGAACTTCGATGCACCGTCCATGGCACCGTAGAAGTCGGCCTCGGAGCTGACCTCACGCCTGCGCAGTCTGGCCGTGTCCTCGTCGATCAGGCCGGCACCGAGGTCGGCGTCGATGGCCATCTGCTTGCCGGGCAGGGCGTCGAGGGTGAACCGGGCACCGACCTCGGCCACCCGGGAAGCACCGTTGGTGACCACCACGAACTGGATCACGACCAGGATCAGGAACACCACCAGCCCGACGACGACCGAGCCGCCGACCACGAACGAGCCGAACGACTCGATGACCCCACCGGCCGAACCGGTGGTGAGGATCAGCCTGGTGGACGACACGTTCAGCGCCAGCCGGAAGAGGGTGGCGATCAGCAGCAACGATGGGAACGACGCCAGGTCGAGCGCCCGGGCGGTCATGATCGTGGTCAACAGCATCAACACGCCGAAGGCGATGTTCATCGACAGCAACAGATCCAGCATGGCCCCGGGGAGCGGGACGACCATGAGCGCGACGACGGCGATCATGCCTCCCGATAGGAGACCTCCTCCTCGCTTCACTGGATCCACGTCTGTTCACTCCGTTCGGCCCGTCACCCCATCGCTGCGGTGCCGGGTCGATCACTGGTTCGGGGACACGCGGCGCGGTGCGGCATGTCTCTCACCTCTTGTGGTCGGCAGGACCCACCCCGCTGTTAGGAGCTGCGGGTCCGGCCTTCCGGCCGGCCGGGACGGGGATCGTGGTGTCGGCGACGACACCGGTCGGCGGAGGAGGCGGATTCGTAAAGTCATCGCCGCAAGGGGCCGAAGGTGGTCAGGGAGCAGGCAGCGGAACCGGCTCCGGGACACCGAACGCAAGGAGGCCGGGTTGTCGACGATTCTCACCGACGAGCAGCGAGCAATGGTCCTGGCCAACGTGCCGCTCGTCGAACACATCGTCAACCGGGTCTCGGCCAACCTGCCGGCCAGCCACTCCCGTGACGATCTGGTGCAAACCGGGATCTTGGGCCTGATCACCGCCACCATCCGCTTCGACCGGACAAGGGGCACGGCTTTTTCCACCTTCGCCGGCCGCCGGATCGAAGGTGCGCTCATCGACATGCTGCGGCGGGCCGACTGGGCCCCCCGGTCGGTGCGATCGATGGAGCGGCGACTGTCGACCGCCGAGGACCGACGATCGGCGCTGCAGTCGGCTTCGATCGAGCGGCTGAGCAGGGAGCTTGGCTGTGACGCCGAGCAGATCCACCGGCTGCGAAACGACATCGCAAAGGCCCGGTTGGACTCCCTGGATCGCCCGGTCGGCTCCGACGACATCTCGGTCCCACTGTCGGACACCATCGTCGATCAGCGGGTAGGGGCCGAGGAGATCGTCGATCAGCACGAGCTGATCGGCTACCTGCGGGACGGGGTTGCCCTGCTCCCGGAGCGGCACCGGATGGTGGTGATCGGCTACTTCTTCGAGGGTCGGAGCATCACCGAGCTCGGCGCATTGCTCGGTGTCAGCCAGTCGAGGGCCAGTCAGATCAAGGATGAAGCGCTGAAACTGCTTCGGTCCGGGATCGAGGGTGTCTATCGCGACGCCGATGCCGACCCTGCGATGCCGCCGATGTCGAATCGCCAGCGCTCCTACGTCGATTCGGTTGCCGGTTCCCGCTCCTGGCGGGATCGCCTGGCCACCGGCGAGGGCATCTCCATCACCGGCTGATGCCGCCGATGCGGAACCGGTCAAACGCCTCGATACCGGGGAAGCGATGGACTCCAGAAATCCATCACCAATGGGAATGGGTGGTGAATCGGCGGTCCGATCACCTAATGAACCGGCCGGAACTGCCGAGCCTTCATGTATGACCGCGCCGACGTCCATCGATTTCAACCAGCTGAACGGCCTGCTGTGGCGTTACCGGCCCTACCTGGATCGCTTCGAGTTCCTGCTCGAGGTGCAGTTGATGGTCAGCGCCTCGGGCCGCCAATCATGGCAGCGTCAGATGGCCGATCTCTTCGAGGAGACCGCCGCGGCGCTCAATGCGCTTGACCTCGAACGAGAGGTGGTGCTCGGCGACGACGTCAACCTGGCGAGGCTGATCGGCGATGCGCCAGAACCGTGGAACGAGATCCTGGTGGAACAACAGGTGGCACTGGAGGCGGCGACGGCCAGGATCACCAACCTCCGGCTGCGGAACAACCAGGCGATCGCCGAAGGATGCGCCGGGCTCAACCAGCTGATCGACGCACTGGTGGAAGCCAGCGGCCAACTCCAGGGCAAGGCCGGCCCGTCATACGGCCAGGACGGCCGCCTCCAACACAGCAGCGTCTCGGCGATGCTGTTCGACGGAAGGGTGTAGATCATGGGTGACTTCAGCTCGCTGAACATCGCATACACCGGGCTGAACGCCCATCAGAAGCGGATCAGCGTGATCGGCGAGAACATCGCAAACGTCGACACGCCCGGGTACCACCGTCAGCGGGTGCAACTTTCGCCGATCGACAACCACTCGGTCGGGCTCATCACCGGCGTCAACCGCACCGGCGGTGGCGTCGAGATCACCGATATCGCCAGGATGCGGAACCAGATCCTCTCCGAGCACGCCCGCCACCAGAGCGGCGTCGCCTCGTCCCGGGCCAGGACCGCCGACACCCTCCAACAGCTGGAGCAGACGGTGGGCGGGCTCAACCCCGGCGGCATCCACGACCAGATGACCACCCTGTTCAACAGTTTCGACGATCTGTCCGGTGCGCCGGAGGATCCCGCCATGCGCAGCGTCGTGCTGCAGCGGGCCGAAAACGTGGCCCAGGGCTTCGCCAGAACCGTGAGCGGGATCAACCAGCTCCGTGACCGCACCATTGCCAACGCCACAGACACCGTGCGATCGATCAACTCGATCAGCGAGCAGATTGCCGTGCTCGACGTCGAGGTGGCGGGGGCGATCGCGGTCGACGCCGACCCGAACACCCTGCTCGACAAGCGCGATCTCCTGGTTTCCGAGCTCTCATCGCTGGCCGCGGTGGACGTGATCCAGTCCGAGGACGGTCAGGTCACCGTGTCCCTCGACGGCCAGCTGCTGGTGACGAACGGACGGGCCAACAGCATCGCCATCGAGACCTCGGCCGACGCAGCCCTCGGCGCACTAGGATACGGCAAAGTGGTGGTTGTCGGTCCCGGTGGACGGGAGCTGGCCGTCGGCGGCGGTGCACTGGCCGCCGATCTCACAGCCATCGCCCAGGTCATCCCCGACGGTCGTCGTGAAATCGATGCGGTCGCCCTCGAACTGGCCAACCAGGTCAACGCCGCCCACCAGGCCGGGGTGGGGCTCGACGCCTCGACCGGCCTCGACATGTTCGAGATCGGCCCCCTCGGGCAACTGACCGTTTCGGCCGATGTTGCCGGCCAACCGGAGAAGGTGGCGGCGGCAGCCGCCGGCAGCGGTCAACTCGACAACACAAACGCCAGACTGCTGGCCCAGCTGGCCGACATCCCGACCGGCCCCCTTGGCGTGCTGGTCGAATCGGTCGGCACCATGGCGGCAACGGTGGCCAGCGCCACCGGCAGCGCCGAGGCGGCCCAGGCTGCCAGCGCCCAGGCCGAAAGCCTTGCGCTGGCCGCAGGCGGCGTCAGCCTCGACGAGGAGTTGACCGACCTGATCACCGCCCAGCGCTCCTACGAGGCGTCGGCCCGGCTGATGACGGCAATCGACGAGATGCTACAGACCCTGATCAACCGCACCGGGCTGGTCGGCAGGTAAGGGCCGAAGGAGCCGAGATGGGACTACGAATCACCGACCAGGGGCTGGCCAATGCCCGAATCGGCTGGATCAGCGCCGGCCGGACCAAGCTGGCCGAGCAGGAACGGGCCATCTCATCGGGTGTGCAGCTGGACCAACCGTCGGACGACCCGGCAGCTGCGGCCCAGCTCATGCGGCACGACATCCGCCTCCAGCGGATCACCCAGTATCAGCGAAACGCCAACAACGCCAAGCTGTGGGTCGGCTCGGCCGACTCCGCACTGGTGTCGGTGTCGAACAACCTCAACCGGGCCAAAACGCTCGGTGTGCAGGCCGGGAACGACATCCTCGGTCCGGCGGAGAATGCGGCGCTGGCGTCCGACATCCGGGCCATCGCAGCCGAGATCCGGACGTCGGCCAACAGCAAGGTCTCGGGGCGGGCCATCTTCGCCGGCACCGCCAACACACCGGACGCCTACGACACCGCCAGCACCTACCTCGGAGACACCGGCGTCGTCGAGCTGACGATCGACACCGATGAAGCGGTGGTCATCGGTTCCAGCGGACCCGACGTCTTCGGCGTCTCGAACGCCGGAGACCCGATGAACGGATCGGTCTTCGAGGTGCTGAACGCCTTGGCCGATGCGGTCGAACTCGGCGACACCACGGCGGTCCGGACCGGCATCGAGGCCATCGACGTCGCCGCCACCAGGATCGGTGAGGCCCAGGGTCGGGTCGGGGCCATCAGCCAACAGCTCGACGCCGCAGCGGTTCGCCACAGCGGCGAACGATTGGCGGTCCAGGACACGGTCTCGAAGATCCGTGACACCGACGTGGCCGAGGCCATCATCCGGCTCCGGTCGGCAGAGGCCGGCTACGAAGCGACCCTGGCGGCCACCGCCAGGGGCATAAGCTCCTCACTGCTCGACTTCCTGCGCTAGCCAGAACGGCCCACCGCTCGGTACCGGGCCCAGCCGCACTGATCCCTCTGGCCCTCACCATGGGCCTGTCGAACCAAAAACAACCTCTGGCCTTGGCGGACGCCGCGATCGTCCGAAGGAGAAGTGTCGGTCCCAACAACCGACAAACCGACTCAATGGAATGAGTTGGGTCCTTGCTCTCTCTAGGAAGGAAATCGAGAGCCCATGCGAATTACCAACAATGTCATGGCATTCAATGCCAGCCGAAACCTGGGAATGTCCAACACCTCCCTGGGGAAGAGCCTGGAGAAACTGTCCTCCGGCTTCCGCATCAACCGGGCCGGCGACGACGCCGCAGGCCTTGTCATCTCGCAGAAGCTGCGAGCCGAGGTCTCCGGCCTCCGCCAGGCGACTCGGAACTCCCAGGACGGCATCAGCTTCGCCCAAACCGCAGAAGGGGCCTACGGCGAGATCCACACCATGCTCAACCGCATGCGTGACCTGTCGGTCCAGGCGGCGAACGACACCAACGATGCTGCGGCCCGCACCGCCATCAAGGCCGAAGTCGACGCCTTGGCGGCCGAGATCGGCCGCATCGGGACCGACACCACCTTCTCCGGTGCTCCGGTGTTCGTCGCCACCGCCCTGAACTTCCAGGTCGGCTCGGAGGGCGACGCCGGCAACCAGATCCAGGTGACCGTCGGGACCCTCGACAACACCAGCCTCGGCGGCTCCGACCTGACCGCCCTCGACATGACGACCGCAGCAAACGCCCGACTGGCCATCGAGGCCATCGACCTGTCGATCGCCGCGGTGTCGACCAGCCGGGGAGCACTCGGTGCGGTCCAGAACCGGTTCGAGTCTGCCATCCGGAACCTTCAGGTGACCACCGAGAACCTGTCGGCATCCGAATCGCGGATTCGCGATACCGACATGGCGGCCGAGATGGTCGACTTCACCAAGTACCAGATCCTGCAGCAGGCCGGCACCGCCATGCTGGGTCAGGCCAACCAGATTCCGCAGTCCATCCTGCGGCTGCTGGGCTGACGCAGGTCGAGAGCCCGGCTCTCAATCACCGTCCTCGGAGGGCCGAGCCGACACCCACCCTCGGGTGTTCGGCTCGGCCTTCAGCGTTTTCGGCCAGGAGGTCGATCGTCGCCGGCGTGCACCTGCGACCGGCGGTCGGGGGCGTCGACGGTCTCGAGCCGGACGATGGAGATCGGGCGCTGCGACCCGGCCAACCGGCGGCCGTTCCCGCTATCGGGACGGCGGCGGCCCGGGCTGAGCCGATGCGGTCCGGCCGGCCGGCCCATCGGCACCGGCGGCCGGAATCGGCAGCGATGAGGTGTCGACATCACTCGAAGCCAGCGCCTCCCGATTGGCGGACTCGATGGCCACCGCCACCTCTTGGCGGTGAACGGCCACCGATCTCGGGGCCTCGATCCCGAGCCGGACATGATCGCCGCGAACCGACACCACCGTGACGACGACGTTGCCACCGATCACGATCGACTGGCCCTCCCGGCGCGACAGAACCAGCATCTAGGCGACCAGCGGGACTCGGGTCGAGTACCCGGGGTTGTCGAGCACGAGCTGCAACGCCTGGCGACTCTCGGTGTTGACGACGATCGGGCCGAGCAGGTTCGCAGTGATTGTTTCCGGGGTCTCCCCGGCCCGATGCACGGTCAGCAGGGTCAGCACCTCGACCTTCGATACGTCGTCGATGTCGAGCGTCTGCTGCTCCTCGTCACCGAGTTCGAGGTCGTATTCCGGGAAGAACAGGAACGGCGAGGTGGCCAGAAACGCCACGTCCGGCTCATCAACGCTCTGCAGCCATATGTATGGCGTCTCTTCTACTTCGACAACCACATAGGTGGTTGATTGAGGAAAGCCAAGCAGGCTTTGAGAGAACGTGATGGCCCGAGTGGCCTCAACCTCAAAATCACCGAACCGAGAAGATTGAACCTGCATTGCCGCCAACTCTAGCCGTCCGGGCGCAGCGGGCGAGGGTTCTTCGTTCTTCCGGTCCGGCAACGGCGGTGCCGGCGCAACGGACCACTAAAGGGCCCCGAGCCGGAGGGCCAGGAGGAGGTCGGTCGAGATCGGCTGGCCGGCGACGCTGGCGATCGGCTCACCCCGGTCGAGGAGTTCCAGCACCCGGTCCGGTTCGAGGTGGGCCGCCAGATCGAGGACCGAGGGCCGTCCGAGCTCGCCGTGCCAGGTGGCAAGATCTTCGTCGTTCGGGTCGTCGTCGAGCACGTAGTGGACCAACCCGAGTCCGCTCTCCCGGAGCCGAACCACCAGCGGTCGGACCCAGGCCGGGAGCTCACGTTGGATGTCCAACACGATCAACGGGAAGTCGCTCCGGCCCTCCTCCAGGATCGCCACCACGTCGGACGGTCGGCCGAGCGTTGTCCACGTCGGCTCGCCCGGCACGTCGGCCCGTTCGGTGAGCACGAACACATCGCAGCTGCCGGCCCAGTGGTCGGCCTGGCAGCGCTTGGCGATGCCGATGGCAACCTCGAGCGGGCCGATCACCGCCGTCACCGCGGCCGGTGGCACTGCGAACAGGTCGGCCGCAGCCGCCGCTTCGTCGTACCGGTCCCAGAAGTCGGTTTGCCGGAAGTCCGCCGGTTCGTGGTGCTGGGCGATCGGCGCCTCGGCCTCGGACGGCCCCATCGCCTCGTGGGGGCCCGGCTCGCCGGCCGGGATCAGCTCCGCCCGGAGCAGACGATTCTCGGTTGTGGTGACGTCGACACGCTCGTCGAACCCGTCTGCTTCATCGTGGGTCTGCCCGGTCGCGGCGTCGAGATCGATCACCGTCGGGTCGCCCAGCTCCCGGATCAGCACATCATCGAAGCTGGCCGGAGCCGCAGGTTCAGCGTCGGCCGCCGACTTGTCGCCGAGCAGGTTCTTGAACAGCCGTCGCATCACATCACCCGGATCGCATCATGGTCGGTTTCCCCCGTCGGCCGATCCGTCGGATTCTTGAGGCCACCATCAGCCGATCCCGCTGTCGACCAGCTTGGAGCTCGGCACCGACACCTGCCGAATCGAGCTCTGCAGCGGGCTCTGGGGCGACTTCATGACGAAGGCGATGACGATCGCCACCGCCTCATAGAGGTGTGCCGGCACTTCGTTGCCAACGTCGATCAGATCGTGGAGCAACCGGGCCAACGGCCGAACCTCGACGATCGGCACGTCGGCGGCGAATGCCCGCTCCCGGATCCTGGCCGCCATCGCATCGCCCCCCTTGGCGACGACGGTCGGCACCCCACCGGGTTGGTAGGCAAGGGCGACCGCGACATGGGTCGGATTGACCATCACCACCGACGCATCACCGACCGCGGCCAACATCTGATTCTGGCTGACCTTGGCGTGCTGCGCCCGGCGGCGACCCCGAACCAGCGGATCACCCTCGGTGTTCCGATTCTCCCGTTTGACCTCGTCCTTGGTCATCTTCAGCTGTTTGCCGATCTTGTATCGCTGGAACACGTAGTCGGCGAGCCCGACGACGATGCCGGCGAGGGCACCCAGCCTGACCAGGAGGAGCAGGCTGGCCCCGATCTCGAGCCCGGTCGGGCCCAGCGCCCGGTTGGCCCCGCCCAGGTAGTCGTTGATCTGGCCCACCATCACCTGGTAGACCAGCACCACCAGGATGACAAGGCGGATCACCGCCTTGGCGGTGTCGACAACGCTCTGGGCGGACACGAGCCGCTTCACCCCGGCCTTGAGGGAGATCCGCTCGAGCTTCGGACGGAGCGGTTCTGCGCTCAGGGTGATGCCGCCCTGGATCGCCATGCCACCGGCGGTGACGACGGCGACGAAGAGCAGGAACGGGACGAGGATGAAGCCGATGCCCTGGGCCAGACCACCGGCCCTGTCCATCGCCACGTCGAGCTCACCGGCTCCGATCGCCTGCTGGACCACCCGGAAGTAGTCGGTCATCGAGCCACGAAGGGTGCGGAGCAGCAGCGGAAAGACGAAGCTGGCCACCAACAGGGTCAACCAGCCGACGAGATCTGGCGATCGGGGGATCTGGCCTTTTCGCCTGGCCTCCCGGAGCCGCTTCGGTGTCGGCTTCTCACTCCGCTGCGCCGTCTTGTCGGCGGCCATCTAGCCTCCGATCCCGGCCAGGCCCCAGCGCAAGGCCCGATCGAGCAGCGTGGCGACGGCATTGATCAGCAGGGGAAGGCTGAGGGCGAAGGTCAGCATGAAGACGATGCTCTTCACCGCGAACCCGACGATCATCACATTGAGGCGGGGGGCGGCCCTGGCGGCGAGGGCCAGCACCGCTTCGGTCATCAGCAACGCCACCAGAACCGGGAGGGCGATCTCCACTGCGGCCAGCAGCAGTTGGCCGGTCGACTCGACCAGGGTCGGGCCGAGCAGTTCGAGCCGGAATCCGTCGAGCGGGGCAGCCTCGTAGCTGCGGATCACCCCCCGAATGATCAGGAGATGACCCTCGATTCCCACCAGCAGGATCAAGGCCAGCATCTGGTTGAGCCTGGCGGCCGGCGTGGCCGAGCTGGCCGACATGGGATCGAAGAGTGTGGAGGCGGAGAGCCCTGACATGCCGTCGATCATGGAACCGGCGATCAACGGCACCGACAGCATCAGCTGGACCAGATAGCCGAAGAGGGCGCCGACCACCACCTGGTAGCCGATGGCCACGATGACGGAGAGCACGTCGAGCGAGATCTCGACCGGATACAGCGGTGCCACCAGCAGGCTCACCGAGGCGGCGATGGCCACCCGGACCCGATTCGGCAGCATCGACCCGTTGAACGGCGGAGCAATGGTGAGCACCGTTGCCAGGCGGGTCATCATCAGCAGAAACGAGACTGCTGTTGCGGGATCGATGGAGAGATTCACGGCGGGTGCAAGGCGGATCGTCCGCTAGGAGCGTCTGACGGTTTTGTTTTGGAGTTGTTGGAGGGGGTTTGGTTTTGGGCGGATGTCGATTGGGGGCCCGTGACCGGCATCGGCGGCGCTGCCGGTGGTG
>CAMYLA010000123.1 GCA_947259095.1 uncultured Acidimicrobiaceae bacterium | reverse complement strand
GGGTCTGCCACTGGGGTGGTTGGGGCGGTTCGATCGTGCTCAACGATCTCGACAACCGGGTGACGATGGCCTACATGATGAACCGGATGCAGGCAGGCCCGGTCGGCAACGAGACCAGCTTCGCCCTCCTCATGGCGCTTCCCGGGATCCTCGGCTAGGGTCGGTGTTCCGGCCGGCCGAGTCCGAGATCGAGCACTTCCTGATCGCCGAGTTGGACGATCGTGCCGACCCCGGTGCGAGCGGGATGTGATTGCCGGTCATCTGAAGGCATCGATCACGGGGGCGAAAGACTCCACCCGGTCCGGTCCGGTGTTGCCGACGAGCGACACGCAGACCCGGTCGACTCCAAGCGCCGACAATTGTTGGAAGCGGGCGACGTGTTCCTCGGTGGTGGCCGCCTGGTTGGCGGCGGCAAACGCCTCGGCGGCCCGAGTGGGTGGCCGGAGGCTCTCGATGAGTGCATCGAGGTCCCGGCCCGAGGTGGCGTGGACCAACGGGTTCAACGTGGTGACGACCAGGTCGTCGGGATCCCGTCCGTGGTCGATGCAGTGTTGGCGCACCACTGCGATCTTGTGGACCACCATGGCCGGATCGCGACCCATCACATTGCAGGCATGGCCGTAGCGGGCGGCCAACCGAAGCGTCCGCCGCTCACCACCGCCGCCGACCAGAATCGGAACCGGGTCCTGAAGCGGGCGGGGATAAGCCATGGCCTCGGGGATCGAGAACACCTTGCCCTCGAAGGATTTCCCGCCGGGACCCCACAGGATCGGCAGGGCCTGCAGTGCATCCTCCAGGGTGTCGAGACGAACCCGGTCCGAGTTCACGGGGTAGCCGTAGGCCGCCTGCTCGGCCGAGAACCAGCCGGCGCCCAGGCCACACTCGGCCCGACCGCCGGACAGCACATCGAGGGTGGCCACGATCTTGGCCAGCAGACCGACGTTGCGATACTCGACGCTGGTGACCAGCGTCCCCAGCCGTAGCCGCTCAGTGTGGCCGGCCAGAAAAGCCAGTGTGGTGTAGGCCTCCAGCATCGGCTCCCAGGCCCGACCGATCTGCGGCACCTGCCGGAAGTGATCCATGACCCACAGTGCCCGGAACCCGACCTGCTCCGCAGCCCGGGCGATCTCCACCAGGGTCGAGCCGGTGTCAGCGTCCCCGAACTCATAGCTGCCAATCGAAAGATCGAACACCAGGCCATGCTCCGGTCGGGCCTCGGCCGGCTCCGACGGTGTCGCCGACGTGCCCCTGCCGGCCACCATGGCCCGGGGAATCCGTCGTGCCGGGCCGGGGTCGACGACAACCAGATCGAAGCCCTCCTGATCGAGGATGCCCCGGGTGGTCCGCCACCGCCGGAGCTGCTTGTCGAGCACGGTCTTCGGGACCGGGGTTGCGCTGATCCGGTTTCGGTCCCGGCACAGCTCGGGATCGGTGTCGAAGCCGACGGCAACACAGGGCAAGCCGGCCCCCTCCGCCGCCGCCCGGTAGGAGGCCCGGCGATCGGCGTCCAGCCCGGTGGTGTCGACCACCGTGGTCAGCCCCTTGCCCAGCCGGACGGCCATCAGGTGGTCGAGCAGGGCGAAGGCCTCGGTGCCGGCGGTCCGATCGTCGGGCCCGGCACCGTGGTAGGCCCGGAAGGTGTCGGTGGAGAGCACCTGACCGGGTTTGAAGTTGGCCTCGGCCCACGTGGTCTTGCCCGAACCCGAGGCGCCGACCAGCACCACCAATGCCGGGATGGGGATCACCGATTCGGGGCGGGCGTCCTCGGCCACGGCCTCGATGGTAGCGATCGGGCGCCTCGACACCGGCCCTGCGGCCCCGAGGTGAGGTCGAGCTCAGTCGAAGATGGCCACCCACCAGCAGCCGCACAACGGCGATCCGGTCGGGTTTCTGAACTCACCGGGTAGGGTCGCAGGGTCCAGGCCGCCATGGGATGTGACGGCCAGATGCACCTCGGCACCTGCAGGGTTCGACAGCGGGTGGGGCGTGATGCCTTGCGGTGCGCGAGCCTCGTCACCGACGCCGACCCGGCCGGCCAGCGTCAGATTTCCCCCGCCTGACGCATGACCGGCCGCGTTGTAGACGCCGAACTCGACATCGGGGTTGGTGGTGTCATCGGAATCGCACGGGTCGGTGCAGTTCTCGGGGTGGTTGAACACGAACACCCACAGGGTGAACACTTCGGGATGGCCCGCTGTCGCCCCTTCGGGATAGGTGTAGTCGCCTGGTTCCGGGGTGGGCATCGACACCGCTATCGAGATGCCGTTGGTTTGGCGGACCAGCCGAGCCCCGTCAGGGGCGTAGACCGAGTTCCCACCCTGATGGGCAACATCGGCGGTCTCGGCCCCACCAGCCGAGGCCGAGGTCGTGGTGGTACCCAATAATGCGACGATGGCAAACAGCGCAAACGGCAGGCGTTTCATCAGCAAGCTCCCTCACGTGACGGTCTCGGTCGTGGCCTGGTGATGCCACGGCTTCCGGCATTGTCGCCGGTTGCCCTTGCTCGGTTCTTGCCCTGACCTTGCCCCGGCTTGCGCCGACATCCCGGGGCCGGACAATTTCTCGGCAAGGTCCGCCGTTCTGTGAAAGATTGGAACAATGGGAAGTGTCGGAGTCCGCGTCGAGCTGTTGGGCTCGATACGAGCCCGGCGGGACGGTGAACCGGTCAGACTGCGGGGGATGGTGGGTCGCTCGGTCCTGGCCAAGCTGGCCCTCGCCAAACAACACTCGAGGGCGGTGTCGGTCGATACGCTGGTCGACGCCCTGTGGAGCGCGGACCAGCCTGCCGATCCGGCGGCCAATGTCCACACCGCCATCAGCCGTTTACGGCGAACCCTGGGTCCGGACGCTATCGAGACCGTGGGACACGGCTATCGATTGGCCCGCTGGGTCACCACCGATGTGGCCGATCTCGAGCACAGTCTGGTCGAGGCCGGCCGGCCGGAGATCGTCTCTGCCGGCGACCAGCCACGAGATATCGGACTCCCGGCCGATTCGGCCTCGGCGGACCGGATTCAGGCGCTGCTGGCCGCCGCCGGCGATGAGCCGCTTCAGGATGTGGCGGCGACCACCGGCTTCGAGTCGGAACGGGTGCGACTGGTGGAACTCCTCGCCCTGGCCGGGGACCGGGTGGCCGAACTGCTCATAGCCAAAGGTCGGGCCGATCAGGCCGTCCCCGAACTCGTCCATCGGATCGACACCGTGCCGCTACGGGAACGAACCAACCTCCTACTGGCCGAGGCCCTGACCCGAACAGGGCGGTACACCGAGGCGATGCGGGTGATCGCCCGCTACCGGCATCGGGTCCAGGAAACCGGCATGGAGGTGTCGCCGAGGGTCGACGAGCTGGAGCAGCAGATCCTGGCCGGAGGGTTCATGGCGCCACCCGAACCCGGCATCGGTCGTCCGCTCACCGTCAACCTGCCGACACCGTCGTCACGCCTGGTCGGTCGATCGGTGGAAATCGACGAGGTGATCGAGATGTTGGCCGACCACCCACTGGTCACCCTGACCGGCGTCGGTGGCAGTGGAAAGACTCGGCTGGCCCTTGCCGTCGCCGACGCACTGAGCCATCGACATCCGAATCGATTCTCCGACGGGATCGTTTTCGTGGATCTCGCGGTGGTGACCGAGGGACCGATTGCCGGTGCGGTGGTCGATGCCGCCGCCCTTCGGATCGCCGTCCGCTCCGGTGAGTCATCGACCGAGGCTGTGGCCCGCTTCGTGGCCCGGCGCAGGATGCTGCTGATTCTCGACAACTGCGAGCACATCGTGGACGCCGCCTACTGTTTTGTCAGGGCGGTCCTTGGCTTCGGCCCGATGGCGAGCATTCTCGCCACGTCACGTCTGCCGTTGGAAGCCGACGGTGAGCACGTCTTCCGGGTTCCGACCCTTGCCGTCGAGGGTCCCGGGTCGGATGCGGTGGCCTTGCTCATGGAGAGGGCCGGCGCCGGAGATCATCGATTCTCGCTCGACGCCGAGGGTGAACGCCGGGCCGCCGAGCTGTGTCGACGGCTCGACGGGCTGCCGCTGGCCGTGGAGCTCGCAGCGGCCCAGATGGTGCACACCGACATCTCCATGCTCGCCGATCATCTCGATGATCGCCTACAACTCCTTCGGGGGCGACGGCATCACATCGATCGCCACCAGACGCTGCAGGCGATGATGGAGTGGTCCTGGGGTCTTCTCGATCCCGAGGATCGGCAGTTGCTGGCGGGACTGTCGGTCTTCACCGGCACGTTCTCGGCGGCCGGGGCCCAGGCGATCCACGACGACGAGTCCGATCGCCCGATGGTGCAGTCGCTGCGGAGGTTGGTCGTTGCCTCGCTGCTGGAAGTACGGCGTCGCGACGGCAACGTACGCTATGGGCTCCTGGAGACCGTTCGGCTCTTCGCTCGAGAGAAGCTGGAGGAGGCAGGTCGGACCGAGGAGGTAGTCGGCCGACACCGCGACTGGCTGCTGGCCTGGGTCGCAGGGGCGCGGTTCGATGAACAGAGCCTGTCGGGTGTCTGGATCGCCGACTTCACCGATGAACTCGACAATATCGTCGCCGCTGTCGAGTGGTCCATGATGCAGAACGACTGGGAGGCCGCAGCTCGCCTGGTCACCGCCGGTTCCGGAACCTGGCGACGCGGTATCCGCTCCGGCTGGGCGGTGCGGACCACGGCTCGACTGCTCGGTCACGACCTGTCGGGGCAAGTCAGGCGACGGCTGCTGATGGCGGCAGCCGATGCCGCCATGTCGGCCGGCGACTACCGGATCATGACCGACTGGACCTTCGCCGCTCTCGACTCGGCCCGCAACAGCCGAGATCGGACCACCCACGCACTGGCTGCCATTTGGGCCGCCTTTCCGTTCCTGCTGTCCGATCATCATCGAGGAATGGAACTCAACCGCGAAGGCCACTTGGTGGCGGACACCCCCCTCGTGCGGTCGTGGACCAGTCACGCCCTGATCTACGCCCGGCACATGACCAGTTTCGGCCGGCCGATGATCATCGACGAGGTCGAGCATGGTCCGGTCGACTCGGTGGCCCGGGGCGGGATGCGCGAGCTGGCCGCCATCAATGATGCCTTCGGCGGTCGGATCGACGATGCCCGACGGCACCTCGACTGGTTCCGAGTCCACGGTGACTCGCTGAGCCCGATCCGGGAGACGGCCCACGTGGTCCCGGTCCTGGTCGACGCACTGGCCGGCAACCCGGCGGTTGCCATCGATCGAGCACCGGATGCGGCGAAGCAGATGTGGCGCACAACCGAGACCGTCGGACGGGCCGAGTTGTTGCTGGCCGTGGCCATTGCCCGCTACCGGATGGGCCATGTTGGTGTCGCCGGCCGCCATCTGGAGAATCTCAGGGGGCGGCCCATGGTTCATCCCGTCTTCCATGATCTGCGACGGCGGTTCTCCCGGCTCAGCGGCAAGATCGCCGCTGATCATGACGTGGTTGGTGATGACGGTCTCTCCGGGCCGACCGAGAGCGAGATCGAGCGCTTCCTCCTCGGTGAGTTGGGAGATCGTGTCGTCTCCGCCGACGGGACGTGATTCCTGGTCACGCAGAAGCGTCGATCACGGTAGTGAGGGACTCGACCCGGTCGGGTCCGGTGTTGCCGACCGGCGACACGCAGACCCGGTGCACACCACGAGTCGACAATTGTCGGAAGCGGGCTACGTGCTGGTCGGTTGTCGCCGCCTGGTTGGCGGCGGCATAGGCCTCGGCCCACTGGTTTCGGGGTCGAAGGTTCTCGATCAGTGTGTCCAGCTCCCGGCCTGACGAGTAGTGGGTCAGGGGGTTCAAGCGGCCCGGCGATCAGAGCTGGGAGTGCTCGGCCTGATGGGCGGCCGCCCGCCATTGATCCTCGTCGACCCCCTTGATCAGGAGCCAGAGGGCGAACACCAGCTCTCCGGGGACGGCGAGCACCACTACCACCGTTGACAACACATGGCTGAGACCGGGGGCGACAATGGTCCCGTAGCTCTGAGCGAAGTAGCCGATGCCGGCCAACATGAGCAACACACCGGGGATCTTGGGGAAGAACCCGGATCGGTACACCAACCAGCCGGTGAGCATCAGTGACAGGGCGAAGAAGAACCCCCAGACCAGGACCACGTAGTCGTTGGCCTCCTGGAAGTACAGAGCCATAGCGTCCCGTTGCTCGTTGTCGAAGGCCGACAGATAGCCGGCCCCGCCGACCGCAACCAGGGTGAGGATGCTGGTGAACAGGTTTCCCGCCGCCATGACCACCCCCTCGGACACACGGGCCAGGGCTCCGGCCAGCGACATCGATCTGCTGACCGGTCGCAGGAGCACATACAGCACGGCGGCCAGCACGATCTCGATGAGGAAGATGGTCGCCTCGCCTGCCATCCCCCACCGGAACAGGGTTTCGCCGTCGGCGATGTTGCGGGCCGTTGTTTCCGCATCCCCGGGCACGACCAGACTGGATCGTACTGCGGTGGCGAGTGGGTAGATGATGAAGATTGCCAGGTAGAGAATCCCGGCGACCCGGGCAAGGAGCGCCAGCCGGCGCCGGGGCGTCCCTGCGGCCAGGCCCGCTTCGTGGTGGGCGATGGTTGTCATGATGTTTCCCTTCTTTGTTGTTCGGGCGTGTACTAAAGCCGGTGATTCGTCAGACCGTGACGACGACTCGTCCCCGTGCGTGACCGGCTTGGACGTAGTTCATCGCCCCGGGCAGGTCGGTCAGGTCATAGACGGCGTCGATGACCGGCAACACCTTGCCGGTTTCGAGCAGCTCCCCGATGGTCGACAAGTCCTCGGGACGCTTGGTCGAGAACAGGGGACGGAGTCGTCGGCGGCCGAACGGCGAACGAAGGGTCCGGGCGAACCGTCCCATGCCGGTGACCGACCTCGGGTTGCCGCCGGCGACCACCACGAGGGTCCCTCCCGGCCTGAGCGCTCGCCTGCTCGACGACAGGGGTTCCTTGCCGACCAGATCCAGGATCAGGTCGAAGTCGTCCCGATGGTGGGTGAAGTCGTCACGGGTGTAGTCGATGACCCGGTCGGCACCGACCGAGCGAACCAGGTCGATGTTGCGAGTGCTGCAGACGGCGGTGACATTTGCCTCATAGGCCTTGGCGATCTGTAACGCAAAGGTGCCCACCCCACCCGAGGCTCCGACCACGAGCACCCGGTGGCCCGACGTGATCCGACCGACGTCGCGAAGGCCTTGCAGCGCGGCGACCCCTGTGGTGGGGGAGGCCGCGGCCTGCTCGAATGTGAGCCGGTTCGGCTTGGGAACCACCATGGTGGCCGGTGCTGTGGCGTACTGGGCGAAGCCGCCCGTCGCCCAGCCGAATACGTCATCGCCTCTCTGCAACCCTGTCACGCCGCTGCCCACCGCCTCGATCGTGCCGGCCACATCCGCTCCGGGCACGCCGTTCTTCGGGCTCCTGACCCCATAGCCCAGTCGGGCTGCGTAGGGGAGGCCCTCGACGGCGAGGACGTCGCCCCGGTTGACACCGGCGGCACGGACCCGAACCAGCACCTCGTCGTCGCCGATCGATGGCACGTCGAGGTCTCGAAACTGGAGCGAGTCGGGCGATCCGTAGCTGTCGTGGAAGAACGCCTTCATGATGGGGACCTCCTCCGAATGGTGAACACTGGCTACTGCACTGCTGGTTGACATGGTTCCCACGTTGCCGGAGAGGTGTTGTGTCGCCGCGGTGTCCCGGTTGTGTACCGGCCGAACGGGACGAGCTCCGCTGTCCGCCGGTGGGCTGCACGTGTAAGGTTGCGGTACCGCCGGTGGCGGTCATCTTCGGTGCCCGGGCCACGAGAGAGGTGGAGATTCGGAGTTTGAGGGTTCGACTCTTCGGTGGTGTCAGCGCCGTTGCCGATGACGGGCAACTCGTCGACGTGGGTCCGGCCAAGTGCCAAGCCGTTCTGGCCACCCTTGCCTTCTCGCCCGGAGTCTCAGTGCCGGTATGGCACCTTGTCGAGACCATCTGGGGGGAGGAGCCTCCTCGAACCGCCGAGCGGACCCTGCAGTCGTACGTAGCCCGCCTTCGCCAGGCGCTGGGGCGGGACGCCATCACCCGAACCGGTGCCGCCTACCGCTTGAATGTGGAGAGCGACGATGTCGACGTGATCAGGTTCGAACGCCTACTCGGTGAGGGCCGAGTGGACGAGGCGTTGGCCGAGTGGGCCGGGCCGCCTCTGGCCGGCCTGGATGTCCCCGGCCTGGCCGCCACGGTAACCGGTTTGACCGAGCAGTGGCTGACGGCGGTTGAGACCGAACTGGAGCGTCGTGTCGACGTCGACCCGGCAGCGGCGATCGGCGACCTGACCGAGCTGACGGCCACCCATCCTTTTCGGGAAGGGATGTGGGCGCTGCTGATGACCGCCCTGTATCGGGTCGGGCGCCAGGCCGATGCCCTGGCCGCCTACCGCACCGCGGCCGAGCGACTCGAGGAGGAGCTCGGTGTCGAGCCCGGCCCTCGGCTCCGCGAGCTGGAGTTGCGGATCCTCCGTCACGAGCAGGATCTGGGAGCCGAGCCCACACCGGTGTCGTCCGGGGCTCGCCTGCCGACCGGCACCGTCACCTTCGCCCTCACCGATCTCGAGGACGCCGCCCACAAATGGTTCCAGCACCGGGAGGCGATGTCCGAGGCCATGGCTCGACATCACACTCTGATCCAATCCCTGGCGATCCGCCACGGCGGCCACGTGTTCATCGCCGGCGGCGACTCGTACGGTCTTGTGTTCGCAGCCGCCGGCAATGCCGCCGCGTGGGCCGTCGACATGCAGGAGGCGATGGGGGCCGAAGTGCTGCCCAACGGGCTCAACCTGGAGGTCCGCATCGGGATCCATACGGGGGAGGCCCATGAACGCAACGGCGGTTACTTTGGTCCGGCCGTGAACCTGGCCGAATGTCTTGCCACCGCCGGCCACGGCAACCAGACGCTGATCTCCAGTACCACTGCCACCCTGCTGGGGAACGTGACGACCCTGGATCTGGGCTGGTATCGGTTCGACGGCGTCGTCGCCGAACAGCATGTCTTCCAGCTGGGCCGGGGTGAACACCCGGCGTTGCGGGTCGAAGACCGGTTCCGGGGGAATCTGCCGCACCGTCTGGGCCGGTTGATCGGCCGCTCCGAGGAGCTGAACGCCATCGTGGACGCCGTCGCCGCCTACCCCGTGGTCACCCTGATGGGGCCGGGAGGGATCGGCAAGACGACGCTTGCCCTCAATGCCGCCGATCGGGCCAAGGTCGGCGAAGACGGCTGGCTGGTCGACCTCACCGAGATCGACTCGCCCGACCAGGTACCCCGCGCCGTGGCCGACATTCTCGATGTGGGCGAACGGCAAGGTGTGACCCTCACCCGGTCCATCATCGACACCCTCCGGTCACGCCACACACTCCTGGTCCTGGACAACTGTGAGCATGTGGTCGAAGCCGCGGCTGAGCTCGCCGAGGCGATAACCCGGGGATGTGAACACGTCCGGGTTCTGGCCACATCACGAGAGCGCCTGGGAGTAACCAACGAACGGATCATCCTGATCCCGCCGCTCGACCCGACCGGTTCGGCGGTCGAGCTGTTCACTCAGCGGGCTGGGGCCGTATCCGGGCTCATCGAACCGGAGGCCGATCGACCCGCTGTCGAGGAAATCTGTCGCCGTCTCGACGGGATACCGCTGGCCATCGAGCTGGCTGCCGCCCGCACCTCCACCTTCTCACCCGCCGAGTTGGTCGAACGGCTGGAACACCGCCTACGACTCCTTGATGGAGTCCGCCGGACCGGCACCGACCGTCACCGCACACTTCGATCGGCCATCCAATGGTCCTACGACCTGCTGACGGCCCCGGAACAGGTCCTCTTTCGGCAGCTCTCCATCTTTGCCGGACCGTTCAATCTCGCCGCCGCCGAGCATGTTGTGTCCGACCCTGGTCTCGACCCCCACGACGTCGACCGAGTACTGAGTCGACTGGTCGAGCAGTCGATGTTGACCGTGGAGTCGGGTCCGTTCGGTCGACGCTTCCGTCTGCTCGAACCGATACGAGAGTTCGGCGCATCCCGACTCGACCAGGCCGCACGAGCCGAGTTGGCGGATCGGCACGCCACATGGTGTTTCTCCGAGGTCACAGAGATCCATCAGCAGCTCGCCGGTTGGGGCGAGATCGAAGGCGTGGCCCGGCTGGCGGAGCTCTGGCCCAACCTCCGCGAAGCGTTCTACTGGGTCTGCGGTACGGGCAACCGCACCCTCGGCCGGGCACTGATCCGTCCTATTCTGGCCGAGATTATTCTCCGTAGCCGCTACGAACTCGGTGACTGGCTCGAGCACCTCCTGGACCGCACTCCCCCCGACGATGAGGACGGGTTGATCTTCGGTCTGTACTGGGCCGCCCACCGCTATTCGGTTCGCCAGGACCCCGACGGGTACCAGCGACTGGTGGAACGCCATGGCGAACCGGACCATGTGCTTGTGCACCATGGGCGGGCCATGGCGATGGCTGACCATCGGGCCATGGCCGAGTGGGCCCCGCATGCCGTGGAGGAGTTGCGGCGGTCGGGCGACGAACATCTGGCCGAGCGGGCCGAGATCAACGTGGTCACCGCCTGGCTCAACCTGGGACGGTATGACGAGTGTGACGCCCGCCTCCGACAGTTGCTGGCCCGGTACCGGACCCAGGGCCCTCCCACGTTCGTCAACTGGACCTTGCTGCTGCTCGGGTACTCCGAATCGTTCCAGGGTTGGTTGGACCGGGCCGACGCCTATTTCGACGAGGCGATCGAGATCGACGTTCCTCCCGGCACCTACACACCGAACAAGCCACTGGAGGCCCGTGCCGCCTTCCGGCGGGGGAATCACGTCCGGGCCTACCGCACGTTGCGGTCCCACATCGACGAGCTGCTGGCCACCGACAACATGCAGGGCGGCAGAATCGACTGCATCGAGTTCGTCAACATGATGGCTCGGGTCGGGAGGTTCAATGAGGCCGATCGAGTCCTCAACTACCTCGAGGACAGCGGCCTGCTCGATACTCCGGCCTGGCGGGGCCTGGTCGAGGATGCCGCGGTCACGATCTCCTCTGCGTTGGAGGACACTGAACGGCCGGGAGACGACGACCGGTTGGACGATCGGCGAGCTCTCGAGTACGTGGGGAGCGTCCTCGACCGGCTCGCCACCGACTTGGTGGGCTGAGGATCTCAACCGGTGGCCGGTTGCTCCGGCCATTTGCCGAGGTCGCCGTCGGTGACGTACTTGGCGTTGCGCCGGAAGTAGATTTCGGTGGCGAACAGATCCCGCGTCCGGTCTTTGTTGATGTCCGTGGCCGGCTGCCCGGGGTCCTAAGCACATCCTCAGCGGGAGCGCAGACCGCCATCGACCAGGATGCAGTCGCCGCTGACAAAGCCGGCCATCCCGGATACGGCGAACAGCACAACCCGGGCCACATCGTCGGGCACGCCGATCCGGCGCAACGGAATCTGCCGGCCGACGGCCTCGTGAGCATCGTCGACGCCCATA
>CAMYLA010000122.1 GCA_947259095.1 uncultured Acidimicrobiaceae bacterium | reverse complement strand
CTTCGACGCCCCGAGTCCCGCTCCCGGCCCCCTCCCGCCCGGCCCCCCTGCCGCCCCGGTCGGGAATCGGCCGACCGCGCTGTATCACCGGGCAACGCCGTTGGCCGAGATCATGCAATGGGACGACTTCGACCATCGGCGATAGCGCCCATGGTGCCGGCCCGGGCGGAGCCGGGAGCCCGGCCCGAAAGCGATGAGAGGGCGTCGACCGGTCTGCTAGGGTCGATGATGTGAAGTAGCTGCGATGTCCAAACGTTGGTCGAGCCACGGGATGGCTCGTTACGGAAGGTCTTCGCATGCCCCACTCTCGTCGCACGTCATCATCGCCGGCCGGCGTCTTCTCGGTGACGCTCAACGGAGTCTCGGTCGCCAGGGCCGACCGCCCGGTCCTGGTCGATGTCGACGTCACCTTCAGCGAGCGTTCACGGGTCGCCGTCGTCGGCCCGAACGGCGTCGGCAAGTCAACCCTGCTCCGGGTGCTTGCCGGCAGGTTGGAACCGGATTCCGGGGCGGTTGTCGCCGCCCCGCCGGCCACCACGGTCGGGCTGCTCGACCAGGAGCTCCATCGGGGCCAACGTCGGTTCCACCAGCCAACGGTGGCCGAGTTCGTCGCCGACCGGCTTGGTCTCCGGGCCGCCGAGGCCGAATTGGCCGCGGCATCGGAGGCGCTGGGTCGACGGGAGGTACCGGACCGACCGGCGAGCGGTGACGGCGGAGGCTCGGCGGCCGCCATGGCGGCCGATCGCTACGAGTTGGCACTCCAGCGTTATCTTTCACTGGGGGCGGCCGATTTCGAGGCCAGATTGGACCAAGTGGCGGCCGATCTGGCACTGTCGGGCCGCCTGCTGGCGGCCGATCCGGCCACCCTGTCGGGTGGCGAGGCGGAACGGCTGGGGCTGGCGGTGGTCATGCTCAGCCGGTTCGATCTGACCCTGCTCGACGAGCCGACCAACAACCTCGATCTCGACGGATTGAGCCGGCTGGAGCACTGGGTCTCCCAGCACCGGGGAGGTCTGGTGTTGGTGTCTCACGATCGGGCCTTCCTCGAACGCACCGTGTCGACGGTGGTTGAGATCGACGAGCATGCCCACACCATCTCCGAGTTCAACGGCGGCTGGGACGCCTATCTGGCCGAGCGGCGCCGGGCTGCCGCGCTGGCCCAGGAGCGCTACGCCGGCTACGTCGACGAGCGGGGTCGACTGTCCGAGCGGGTGCAAACCCAGCGGGAGTGGGCGGCCAAGGGGGCCAGCCGGGCCCGGAACTCGCCGGCAGACGGTGACAAGTTCCGTCGTCGGCACCAGTTGGCCCAGACCGAGAAGCTGGTTGGGAAGGCCAAGGCCTCCCTGCGGGCCATCGATCGCCTCGAGGAGGTGGAGAAGCCGTGGCAGCCTTGGGAACTTCGCTTCACGATCGACCGTGCCCCCCGCAGCGCCGACATCGTGGCGGCCTTCGATGGAGCTGTTCTCCGGCGGGGCACATTCACCCTCGGACCGCTCGATCTGGAGATCCGCTGGGCCGACCGGGTTGCCATCGTCGGTCCGAACGGTTCCGGGAAGTCCACCCTGCTGGCGGCCATGCTCGGTCGCCTGGCGCCGGAAGAAGGCCGGGTCCGGCTGGGCTCGGGCGTGGTCGTCGGGGAGCTGGACCAGGGTCGGAACGCCTTCGCTTCCCTCAGGGCCGATGGCGTCGAACCGGAACTGACGCGGGCATTCCAGGACCGGACAGGGCTGGCGGTGGACGAAGCACGGTCGCTGCTTGCGAAGTTCGGTCTCGACGCCGAGGCGGTGTCGCGCCCGGCATCATCGCTTTCCCCCGGGCAACGGACCAGGGCCCAACTGGCGCTGTTCCAGGCGGCCGGCGTCAACCTGCTGGTACTCGACGAGCCGACAAACCACCTCGACCTGCCGGCCATCGAGCAGCTGGAATCGGCGCTGGCCACCTTCGACGGCACGGTGCTGCTCGTCACCCACGACCGGCGATTGCTGGAGAACGTCGAGCTGACCAGGACGATAGACCTCACCGGCTAGCAGGGTGCTGGTCAGGCCAGGTGCGGGATCACCGAGCGGCCGAACAGCTCGATGGTCTCGGTCACCTCCGGCGACGGCATCCCACCGAGGTCGAACATGAACAGGTGTCGGTCCAGCGAGAGCAGGTCCCGCCATTCGCCGATCCGTTCGATCACCTGCTCCGGGCCACCGCAGATGGCCGGTCCGGCCAGCAGCGTGTCGAAGTTGAACGGCGGCCAGACATCACCGGGGATCATGGTCCCGACGAAGTCCCAGTACCGGTGATAGTGCGGCTCCCATCGGCCCGGATCGCCCTCGGTCACATGGGTGTGGGAGCATGCCCCGACCATGGCCTGGTCGGCCGGTCGGTCAAGCTCGGCCCACCGCCGACGGTAGGTCTCGACCAACGGGCGAAACATCTCCGGCGTGCCGAAGACGGTTGGCAGCATCAACCGGCCGCCGATGTCTGCCGCCAGGGTGGCCGATTCCTTTGACCCGGCCCCGATCCAGATTGGCATCGAGCCCACCGGCCGTGGCCTGGTGGTGTGACCCCGCAGCGGGGTCCGGTAGGAACCGTCCCAGGTCACGTTCTCCTCCCGGAGCAGCGTCACCAGCAGCTGGACCGACTCGTCGTAGCGCTGGCGGGCGGTCTCAACGTCGTGACCGAAACCCTCGTAGGTCTTGGTGAACAAGCTGCCCCGCCCTGCCACGATCTCCACTCGGCCGCCGCTGAGCACGTCGACGGTGGCATAGTCCTCGGCGACCCGCACCGGGTCGAGATTGCCGGCCAGGGTTACTGCGGTGCTGAGCCGGATGTCGGTCGTGCGCTCACCGATCGCCGCCAGCACCACCGGCGGTGCCGACAGCATGTAGTCCGAGAAGTGGTGTTCCCCCAGGTGAATCGAGGCGAAGCCGAGCCGCTCGGCCTGCACGGCCTGGTCGACCAGGGAGCGGTGACGGTCGGCCTCGCTGACCGCTACCTCGGTTGCGGGGTCGGGAAGCAGGTCGCCGAGTGACATCAGCCCGAATTCCAGTCCGGTCATCGGCGGCCCCGGCCATCGGGTCTGGTCGGCTGGTCCACCGGGGGCATCAGCCCAGCACCTCCTTGGAGATGATGGTCTTCATGATCTCGGTGGTGCCGCCGTAGATGGTGGCGATCCGAGCATCCACATAGGCCGGGCCGATGGGATACTCGGTGGTGTAGCCGTAGCCGCCGAACAGCTGCAGGCACCGGTCGGTCACCCTGGTCTGCAGCTCGCTGCCCCACAGCTTGGCCATGGCCGCCTTGGCCGGAGTGAGTTTTCCGGCGTTGAGCTCGATGATGCACTGGTCGACGAAAGGCTGGGTGACCTCGATCTCGGTCGCCACCTCGGCCAGAGCGAACTTGGTGTTCTGGAAGGCGGCGATCGGTTGTCCGAAGGCGGTGCGCTCCTTGACGTAGTCGATGGTCCAGCCCAGCGCCGAGCGGGCGACGGCCAGGCCCATCAAGCCGATCGACAGCCGTTCCTGGGCAAGGTTGAACGACAGGTACTCGAAGCCTCGCCCCTCCTCCCCGAGCAGGTTCTCCACCGGGACCCGAACGTCGTTGAAGAACAATTCAGCGGTGTCGGCGGAGTGCTGGCCGATCTTGTCGAGGTTCCGACCCCGTTCGAAACCTTCCATGCCCCGTTCGACGATCAGCAGCGACATGCCGTTTCGCCCACCGTCGGGGTCGGTCCTGGCGACCACGATCACCAGGTCGGAGTTGATGCCGTTGGTGATGAAGGTCTTCGAGCCGTTGACCACGTACTCGTCGCCGTCCCGCACTGCGGTGGTGGCGATCGAGGCCAGATCGGACCCGGTCCCCGGCTCGGTCATGGCGATGGCGGTGATCAGCCGGCCCGATGCGATCCCCGGTAGCCAACGCGCGGCCTGTTCCGACGTGCAGTACTCGATGAAATACGGGGAGGTGATGTCGTTGTGCAGCGAAAGACCGTTGCCGCCACCGCCGGTGGCACCGGCCGCCAGCTCCTGGTCGATGATGGCGTTGAACCGGAAGTCCCTGGTTCCGCCCCCGCCGTGGTCCTCGGGCACGGCCATGCCGGTGAAGCCGTGCTTGCCGGCCGCCGCATACACCTCGCGGTCCATGATCCCGGCCGACTCGAACTCCTCCCGCCGGGGAACCATCTCGGCCTCGACGAACGACCGGAAGCTCTCCCTGAACAACTCATGTGTCTCGTCGTAGATCGATTCCATGGCCGGCTGCTCCTCACGATCCGGTGCCAACACCGGTGCTCAATGCCGCCCGGAGCGGCCTCGGTCACCGCCAATTGTCGGCGTTGGGGTGCTGCTGGTCAAAGCGAACCGGGGGTCGCGGTGGCCGTGGCACCGGGACAGCCGCAATCAGGACCACCCGGCCGACCGGGCGGCCCCGCTGCCGGCCCGGCGGCCGAACACCGCCCCCGACGTCAGGCCCGAGCCCCCCGGATAGCCGGCGAAGAACACGCCGCCGACCAGCTCCCCGCAGGCGTGGAGGCCGGCGATCCCCGAGCCGTCGGGTCGCAGCACCGTCCCGGCGTCGTCGACCCGCAGGCCACCGTAGGTGAAGGTGATGCCACCGGTCACCGGGTAGGCCCGGAACGGAGGCGTGTCGATCGTCTGAGCCCAGTTGGACTTGGGGAGCGGGAGACCGATGGTGGCCTTGCCGTCCTTGATGGTCGGATCGAAAGGTTGCTGCTGGTCGACCGCACGATTGTAGGCGGCGATGGTGGCCCCGGCTGCGGTGCCGTCGACCCCGTCCAGCAGCGGGAGCAGCTCGTCGATCGAGGCCGCTTCCACATAATGGGCATCGTGGAACCGGTACTCCTCGTACAGCAGGTGCTCGACCTTGGCGTCGAAGAGCTGCCAGGCGAACTGGCCGGGCTGTCCCAGCACGGCGGCACCGAACTGGGCGTAGGTGTAGTTGCGGAAGTCGCGGCCCTCGTCCACGAAACGATGGCCCTCGGCGTTGACCATGATGCCCAGGAAGTAGCAGATCTTCCGGTAGTTCTTCCGCTCCAGGTGGGGGAGGTCGAGGTTGCCGTAGTCCGGCATCTGCAGGTCCATCGGGGTGGCGTGGCAACCCTTGTAGAGCCCGTACGGCTCGGCCCCGGCGGCCAGGGCGAGGCGGAGCCCGACCCCGGTGTTGTGAGGCGTCCCCCGAACCTTGGCCGCAGCCCATTGTGGGCCGAGATGCTCGACCCGTTGCTCCCGGTCCGCCTCGAACCCGCCGCATGCCAGCACCACGGCGCCGGCCATCATGACCTCCGGCCCGTCGTCGCCGTCGATCTCAACGCCCAC
Organism: uncultured Acidimicrobiaceae bacterium; assembly: GCA_947259095.1. GTDB lineage: Bacteria > Actinomycetota > Acidimicrobiia > Acidimicrobiales > SZUA-35 > JAHELU01. The sequence continues at coordinate 6,450 of CAMYLA010000122.1, read as the reverse complement.
CACCCGCTCATCGTCTGTCACCAGCCCGGAGACGGCCGAGCGGTACCGGATCGTGCCGCCCATCGATTCGAAGACCTGCCGCTCGGCGTCGACCAGCCCCGCCCCTTCACCGGCCGCCGCCAGGGTCAGACCGCCCCAGAAGACATGGCGGCCGCCCTTCTCGAAGGACTGCCGGCTGTAGATCGGTTCGAACTTGACCCCGTTGTCGGAAAGCCACCGCATGGTCGGCAGGGAGTCGGTGATCAGGGCCTGTTGTTCAGGTGACAGCGGGCGGCTGTCGTTGAAGCCGAGCAGGTCGGCGGCGAACTGATCGGTGGTGTAGGAGCCGAAGTCGGTGGCGGCCAGGCGGGGGTCTTCGGGGTCGGCCAGGAGGGGCAGGAGGTCATCGGCGCCGTCGTAGGCGAACCGCATCGCGCCGGCGGTGTACTTGCTGTTGCCTCCGGCCATGTCGGCGTCGGCCGCCTCGACCATCACCACCTCGGCCCCGGCCTGGCGGGCTGCGATGCCGGCGCACAGAGCGGCGCTTCCCGACCCGACGACGACCACATCGATTCGTGCCACCGTCATTGGTTCCGACCGGCGGGGGCCAGGGCGGCGTCGACCGCGGCCATGGCGTGGAGGTTGGCGGTTGGGAAGTAGGGCATCCCGACGTCGTCGGGGCCGATCAGCAACTCGATCTCGGTGCAGCCGGCGATGATGCCCGCCGCACCCCGCTCGGCCAGCCGTTGTACCACCTCGAGGTAGGCCTGCCTGGACTCCCCGGACACCAGGCCCTTGACCAGCTCGTCGAAGATCACCTGGTGAACCAGGCCACGATCGGGCTCGTCTGGCACGATGACCTCGAGCCCGTGGTCGGCAAGGCGGTTGCGGTAGAAGTCGCGCTCCATGGTGTAGCGGGTGCCGAGCAGGCCGACCGAGGAGATGCCGGCCGACACCACCGCTCGGGCGGTGGTGTCGCCGAGGTGGAGGAACTCGACGTCGATGGCCTTCTCGATCTGGTCGGCCACGATGTGCATGGTGTTGGTGCAGAGCACGATGATCTCGGCGCCGGCGTTTTGCAGCGAGACCGCGTCATCGGCAAGCAGCGTGCCCAGCGCTCGCCAATCGCCGGCCATCTGTTGCCGTTCGATCTCGGCGAAGTTGTAGGAGCGAATCACCAACTCCGCCGAATGGGCCCCGCCCAACCGCCTCCGGACCTCGGTGTTGATGGCCCGCTCGTATTCGATCGACGACTCCCAGCTCATCCCGCCCAGCAACCCGATGGTCCGCATCGGGCTACCGTAGTCGCAGTTCCCGTCCGGTCAGGAACGCCAGCCGCTCCTGTTCACACGGGCCGTTGGCGAAACAGCGCTCGTCGTGGTCGTTGGTCAGACCCTCGGACTGCATGAATGCGTAGGCGGTGGTCGGCCCGAAGAATCGCCATCCCATCGACTTCAGTTCGGTCGCCAGCGCCTTCGACCGGTTGGTGGCGGTCGGGATGGTCGGGCGCCCGTCGACCAGGGGCCGGTCCGGTTCGATCACCGCCCACGACCAGACCCAGTCGACCAGTGATTGGCCGTCATCGGCCATCTCGCAGGCCCGCTTGGCGTTGTTGATCGTCGCTTCGATCTTGCCCCGATGGCGGATGATGCCGGGGTTGGCCAGCAGCCGCTCGACATCGGGTTCGTCGAATCGTGCCACCTGCTCGAAATCGAAGTCGGCGAACACCCGGCGGAACTCGTTGCGCTTTCGCAGAATCGTCAGCCAACTCAGCCCGGACTGGAAGCCTTCGAGGCAGATCTTCTCGAACAGCAGGTGTGGGTCGGTGGTCGGCCTGCCCCACTCGTTGTCGTGGTAGTCGAGGTAGTCGTCATGGCCCTCGGGCCAGGCACAGCGCGTGACCATGGCCTTCGACCATACCGCCGTCGTCGGTCGGCCTGCCGACCGTGCCGGGGAGGCATCCTCATCTGGTCAGTCACTTGACTGAATAGCTGTTCCAAGCTGGCTTCGAGTGATGGCAGCAGCGGGCACGGTGGAGTCCCTGATCGAAGCGGCCGAGGGGCTGTTCGCCGAACGGGGTTTCGAGGCGGCATCGCTGCGGGCGGTGATGCGGTCCGCAGGTTCCGATCCCGGCTCGATCCACTACCACTTCCGAGGTCGGGAGGGCCTTGCCACTGCGGTGCTGCGACGCATCCTGGTGCCGCTCAACCAGCGGCGGCTCGAGTTGCTGATTGCGGCCGAACGCCAGGGCGGGCAAACGATCCCCCTCCACCGACTGATCGATGCCATCGTCCGACCCGACATCGAGCCGGCCCGGGAGTTGCAGCAGCGGGGCTCCGGCCGGGCCGGGCTGCTCGGGTCTCGGCGATCGTCGCCGGTGAACCAACGCGGTTCATGAGACCAACCGGTCCGCTCCTGGACCGGTTGGTGGCCAAACGCGTTCGTGGCGACTACGGGCGCCTCAAGGCGCTGCTGGAGAACGGCGCTGCAACCCGAGCCACCCGGTTGACCCGTGGCCTGGCCGTCGGGGCCGGTTCAGTCGCTGCGGACCGTGGCCCAGCCCCGGTCGAATGTGCGATCCGGATGAACCGCCGACAACGGATCCTCGCTGTCCCGCCAGTAGCCGAGCCCGTTGCCGGTCTTGGCGTAGCCTATGAACCGCAACAGCTCGTCTGGCCAGGTCGAGACCTGAGTCGGCGGGCATTCGAGGAACTGGTTCGTCGACTGGGTCAGCCATCCGACCGCATGCTGCAACGAGAGGCCGGCTCGACGCTCGGTGGTTCGGTTTGGTCCACCGCCGTGATAGAGCGAGCCGGTGTAGAGCAGCAGCGAACCCTTGGCCATTTCCGCCGGCACCGTGTCGTCGTGGTGCAACGTCTCGGTGTTGCCAAGCCGATGACTTCCGGGAACGACCCTGGTCGCACCGTTGTCCTCGGTGAAGTCGGTGATGGCCCACATGCCGTTGAGCTCGACCTCGAAGTCGAAGTCCACCATGTCGTATTTCCACTGATCACGATGGAGCCGTTGCGGGGTTTCGCCGGGGCCGATATCGATGTACTCGGCGGCCGAGAATCGCCAGCTGGTGGCGTGGCCCAGGACGTGGTCGCCGGCCGCCATCACCAGTGGATGGGTGGCGATCGATTGGAAGGTCGGTGAGCGGGGGAGTGGTGCGCCGATCCGCGTGGTAGCGAAGCCTTCGAAGGCGCTGGCGCCAACCGAGCCGACGTCACCGAACGGTGCCAGCTCGGCGGCGATGGCGTCCATGACGGCGACCGGTGCCGCCCCTTCGATCAGACAGCAGCCCGCGTCGTCGAGCGCAGTGTGTAGCGCCTCGGCCGTCGCAGCGGGGACGGCGTCGACGGATGGGCCGTTGAAGGTCAAAGCCGGAATGTCCACGGTTCGAAGTCTGACATGTTGCCCGACCCCGGCGCATCCCGGTGCCTCAGCCGATGGGATCTCCCAGGTTCACCGTTATCGACAATTCGGCCAGGTTGTCGATCGTCACCGGTGCGGCGTAGACGGTGCCGTCGGCCGGATCGGTCACGGTGCAATCGAGGGCCTCGCCGTCGGCGACGATGACGCTGCCATCACCGCACTGGAAGCTCTCGGCTCCGATGAGCGTGCCGGTCTGCTCCTCGATCAGCGATGCGGCGAACGTCTCGACCTGCTGCACCTGGTCGGCCAGCAGCAGGTTGGTACTGACCACGCCGACCGTGTCGCCCTCGGCGTTGATGGTGGCGGTGAACCGGATGGCGGTGAGCCCCTCCGGTGTGGCCGAGCACTCGAAGTTGTCGCCGGGCCCGGGATCCTCGCCGCCGCAGCTCGCATCGAGCGAGCCGAGACCGATCTGGGCGGCCAGGTCACCCTCGATGAGCGACTCGGCGGCCTCGGTGAACTCGTTGCCGGTGCTGCTGTCGAAGCCGGGGACCGCACTGCAGCCGGTCGCAACAAGCGCCGTGACGGCCAACGGCCACGAGGAGACGGCTCGAACCCTGAGCCTGCCGCTACCCCTCGCCATCGATCGTCACCTCCGTGCCGGCCCGTCCGCAGGAAGCGGCCGGATCATCAACGGGCCAGGATGGCCGGGCCGTCTCTGGCGAGTACCGTAGCCAGCTTGCCCGAGCTCGGCGAGCCGCCGGACGGCCAATCGCCGACCGAGTTCGAGCGAGGTCAGATCGAGATGGTGGGTGAGGCCTGGTTCAACGTGTCGACGGCAAACCCGGCCGCCGCCTTGTACTCGCTCATGAACGCCTCCACCTCGCCCCGGGGGATGACCTCGTCGATGTCGTCGAACACGCCTCCGCACCGTTCGTCGACCACCCCGAGGATGGAGATCGGTCCGGCCCCCCGATTCCGCAGCACCAGCGCCGACATGGCTTCCAGGAGTTCGTCCTCGTAGGCCGACAGCGCCTCAGGGCCCACCCCGTGCTCCAGCAGCTTGGCTCCCAGGACCCTGGCATCGACGATGGCCTGCGAGGCGCCGTTGGAACCGACGGGGAACATCACATGAGCGGCATCGCCGGCCAGGGCCACCCGCCCGTCCACCCAGCGATCGACCGGGTCCCGGTCGACCATGGGGAATTCCCACACCTTGTCTGCCCGTCGCACCATGGCCGGGATGTCGAGCCACTCGAAGTCCCAGTCCTCGAACGCCGGCAGGAAGGTGGCGATGTCGACCTCATTGTTCCAACTGCTCTCACTCCATCCACCGGAGGGATCCTGACTCAGCTCGGCGATCCAGTTCTGCAGTTGGAGACCGGTGGCCGGGTCGGTCTCGGCGATGGGGTAGTGCACGAAACGTTGCTCGAGGCTGCCGACCAGGAGGAACGATGCGCCGGTGCGGATCGGCTCGCCGAGTGCGGTGCCGCGCCACAGCACCGCTCCACCCCAGTGGGGCTCACCCTGCCCGGGGTGCATCTGTTGGCGGATCGTGGAGTGGAGTCCGTCACCGGCGATCAGTAGCCGACCCGAGATCGACTCGGTGCCGGCACCCCGGCGGTCGACCTCGACGGTCACCCGATCGCCGTGCTGGCGGTATCGCAGGACCCGGCAGCCCGTCGTCACCGCATCCGGGCCGAGCCGCTCCACCACCGCCCGATAGAGCAACATCTGCAGTTGCCCCCGGTGGACGGAGAACTGGGGCCAGTGGTAGCCGGCGAGCAGCCCACGGGGTTCGGCCCAGATGTCGTTGCCGTTCCGGCCAACCAGCGCCCATTCCCGGGTCTCGACGCCGATCCTCGCCAGCTCGTCGGCGAGGCCGAGATCGTACAGCTCCCGGACCGCGTTCGGCTGCAGGTTGATGCCGACGCCCAGCGGTCGCAGGTCACCGACCGATTCGAGCACCCGCACCGGTACCCCGATCTGGTGGCAAGTCAGGGCCATGGTCAGCCCGGCGATACCCCCGCCTGCGATCAGGACCGGCTCGGATGTCGAGGTCATCCCCGCACCGTAGAAGACGCGGACACCGGGTGCGAACGGTCGACTCCCGGCCCCGACCGAGCGGACCTCGCCGGCTCAGAGAGCTACCGGTGTTCGGCGGCTCTCGCCCAGACGCTGCAGCGTTCTTACCAACAGCAGCGCAACACAAACCACGAGCAAGGCTCCCGCAGTCCAGAATGTGGTCTGCTTGGCGACCGAGGCGATGCCGAGCAAATGGGTCTCGATGCCGTTGTCTGGGAACCGGGCCAGCGTCGCCCAGGCGGCTGCGTTCTCGAGGTAGTCGAACAGCGCCCCCGCCATCGGCAACGTGGCCAGCAGCAGGAGCCGGCGGGACGAGGTGAGTCTGGTGATCGTGAAGGCGAGGGCCGTGGTCATGGCGATGCCGGAGACGGCCGGATAGACGAGGTCGGCCAGTTGCAGGTTGCGATAGGCGTGGCGGCCGGCGGCCCCGCAGTCGGCCATGAACCGCTCGACGTCGTCGCCGGAGGTATAGAGGGCGATATCGGGTGGGGGCCGGCCGCACTGGGCTTCGACCGTCGGCAGGGAGAATGGGGCGCTCGATGCGAACAGCAACCAGGCCGAGATCACGAAGACCGCACCGCGGCGAGGAGGGCCCGCCATCGAGCAAGCTCGATCAGGGTGTTCGCGGTTCGCAGTTTGATGGCGATGCGATTGCCGCAACGTCGGGGTTCGGCGCCGAGGAGATCGCCTGCACTGTCTGGTCGGCCGTCCACGGGATGGCGGTGCTCGAGGCGACCCACCTGCGAGGTTTCGACGCCGACTTCGCATCGATCCACCCCGAGGCTGTTCGGCGGCTGATGATCGGGCTTTGCGCCGGCTGACCCCGGGGCCGACCAGTGACAAAGCCCTGGTCTGCGTAAGGGGCGCAACTCGTCGCGGGGTACTCCCTGGGGAGTACCCCCGAAGCCTCCCGTCGGTTGACGACCTCGAGGCCCGGTTCAGTCACGATGAGGTCATGATCAACGTCACCAACGTCACCAATCGGTATGGCCGGTGCATCGCTTTCTGGAT
>CAMYLA010000121.1 GCA_947259095.1 uncultured Acidimicrobiaceae bacterium | reverse complement strand
CCATGTCGGCGACCGCGTTTGCGGCGGAGCTGCCACCGGGACCGCACTGCGGCCCGTTGCGCCGTCGGCGGCGACCGGTCGCCTCGACGGTGTGCCGTGCGACGTTCGACGTGGCCGCATCGCCGAACGTTTCATGTCCCCCAACAGCCGCCCGGTGAACCGGAGCCCACCCTTGCAGGAGCGAATCGGGTGTCGGACGACGCGTAGCGGATTGCCCATGCCCCGCATCGGATGCCAGAGCTGGGCCGCCATCCCGGTTGGGATGGGTTCACTCACGCCGTAGACCTGGGGCCGGCGATCCCGGGGCATGAAGTAGCTGCCGAACAGGAGATCCCAGGCTGGGAGAAACACCGAGTAGTTCGAGTTGACGGCCCCCGGCTCATTTGCGTGGTGCCAGTGGTGGAACTCGGGGGTGATGATCAGTGGATGCAGTGGTCGGAGTCGCCATCGCACGTTGGCGTGGAGGAAGATCCCGAGCACGAACTGGACCACCGCCAGCACCCCGGTGAACTCGGCGGAGAACCCGGCGGCGAGGAGGAACACGAAGGCAGGGGCGATGAGGGTGCCGTCGAAGGGGTGGCTGCGGAAGCCGCTGACCCAGTCCATGTGCTGTGGCGAGTGGTGGATGGCGTGGAATCGCCACAGCACCGGGACCTCGTGATACCACCGGTGGGTCCAGTAGATGGCGAGATCGAACAGTGCAATCCCCACGAAGGGGGCCACTGCGGGCGGCATGGCCATCACCAGCGGTCGAACCGCCAGCCCCGGCAGCCAGGCCAGGCTCAGACCGGCGACGACCACCGCCGCGGCCAGACCGATGCCGGACAGCAGCGGTCCGGCGAGGGCGTAGCCGATGTCGGTTCCGAGGTGGGGACGCCGGACCCGCTGGCGATGTCGGGGGAAGAGCTTCTCGAACGGTACAACCAGCAGGAACAGCACCGGTACCGCAACCAGACCGTCGGCGTCGATGGCCAGCGAGCCGCCGATCATGGCCACCGCCAACCCGACCAGCAGCAGCCGCCTCAGCCGGCCCTGCGACGGCGGGGACATGTCGACCGGCGGTCTGGCGGGCTCGATCGGCGATGGGGGCGGCGGCTGCCTCGCAGACAACGGCAGGGTCGCAGACAACGGCAGGGGCGACGGCAGCGGCAGGGGCGACGGAAACGGTGGGGGCGGCGTTCCAGGGGGCGGCGGAGGGACGCTGGCGGGTGCGGTCACCGTTGCGGTCTGGGCGTTGGCGGGGACCGGTGGTGGGGGTTGGGGCTGCGACCGGTCGGTCGGGGCCGGTGCCGGGGCGGCCCAGGGACTGGCGACCCGGAACGGAGGTGGTGACATGAACGCGCGCATACCCCTCTGTCGCAGCCGGAGGCGGCAGCGGTTCATCGCCGAGGTAGCTTCTTGGCGATGAACGAACCGTTTCCGGGCTTCGACACGACAGAGGGATAATGGCCCTGCCTCCCCCGCCGCCCGAGCGGCCCCAGCCGGCCGCCACCTCGGCGGGCGACGATGGTGATGGGGAGGACCGAGCGCTCGTGGCCCGGATCGTCCGGGAGGATCGTGGCGCACTGGAACAGCTCTACCGACGCCATGCCCCCTGGCTCATCCCGAGACTCGAGAGCCGCTGCGGTGATCCGGAGCTGGCAGACCTCGCCCTCCAGGACACCTTCGTCTCGGTCTGGAAGTCGGCCGGGCGGTATCGGGGCGACGGCCAGGTTGCGGCCTGGCTGTGGGGCATTGCGGTCCGGCGGCTGATCGATCAGCTACGAAAGCGCAGACCGACCCCGATGTCGCCCCATGCCATGCAGCGCTACGACCGGGCCATGAGCTTCGAGGACACCCTGGTCGACAACGGGGCGCACGGCACGATGGGCATGGCGCTGCGGACCCTCGAACCCGACCTGCAGGCCGTGCTCATCGCCACCGCCATCGACGGTCTGTCCACCAGGGAGGCCGCAAAGGTCCTCGGCATACCCCAGGGAACGGTGAAGACCAGGCTGATGCGGGCCCGCAAACACCTTCAGGAGACGCTGTCATGACCACCCCACCTGGCTACCGATGGCCGATCGACCAGAACCGGATCGACCGCAACTGGCGGGCCATCACCATCGAGCTCGATGCTCCCCGGCCGGGCCGGGTGGAGCGGCTGTTACGGCTGTTCGGCCTCCCGGCCCATGTGACCCGACTGGTGGTGGCAACGCCGGCCCTCCGCCGGGCCTGGTATCTGGCCACCGGATTGGCCATGTTGATCGGGCTCTCGGCCGCCGACGCCTCCAAGCCGGTGGAGAACCTGTTCGTACTGTTGCTGATCGCCCCGCTGGTCCCGGTGCTGGGAGTGGCCATGGCCTACGGCACCGAGGCCGATCCGGCCCACGAGATGGGGGTCGCCACCCCGCTGCGAGGGCTCCGACTCATCCTCACCCGGGCCTCGGTGGTGCTCGGGTTCTCAGCGTTCTGGTTGGCCCTGGCCGCACTGGCGGCACCCGGTGCCTCGGTCATGGCCTTCGCCTGGCTGTTGCCTTCCCTGGGGTTGACCATGGCCACCGTGGCCCTCATGACCGTTGTCCGACCCCGACAGGCGGCGTCGCTGACCACCGCGGTGTGGCTGGTCGGCGTGCTGGCGGTCCGAGCCGGGGCCACCAGTGCGGTCGCCGCCTTCACCGCCCCCGGCCAGGTGCTGATGGCGGTCGTGGCCGCGGCGGGCCTGGGGGTGGCCATCCTCCGCCGGGACCGATTCGACCTCATGGACCCAACCCGATGAGCCCGGCCAATGTGCTGGCGTTCGGGGTGACCCGCCGCTACGGCTCGACCGAGGCGCTTCGGGGTGTCGACCTCGCACTCCAGGGCGGCCTGATAACCCTGCTGGGGCCGAACGGGTCCGGCAAGACGACGCTGCTGCGCTGTCTGGCCACCGTGTCGGCACCCGATGCCGGGGCGATCCTCATCGACGGGCTCGACCCCCGCCACGAGTCGGACCGGATCGAGATCAGGCGGCGGCTGGGCTATCTGCCCCAGGATCCTGGCTTGGCCACCTCGGCCAGGGTATTCGACCTCCTCGACTATCTGGCGGTGTTGAAACGCCACGATGAGGAGCGAGCCAGACGACACCTGGTCTACGACGCCCTGGAGCGGGTCGGGTTGGCCGGGCGGGCCCACGACCGGGTCGGTGAGCTGTCCGGCGGGATGCGGCAACGGCTGGGCTTGGCCCAGGCCATCCTGGGTATGCCGGGATTGTTGTTGCTGGACGAACCGGCAGCCGGGCTCGATCCCGACGAGCGGTTCCGGCTCCGGGAAATCGTGGCCGAGCGTCGGCACGCCGCCACCGTTGTGGTCTCCACCCACCTGACAGACGAGGCGGCTGTCGGCGACACCGTGCTGGTCCTGCTTCAGGGCCGGCTGGCCTTCGTCGGCGCGCCGGGCCGGCTGGCGGCAACGGCGGCTGGTCGAGCCTGGATCCAACAGCACGAGCCGGTCGACGTCCGGGCCTCGTGGCGGCTGGCCGACGGTCGCTACCGCTGCCTGGGAACGCCCCCGCCCGGCGCCACCATGGTGGATTCCACCCTGGAGGACGGCTACCTGCTGCTGACCCCGAGCCTCGTCGGCTGAGGTCAGGGCCGGGTTCAGGTATCGGTATCGGTATCGGTATCGGTATCGGGAACGAGTCTGCGTATCTCGGCCAAGCGTTCCTCGGTGGGGGCCAGGTCGAGGACCACCGCATCGTCGAATCCGAGTCCGGCCAGGCGATGCAGCCGTTCGACCACCGGACCGATATCGTCGCCGACCTGGAGATTGGTGACGATGGCCCGCCCACCCCCGGCCGACCGGTAGCGGCCGATCGCCTCAGCCAGGGTGGCGTCGTCGGCGTAGACCCCGGAGGCGATCCAACCGGCCGACTGGCGGGCGGCCCGCTCCACCCACGGCCCGTGCCATCCGGCCAGGAGCAGTTGGGGGCCGGCACCCACAGCCGGCCACGGCGAGAGGCTGCGGCCCCGATGGGAACCGGTGGCAAGCCACTCCGCCAGCTCCTCCCGCTGGGTCTCGAAGGTGGCGAATCGTGACCGGTAGTCCCCACCGAAGGTCAGGAAGTCGGCTTCGGTGGAGCCGGGACCGATCCCCAACAGAACCCGGGGACCGGCGACCAGGCCGAGGGTGAAGGCCCGGTGGGCCACCTCGGCCACATTGCGAATCGGCAGCTGCAGGATCCCCGAGCCGAGTTCCACCGATTCGGTGACCGTGGCCGCCACCGCCAGCGCCATGAAGGGGTCTGGCAGCATGAACCCCCGGCCGATCGCATCAAAAACCCAGATCGACCGGTAGCCGAGTCGCTCGATGGCGGCCGCCCCATCGGCCAGTGAGCGGTGATCGAGCGGACCACCGCCGATCGCCGACATCGGCAGTGCCGCACCGAGCCTCACCGGTGGCCGTCCTGTCCGGTGGTCGTGGGCCCCGAGGTACGGTGATCCGGTGTCGAGCGACGACGCATCATCCGGCGGTCTCGGCGATCCGATCGAGCACCGGCAACAGAGAGCGGAAGAACGCCTCGGGGTTCTCCGACATCGGGAAGTGGCCGACCCCGACCATTTCGGTGAACGTCGAGCCGGCGATGGCCTCGTGGGCAGCCCGACCGTGAGCCACCGTGCCGCTGGTGTCGTACTGGCCGGACAGGATATCGACGCCGACGGTTGCGGTGTCGATCTCGGCGGCCCGGTCCCGCAGGTCGTAGTCCACCATGTAGTAGTGGAGGTCGCCGAGGAACGCCGGTGGCCAGCCTGCGGCGTAGGTCTGGATGGTCTCCTTGCGGTACACCTCGGGCGAGGTCGGCGAGGTCAGGGCCTGCATCATGCGGGCCTTGGTCTCGTTGCCGACCTGGGGATGCCAGAACCCGGTCAGCCGGCCGGTGTCGCCACCGATGTGGAGCGCCCCTTCCAACGAGATCACGTGACGGAACCGTTCGGGGTGGCGAGAGGCCAGGTCCAGCGCCAGCAGTCCGCCGACCGAGCAGCCCATGAACACCGGGCGGTCGAGCCCGAGCCCCGCCGCCAGCTGCAGGGGCACCGATCGGAGGAATTCGCCGGTCAACCGGTAGGGCCGGGACCACCACCGGTCACCGACCGGGGGCACCGACTTGCCGTGGTACGGCAGGTCGTAGGCGATCAGCCGGAACCGGTCGGTGATCGCACGGTTCTCGAACAGGTGACGCCACTGTGTCCCGTGGGATCCTGCGGTGTGTTGCAGCAGCAGCGGTATGCCCTGACCCGCCTCCTCGTGGTAGATCCGGTGATCGACCCCGTCGAGCTCGAGGTGGATATACCGTCCGACCGGGCTGTCGGTCCGGGGAAGCGGTCCGCTGTCGGCCGGCGACGGGCCACCGGACGGCCTCGGCTCGGCCAGCAACTCGACCGCCCGTTGGATGGCCGGGGCGTACTGCCACCATGCCAGCTCGTCCCCGGCCCGAACCACACCCTGTCCGAGGGCGGCGGTGATGTCGTGGAGGAACGGCGCCGGGACCGGCTCGACGATGGCATCCCAGATCGAGGGCGGGGCCTCGAGGCTGACCACGCCGGACCCCTCGCCCGGTACCCCGGGGACCGGGGTGCCGGCCGAGACCCGAAACCCGGTTGCGAACCCTGTGGTGCCGAGCCGAAGGCCCCCGTTCCAGTGGCGGGCCGCCATCATGAACTCGCCGTCGGAGACACACCGGGCGACCAGGCGTTCGGTGTCGAGCAGCGCGTCGTCGGCCATCGTCGACCAACGCTACGGCACCGGTGGCGGAGCGACAAGCGCCCGAGGTTATGGGGCCTGGGGGCTAGCGATCGACGGTTGCGGGCCGACCGGCGGTGGCGGCATCATCGACCGGTCCGAACAGGAACAGCAGGCCAACCGCCACGAAGATCCCGGCGCCGACGACCATCGCCACCTCGGTGGAGTAGGTGGCGAACAGCAGTGCTGCGCCAAGCGGGCCGATTGTCTGCCCGGCCCGGACCGCAACCACCCATGCGCCGAGCACCGATGCCCGTTGGTCGGCGCCGGGGATCGAGGTGGCAACATCCTGGAGGGCCGGGATGAGCGAACCGTCGCCGAAGCCGTAGAGCAGCATCGCCACCAGGACCATGGCCAGGGTCGGCGCCGCCGCCAATCCGAAGGCGGCGACGGCGATGAAGAAACTCGATGCCGTCAGCAACAGTCGAAGGGCCACCACGCCCCGCGGCCGCCCCCCGCAGCTGGTCGCCGACGGTGGTTGTGGCCCCGGGGCGAACGTCTGGCAACACGACCATGCCGACTGCGGCCAACGGGAGTGCCACGACGCCGAGGGCGACCGAGACCCGCAGCTGGTGACCTCGGCAACCACACCCGAGACCGACGGCAACAACGCGAGGGCGGTGGTCAACACCGCCGAGTTCCGACCGATCAACCGGGTTCGCTCCAAGCCGTCCCAGTTGTCGGCGATCAGCACCAACGCCAGGTTGATCAGCCCTGCGCCGCCGGCCCCCTGGACCAGCCGGGCGGCGATGAGCATGTTGAAGTCGGGGGCCAGGGCGCCGATCACCGGTGCGATGAACACCGCAGGCGAGGCCCCGGCTGCAACCAGGAGACCGGCGCTGCCGTCGGATCGGTCGAGGTCGTTCAACACCTCCGGGATGTTGGGGGTGATCGTTGTGTTGGCCAGGATCCCGACGCCGGTGACCGAGTACAGGAACCAGATCGGCGGTCGTTTGGTCTCCGTCAGGAGGACGGTATCTCGTTCCAGGGAACCGCCTTGTCGACTCGGACATCACCGGGAAGACCGAGCACCCGCTCCCCCAGGATGTTGCGCATGATGTCGGAGGTGCCGCCCTCGATGGTGTTGGCCTGCGACCGCAGGAAGCTCTTGGACAACGACATCGAGGACGCGCCGGCCGACCGGTCGAGCGGATATCCGGGCTCGTGGAGGAAACCCTCGGGGCCGAGCAGATCCATGGTGGTGTTCCAGATCCGCTGGTTGAGCTCGGCCGAGGCCAGCTTGCCGACGGACCCCTCGGGCCCGGGATTGCCGACGGTTGCGTTGGCCCTGGCCCGGATGGTCGTCAACCGGAGGATCTCGCTCTCGATCCACAGTCGGCTGACCCGGTCCCGCATGATGCTGTGCTGCGGCTCGGGGAGTTCTGGCCCTCGCTTGTTCCACAGGCTGGTCAGGGCGGCGATGGTGCCACTGCCCCTCGGTGCGCTGCTCCCACCGAGCGCCACCCGCTCGTTCATCAGCGTGGTGGTGGCAACCCGCCAGCCGTCGCCGACCGCGCCGAGCAGGTTCTCGTGGGGAATCCGAACGTCGTTGAAGAAGACCTCGTTGAACTCGGCGTCGCCGGTGATCTGATACAGCGGCCGGATCTCGATCCCCGGGCTCTTCATGTCGACGATGAAGTAGGACAGCCCCTTGTGCTTCGGGACATCGGGATCGGTCCGCACCAACAGCATGCCGTAGGCCGAGTAGTGGGCCAGGCTGGTCCAGACCTTCTGGCCGTTCACGATCCACTCGTCGCCATCGCGGACGGCCCGGCTGGCCAGGCCCGCCACATCGGACCCGTGGCTCGGCTCGCTGAACATCTGACACCAGATGTCCTCACCGGTGAAGATCCGCTTCAGGTGCTTGTCGTGTATCTCGTCGCTGCCATAGGTCAGCACCGTCGGCAGGCCCATGCCGATCCCGATCGGGTTGATGACCATCGAGTCGTATCGCACCCCGGCCGCCCGGAGCTCGTCCTGGACCACACTCTGCAGCTTCGGTGGCGCCTCGAGGCCACCCTTGCCCTCGGGATACTGCACCATGGCCAACCCGGCATCCCACTGGGCGGACCGGAACTCGACCTGACCGGCGTCGGCTCCGACCTGATCGATCAGGGTCGTGGTCCGCTCACGGATCTCTTGTTCGCCATGGCTGCTCATTGGGGTCTCCCGTCTCGGCACCGGCCGCCGCTCGGCCCAGTATGGATGGCCGGGCGGCCCACTTGCGACTCGGGCCACCTCGCCGATCGTTGTCAGAGCTGTGATCGGCCCCGGTCGATGATGGCCTGGCGCCGGGCCTCGACCTCGTCCGGCTCGAAGTCGATCTGCGCCCGAAACGCCATCGATGCTTCACCTTCGAGCCGCCAGGCGTCGGCCAGGCGACCCTGCTGCTGCTCACCGTAGGTGGCCAACATGCGGCGCACCCCGGCCGGGTCGTTGCCGACGATGTCGGCCGCCAGGCGGTGGACCGTTGGCAGCAGCTCGGCGTGGGGCACCGTACGGTTGACCAGGCCCCAGCGCTCGGCCTCGGCTGCGGTCACGAAATTTCCGGTCAACGAGATCTCCCTGGCCCGGCCGACCCCGACCGCATCGGCCAACAGGGCGGTGAGACCCCAGCCCGGCATGACCCCGACCCTGGCGTGGGTGTCGGCGAACGCCGCCCGCTCCGAGGCGATCAGGAAGTCGCAATTCAGCGCCAGCTCGAATCCTCCGGTGATGGCCGGGCCGTTGATGGCGCCGATGATCGGCTTGGTGGTGGCCGGAAACGGCCGGCTGCTGCCACCGGTCTGGGAGCCGATGACCTCGGGGTTTCCCTTCCCGACCTCCCGGAGGTCGAGTCCGGCGCAGAACGCCGGATCGGTGCCGGTCAGAACGATCACCCCCACCTCCGGATCGGCCTCGGCCCGGGTCATGGCCGCCCACAGGCCTCGCCGCAACGGCCCGTTGATGGCGTTGCGAACCTCCGGCCGATTGAGGGTCACCGTGGCGACGCCGTCGATGACGCTCAGCCGGACGACGTCTGCCGGTTCGTCCCCGGCGGCTTCGTCGGGACCCGGCGAACCGGTGTTGTCGCTTCCGCTCGGAGTCACGATCTCCCCTATGGTTGTGCCAACACGGCCGACGATCGAACCGCGGGGGTTCCAGAATGACAAAGGTGTTCGTCCACGGCAATCCCGAGACCGATGCGGTCTGGGCCCTGCTGGTCGAATCGCTCGAGCGCCACGGCGTCGATGACATCGTCCTGTTGTCGGCGCCCGGCTTCGGGGCCCCGACGCCCGATGGTTGGGAGCCGACGCCGGCCAACTACGTGGCCTGGTTGGTCGATGCGGTGCGGTCGATCGACGGGCCGGTCGACGTCGTCGGCCACGACTGGGGGGCGGGCCACGTCTTCGGCCTGCTGGCCACCGAGCCGGGGCTGGTGCGTTCGTGGGCCGCCGACTGCGTCGGCCTGCTCCATCCCGACTACGTCTGGCACGACATGGCCCAGGTGTGGCAGACGCCCGGGGCGGGCGAGGAGGCGGTGACGGCCATGGTGGCGGTCAGCCCCGACGACCGCACCGCGGCCTACGAGGCTCTGGGCCTCCCGAACCGGCTGGCGGCACCAATGGCCGCCGGCTGTGATGCGGAGATGGGTCGCTGCATCCTGGGGCTGTACCGGGCCGCCGCTCAGCCGGCGCTGGTCGAGTTGGGTCGACGGGTTGTTGCGACCCCGCTCCCCAACGGACTGGTGATCGATGCCACCGCCGACCCCTACGTGGCGTCCGAACTGGCCAGGCCGATGATCGAGCCCCTGGGGGCGGCCCACCTGCCGCTGGAGGGCAACGGCCACTGGTGGATGGCCGAGGATCCGGACTCGGCGGCCGCAGGCCTGGTCGACTTCTGGAACGGCCTCCCATGAGGGTGGTGCCGCTCGAGTTGGGGCGGATCGAAGCCGGACTGGGCATCATCACCGGTGAGCAGGGAACGGTCAGCCTGCCGATTGCCGGGTGGCTGATCGACCATCCCGAAGGGCTGGTGCTGTTCGACAATGGCATGCACCCCGGGCTGCAGCACGACACCACCCGGCTCGGCCGGACCATCGACAGCTTCGAACCGGACTACCACCCTGGCGAGGAGGTCTCGGCCCGACTGACGCAGCGAGGGATCCGACCGGACGACGTCGACCTGATGATCTTCAGCCACCTCCACTTCGACCATGCCGGCGGGACGGGCGAGCTGCCGGACGCCAGACTGGTGGTGCAACGAGCGGAGTGGGAGGCCGGCCACGATCAGCGACTGATCGACTACGGGATCTACGATCCTGTCGACTACGACCACGGCCACGAGGTGGAACAGGTCGACGGTCGTCACGATGTGTTCGGCGACGGCCGGGTGGTGTGCCTGCCGACCCCGGGCCACACCGCGGGCCATCAGGCGCTCCGGGTCGAGCTCGATTCCGGGCCGGTGGTGCTGACCGGGGACTGCGTGTACTTCGAGCGGATGCTCAACGAGATGCTGGTGCCCGGCTTCGGCTACGACACCGATCTGCAGCGGCAGTCGATGGAGGGGTTGCGGGAGCTGCGGGACGGGGGTTGCCGGCTGATCTACGGTCACGACGCTGAGCAGTTCAAGAGCCTGGGCCCCGACGGGTTGGCATAGCTCGGCCGTCGCCGCTTCACCGCCGCCAGGCCCGTGTTGACGATCGGTTGTTAACGATCCGACCGGAAGTCGCCCCTGTGCCAGTGGTATGAAAGCACTGTTGATGGATCCCATCGAAGAGGTGTACCGCAGCCAGCACCGCCGACTCTGGACGTCCCTTCTGGCCTTCACCGGCGACCCCGACCTCGCGGCCGAGGCCGAGGCCGAGGCGTTCAGCCAGGCGGTGACCCGCGGCGACGACATCCGCAACCCGCGGGCCTGGGTGTGGCGGAGCGCCTTCAAGATCGCCGCCGGCATGTTGGCCGACCGCCGAGCCGCCTGGCAGGAGACACCGCCGGCCGGCGAGGCGAGCGGCGAAACCGAAGCCGCCGGAGCGCAACCGGATGCATCGCTGACCGAGTTCCTCGACCTGCTCGGCACGCTCTCGCAGCAGCAGCGGCTGGTCGTCGTCCTCCGCTACGCCGGGGACTTCAAGCCGACCGAAATCGCCGAGCTTCTCGAAACGACGCCCGGCACGGTCCGGGTACAACTCCACCGGGCCCACCAACACCTTCGCGAAAGGATCGACCGGTCATGAACCTCGACGACAACTCCGACAACGACGCCGAGATCAACTCCGACGGTGGCTTCGACGATGACTTCGATGACGAGGTGGACCCCTTCGATCCGCTGGTCGCCGATCGGTTCCGATTGCTGGACAACGTCGACCCGCAAGACTTCGCCAAGCCCGGGCCGGCCCCGGCCGGCAACGATGGCCGGTGGGAGGCCGGCCCGAGCCGGCTCCGGTATCTCGTCGGGGCGGCGGCCGCCGCCACCGCCATCGTCGGTCTGTCGGCCCTGGTCCTGGCCGGGACCGGAGGAGACCAGGACCTGGAGGCCACAACCGGCGGCGACGTTCAGCTCGAGAGCAACACGACGTCGGGTTCGGGGTCGGGGTCGGGAGCGGCCGACGAGGGTGCCGACGGCAACGCCAGCCTGCAGGTCGAGGTACCCGCCACACCGCCCACCGCCGGGACGAGCGAATCGGCACCGACCACCGCAGTGACGGCGCCGGCCGAGACCACGGCCATCGACCCGTCTGACCGCAGCAGCGTGCTGAAACATCCGACACCGGACAAGATGGTCATCGTTCGGGGCCAGGTGACCGAGGTCTTCACCGACTGCCGGTCCCGGCTGATACTGAACGCCGCCGGCGAGGTGGAGACGGTGGGGCCGATCAGCTGCGACGGTGGTTCCCACATCGTGGTGAACGGCACGAAGATCCAGACCTCCTCCGGCTTCGTCGCCGCCGAGGATGCCTACGACAAGCACCCCGCCGGCCTGCTGCCGGGCCGGTCGGTCACGGTGACGGCGATCCCCGCCGGCGCAACCGGTGGCCGTCTCACCCTCGACTGCGTGCAGTGCGGGGTCGCGCTCGGCGGCTGACCGCCCCGAGCCCGACGGGACGGCACGAGCAGGCGCCGACGGCCCCCGGCGCCGGCATCGACGAATACGACGTGGTGAACCAGCGG
>CAMYLA010000120.1 GCA_947259095.1 uncultured Acidimicrobiaceae bacterium | reverse complement strand
CTCCCGTCGCATCGCACGACCGATGCGAGGTGGCACCGCCGGTGTGGGATCCACCGGTCGGATCGGGTCGGGGGCGGTCCAGGCGGCGTTGTCCGACTGTTCCTTGGCCCGTTCGGTGGCCTCGGCCGATGCTGCGGCCAGCAACCGGAACTGACCCTCCGGCGGCGGCGACTCCCACAACGAGTCGTCGCCGAGCTGGCCGGCCAGTCGATCGAGGGCCAACCGCTCGTCTGCGTCGAGATCGGCGCCGGAGCTCTCGCCGGCAAAATCGGCGGCCCGGTCGCCTCGATCAGCCATCGGCCACCCCTTCGGGCTCGGTGACAACCAGGGGTTGCAGCAACCCCGACAAACGACGGTGGGCCCGGTGGAAGCTCGACTTCACCGTGCCAAGCGGTACGTCGAGGCGCTCGGCGATCTCGGGGTGGGTCAACCCCTCGACGTGCGACAACCGCAACACCACCCGTTCGTCATCGGGCAGCCGCTCCAATGCCACCCTGATCTCCCATCGTTCCCGAGCCCCCTCGATTCCCCGGAGATCGATGCCGACGTTGTCGGTCAGCTCGTCGTGGTCGGATCGGGTCGGCCTTGCCTCACGGCGGATCACGTCGGTCGAGGTCCGTCTGGCGATGGCGAACAGCCACGGCCCCATCGCACGTTCAGCGTCGAACGAGCCCGCCCCCCGCCAGGCCCGCATGAAGGTCTCCTGGACCGCATCGTCGACCTGGCCTTCGGAGCCGAGAATTCCTCGGACCACGGTGTGGACCGGTCCGGCGTAGGCGTTGTAGACCTCACCGAGCGCGTCGAGATCACCGGTCTTGAATCGTCGGCGCTGGGCCGGGGTGAGCACGTCCCCGACCTCGGCCCCTGGCGGCGGCTGGTCTGTCATCTCAACTGCGAGTCTTCTTGCGAATCGGGTTGCCGACCCGCTTGTTCAACGTAGCAAGGGCGGACCGTCAGCAAGAAATGGACGGCCTGCCTCTGCCCCGGCCAGTGCGGTGATCAGCCGAATTTCTCCTGCCGCTCCGAGAGGGCGGCGTGCATGCCTCGGTGTTTGACCGCCTGGAAGAACTCGACGTAGGTCGGGCTCTGGTGGAAGAAGGTGTCGAGATCGGCGGTGCTGTAGCACGAGGCCAACAGCCCCATGTTCTCGTACCACCGGTTGGTGGCCAGTTTTGAGACCCGCAGCCCGACCTCGGCGGTCCTGGCCACGTCGCGGGCCATGGCCCAGGCTGCGTCTTCCAACTCATCGGCCGGCACGACCTGATTGATCAGACCGATCCGCTCCGCCTCGACCCCGTCGATCAGCTTGGCGGTGAACAGCAGTTCCTTGGTCTTGCGCATGCCGATCAGCAGCGGCCAGAACGACAGGGTGACCGGGATGCCGAGATCCCGGCCGGCGGGGTGGCCGAATCGGGCGTCCTCGGCGGCCACCACCAGATCGGCCACCGCCAGGAGCTCACCGGCCCCGGCCAGGCACACCCCTTGGACCTTGGCCACGATCGGCTTTGGGAACTTCCACAGCCGCAGCCACCGTTCCAGGATCTCGGTCACGTCCTCCCGGTCGATGACGGCGTCGACCGGGCCGTCGAAGTCGGCACCGTATTGGCTGAGGATCCAGTCGTCGGGGGCCAGGTCGTAGCCGGCGCAGAACGATCGGCCCGCTCCCGCCAGCAGCACCACCTTGACCTCGGGATCGGCCTTGGCCCGGTTGAAGGCGGCCTCCAGATCGTCGAGCAGCGAGCGGCTCATGGCGTTGAGCTTCTCCGGCCGGTTCAAGGTGATGGCGGCGATGTTGCCATCCAGCCGGTAGTCGATGTTGGCGTCGGTCATCTCGGTCGTCTCGGTCATCGGTGGCCCCTAGCGGATGGTGGCGAAGAAGCTTCGCACGTCGTCGACGAACGCCTCGGGTTGTTCATAGGCTCCGAAGTGACCGCCTTTGTCCATCTTGGTCCAGTGGGTGATGTTGTAGCCGGCTTCACACCAACTCCGGGGAGCCCGCACGATCTCCTCGGGGAACGAGGCGACCCCGGTCGGCACCTCGACCCGACCCCGCCCGGCCATGTTGGCGAAGCTCTCCCAGTACAGCCGGGCCGACGAGGCCCCGGCGGCGTTGAGCCAGTAGAGCATGATGTTGTCCAACAGCTCATCCTTGGTCAGTGCGTTCTCGGGGTGCCCGTCGCAATCGGTCCAGGCCCAGAACTTCTCGACGATCCAGGCCATCTGCCCGGCCGGGGAATCGACGAGGCCGTACCCGAGGGTCTGGGGTCTTGTGCTCTGCTGTTTTGAGTAGCCGGCGTCCCAGTCGTTGTAGAACTTGCCGCCGGCGAAGGCCGCCAGATCCTCCTCGGTCGGGTTGTTCTTGGCCTCGGTGGTTGGCCGCCCCAGCGGCATGTTGGTGTGGATGGCAACACAGCGCCCGCCGTTTCGACCGAGCTGGGTGGTGACCGCCGAGCCCCAGTCTCCGCCCTGGGCGCCATAGGCCTGGTAGCCGAGCCGGACCATCAGTTCGTCCCAGGCCCCGGCGATCCGCTCGACCCCCCAGCCGGTCTCCGACGGATGACCGGAGAACCCGTAGCCGGGCAGTGACGGGCAGATCACGTGGAAGGCGTCCTCGGCCCGACCGCCATGGGCCACCGGGTCGACCAGCGGTTCGATGATCTTGTTGAACTCCACCACCGACCCCGGCCAGCCATGGGTGATCAGCAGCGGGAAGGCGTTGTCATGGGGGGATCGCTGGTGGATGAAGTGGATGTCGAGGCCTTGGATCTCGGTCAGGAAATGGTCGAACCGATTGAAGTGGGCCTGGCGGGCGGCCCAGTCGTAGCCGTCGGCCCAATAGGAGGCAAGCTCCCGGGCGTAGGCCAGCGGCACCCCTTGCGACCAGTCGTCGACCGGTTGTGCCTCCGGCCATCGGGTGTTGGCCAGACGGTCGGCCAGATCGTCGAGGACCGACCGATCGATGTCGATGGAGAACGGGCGGACCTCGGGATCTGTGGGAGCCATGGAGCAAAAGCTAGCGGTCACGCCCGAACCGGCAAAGTGAGGAGACGGGCCGAAGACGGCTCGCAACCGAGCTCGGTCTGAGGATTAGGCTGCGGTTCATGACCAAGCGCCCGTGGCCTGCCGACTGTGGACCCTCGACCCGGTGGCCGATCTACACCCGGGGCAATATCGGTGAGGTCTATCCCGATGTGGTGCTCCCCCTGGAGTGGGACATCGGCGGCCACCCCAGCGAGATGGGCTGGCGACGGGGGGCCGAGACCATCGGCTTCGCCACCGAGGAGGACATCGGCGACGAGGAGTTCGTGGTCATCGGGATCTTCGGCGGCTACGCCTATTTCAACGTCAGCCTCATGCGGCTGCTGGGGGTCCGCGCTCCGGGCCTCGGCCCCGACGTGATCGACACCCAGTTCCTCGGCGACGCCGACGTACCGGGCTACGCCCCCAAGCCCGGGGATCGGAACCTGCGGGCCACCGCCAGGGTGATCCGGACCGCGATCCGGACCATGGGGGCGAGATCGGTGCCGCTGGTCATCGAGATGCGGGCCAGGGTGGACGACTACCGAGCTGCGGCCCCACCGCTCGACGCCGAAGACGACGTGCTCTGGAACTACCTCAAGGCCGGCATGGCCGACCTGTGGGACTACCTGATCGGCAGCCACGTTGTGGTCACCATGCAGGCCACCATCGCCGCCGGCGGCCTCACCGACCTGTGCCAGAAACACCTCGGCGACCCCAACCTGGCGGTGACCCTCACCACCGGCATCGGGGAGGTGGTGTCGGCCGAACCGGCCCGGGTCATGTGGACGCTGGCCAACGAGACCGCACCGGAGGACTACGACACCGCCTTCGCCGCCTTCCTTCGCCAGTACGGCCACCGCGGACCGAACGAGTTCTCACTCATGGGTCGGGACTGGGCCGCCTTTCCCGAACTGGCCACCGCCGCCATCGACACCATGCGGGGGGTCGACCCCGACCGATCCCCGCGGGCCCAGGAGCGGCGGATGGTGGCCGAGCGGCAAGGGGCGGTGGCGGAGGCCAAGGCGAAGCTGGGTTGGCGGGGCCGCAGCCTCGATGCGGCAATTCGGCGGACCGCCCTGTGGTCCAGGGCCCGGGAGGAATCGAAGAACCAGGTCATCCGAGGCAACCAGCTGGCACGACACGCCTTCCTGGAACTGCTTCGCCGGGCGGAGCAGGCGGGCGGGGTCGCGGATCGCGTCGGTCCGATGTTGCTCAGCGAGGCCGAGTTCCTCGACTACCTTGCCGACCCCCCGTCACTGGTCGACACGATCGAGCAGCGGCGGGCCGACTACCACCACCTCAAGGGCCTGGAGCCGCCATTCGCCTTCGACACCTCGGCCCACGGGGGCGGCCCACCGCCGATCTCCACCTGGCCGGCTCGAACCACCGAGGGCCGACGAGCCGACGCCGGCTCGATCCTGCAGGGCGCGGCCGGTTCGCCGGGGGTCGCCACCGGCCGGGCCAGGGTGGTGCTCGACCCGGCCGACCCGAAAGGCCTGCAACCGGGTGATGTGCTGATCGCCCCGCTGACCGACCCCTCGTGGACACCGTTGTTCGTCTCGGCGGCCGGTGTGGTGGTCGAGGTGGGGGCGGCGATGAGCCATTCGATGATCGTGTCCCGGGAACTGGGCATCCCGTGCGTGGTCGGGGTCGAGGGGGCGACGCTGCGGATCCCCGATGGCGCAGATGTCGAGGTCGACGGTCGAGCCGGCACGGTCAAGCTGCTGTAGGTCGTGTTCGGCCGGTCGGTGTCCGGCCGATCGGTGTCCGGGCCGGCGTTCAGAAACAGTCGGACCGGGCCAGCACGGCCATGGTGCGCTCGTAGCCGGCGTCGATGGCCGGGCGGGCCGACCCGAAGTCGAACAGGCCGATCCCGTCGAGCACATGTTCGATGTGCACCTCACCCCGGGACTGGCTGGTTGCGCCCCCGCCCAGGGCGGTCAGCCGGTACAGCAACTTGACCATGCTGGTGGTGTCGCGTCTGCGCCCGACCCGATCCCATGTCGTCTGCCAGCCACCGACGATCCCACCGGCCGGGAGGTCGACGTTGAGCGGTTCGTGGCGGCGACCGACATCGGAACTGATGATGGTCGCCCCGGGATGGAGTTGCCTGGCCCGATCGACCGGAAGGTTGTCGATCACCCCACCGTCGACCAGCACCGCGTCGCCGACCAGCAGGGGCGGGAACACACCGGGAACCGAGACCGACGCCCGAACCGCCATCCACAATGGACCGCGCTGATCGAGCCTGACCGTCAGTGACGTGAGGTCGGCCGAGACGCAGGTCAACGGTCGCCACAGATCCTCCAACTCGACCTGCTCGCCGAGGCTGTCCCGGAGTCCCTCGGTCAAGCGACGGCCCGAGCTCAAGGCCACCATCGGCACGGTGAAATCAATGATCCGGCCACCCTCGATCAGGGTCCGCTCGCTCCACTCGACCGACCGGGCCGGGGACCAGTCCATGGCCATGCCGGCGCCGAACATCGCCCCGGCCGACACACCGACGATGGCGTCGAAGTCGATGCCGGACGCCACCAGCGCCTGATAGGTGCCGACGTGAGCCAGACCCCGGGCCCCACCGCCGCCGAGCACCAACACACGTTCCCGATGGAGTAATCGCCGGGCCAGCCGATCCACCTCGACATCGCCATCCGCCCCCGGTACCGGGTCCCGGCGGACGTGGTGATGGCGCGTGGGCGCCAGCGCGTCCAACCATCGGCTGGTCCCGGTGGGGAGCTCGACATGGCCCGGCTGTTGCAGGACCAGGTCATCGAGCCGGCCGGCCGGGAGGGGTGGGATCGGCCCGTCGGCGTCGACCAGCAGCAGGGTGCGATCGAATCGTTGGCCGGGGCCGACCAGCCGGTCGATCGAGGTCACCACCAGCACCACGTCGTTGTGGGTCTCGAGCTCGTAGATGTGGTGGCCCATGGCATCGTCGACCGCAGACCGATCGCCGGGGCCGACATGGGTCGCAGTGGCGGTGTGAGTTGCGCTGTCGGTGCGAGTTCTGGGGTCGGTCGGAGTGTCGGTGTGAGTTGCGTGGCCAAGGTCGATGGTCGCCACCCGGCCGCCCTGGCCGGCCAGCGCCCGCTCCAGTCGCCGGGCGAAGTTCACGACCGCCGCGGAATCGACGGCGGCCAACCCGACGACCGTGGCATGGCCGACCCAGGCCGGCCGGCCGATCAGGGTGCCCCGCAGCCGCTCGACCAGCAGCGCGTTGAGCCGCCGATGGACCTCGGGGTGCCCGGCGACCACACCGGCAAAATCCTCGGCCCCGAGTCGCAAGGTCCTGGTCCAGCGCCGGGCGGTGATGGTGGCCGAACGCGCTTCGTCGGTGATCAGCGCCATCTCGCCAACGGTCTCGCCCCGACCGATCACGCCCATGTCGCGGCCGTCCACCGTGGCCACCATCCGCCCGGCGACGACCAGGTAGGCGGCATCGCCGACATCCCCCTGGTGAACCAGCACCTCCCCCGATTCCAGGTCGATCACTCGAACCAACGCCGACAGCGTCCGGCGATCGGCCGGGTCGAGCGGCTCGGTCAGAGGATGGGCGGCCAGCATCGACTCGATCTCGGCCTCACCCACCTCGACCGGCCGATCGGCCGCCTCGGCCGAGCCGTCCCTGCCGGCGCCGGCGGTCTCGTTGGCCATGCGGTCGCCGATCCGGTCATCACCCATACGGCGATCCTACGCTCGGCGGGGCGGCCGGAACCGGGCCACCGAGTCATTTGCCCGCCGCTCCCCCGGCCACCAGACTGCGGGTCGGGATCGAGCGATTGGAGCCGAGGATGACGGTCGAAGGCATGTATCACGAGGAGACGGTGCACATCGAAGCGCCGGCCGAGGTGGTGTACCAGCTCGTCTCGGACCTGCCCCGGATGGGCGAATGGAGTCCGGAGAATCGTGGCGGGCAGTGGTTGGACGGAGGGGCCGGGCGGGTCGGCGACCGCTTCGAAGGGCACAACAAGATCGGGGACCGGGAGTGGTCGGTGGTCTGCCAGGTCACGAGGGCCGAGCCGGCATCGGAGTTCCAGTTCGTGACCGGCGACCCGGACAGTCCCTTCGTCCGGTGGAGCTACCGCCTGGAGGGGTCGAACCCGACCACCCTGACCGAGGTGTGGGATGTCGAGCAATTGCCGCCGACACTGGCCGATGCGCCACCGGACCGGTTGGCCGGCCGAGCCCAGCAGGTGGGCGACTCGTTGCGGCAGACGCTGACCGGTATCAAGGAGAGCGCCGAGAAGGAGGCCGGGGCAGCCGGCTGACGGCCTGTTGTCGCGGCGACGCCGGTGGCGAGGCCGGGTCGCAGCCGGTCCGGTGACCGAGCACACTGGTGGCCATGGCCGACCTCCTCAGATCCCGCCCGGACGGACCCGCCCGGTTCCGCCAACTCCTCGAGGGTGGGGGGCCGGTACTGCTCCCGGGCTGCTACGACGCGCTCGGGGCCCGGCTCATCGAACAGGCCGGGTTCGACGCCGTCTACATGACCGGCTTCGGCACCTCGGCCTCGCTGCTCGGTCGGCCCGATGTGGGGCTGCTCGGCCTTTCGGAGATGGTTGACAACGCCCGCCGGATCGTGGCCGCCACCGACCTGCCGGTGATCGCCGACGCCGACACCGGCTACGGCAACCAGCTGAACGTGATCCGAACGGTGCAGGCCTACGAGCAGGCCGGTGTGGCAGGGATCCACATCGAGGATCAGGTCCTCCCCAAGCGCTGTGGCCACATGGAGGGCAAGGAGGTGGTGTCCCAAGCCGAGTTCTCGGCCAAGATCGCCGCCGCCGTCGAGGCCAGAGCGAACCCGGACTTCGTGGTGATCGCCCGGACCGACGCCCGGGCGCCACACGGCCTGGACGCCGCCCTGGCCCGAGCCGGAGCAGCCAGGGAAGCCGGCGCCGACATGCTGTTCGTCGAGGCATTGGTCGACGACGCCGAATTGCGGAAGGTGGCGAGCGAGCTCGATGACATGCCGCTGCTGTTCAACTGGGTCGAAGGGGGCAAGACACCGCCGCTCACCTTGCAGGAGATCGCCGACCTGGGGTTCGCCATGGTGATCATGCCGCTCTCGACACTGTTGGCCGCAACCAAGGCGATGGAGGCGGTGCTGCGTCGGATCAAGATCGACGGCACGCCGGCCAACGTTGTCGGAGACCTGCCGACATTCTCGGCCTTCACCGACACCATCGGCCTACCGGAGATCGTCGAACTGGAGCAACGCTTCGGCGCCTGACCGCAGGGGTCCATCACAACGACAGGGGCTGGGACGGGTCCGGGTTTTGGGCCGGTTGCCGGATTCGGTGGCATGGTGGATGCGATGACAGACGCCGTTTCCACCGGGAGCTCGGGGCCGCCGGACGAGGCCGAGCCGGCGCCATCGCCGTCATCGGCGCCGGCCAAGGTCTCACCGTCGGGAGCGCTGCGACTGCCGAACTTCCGTCGGTTGTGGGCCAACAACATCGCCTACTTCATCGCGTTCAACGCCCTCCGGTTCGTCTTCAGCTGGTATGTGCTGGACGGACTGTTGCTGGCCGAGCGGGAGCAGGGGTACATCGTGTTCGCGCTGGGCATCCCGGCCATCTTCCTTGTGCTCCAGGCCGGCGCGTGGGCCGACCGGCTGAACCCGAGACGACTCCTGGTGGCGACCCAGGTCGGTTCGATCCTGGTATTCGTCGGCACCGCCCTGTTGATCGCCAGCGACCGGGCGACGCTGGGTTGGCTGGTGGTGGCAGCCGTCCTGGCCGGGGCGACGTCATCGGTCGGACAGCCGGTCCGGGCGTCGCTGGTGCCGGCCATCGTCGGCCGGGACCAACTCTTCGGCGCGATCGCGCTCAATGCGCTGGCCATGACCAGCTCGATGATTCTCGGTCCGGTCCTGGTCCAGCTGGTCGGCAACCGGTTCGGATTCGACGGGGCCTTCTGGTTCCTGGCCATCCTCCTGACCTTCGGTCTGCTGTTCCTTCGCTCGCTGCAGATCCCGGAGCGGGTCGAGCCGGTGGGGCCGAAACGCTCGGTCCGGGCCGACACCGTGGAAGCGTTGCGCCACGTCGTCGCCGACCGTTCGCTGCGCACCCTGTTCCTGTTGCTCGCCGTCGCCGGCGTGACGGTCAACCCGGCGGTCATGATCACGATCCAGGCCTTCGTCAAGGAGGAACTGGGGCGGAACTCCGGCGATGCCGCACCGCTGTTCGCGGTGATGGGAATCGGACTGGCAATCAGTTCGTTCGTGGTCATGCGGAAAGGCGACATGCCGAACAAGGGCGCGGCGTTCCAGCGGGCGATGATGGTCGGCGCCACGATGACCCTGCTGATGGGGCAGACCACGACCTACACCATGCTCTTCCCCCTGATGTTCGGCATGGGTCTGGCCGGCGGGTTCTACATCAACATGAACCAGGGCCTGATCCAGGCCAATACGCCGCAGCCGCTGATGGGCCGTGTGATGGGGCTGTACACCCTGATCCAGGTCGGGTTCATGCCCATCGGTGCGCTGATCCTGGGGCTCATCGCCAACGTGGTGGGCATCGGGAACACGATTTCCGGTGCAGCCGCCGTGGCCCTCGTCATCGTTGTCGCCACCTACATCACCGGACGCGACCTTCGAGCCCTGAGCTGACCGACCCGGCAGGCAGCTTGGCTCCTCCGGTAGGCGGTTCGTGGGTGTCGGGCTCCTCACCCGGCGGGCGGTTCGGGGTGCCCGGGGGCGGGTCGGCGTTTGGATTCACCGGTG
Organism: uncultured Acidimicrobiaceae bacterium; assembly: GCA_947259095.1. Taxonomy (GTDB): domain Bacteria; phylum Actinomycetota; class Acidimicrobiia; order Acidimicrobiales; family SZUA-35; genus JAHELU01. Next base: position 2,241 of record CAMYLA010000120.1, on the reverse strand, counting down.
ACGGCGATGTTACGTTGCTTCCAAGATCTAAACGGTTGCCTTCTCGAGGAGACAAGCCATGCCAGATGCCTTCATCATCGATGCCTGCCGCACCCCACGCGGGATCGGCAAGCAGGGGAAGGGCGCGCTGGCCCACCTGCATCCCCAGCACCTCGGTTCGACGGTCCTCAAGGCACTGGCGGAGAGAAACGGCATCGACACCGCCGATGTCGATGATGTGGTGTGGGGCACCAGCTCGCAGGTGTCGGAGCAGAGCGGCGACCTTGGCCGTATGGCCGCCCTCGATGCCGGCTACGACGTCAAGGCCAGTGGCGTGACCCTCGACCGCTTCTGCGGTTCGGGGATCACGGCAACCAATATCGCGGCCAATGCGGTGATGGCCGGGATGGAGGATCTGGTTGTCTCCGGTGGCACCGAGATGATGTCGCTGCCGAAGAAGGGGCTGCTCCCGATGGGCGCGGGCAATCTGCATTTGCAGGAGATCCATCCCCAACCGCATCAGGGTGTCTGCGCCGATGCGATCGCAACGCTGGAAGGCATCCCCCGGACCGCGCTCGACGCCCACGCCGCCGAGTCGCAGGCCAGGGCGGAGGTGGCGATCAAGGAAGGGCGCTTCGACAGGAGCCTCATCCCGGTGATGAACCTCGATGGCACGGTGGCGCTCGACCACGAGGAGTTCCCCCGACCGGGCACCACCGCTGAGAGTCTGGCCAACCTCAAGCCGAGCTTTCCCGCGGTGGCCGACTACCGCCACGACGAGAACACCCCGACCTTCCGGGAGCTGATGGCCCAGAAGTTCCCCGATCTCGAAATCGAACATGTGCACCACGCAGGCAACTCCTCCGGCGTCGTCGACGGTGCAGCGGCCATTCTGGTGGCCGGCGCGGCGTACGCCAAGGCCCATGGGCTCAAGCCGCGGGCCCGTATTGTGGCGACCGCCAACATGGGCGACGATCCGACCCTGATGCTGAATGCGCCGGTGCCGGCGGCCCGCAAAGTGTTGGAGCGGGCCGGCATGACGCTGGACGACATCGACCTGTTCGAGATCAACGAGGCCTTCGCCGTCGTCTCGGAGAAGTTCCAGCGGGACCTCGACCTCGACCGCAGCAAGGTCAACGTGAACGGTGGGGCGATGGCCCTCGGGCACCCCATCGGGGCCACCGGGGCAATCCTCATCGGCACCCTGCTCGATGAACTCGAGCGTCAGGACGGCCAGGTCGGGCTGATCACCATGTGTGCCGGTGGCGGGATGGCCCCGGCCATCATCATCGAGCGCGTCTGAAGGAGCCGAGCGGGTTGGGGCTACGAGGCAACGGCCTGGATCTCCACCACCGAGATGGTCTCTGTCGTCGTGCGCTCCACCGTGGCGAACGGCCCGTAGGCGCCGGGGGCGTTGGTGTCGTGACCAACGTCGAACCGGACCGTGCCCCCGAGCTCGTAGGTGTTGCTCGGGGGGTTGATCGAGGGCCAGGTGTAGGTGTAGCCACAGCTCGACCGAGCGTCGTCCATGCCCGCCCGCCACACCGTGCCGGGCCCGGTGCATCGCTCGATATCGCCGTTGCCCATGTCCCACGCCACCTCGAACGGCTCGAGCCGGGCCGTCACCCACAACCGACCGGAGCGGGCCGTCGCTTCCCGGGGCGCAGCCCAATACGAGGGGTCGACCGCCAACCACGACAGCATCTGCACCGCATGCTTGCCGTGATGGGGCGTGACCGCCAGCGTCGGCTCCGGCGGATCCAGGCGATCGACAACACGCTGGACCAGCCCATCCACGCTGACCGCCGGCCCGCCCTCCGGGACGAACGACAGCGCACCATCACAAGACGCACCGAACCACCGACCCGTCGGTGAGAACAGCCGAACCCCGGGCTGACGTCCCTGTGCGGCCCTGAACCAGAACGAATGCAACGTCGACCCGTCGAACGCATCGGAAAGGAAGTAGTCCGTCGTCACCGGTTCATCGAAATCGTCGGACACATACACGGTCACACTGCTCGTCCCACAGTCCGAAACCGGACCCCCCTCCGAACCCACCGGCAACCACACCGACGTCGCCGACACCGTCACCGTCCCAGTGCCCCGATCCTGTCGTGTGTCGCCAAAGTCGCCGCCCACACCAACGCCCTCGCCCGGGGCCTGCTGGCCCGGGACTGGGAGCAGTCGACGAAGCGGTCGGCATCGGATCCGTTGATGAAGGAACGATTCGACGAGGCCCGGGATCGTCCGATCGTCGAGCGC
>CAMYLA010000119.1 GCA_947259095.1 uncultured Acidimicrobiaceae bacterium | reverse complement strand
TGGCGCGATTTCCGGTCGCGATGGGTGGCCGTTGTAGCGATCTCGTTGGTGCTGGCCATCGGCACCGGTGTCTATTCCGGGCTTGGGAGCACTGCGGAATGGCGGCGTCAGTCGAATGATGCCAGCTTCGGCATGCTGGCAATGCATGACCTTCGAGTCGCGTTGAGCCCTGGGACTTTTGTCGCCGAGGATTCGCTGCTCGACGCTGTAGAGAGGATCGATGGGGCATCGTCGATCGATGCGGCCGCCGAGCGGTTGGTCGTCGATAGCCAGATCGACACGAGCAGAAGTGCTGGTCAAGAGGGGGTGCTGGTTTCAGCCCGTCTTGTCGGGATGAGCTTCGGGTCGGATCGTCCCGTCGACCAGGTCTGGCTCCGGGACGGCACCGCGCCGAGCCCGAGCGAGGCCGACGAGATCCACGGCGTGCTGGAAGCCAAGTTCGCCGACGATCGCAGTCTCCCGACGCAGGGATCTGTCACCGTTGCCGGTGGACACGAAATCACCTACACCGGTCTCGGGATCTCCCCGGAAGACTTCTTCTACGAGGGGCCGCCGGGCACGATTTTCGCCGAGGGTGAGCTCGCCATTCTCTATCTGCCGCTTGCTGCGACGCAGGATCTGGCCGGTCGGCCGGGTTTGGTGAATGACCTTGTGCTGACAATTGCCGACGGTGCCGATCGTGATTCGATCGAGACCCAACTGGCAGCCGCGATGTCCGATCTCGGCGTGAGCGCAACCGTTTCGACCAGAGAAGACAACGATGCAGTGCGTGTGTTGTACGAAGATATCGACAACGACCAGCGATTCTGGAACGCTCTGTCGGCGTTGGTGCTCGGAGCGGCAGCACTGGCGGCGTTCAACCTGGTTTCACGGATCGTCGAGGCCCAACGGCGCGAGATCGGGATTGGGATGGCATTGGGCGTGCCACGGCGACAGCTTGCTGTGAGACCGCTCTTGATCGGAGTCCAGGTGGCAATCCTCGGGACCATCGCGGGCCTCGGCGTCGGCTTCGGAATCGGCAAAGCCTTCGGGAACCTTATCGAGTCATTCCTCCCACTACCCGTCAACCGGACCTCGTTCCAGTTCAACGTGTACGCCCAGGCTGCGCTGTTGGGGATGATCGTTCCGATCGCCGCCAGTGCTCTTCCGGTCTGGCGCGCCCTGCGTGTCGAACCCATCGAGGCGATCCGGACCGGCCATCTCACGGCGAAGACCAGCCGACTGACCGATTGGACCGGGAGACTCAGGATCCCCGGATCCACCCTGACCCAGATGCCGTTGCGGAACCTGTTTCGGAATCCCCGTCGGGCGATCCTGACTGCGGTCGGTGTCGGCGCCGCTATCACCGCGCTTGTGACGGTGCTCGGGATGCTCGACAGTTTCAATCGCACGCTCGATCAAGGCAACGACGAGTTCACGAAAGGTGATCCTGATCGAGTCGTCGTCCAGCTCGATACGTTCTACCCGTCCGATTCGCCGGTCGTCACGGCGATCAGTGATGCAGACTCGGTTGGTCGCATCGACGCCGGGCTACGGCTTCCAGCCGCCGCACTCTCGCCCGACGGCGACGTCGATCTCTTGGTGGAGTTCCTGGATGTCGAGAATGCGGTCTGGACCCCAACAATCGTCGAAGGCACAGCCGATATCAACGCCACGGGGACTGGGATGGTGATCGCCCGCAAGACCGCCGACGACCTGGGAGTCTCCGTTGGCGATTCGGTCACGCTTCGCCACCTGATGCGGGGCGACGATGGAGACTTCGCCCTCGGCGAAACCGAAGTCATCGTCTCGGGCCTTCACGCCAACCCAATCCGGACGTTTGCATTCCTGGACCTGAGCTCCGCGGGACAATTCGGACTCGAAGGCAGCGTGAACCTCGTCCAGATCTACCCTGCCGACGAGGCCACCGCTTCCGATGTCCAACGGTCCATCTTCGGGCTGCCGGGAGTAACATCCAGCCAGCCGGTCGCACGGATCACCCAAGCCATCGACAAAGCCCTCGACCGGTTCCTCAGTTTCTTGATCGTCACCGCAATTGCCGTCTTGATCCTGGCACTGCTCATCTCGTTCAACGCCACCCGAATCACCGTCGAAGAACGACAACGCGAACTCGCCACCATGCGAGCCTTTGGCCTACCGATCCGCAACGTGCTCGGTCTCGTCGTCAAAGAAAGCGTCCTCATCGGAATAGCCGCGACCGTGATCGGCCTCGCCTCCGGTGCAGTCTTCCTCCGATGGATGCTCACATCACTGGCCACGACCACCCTGCCCGACGTCGGCATCGGCCTCTACATCTCCCCGACCACCATCCTGATCGCCGCCGCCGTCGGCATCGCCGCTGTTGCGATCGCTCCTGTGTTCCTCACCGGCCGACTCAAACACATGGACGTACCCGACACACTCAGAGTCATGGAGTAGGCCACGACACCGAATCGGTCACCTCCGCGCACAACGTCTCGTAGCCGAGCCGATACCGGTACTTCAAGAACATCAGACGCAGATACGTCTCGATCGGGATCGATGGCCGACCCCACCCCGGATCGAACCAACACCGGAACGGTTCGAAGAACCGCCGGTCAGCCAACAGACGATCCACTACCTCCAATTCCGGTGGCATGACCAACGCCTCCCCACCCGACTATTTCAGGTGCATGTAGCTACTTGCCCCAACCCGATTCATCAGCGTTCACGCGTGTACAACAAGCAGCCTCAGCTCGGCGACGAACACCACTGGACGTAGGCGATCTGCCGTGGATGCGCGATCGGCGTGCGATCGCACCAAGCGCAGATCAGCCTCCTTCGTGAAGTCGATGCAGGAACACCGCTATCTCCTCGACGGACGCGTCGCCCGCCGCGACGCTGATGACGAGTTCGAAGACATCGTCGTTACTGGCAGCCTCTACACTTGCGTCATTGAGCTCCAGGAAGACCGCGGTGGCCAGCCAACCCAGGCGTTTGTTGCCATCGACAAGAGCATGGTTGTTGACGATCGAGTGGAGTAGTGCGGCGGCCTTTGTCCAAAGATCCGGATAGGCGTCTTCGCCGAACGCCGTGGTCCGGGGACGAGCGACGGCCGAGCCCAGGAGGCCGACATCTCGAATCGGCGGATCGTCGCCGAGGACCTGTTCGGCCAAGGCCAGCAGATCATCCAGATCGAGGTACTCGATATGCTCGCTCACTCACCGAGCCGACGCAACGCATCGGCGTGACTGTCGCCAATCAGCGCCGCAGCCTCGGCGACGCGGTCGCGGTGGGCAGATCTCGCAACGAACTCGCGTACTGCTCGTCGAGCTGCCTCTTGCATCGAGATGCCATCGAGGTCTGCTCGCGCTCGCAGAGCCGCCTGCTCTTCATCGGTCAGACGCAACGTCATGGCCATGAGCAGATGGTATCACCATGACACCAGTCGATGGACCCTTGCTGCGTCCAGCATCGGGGCATCGGCAGAGTCCCAACGCACGGATTCTGTATCCGTCCGGTCAACCGTGGTCCCGCCAAAGCGGTTGGCCGGTGGCCACACTTCTCTCGGGAGGCAGACATAGCCTCTGACCAGCGAAAACTGTGGAGCTAGGTAGAATTGAACTCCAGACCTCTTCCATGCCGTCAACTGACAAGCCGTTCGAGCGTGTCCGGGAACGTACACCTCGTGACTCCCTTGAAAGCCCGCACGGCCTCGAACATGATCGGTGTGCGATGAATGTGCCATCGTCGTGCCGTCTCGACACGGCGGGGGTGTGCGATCACCGCAGTGCCGGGGAGGGGAAGTCCGGCCGCCCGGAGACTTCAGCCTCGTGGTGGGTGTACTCGCTGGCCAGACCGAACGCATCATGATCCACCATCGGACCGGGTTGACAGATCAGCACCCCGCCCACGGGGCTGTCGACGACTTCGTCAACCCATCGGCAGTCCATGGAAAAGGGTCCAAATGATACTCCGTTTGTCGTCCGGGCAATAGGGGAAGCAGACCAGGCGGAATCCGGTTGTTCATCCATCGAACGATGGCCAACCTGACTGTATTCTCGTGATCTGTCGGGCGCGTGTCGAGTATCATGCTGATGAATACGTTCCGCTCCATCGCCGCGATCGTCCGTGGGGCCATTGATCCTGGCGTGGGACCTTCGGCTCTTCCGGCCGGCGTGTCCGGCTCCGAGACTGGTTGGATGCGACCGAATTCAGGGATAAGCGGTATGCCGGTGATCACCCTTTGGCGCGCTATGTCGAGGGCAATGGCGGACCGGCCATGGTGAGGAGGCCGACAGGCACGATGGTCCGGACGATACGAATCTTCGTTTCCTCGCCCGGCGACGTTGACCAGGAGCGCGAGGTCGTCAAGGAGGTGATCGATCAGATCAACAAGAGCGAGGGGTCCCAGAGGCGCCTAAGGCTGGAGATGTGGGACTGGAAGGAGAATGTCGTTCCCCAGATCGGCCCGCTGCCGCAAGAAGTCGTCGACGAGCAGATGCCCTCCTACGACATCTACCTCGGGATCATGGCGAGCCGCTTCGGGACCCCCACCGAGCGCTACGGATCGGGGACCGAGCAGGAGTTCCGAGTCGCGCTCGGCCGGTGGTCTGAGCTCGGCCAGCCCTGGATCATGTTCTACTTCAAGGAGAATCCGGAGATCGGCTCCGATCCCGAGTCACATCGGCAGTATGCCGACGTCCTCAGCTTCCGAGGCGAACTCGAGGGGAAAGGCATCATCGGTTGCTACCGCAACCTTCGAGGTAGTGGGCCCAGCTTCGCCCAGAAGGTCGACCTCCACCTGCGGGGCATCGTCGCGTGTTTCCCTGTGACGCCCCCGAAGCCGCCGCGTCCGAGCATGCTTCTCACCTCGACCTCTCCCCGGCGGGTGGCCCTGTTGGAGCAGCTCGGGTTCGAGGAGGGTACGGACTTCGTCACCTGGGCCGGTTCCCGCCCGCTCGACACCCGCTCCCTCGGCGGCCACCCAACCACCCTCCGGTGGGTCAAACAGGCGGCGATGGAGACGGCGGAGCGCAAGGTCCGCTTCGCCGTCAATCAGGGCCATGCGGTGGCCGCCACCAACCTGGACCCCACAGACTCAGTCGTCGTCGGAGCCGACACCGTCGTCTTCTGTGACGGCCAGATACTCGACCGCCCCCTGGTTGTGCTGTTCCCCGGACCCGAGGACGTCCTGGCGGCCGAGCGCGCGGCCAGGGACATGCTCCGCCACGTGAGCGGCAGGGAGATCCATGTCGTGACCGGCCTGGCTATTGCCCGGGCCGACAACCTGAGCAAGATGCGCTCGACCTCGGTCTCGACCAAGGCCGTGATGCGGTCGTTCGGCGACGAGGAGGTGGAGCGGTACGTGCGGGCCGCCCGTCCCCTCGACAAGGCCGGAGCGTTCGCCATCCAGGAACACGGCGTCGCCCTGTTGGAGAGGATCGAGGGCAGTTACACCAACGTCGTGGGCCTGCCTCTGGCCGAATTCGTCGACCTGGTGGAGCACCCGACGCTGGAGGGGCGGGTCGAGGTGCCGATGGTGGCCACCGCCGAATCCGGCGCCGCCTCTCTCGGGGCGACCAGGTTGGCGGTGGTGTCAGCCGGCGACGTCAACTACGACTTCACCTGCAACCGGTTGCCGGTCGGCACGCTGACCGCCACCGACTATCCCGGCTCCTCGGTGACCGGTGAGGTGGTGGGATCGCCTGGCGGCAACGCCGTGTACTTCGCTCGGGCTGCCCTCGATGCAGGCTTCGACCGAAGCTCGGTCATCGGGGTCATCGGAGCCGACCCACTCGGCCTGATAATCGAGAACGAACTCGAGCGGGAGGGCATCAACGTCGTCCTGCTCCGCGACGTCGGCCGAGAGACCGGCGTGTCCATCGTGCTCGGCGAGGAGACCAAGCAGCCCCGGTCGCTTACAATTAACGACGCCCACCACCCCGGCCTCCCGACCGAGATCGTCGGGGCCCAGGCCGAGATCCGGTCCGGCGACGTCCTGCACCTCGCCGGCGACTGCCTGGTCGACGGGAATCGACGGCCAGGGGCTCAGATGATGGCGAAAGAGGCCCAGCGGGCCGGCGGTCTGGTCATCCTCGACACCGCCGACGACCGGGATCCCGGAAGCGGCTTCGAGGTCATCGAGGCCGCGTCCAGGGACGCCGAGACCGGCCGCTCGCTCGTCGACCTGCTCGTCGCCGACCTCCCCGAGGTTGTGCGATCGCTCGGCCTCGGGTCGAACCGCGGCCTCGACGACCTGGCCTGGCTCCGGGACGACCTGCTACCCCGGCTGTGCCAGACCTTCCCTGCAGTGCTCCTACGCGACCTCGCCGCCGGGCGGGAGGTCATGGCCGGCCCCGGCGGGATCCAGGGGCCCTTCGATCTCCCGCCGCTCGCCGGACCGGTCGCCCGGGCCGACCACCTGGCGAAGCGTCTCCACGAGTTGCTGTCGCCCCGATGCCTCCTGGCCTCGGGCTCCCCACAGCGGCGCACCCTCCTTGGCCAACTCATCGCTCCCAACCAGCTAGAGGTGCTCTCGGTCGACCACGAGGAGGAGGAGCGGCCGGGCGAGGATCCTCGGGACCGGGTCCGCCGGTTGGCCCGGGAGAAGGCGATCCTGGCTCGGGACCAAGACGCCTTCGGCGACACCATCGAGATCATCATCGCCGCCGACACCGAGATCGTCATCGAGGGCGACGCGGGCACCATGACCTTGGCCGGCCATCCCCAGACCATCGACGAGGCCATCGAGGTCCTTGGGCGGCTGTCCGGGGGCTGGCACGAGGCGCTAACGGGCATTGCGGCGATCGGCCGGGACCCGGACGACGAGTCACAGGTGAAGATGGTCGATGAGGTGGTCAGCACCCGGGTCAAGTTCCGGGAAATGGACCGAGCCGAGATCGAGCAGTACGCCCGGACCGGCGAGCCGCTCGGTCGGGCCGGCGGCTACGCCATCCAGGGGACGGGCGGTCGGCTGGTCGAACGACTGGAGGGCAGCTACAGCAACGTCGTCGGGCTGCCCCTCGAGCGCCTCTGCACCCTTTTGTGGCGGGAGTACCACGTGTCGGTCTGGGGTCTCGACAAGGCGTCGAACTGGACCCTGGCCCGCCCGCTGCGGTGACGGAGCTGCGGCGGGCCCCAACGGGATGCGGCACCGCAACGCCCGGTAGGGCCGGAACCGATATGACCACCCGTCGACATACCGTCTGACTAGGGAAAACCGAGGAGCTATGGAGACCGTTCCGACCACCGGGCAAAACAGCCATCCAGGTCGTCCAGCCGAGCGGCGGGCAGCTCGCCGGTCGTCAGAAGCTGGTTGAGGCGATCTAGCTGATCAACCATCGGAACGGGATCGTCGATCCAGCGATGAAACTGGATCAGTTCAAATACCGTCAGAGCCGTCTCTCGCTGCTCGCCGCCCCAACCAGTCGACGATGCACACCTGGTCGACGGAACTGACTTGAACTCCGGTCTCCCCTGGCTCATACCATGGGGCGATCGTGGTCCATAGCCAACTGACTTTGTGGGCGCTGACACCTACTGACTGAAGCGCCAGGTCGACGGCATCGACGCAATCCACCAAGGCGCTGTCCAGGACGTGGAACTGCTGGGACTCAAGTTCGATGAACGGGCTAAGGCCGGCGGCCTGCATGATCTCCGGTGTCCACCCGAGCGCTCGAAGTTCGTCACCACCGATGCGCTCGACAATCGACCGGGCGACGCAGTCGTCTGTGCCAGGGCCATAGGCAACGGCGTTCACGTTTTCAGCCAGCGCAGCATCCAACACCTCCCCCAGCAGTCGGTGGGCCGGCGAGGCCGGGTCGGACACCACGACCTCCATACCGAAGGCCGTCGCTCACGCAGACCTCTCTGGCTCTTGGCGCAGCACGACCACCATTCACTCGGTCGCCGTGCCCGAGCACCCCCTGTCAGCCGCGAACCACCTCTGTCCGTCCCTGGGGGCACGTGTGGAAGGAACGGTCCGATCGACCTATGGTGGCTGATGGGCCGCACCGGTCGTGGTGTCTAGTCGTCCTAAGCGAGCGGACCCGATGAGAACCTAGGGAGCTGACGAGCTATCACTGAGAGCGCCATCCGGCTGGACCAGGTGACGAAGCGGTTCGAGGGCAGTGCAGTCGACGCGGTAACTTCGCTGAGCCTCGACATTGCTTCTGGCTCGATCGTGGCCCTCATCGGTCCCTCGGGGTGCGGCAAGACCACGACGCTTCGGATGATCAACCGCCTCATCGAACCCACTTCTGGCCGCCTCGAGATCAATGGCCGCAATGTCATCGATGAGCCGCTCACCGAGCTCCGCCGGGGAATTGGATACGTCATCCAGCAAGGTGGGCTGTTCCCCCACCGCACCGTCGCACAGAACATAGCAACCGTGCCCCGCACCCTCGGATGGGACAAGGCCCGCATCAACGCCCGTGTTGGGGAGCTCACCGACCTCGTCGGCCTCGAACCCGAGATGATGGGCCGCTATCCCGATGAGCTCTCGGGCGGGCAACAGCAGCGGATCGGCGTCGCCCGTGCGCTGGCTGCGGACCCACCCGTGCTATTGATGGACGAGCCATTCGGTGCCGTCGATCCGATCGTGCGCAGTCGCTTGCAGGACGAGCTGTTGGCGTTGCAGCAGCAGGTCCACAAAACCATCGTCTTCGTCACCCACGATCTCGAGGAGGCCCTCAAGCTCGGTGATCGGATCGCCCTCCTCAATGTGGGTGGCATCCTCGAGCAGTATGCGACCCCAGACGAGTTGTTGCGATCGCCAGCGAACGAGTTCGTGCAGGAGTTCGTCGGCGAAGATCGCGGCATGAAACGCTTGGCGCTGAAGAACGTCGCCCAACTGCCCTTCGAGAACGGTCCGGTCGTCGACATCGAGTCACCGACGAGCGAGGCGATCCGGACGGCCGAGGCTCAGAGCGTCGGCTGGATCGGGGTGCTCCAGGACGGCGCTTTCGATGGCTGGGTGAGACTGTCTGAGATCCAGAACGGTTCCACCCTTCGTGACGCCGAGCGGTTCCCGCCGGCTGCACAGGTGACACCCGACAGCACGCTGCGCAACGCCATGGAACTGATCATGACTTCGCAAGCGTCGGTCGCCGTCATCGACGACGACGGGCGTTTCGGCGGCGTGGTCTCCCTCGACACGATCCGCAGGAGCCTGAGCTCGGAAGACGAGCTATGACGGTCATCGCCCAGGCGAGGAATCCCATAATTCGTTGGGAATGGATCGTCGAGGAGTGGGACCAGATTCGCGAAGCCTTGATTCAGCACCTCGAGCTCACGGTGCTCTCGGTGGCACTCGGGGTCGTCGTGTCAGCATTGCTGTCGGCCATTGCGTTGCGGTTCCGCTTCACGGCGTCGCCCATCACCGGTTTCACCGGCTTCCTCTACACGATCCCGAGCGTTGCGCTCTTCGGGCTCCTCGTGCCGTACTTCGGGCTGAGCCGTACCACCGCGGTCCTGCCGCTGACCGCATACACGCTCCTCGTTCTCGTCACGAACACCCTCGCCGGCTTCGCGGCAGTGCCCGGGGCGGTTCGCGATGCTGCCAACGGCATGGGACTGACCCCCGTGCGGCGGGTCATCGAAGTGGAGATCCCGTTGGCGTTGCCCTACATCGTCGCCGGCCTGCGCATCGCCGTGGTCTCGACTGTGGGGCTCGTGACCATTGCCGCCATCATCGGCCAAGGTGGGCTCGGTGCGCTGATTCTCGACGGCCTGCAGCGCACGTTCTGGACGCCGATGACCATCGGCGCAACCTTGTCGATCGTGCTCGCCCTCGTGCTCGATGTCGCGATCTACGCGTTCGGACGCAGGCTCACACCATGGACCCGACGGGGACGGCAGTCATGAGGAACGGGCTGTTGGGCCAGGCCGCAGTTCCCCGGGATATCGGCGTATTCGAATTCCTGTTCGGTCGTCAATACTGGACCGGAGAAGGGGGGATCCTCACCTCGTTGTCGGAAACCCTGCTCCTGTGCGCTGCGGTGATGATCGTCGCGACGCTCATTGCGGTACCGGTTGCGACCTTCCTCGCCCACCACGACCGGGGGGAGTTGTCGGTTACCTGGCTGGTGACGATCAGCCGAGCCGTACCCACGTTCGCCCTCGCCGGTCTGCTGGTGCCGATCTCGCTTCGCCGAGGATGGGGCTTCGAGCCCTGGCCCATCTTCACGGCGTTGCTGCTGCTGGCCATCCCACCGATCTACCTCAACACCTACACCGGTGTGCGCGGCGTCGATCGTCGCGTCGTCGAGGCCGCACGGGCCATGGGGCTGAGCGAGCGGAGTGTCCTTGTTCGCGTCGAATTGGCGCTGGCCACATCGGTCATGCTCGCCGGTATCCGGGTGGCAGCCGTCCAGGTGGTCGCCACCGAACCCATCCGGGCCTTCCTCGGGGGAGACGGGCTCGGCCGATTCGTCCGGGATGGCCTGGGGCAGAATAACGACAACCTGCTGCTCGCAGGGGCGATTCTCGTCGCCAGCCTTGCCGCACTCACCGGTGCGGGCTTCGGAATTCTGGCCCGACTACTGCCTCGCGGCGTCCGACGCATAACCTGAGCACGTTCGCAACCAGAAAGACGGAAACCCATGACCAAGCGAGAGTACCGGATACCCATCATCGCTCTACTGGTGGTGCTCGGCCTCATCGGTGCCGCCTGCGGATCCGACGACGACACGAGTGGCACCGAACCAACCGACACGACCGAAGTGACCAGTACTACGGAAGCCACCGAAGCCACCGATACCACGGAAGCCACCGAGACCACCGACGCCGCCGCTGGTGAACCCACAATCCGCGTTCGCGGTCAGGATTTCTCCGAATCGGTGACGATCGCCGAGGTCTACGCCCAGTACCTCCAAGCCAAGGGCTACGACGTCGAGGTCCTCACACCTGCCGGCTTCCGCACCGAGGCCATCGACGGCATCAGCAACGGCGATCTCGATCTGATTATCGACTACATCGGTGGTGCGCTGACCGCCCTCGCCCCCGAGGAGGGTGCCTCGGGCAATCCCGACGAGATCGTCGAGATCATCGCGCCGCTCTACCAGAACATCGGCGCCACGCTGCTCGACTACTCGCCGGCGGTCGACGGTGACGCTCTCGTTGTCCGCGGCGACTACGACGCCACCACGATCTCGGACCTGGTCGGGGCGGGAACCGTCTTCGGCGCTTCTGCGGCGTGCTTCGAGCGGCCGCAGTGCTTCCTCGGCTACACCGATCCTGACGTCTATGGCATCGAGTTCGCCGACACCGTTACCATCGAGTTCGGTCCGCTCCTCGGCGAGGCGCTCGCGGCCGAGGAAGTCGACGCAGTGGTGTGGAACGACACCGCCCCTCAGATCGGTGAGCAGGGCTTCAAGGTCCTCGAGGACGACCTCGGCCTGCACCCGGCCCAGAACATCGCTCCGATCGTCGTGAACTCGGTGCTCGAAGCCTATGGCGACCAGCTCGCCACCGACCTCAACACCTTGAGCGCCGCGATCTCCACCGATGACCTCGTCGCGTGGAACATCGAGACCGACATCAACTTCCAGGAGTCCGACGACGTGGCCGCCGAGTGGCTCGATGCCAACGGCCTCTCCTGAGTCACCCGCTGGACCGACAAGTACTCCTCAACTTGTAGAGCGCTGCTTGCACGCCGACTGCCCCGGGGCCGATCTCGTGCCAGCTCGTAAGGGAACTCCGACTCGATGATTGGCAGGTCCGAGAAGCTGGTACCTTTCCGCAAGCCGAGCTCGCCGGGGCCCTTCCTCGTGAGCACGACGGTGGCATCTCGTCGAATCAGGTTCTCGGCCAGTCCTCAGCCAGCTGGGCGATGCCGTCGGCCTGTCCGCGCGTAGGGCCCAAGGCGGTGAAGCCGGACGACGGTGTCGTGGGCCACACCCGACCGTCGGGGACGAGCGTCTACTACTCAGGCGAGGGTTACGCCGATCTCGATTCGTCGCCGAGTCTGTCCTGAGGGAGCTGCTCGGAGCAGAGGCTGGCACCGCCGCCGACCTTATGACTGTCAGGCCACACCCGACTGTGCTTTCGGTCTACCAACGCCATGCCCCAGGAGGCCGGGACATAGCCTCTGACAAGGGCAAACGTGGAGCTATGGAGAATTGAACTCCAGACCTCTTCCATGCCATCGGTACGGCGACCGGATAGAAAACCGGAATAACCCGTAAGGCGGGCGCCGCTCACCGGTCAGGACGAACAACAACCCCTGTTGACGTACTTGAAAGGCATTCACCATGAGACCAGCCAACGGCACCATCGGCATCTTCGCCACCGCCATCGTCAGCCTGCTCGTCGCCACCTTGATCGTCGGCGCCAACCCGGCCGCCGGTCATACCGGGCACGAACGGCAAACGGTCACCACCGACAAGACCCGACCACCGGGTGATCTCGTCGCCAGCGATCCGGCCCCCGAAGTCGGCATTCTCACCGCAGACAAGTTCGTCGAGCCGGTAGCCCGACCCGGCGACCTCAAGACCCTCAGCCGGGGAGACGACTGGGAAGCAGAACCGCTCGGAAACCCGGACGGGCTGACAATCGGCGGCCGGACCAATGGCCCCGCCAACGACTGCTTCGTCGACTTCAACGACGACTCAGTGCTCGGCATCCTGCCAAACAATGCCATCGACACCTTCGTCTACTGGCCGTTCTGGGTCCAGAGCTGTTCCGCTGCCAACGAGGCGATCACGATCGAGCCCATCGGCGGCGAGAGCCACTATCACCTCGGCTATGAGGATCCCGATGTCAGCTGGTGCACCAGTCTCGGCACCTTCGGCCGCATGCACGACCCTGCCGACCCGCTGACAGACTGCGACCCCATCGACCCGGTGACCGAACCTCGGGACGGCATCCAGACCCATTTCGTCAACTATGGCGTCAGGGTCTTCGCCCACCAGTCCGTGCCAGGCCCGGACCCCAGGCTCCAGTTCGACATGAACCAGATTCGAGTCCTGAGCGGCGAGGTCGAGGTGTGCTTCGTGCGGACCGACCTGCCGTGGATCACCTCCGAGGCCACCGATCAGCCCAGTGGCTACTGCGGCCACCTCAGCCCCGGCAACTGGGACGTCTCGGCCAGCGTGACCGACGCCTACGAGGTCCGGATCTGGGCCCGCACGCCGAACACCGTCATCACCGACATCGGCATCACGACGCTCTGACCGCAAGCCAGCCGAACAACCGATCGATGGGGTCCGCCACAGGGCCGCGGAGTTTGGCGATATCCCATGACCACACACGGTTCGGGGCGGTGGCCATCAACTCCGGCTTCTTCTTTGCGGGGTGGGTTCGTTGACGGCGTCGTTCACCGCACTCGCCGGCTGCCCGCAGCAGCCCGTACATGGTCGAAATTGAGCATAGATACTGGCCGTCGTCGAGGAGTCGGGCCCAGATCTGCGCTGGGGCGAGGTCGCAGAACTCTTCGGATCGCAGCACCGAGAGAATGTGACGGCGTTCGGTCTCAGTGAGCGCGTTCGGTGACACCGGTCGGGGGCTTTGGCGGACCCTGGCGCAGCGGTTGGAGCCGCCGGTAGTAGCTGGCGCAGGGCCGCCCCAACAGGGTGGCAGCCCGCCAGCCATGGCCAGTTGCGTTGGCGGCCGTGAAGACAACTGAGCGATCCAGCGGTTCTCGTCGGGGCCGAGTCGACTGGCACCTGAAAGCCGGGCCGATCCGACCCCATCGCAGGTGGCGGTGGCACGGTCGGTCGACAATGGGCCGTCCATTGCTCGCCGTCCCACCACAGCTGGTACCCCGGCTCCTGATCTGGGTACCACCCCGGCTGCGCCCCTGAACCCATCTAACTCCGTCGGCGATCCGTGGAGACCTTTAACCAGATGCCGCGTCGTCACACGCGACCCCATCGCCGTCGCGATCCAACGCCGATCGATAGTCGGGATCACCCCGCATCATCGGGGCAGCGCCAGCCTCTCGCGCTTACACGCAACTGCTGTAGAACGTTGAGGGACCGCTACTGCATGCAGAGCAGAAAGGACCACCACCAGTACGCCTGCAGCTACCACCCTTGCCATGATGGTGGACCCTAGCAGAGCAACAGGCTCCCCCAAAGTGGGCAAGACCGCCCCATTGGAGTCGACAGCAGCGCCCAAGACCCACGCATGCACAGGTGCGACATTCAGAGAAGAGCGGTTCATCAACCACCAGGGGGCGCAGGCGACCATCGTCGATAGGTGCCGGCCAGACCTGCTGCGGCTACAGCTAGGCCGAGCAACAGAAGGACGACACGAAGAGGGCCCAAAACTCGGCTAGGACTCGAGATTGACCGAACGATTGTTCGATTTGTGCTCGTCAACCAAAGCGTGCAGGTGCATGACTTTGCCGAGA
>CAMYLA010000118.1 GCA_947259095.1 uncultured Acidimicrobiaceae bacterium | reverse complement strand
TCGGCCAGTGGGCCGATGGTGGGCTGGATCGCCCTCGGGCTGTTTCAGCAGCGCTCGCTCGGGCTGCTCATCGGCGCCGCGGTCTACGCCATAGCGGCGTTCGTGGCCTGGCGCCTGCTGCTGGTCCCGACCAACGCCGCCGCGGCCCGCCACTAGCATCTCGATCAGGCCGTGGGGTTCGCGGTGGCCCTGGCCGGCAGGAACCGGAGGGCGAACAGCGAACCACCGATGGCGACGCAGGCCACCACGATGCACGACGCGGCAAGCCCGGACAGGAACGCCTCGCTGATCTCGTTCAGGAACACCGGGGCGGCGGCACCGAGCTCCTGGGCCACGGACCCGGCCGCACCACCGACTCCTCAGTCGCCTCCTGGGCCTCGGCGGGGAGGTCGGCGAAGATCGGCCTTCGAGACGACATGATCGACGGCGACGACGAGGCGCTGCGGTTCGCCGGTAGCCGTGCCTTCGATGTGCTGGAGGGGACGGTGCGGGCACCGGCCGAGCGGCACAACCCCGGACTCGACGTTCGCACCGCGGCGCAGTTGTGTTGGAGCGCGATGCAGGGGCTGATCGAGCTCCACCCGAAGATGGCACGGCGCGTCGACCGCCGCTGATTCGCAGACCACCTGGTTGGCCGCCCGGCCAGCTCAACTGTTGCGCGTCGCTGCAATGTCGTAGCGTCTTCGGGAGACCAGGAGGTGCTGATCATGCACGATCTCGTGATCAAGAATGGAACGGTCGTCGACGGTTCCGGAGCAGATGCCCGGGTGGCCGATGTGGTGGTGAACGACGGCATCGTCACCGCCGTCGGTCGGGCCGACGGCGAAAAGGCCGAGCGCACGATCGATGCCGAGGGCCAGATCGTCAGTCCCGGCTTCGTCGATGTCCACACCCACATGGACGCCCAGCTGGCGTGGGACCCCCTCGGTGAGTGCTCCTGCTTCCACGGGGTCACCACCGCGGTGATGGGCAACTGTGGCTTCACGTTGGCCCCGGTGCACTCCGATGCCCGCCATCTGGTGGTTCGCAACCTGGAGCGGGCCGAGGACATCGCGGCCGAGGCGATGGCGGCCGGCATCGACTGGAGCTGGGAGACCTACCCCGAGTACCTCGACTTCGTCGAGCGCACCCCGAAGGGCATCAACTACGCCGGCTACGTCGGTCATTCGGCGCTGCGGACCTGGGCCATGGGGGAGCGGGCCTTCACCGAGGACGCCTCCGAAGACGACCTGGCCAAGATGGTGGGCCAGGTCAAGGACTCGATGCGGGCCGGGGCGGTCGGGTTCACCACCTCGATCTCGCTCAACCACGAGACCTCCGATGACCGACCGGTGGCCAGCAGGCTTGCCACCCGCTCCGAGATCAACGCGCTGGTCGGGGCCATGGGAGAGATGGGCGGCGGTATCTTCGAGCTGGCGAACCATCCCGACCTCCGATCGAGGAATCCGGAGAAGCGGGAGAGCTACATCAAATGGCTGGTCGAGTTGGCAGACGCCACTGGCGTTCCCATCACCTACGGCATGCTGGCCTTCGGATCAGAAGAGCACCTGTGGCGCCCGGTGATCGAACTGCTGGACCGCATCAACGCCAGCGAAAACGGCCGCTCCTGGGCCCAGGTCCACACCCGGCAGTTCGGGGTGCTGCTCTCGTTCCAGACCCGGCTGCCGTTCGACGCCCTGCCGTTGTGGTCCGAGGTTCGCCGGCAGCCGCTCGACGAGCAGCGTCGGGCGCTGGCCGATCCGTCGACCAGGGAGAAGCTGGTCAACGAGGCCGAGAACGGTGACTATGGCCGGGCCATCGGAGCCGAGGCCCGCAAACCGGAGTGGCAGTGGATCTACCCGCTGACCGCCGGGTTGCCGCCGTACCGGTCGATCGAGGAGCTGGCCGCCGAGCGGGGTCGGTCGCCGATGGAGGTGTTCCTCGATGAGGCGGAGGCCTCCGACCTCGACCTGTTCTTCATCCAGGCCGCAGCCAACCAGGACCAGGACATCGTGCTGGAGCTGATGCGTCAGCCGTACTCCATCCCCACCTTCAGTGACAGTGGCGCCCACGTCAGCCAGATCATGGACTCGTCGCTGCAGACCCACATGCTCGGCCACTGGGTCCGGGATCGTGGCGAGTTCACCATCGAGGACGCAGTCCACGCCATGACCCGCAAGCCCGCAGCGGCCTGGGGCTTCGCCGACCGCGGTCTGCTGGCCGAGGGCATGGCGGCCGACATCAACGTCTTCGACCTGGCCACCCTGACCCCCGACCTTCCGGAGCTGGTCCACGACCTGCCAGGGGGCGCTCGGCGGCTGCGGCAGACCGCCAGCGGCTTCAAGGCCAACGAAGGGAAGGCAATGGGAGAACTCGACGGTCGGGTCGCGCTGGTCACCGGTGGGGCTCGAGGTCAAGGGGCGGCCGAGGCCCGGCTGTTCACCGATGCCGGGGCGACGGTGGTGATCACCGACGTGCTCGACGAGCAGGGGGAGAAGACCGCAGGCGAACTGGGAGCCGGCTACCGTCACCTCGACGTCTCGTCGGAATCGCAGTGGGCGTCGGTGGTGGCAGACACCGTCGAGCGCCACGGTCGCCTCGACGTGCTGATGAACAATGCCGGCATCTTCGAATCGGCCAAACTGCTCAACACCTCGACCGAGCTGTGGAACAGGATGCTGGCGGTCAACCAGACCGGGGTCTTCCTCGGCATGCGGACTGCGGCCGCAGCCATGATCGATGCCGGCAACGGCGGTTCGATCATCAACACCTCGTCGGTGGCCGGGCTGCAAGGGGTGTTCGGTGCCACCGCCTACGGCGCCACCAAGTGGGCCGTCACCGGCATGACCAAGACCGCGGCAAAGGAGCTCGGCAAGCACGGGATCAGGGTCAACTCGATCCACCCCGGCGTGATCCTGACCGAGATGGTCGACGGGTTCGTGCCGGGCAACGAGGAGAAGATCACCTCCCGGCAGCCGCTCAAGCGGCTGGGGACCGCCGAAGACATCGCCGAGATGGCGATGTTCCTGGCCTCGGACCGGGCCGGCTACTGCACCGGCCAGGCCTTCACCGTCGACGGCGGCGTGCAACCCTGAGCGGCGTTCACCCCTCGGCCGCCGGGCCGGCTCTCGGCGTTACCGCTACACGGCGACGGCGGCTTGTCGTTGGGCCGCCACCGCGGGGACGAGCACCTCGGGGGTGACCGTGCCGGCCGAGCCGACGAAGTACACCAGGTACCACCGGGGGCCCATCTGGAACGACGCCCCCAGCGACACCAACTCCTCTGGCCCGTCGTCATCGGTTTCGGTGAAGTACTGGACGAAGCCCCGAACACCGGGTTGCCCCTCGATGTCGAAGAACTTCCCGCCGTAACCGCCGATGGTGATCAGACCATCCTCGAGGTAGAACTCGGCCTCGGCCGCGTCCTCGAACTGGTACACCGACAGCACCGCAACATCGTTGGTCTCGTTGAGGAAGGCCCGGGTCCAGCCACCCTTGAAGCCCCGAGTCTCCAGCAGGGCCACCTCCTCGGAGGGATCGGGCTGGAGGTCGGCGGCGGCGCTCAGGTCGAGATGGCGATCACCGTCGCTGTCGTCGACGGGGGCGAACCCTGCGATGGTTGGCAGCAACGACTGGGCCAGGTCGGCCGGGGCGCTGCTCGGCGAAGCCACCGATGGTCGATCGGCTGCGGCGCCGGTCTGGGCCGTCATGGTCGATGGTCGACGGTCTCGTTCGGGGTCGACGGCCGTTGATCCGGCGCGGTCCTGATCGATAGGGGCGGTTCGCACGACGTCCTCCAGTTCGACGGTGACGATGGTTGCCGGATCGGGGGTTCCGACACCGGTCTTCGAGCGCTGTTCGGCGACCGGTTGGTCACCCGTGGTCGAGAGGTCCGAGCCACCGGTGTGCTCGGACGAGATGGTCGTCGAGGTCGGTGCCGAGGCGGACGGCTCGTCGCCGCCACCGCAGCCGGCCAGCATCACCGCCAACACCGCAGCGAAACCCACGCCGTTGATGGCGATCCAATTCGATCGGCGGCGAGCCCGAAGCCGGCGGAACAGGCGACGGTGGTGTTCCGGTCTGACGTCGGGCGGAGCCAGAGCCGAGATGCCCGAAACGCCGATGGTGACCATGAGCCGGACGAACCCGAACACCGCGCCGGCCAGGGCGCCGGCGGCCGGGCCGATCAGGGCCGCGGCGATGGTGAACGACCACCAGGTCCAGGTCGACAGGATGGTCAGCGGCCCGACCCCGAGCCGGGCCCCGTACAGCAGGGCCACGATCCTGAGGTCGAACAACTTGCCCCACTCACGGGGGACCTGGCGGCCAGACGTCGGTGGGCCCGGTCGGCCGAAGGCCAGGTTGCAGCCGTCGAGCAGCAAGCCGACGGCCACCGTTGCCACCACCGCACCGGCCGAGAAGCGGCCGAACGGTGACAGGACGATTGCCGCCAGCAGCCCCACCAGGGCGCCGGTGGCGGTTCCGGCGGCGACGAGAATGGTGGCAACACTTCGTTGTTGGGGCCCTCGGACCGAGGGCAGCAGGGTCTCGGCGACCGAGAGGCCTCAGGGCGACCACAGTGTGTGGATGGCGGCCAGGCTGGCCACACCGAGCAGCAGAATCAATTGTGATGTCATGTCGACGAACCCCGATCCACGGCCATCACCTTCGGAACGTCTGACCCTGCGTGGTCCAGTAGTTCGGCGGGCTCTGGCTGCCCCAGCTCAGCGCACCGTCGGTTCTGGCCTTGCCGATCGGGCGTTCGGCCATCGGCTGGCGGTGAACCGGCAGGCCCTGTCCGGCCACACCCTGGAGCTGGTCGACCCGGAACCCGTTTGCCGCTCCCTGGAGCTTCCAGTATTCGTCGGTCCGGAGCTCGCCGGGGCCCTTGGTGTAGTAGATCTCGGCCAGCTCGCCGTAGCGAACCGAGTGGTCCTGGATCCAACCCTCGAGCGCACCCAACCGGTCGGTGGGGTGGGCCACGATCGGGACCGACAGGTTGACCAGGCCGATGGCATCGGAACTGCCGGCCGGCACGATGGCGATCCGGCGGGGGGACACGTTCGGCAGGCCGGCGGCCAGGCCGGCCAGTTCGATCGACAGGTCGACCAGGTTGGTGGCCGTGGTCCGGTCGCTGATCAGCGACACGTCTGCCGGTTCCGGACCGACGTACAGCGTCGGGTAGCCGACCGTGGCCGCCGCCGCCGAGCCGACGATGAAAGGGAAGCCGCCGAGGGCGGCGAACGCCGCCGCAGCGGGCGCCGCTTCGGCCGACAGCCCGGTCGTCTCGACGGTGACCGTCCGGTTGATGTCGTTGATCTTGGTGATCCGGGTTGCCACCTGTCGACTTGCGGTCGGCAGATCTGCGGTGGCGGTCACCTGATCGATCCCGATCGATGCCGAGGCGAACGTCCCGGTACCGGCCACCGGGCCGACCACCAGGACCTCGTCGACACCGAGCTCCTGCAGCAGTGCCAGATCCTCGTTGGTTGGGCCGTTGGCCCCGATCCCCAGCAGGGGCACCCCCAGGGTGCCGGCCAGCGGCGCCGCGATGTACTGCATCCAGCGGTTGGCGTCGTCGGCGACGACGGCCCGTTTTGCGGTGCTGTTCCCGGCCGCCATGGCGGCCCGCACCGCGGCGTGGTGGTAGCCGGTGGCTCCGGCCCAGACGATCGGGGTCAGCGCAACGCTGAGGACCCGGGGGTCATTGCCGCAGCTCTCCACGATGCACCGGACGTTGGTGCCGCTCGGGCAGTAGCCGTGCACGTTGGGATAGTCCACGGTGCAGCAGTCGCAGATCTTCTTCAGGCCGTCGTTGCGGCAGCAGCCGTCGCTGGCGTACCAGCACCAACCCCAGACGTCGCCGGGGCCGGTGCAGTCGAAGGTGTCGCACTTCGGGGTCACGCCGCTCTGACCGCAGACTCTGGCCTGGGCCTCCCGGATGAGAAGTCCGGCGATGGTCGGCCCGGCGGCCACGAAGACCGCCAACTGGCCGAGACGGTGGAGGAACGACCGCCGGGTGGTTCGAGCTGCCGTCCACCGGCCGAGTCGTTCGACGGTACTGTCGAGCCCGTTCTCCGGTTCTGTCACCGGGCGGCTACCGGGGCGCTTCGCTACCGGTTCGCTCATGATCCGGCGAGCTCCGATGCGTCGGCTTGCTGGTTCAGGTCGATCGGTGGGCCGGCCAGCACCTCGGCCAGCATCTCCTCCGCCTGATCGAGTGTGTTGGCAACCCCCCGGCTGCGGACCACACCGTCGGTGTCGACGGCGATCAGGTACGGCGTCGAGCGAACCCGGAACGCCGAGAACGTGTCGGCGTCGGATCCGTGGTCGACGATCCGGAGGTCGATCTCGTCGTAGGAGCGGCTCAGCCGCTGCAGGGCGGGCTTGAGCGAGGCGCAGATCTCACAGGTCGGTGAGGTGAACGCCAGCAGCGTGTACGGCGAGGCGGCGTAGTCGACCTCGGCGATGGTCGGGGCCGGGGAATCGAGCTCCGGTCCCTCGCCGGCAAAATGCACCCCCATCGGGGCGATCCGGGTGTGGAGCACGCCGATCTGGCGCAGCAGCGCCAGGACGGCGAAGCCAAGGGCCAGGACCGTGGCCCACAGCAGTGCGTACGAGATCATCCAGATACCGGTCATGCGGGTATCCCCTTCCTGTCGGGTGTGCTCGGATTCGAGGTTCGGCCGCCTTCGCCCGCCAGCTCCACCGACCAGATCCGGCCGATGTCCCGCCGCAGGCCGACCAGTTGGAACGCCAGGACAACGAGCAGGACCGCCGAGATCGCAGCCATCGCCGATGGCCCGTCCGGCACTGTCAGCGTGGTGGTGGTCGATGCCATCAGCGCCATGGCCAGCAAGCCCACGTTGCGGGCGATGGTGAGGATGGAGACCGGTTGGCTGCTCAGCGCACCGAGGCAGCCGCAGGAAACCCGGCGGCCCGATCGCACGGTGGCCACGATGATGGCGGTGAAGATGAGCAGCAGCGCGATCGCCAGCTCGGCCCCGACACGAGGCGCGGTGAGCAGCGCCAGCCCGGTCATCAGCTCCACCGGTGGCACCAGCCTTGCCAGCAGACCCGATGCCGGGAGCCCCAGCTGGCGGAATTCGGTGGCGGTGGCAGAGGGGTTGCTCGCCTTGGTGGTCGCCGCCGCCAGGAAGATGATCGCCAGCAGCACGGCCATGGTGGACGCCACCCCGGCCGGGACGAACCAGTGCGGATCTGCCCCGGTCACGACAGGGCCGCCTGGAGGTACTGCTCGAACCGTTCGTCGGATGCGAACAACTCGGCTCGCAGCTCCCGTTCGCCGCGACTGCGGATGGTCTTGATGCCGGCGCTTCGTTCGGCGGCGGTCGGGCTCCGCCCGAGGGTTTCGCTGTAGTAGGCGGCGACCCTGCGTGCCAGGGCTTCGTCGCTCAGGTACAACCCGGCCACGATCAGCGGGCGGGGAACCCCGGCCTCGATCAGTCCGAGCCAGTAGGCCCGCCCATCGGGATCGGATGGCCGACCGAGGTTGTCCTGGTAGAGGGCCTCCAGCCAGTCGGCGTCGCTGTCGCCGGAGCCGTTCCAGTATTCGTTGCTCGACATCAGCAGGACCCGCAGGTCGAGCACGCCGCGGCCCTGGAGGTGGTTCGTCCAGTAGCTGTCGCCGGCCGGATCGACGGTCCGGTCGAGCAGGCCGGCGTAGGCTCGCTGCACCTCCCGTCGTGATCCCTCCCGGCTGAACAGCAGGCTGTAGGCGAAGGCCAGGCGGGTCCGGTCGCCGCCGGCGGCCAGCCTGCTGACGTGGAAGTCGAGACCTCCGGTGTCGGCGGTTCGCCCCAGGAGCTCGTCGTAGCCGTCGACGACGAATCTGGCGTTTGCCGATTCGGCGGCGGCCGGTGAGGCCGGGCCGACAACGGCGGCGAGCAGGGCGATGACGATGAACACGGAGGCGATCACCATCGGGCGGGTTGTGCGGACGACGTGGCGGAACATCACCATCTTGTTCGGCCGGTCGCCGCCGCTCGTGAGCAGATCGACCCGATTCCTCCGAACCAGGTCCGGTGGACCAGGGTTTGGACGCCGTCGGCGATGGATCGAGTCGGTCCTCAACCATCGGTTGGCCATCGGTTGGCCGGCCGACAATAGTGGTGGGCCACCGCAGACGGCGGACGCCTCACCGGGCGACGCCAGCAGGGAGCCGGTCGACCATGAGCAGCCACCACGGCCATGACCACCACGATGATCTCGATCCCCCTCGGGTCGAGGAGGTCGCAGACAAGGTCTTCGCCTACGTTCAGCCCGATGGCACCTGGTGGATCAACAACACCGGGTTCATCATCGGTGATGAGGGCGTGGTTGCCATCGACACCTGCGCCACCGAACGACGAACCAGACGGTTCCTGGACAATGTCACGGCCATCACCTCCGAGCCGCTCCGGGTCGTGGTCAACACCCACCACCACGGCGACCACACCCACGGCAACTATCTGACCCACCCGGCGGCCATCATCGGCCACGACCGGTGCCGTGAGGAGATGATCGCCGGCGGCATCCACACCTACGAGGGCATCTTCGGCGACCCCACACCGGACTGGGGTGACCTCGAACTGGCCCCACCGATGTTGACCTTCTCCGACCACATGCACGTCCACACCGGGGAGATGGGGATCGAACTGCACTACATCGGCGGTCCGGCCCACACCACCAACGACATCGTGGCCTGGCTACCGGAGCAGCGGGCCTTGTTCAGCGGCGATCTGGTGTTCAACGGCGGCACACCGTTCGTGCTCATGGGTTCGGTGTCCGGCGCGCTGACCGCCATCGAGCGGCTGCGGACCTTCGACGCCGAGGTGATCGTGCCCGGTCACGGGCCGGTCTGCGACCTGGGGGTGCTCGACCGGTTGGCCGACTACTACCGGTTCGTGCAGGAGGTGGCGGCCGACGCCCATCGGTCCGGCGTGGCGCCGCTCGACGCGGCCAGGGAAACCGACCTCGGTGACTTCGCCGAGCTCACCGACGCCGAGCGCATCGTCGGCAACCTCCATCGGGCGATCTTCGAAGCCGGCGGCGGCGAACCGGGTGCCCGCATCGATCTGGCCGCGGCCATCGGCGACATGATCACCTTCAACGGTGGTCGCCCACTGCGGTGCCTGGCCTGAGCTCGCCGGTGCCCGGCCTGAGCCCGCCGGTGGCCGTCGTCTCCGGCGGTTCAGCCGGAGCTGTCGAGGCTGACCACGTTCAGCGGTCCCCTGCGGACCGTGGCGGTTGCCGGCCGTCGCCTGCCGCAGAACCACACCGCGGCCTCGTCGTCGGCCTCGAGGTTCTTGACCCACTGGGAGTTTTCTCGCACCGTCGACACCACCACCCGGTCCCCGAGCCGGAGCCCGAGCACCGGCACCTCCCGCGGCTCGCCGCTGACCCGGCCGGTGCTCTCCAGCACCACCGCCCCGAGGCCGACCGGAAGCGGCGAGCCAAGCCCGGCCTTGACCAGGGGCCTCACGAATCGGTTCAGCGACCGGAACAGGGCCTGGGTGCTGTCTTGGTTGCGGTTCGGTTGCTGCTGGGGTTCGGCCATGGCCACAGTCAACCACGGTCCGTCGACAGGTGCCGCCCCGGCTGGGCCCGACTTTTTCATGGTGGTGTCGGCCTCGTGGCGCGAAACTGATGGTGTCGACCGCTTTGATCGCAGGGAGATCGACATGCGCACCACCAGCCAGCTCCGCAAGATCTGGGCCCCGGCCTGTGAGCGAACGCTGCGGGTGGTCACACTCCACTCCGGGGCCAAGCTGTCGGTGGCGACCGAGGTGGTCGAGGCGTTCCAGGCCCTCGACGGCGTGATGCAGGCCTCCGGCTACCGCCCCCGCCCGGCCGACACCGGAGCCTTCAACTGCAGGCAGATCACCGGCGGGTCGGCGTTCAGCCTCCATGCCTACGGCATCGCGGCCGACATCAACTGGAACTCCAACCCGTACCGCAGGGACAACAGGCTGGTCACCGACATGCCGCCGGACATGGTGGCCGCCATCAAGGCCATACGCACCGGCAACGGCGCCCCGGTGTTCAGGTGGGGTGGCGACTACCGCTCGGTGAAGGACGCCATGCACTTCGAGGTGGTGGCGTCGAGGACCGAGATCGCCTCCGGCATCGACTGGGCCACCGTGGCGCTCGTCCCTCCCGACCCCACGAAACCGGATTCGTGGCCGGTGCTGGCCAACCCGAGCAACGGGCCCAGCGTCGAGGAGTTGCAGCGACGGCTGACCGCCGCCGGCTTCGTGATCGAGGTCGACGGGGAGTTCGGCCTGCTCACCGAACGGGCAACGGCCGACTATCAGCTGTCCCGGGGGCTCGACGTCGACGGGATCGTCGGGTTGCAGAGCTGGACCGCGCTGCTGACCGGCCAGCCGGCGGTTGATCCGGATGCGTCGCCGGTCAAGCTTGGGACCCGCTCGCCGGACTCCCACCCCTCGACCAGGCCCAGCCTGCAGCGTGGCGACACCGGTCTGGATGTGGTGGACCTGCAGCGACGGTTGATCGCACTCGGCTTCGCCCCCGGCGAGGACGACGGGGTCTTCGGCCCGCTGACCCTGGCCGCAGTGGAGCGGTATCAGGTGTCTCGGAGCCTGGAGCTGGACGGGGTGGTCGGACTGCAGACCTGGACCGCCCTGATGCTGGCCTCGTGACGTCCGAGCTCAGGCCGCGTTCTCCAGGATGATCAGCCCGTTGCTGGTGTTCGATGTCGGCACGTGATGTGATCGGTGGACCTCGGTGACCCGGGGGCTCAGCGCCCCCCGCATCACCAACCACATCACCAGCTCGATACCTTCCGAGCCGGCCTCTCGGAGGTACTCGGTGTGCCCGACGCGGGCCTGGGTCTCGGGGTCGGAGACGAGCCTGTCGAGGAACGCCAGGTCGAAGTCGGTGTTGATCAGCCCGGCCCGCTCGCCCTGCAACTGATGCGACATCCCGCCGGTACCGAAGATGGCCACCCGTTCGTCGCCGGGGTATGTCTCGACCGCCCGGCGGATCGCCTTGCCGAGCTCGAAACACCGGTGGCCGGTCGGTGCCGGGTATTGGATCACGTTCACGCAGAGCGGGATGATCCGGCAGGGCCAGGCGTCCGGTCGGCCGTAGAGCACAGACAGCGGCACGGTGCAGCCGTGGTCGATCGGCAGCTTGTTGGCGATGGTGAGATCGAATTCGTCGGTGATCAACGATTCGGCCAGATGCCAGGCCAACTGGGGGTGGCCATCCGCCGCCGGCACACCGCGGGGCCCGTAGCCCTCATCGGCCGGATCGAACCGGGCCGCCACCCCGATGGCGAAGGTGGGGATCAGGTCGAGCGAGAACGCCGATGCGTGGTCGTTGTAGACCACGATGCAGACATCGGGCCGGGCCTCGGCCATCCAATCCCGGGCCGGCTGGATCTTGTTGAAATAGGGGGCCCAGTAGGGTTCGTCCTGCTTGCCGTTGTCGATGGCGGCGCCGACGGCCGGCACATGGGAGGTGCCGATGCCGGCGATGATCTCGGCCATCAGTTTGCTCCTGCTGCCGGGCCGCCGGCGCCGGCTGCGGCCTGCTCGGCCTTCGATCGGTTGCCGTCGACGGAGCGGCCGCCGTCGATCATCATCTGGGAGAACTCCTCGCCGCTGAGGCCCGACATCGCCCCGCCGACGTCCTGCATGCTGAGGCCGTCGAAGATGGCGAGCTTGAACGTGTAGTAGATGTTGCCGCCGAGGCGAAGCATGGCCAGCCAGTCCCGTTCCTCGACGGCCCGGCGCTGTTCGGGGGTGAGTTGATGCTGATCGAGGTAGCCGCCCGGATCGCGGCGGAACGATTCCCGGTTGTGCTCCTCGTTGAGGGACATGCAGAACATGTTGAGGGCGAAACCCTTGCGGCTGTGTTCGCCGTCGAACACGTAGGTGCCGGGGATGTCGTCGTAGTCTCGTGGTTCTCTGCTGTTCATCTCACGGCCGTCCGTCCCGGTTGCCCGTCGTCCTTGCTGCCAAAACTACTCGAACCGCTGCTCTCCGTGTCATGCGACCACGGCCGATCATCATCGAGGACCGGCCGGCAGCCTGTCCTCGACGGCCTGATAGATGTTGCCGTACAGGTGGTCCTCGCCCAGCTTGTCGAGCACGCCGTCTCGGCGGAGCAGTTCCAGCACGTCCGGCTTGACCCGGGCCAGTCGTAACTCGGCGCCGTAGGCCTCGGCCAGATCGAGAATCTCCGACAGGGTCTCCGATCCCTGGGAGTCGATGAAGTCGACACCTTCGAAACTGACGACCACGGTATGGAATCTCGGTTCGGCGTCCTGGGCCAGCTCTCGGAGCCGGTCGGTGAGGGCGCCGGTCGTGGCGAAGAACAGGCCCCCGTCGAAACGCAGGACCAGCAGGCCCGGGTAGGACTCCCCGTCGGGATGGTGGGTCAGGCTCTGGAACACCTCGCTCTCCGGCCTTCGGCCCAGCACCGGGATGTTCGGCGTTGTGGCGATGTAGACGAGCCAGCCGAGCGAGAGCACGACCCCGATGATGACGCCGGCCAGCACGCCGGCCGCCACCACGCCGAGCACGGCCGACAGGGCGATCCAGAAGTCGACCCTCGCCACCCGCCGGAGGCGCCTCATCTCCTTGACGTCCATCATGCCGAACACGACGGCATCGATGATCAACGCCGCCAGCACCGACTTTGGCAGATCGGAGAAGAGGGGGGCCAGGATCAGCAGGGTGAGCACGATGAGCACGCCACTGGTGAGCGATGCCATGGGGGTCTTGGCCCCCGACTCGTCATTGAGCGAGCTGGCCGACAGGCTGGTGGAAACCGGGATGCCCTGGAACAGGCCCGACCCCAGGTTGGCCATGCCTTGAGCCACCGATTCCTGGTTGACGTCGATTTGGTAGCGGTGTTTCGAGGCGAACGCCCGGGCGTCGGCTGCGGTCTGGGAGAAGCCGATCAACAGCAACCCGACTGCGGCCGGGGCGATGGTCGCCCAATTGTCGACCATGAACTGGAGGTTGGGCAGTGCGGGGGCCACGAGGCCCCGGGGCACCTCGCCGACCAGGGCGATGCCGCGCCCTTCGAAGTCGAGGGCCACGGACGCAACCAGACCTCCGACGACCAGCACCAGTGCGCCCGGGATCGCCGAGGCGGAGAAGCGGATGGCGATGATCACCACCAGCGACACCACCCCGACCAGCAGCGTCTCGCCGTCGGTGTCGCCGAGACCGTCGAACCAGCTGCCCAGCTTCTGCCAGGCGTTGGCACCGTCGATCTCGGTGCCGGTGATCTTTGGCAGTTCACCGACCACCACTTCGATGGCGGCCCCGAACAGGAACCCGGTGATGACCGCCTTGGAGAGGAAGTTCGAGATCCACCCCATCTTGAACACGGCCAGCAGCAGGAACAGCACCCCGGTCAGGGCGGTGATCGAAGCGACCAGCTCCACCGCCTCCTCGTCGGCCACCGAGGCCAGAACCACGGCGCTGCCGGCCACCGCGGCCAGCGCCGAGCTCGGCCCGGTCGAGATCTGCTTCGAGGTCCCGAACAGGGCATAGAGGATGGTGCCGGCGGCCGCCGCATAGAGGCCGTGCTGGATGGGCACGCCGGCGATCCCGGCATAACCCAACGATTTCGGCACCACGAGGGCGGCAACGGCCAGGCCGGCAACCAGGTCCGAGCGGAGCCATGTCCGCTGATACCGGGGCCCCCAGTCCAGGATCGGCACGTACTTCTTCAGCCCGGTCGGCTTGTCGGTGGTGGTGTCTTGTATCGCTTCAGCCATTATTCGTACCCCAGGCCAACGTATTGTTCGGCCATGGCGGCCTGGGCCAGGGCCGAGGATGCCAAATGGACCAATTCCTGTTCCTGGGTCCGCTGATCGAAGTCGGTCTGATCGGGAAAGCGGTGCAGCAGTGCGGTCAGCCACCACGAGAACCGGACCGCACCCCAGACCCGCCGTAGCGCCATGTCGGAGTAGCCGTCGAGGTGGCGATCGTCGCCGTTGTAGTGATCCTGGAGGCCCCGGGCCAGGTACCGGACATCGGACACGGCGAGGTTCAGCCCCTTGGCCCCGGTGGGGGGAACGATGTGGGCGGCGTCGCCGGCCAGGAACAGGTTGCCGTGGCGCATCGGCTCGGCCACGAAGCTCCGCAGCGGGGCGATCGACTTCTCGACCGATGGGCCGGTCTGGATCCTGGCCGCCTGGTCGGCGGGGAGGCGGGCCAAGAGTTCGGTCCAGAACCGATCATCTGACCAGTCGTCGGTGGTGTCGGTCAGGGGGCACTGCACGTAATACCGGCTGAGCATCGGATTCCGCATCGAGCACAGGGCGAAGCCGCGTTCGTGGTTGGCGTACAGCAGGATCGGCAGCGGCGGAGTCTCGGAGAGGATGCCCAACCATCCGAACGGGTAGACCTTTTCGTACTCGGTGCGGACGTGGCTGGGGATGGCCTGACGGCTGGGGCCGTGGAAGCCGTCGCAGCCGGCGATGAAGTCGCAGTCGATCCGCTCGGTCTGGCCGTTGGATCGGTAGCCGACCCACGGGGTGGCCGAGGTGACGTCGTGCAGTTCGACGTCTTCGGCTTCGAAGATCAGCTCCG
>CAMYLA010000117.1 GCA_947259095.1 uncultured Acidimicrobiaceae bacterium | reverse complement strand
GACCAGAACCCGAATCCATCAACCGAGGCCCCCGAAGCGGCCGACGGCAACAGCTGGCACCGGGTCCTGGAACCCGACGAACTCGACCAGGGCCGGGTCAAGACGGTGGCGGTGGGGACCCGGACCTTCGCCCTCAGCCACCACCAGGGACGGTACGGCTGCATCGACAACGCCTGTCCCCACCAGGGTGGTCCTCTCGGCGAGGGTTCGATCGAGAACGGCTGGCTCCGGTGCCCCTGGCACGGCTACGACTACTCGCCGATCAACGGAAAGCCGCCGCAGGGTTTCAGTGACGCCCCGGCCTGTTTCGCCACCGAGGTCCGAGACGACGGGGTCTACGTGTCGCTGCCGCCGGAGCCGGCGGTGGTCCGCACCGTGTCAGACGTGCTGGTGGAGACGATGACCAACTGGGGGCTGACCCACGTGTTCGGCATGGTCGGCCACTCCAACCTGGGATTCGCCGACGCCATGCGCAAGGCCGAGGCCAGGGGCGACCTGACCTACATCGGCATCCGCCACGAGGGGGCGGCGGCGTTCGCCGCCACCGCCTACGGCAAGCTCACCGGCCGGCCGGCGGGGTGCTTCGGCATCGCCGGGCCCGGCTCGACCAACCTGTTGACCGGCCTCTACGACGCCAAAGAGGATCGGGCGCCGGTCCTGGCCATCTCCGGGCAGGTGCCATCCAGCGTGAAAGGCCGGGGAGCATTCCAGGACACCGATCTCGAGGGGGCCTTCGGGGCCGTGGCCCGCTTCAGCGAGACCATCCACGCCACCTCCAACCACGCCGAGATGGCGACGCTGGCCATGAAGACGGCCATCGTCGAACGGGACGTGTCCCATCTGATTCTGCCGGACGAGATCCAGCACCTGCCGGTTGGCGAGGATACAAAGGTCGGCGGTCCCGACGGGCGGACCGGTTCCCGGGAGATCTCACCGCCGGCCGACGACGTGGCCCGGGCGGCGGCGATGTTGGCCGAGGCGGCGCGGCCGATGATCATCGTCGGCAACGGCGCCAGGGGCCAGATGGGTGAGGTCATCGAGCTGGCCGAGCGTCTGGGGGCGCCGGTGGCCACCACCTTCAAGGGCAAAGGCCTGATCGCAGACGACCACCACCTCGGTTGTGGGGTGATGGGTCGATCGGGCACCCCGGTGGCCAGCTGGTTCATGAACGAGAGTGATCTGGTGCTGGTGTTCGGCGCCAGCTTCGCCAACCACACCGGCATCGCAGACTACAAGCCCCTGATCCAGGTCGATTTCGACCCGATGGCCCTCGGTCGCTTCCATGCCGTCGAGCTGCCACTGCAGGGCCATGTCGGGGTCACCGCCCGGCAGCTGCTGGCCGCCCTGCCGAGCGAGCCGTCGGCCACCGACATGGCTGCCGAGGTCATCGAGCGGCGTGAGATCTGGTTGGCCGAGAAACGGCGGCGCATGGCCGACGCATCGGCGTCCGGGGTCGGTTCGGCGGCCGCCATGGACAGCCTGAGCCGGTTGGTGCCGGCCGACGCGGTCATTGCGGTCGATGTCGGCAACAACACCTACTCGTTCGGCCGCTACTTCGAGGTGTCCGGTTCCCAGGACGTGTTGATGTCCGGCTATCTGGGCTCGATCGGCTTCGCCTTCCCCGCCGCCATGGGTGCCTGGGCCGCGGTCGGCGACGCCCGGCCGGTGGTGAGTGTCAGCGGCGATGGTGGCTTCGGCCAGTACGCCATGGAGCTGACCACCGCGGTCAAGTACGACATGAACATCACCCATTTCCTGTTGAACAACAGCGAGCTTGGCAAGATCTCGAAGGAGCAGCGGGCGGCCCATTGGGACGTCTGGCAGACGTCGCTCCACAACCCGGACTTTGCCGCCTTCGCCGAGTTGTGCGGGGCCAAGGGGTTCCGGGTCACCGAGCCCGATCAGCTCGATGGCGCGGTGAGCGCGGCCCTGGCCCACCCCGGCCCGGCCCTTGTCGACATCGTCGCCGACGCCCTGCTGATCTGAGCCGAGTTCGATGAGCCTGGCAGGTGACTAATGGGCGTCGAAGTCGAGGTCGACCATCAGGTCCTGGGCCACCGCTTCCAGGGTGTTGCGGACCTCGTCGATGGACAGCCCCGGCGGTGCCTCGAGCACCGCGGACGCCTCGAACAGCATCCCTCCCATCGGGGCCGGGACGACCGCGGTCTCCAGCTCCTCGATGCTGACCCGATGCCCGGCCAGGACCTGGGAGATCTCGTGCACGATCCCGGCGTGGTCCTGGCCGACCAATTTCATGGTCAGCCTGGCGCCACCCCCGGTTCCGCCCTCGGTGGCGATGGCCTCGGTGATCGAGACGTGCAGCAGGCCCTCGGACTCGATCCGATCCAGGTCGGCGGTGAGTGCGTCAAGCGATGATGCCGGCACGCTGACCAGGACAACGCCGGCGAACTTGCCACCAAGCTCGGCCAGTTGGCTCCGCTCCCAGTTGCCGCCGCTCCCGGCGATGGCCCCCGACAGCGCTTCGACCAGCCCGGCTCGATCGTCGCCGATGACCGTGATCACCATCTGCCTCATCGGCCGAGGCTAGTGGCTGGGGCCGGTCCCGGCCAGCGATGCCAACCGGCCCCGAGTCGGCCCCGATACCGAGGGGTCGACGGCCGATCGATCGAATCAGAACGAGACGCTGACCTTGAGCGCCCCGGCCGGCACCGGGTCGTTGGCAACCCTGAACGCGGTCTGGATCTCCTCCACCGGGTAGATGTGCGACAGCAGTGGCGACACGTCGATGTGTCGGCCGGCGATCAGATCGAGGGCGGCCTGGAACGACACCGCATCTCCCTCGTCCTGGGCGCCGTAGGTGCTGCTGGCGGTCAGCCGCTTGCGGAAGAACTTGGCGAAGCTGATCTGCACACTGTCGTCGGTGTCCGGCAGGCCGAACCACAGCAGATCGCCGTCGGGACGGACCAGCTCGATCGACTGGAACAGGGTCTCCCGGCGGCCGACGGCCTCAACCACGTAGTCGGCGCCGTCGGTGGTCAGCTCGGCGATCACCTCGTCGAGCTCGACCTCACCGACGTTGACGGTCACATCGGCGCCATAGGAATCCGACACCGCCAGCCGGGCATCGGAAAGGTCGGCGGCGATCACCGTCGCGGCCCCGCTCCGCTTCAACCAGTAGGTCCAGAACAGCCCGGCCGAGCCCTGGCCGATCACCAACACCGTCTTGCCGACCACGTCGACCGGGCGCTGGCGGGCGGCGTAGATGATCGTGCCCAACTGCTGGGCCATCAACAAGTGCTCCGGCGCCACCTCACCATCGGGCAGCGGCAGCACGTACTTGCCGTCCATGCGCTGGTACTCACTGAACCCCTCGGAGTTGGAGGCGTTCGGGAAGCACAGCACCTCGGTGCCGACCGCCACACCGGCATGGTTCGATGCCACCACCTCACCGATGCCCTCATGGCCCGGGTAACCGTGCTTGCACGGCATGTCGAATCGAATCCCGGCCCCGTGACAGACCACATGCAGGTCGGAGCCGCAGATCGAGGCCATCCGGGTCTTGACCAGGATCTGGCCGGCCTCGATTGTGGGGATCGGTGTTTCCTCGCATCGCATGTCGTTCACGCCGACCATGCGGCCGGCCCTCATCAGTTCGGGCATCCCGAGAGCCTACGCCGACGGCCGTCGGCCGAGCCAGGCCACGATGGCCGCAGCGCTCGGGCGACCGTGCCAGGATCAGGGGAACAGAAGCCGACGGCAACGGGGTTGACCAGTCATGACAACGACCAGCACAGCACGCAACGCTCGGGCCGAAGCCCAAGCCCTGGTCGGCGATCGATGGGTCGCCCGCGTCCTCGAACCGTCCGGCCCGGCGGTCACCGAGGAACCGTTCTTCGCCGACGATCCGGTGGCCGCCGATGACGGTGACGAAGCGCTCGACCCGGCCACCCCGGTGCTGGTACCGGCCGGCCTGTCCGGCGATGCCGATTGGAACACCTGGCTGGCCGACCATCCGGCCAACGATCAGTGGGTGGCCGTCCGCTGGCTCGGCGGTGCTCGACGGCTGCCAGGCCCGCCGCCCACGCTGAGCGCAACCCGGGTCGACCTCCACCGGCTGGCGGCCTATGTGGTGGCCCCGGTC
The DNA here is from genome assembly GCA_947259095.1 of uncultured Acidimicrobiaceae bacterium. Classification (GTDB taxonomy): domain Bacteria; phylum Actinomycetota; class Acidimicrobiia; order Acidimicrobiales; family SZUA-35; genus JAHELU01. The sequence goes on along the minus strand of CAMYLA010000117.1, from coordinate 8,303 downwards.
CGCCATGCCGCAAACGGCAAGTTCGGCCTTCGCTGGACCCTCGGCGGGTTCGGAACGCCGTTCTTCCGTTCGGCAGACGCCATCGTCGACCGCCAGATCAGGATCGAGGGGGTGAACCTGGTCGACCAGCAGGGCGGGCATGTCTCGGTGGCCCCGATCACCACCCTGCAGGCCGCGGCCGACATGCTCGGCTCTACGATCAGGACCGACGCCGGGGCCGAGGACGACTCGCCACCGGTCGGCGACGTCAACGCCGAGCTGGCCATCGACGAGGCCGCCGCCGACTTCCTCGGCCACTGGTTCGCCATGGCCTTCGCCGCCCTCGAAGCGGTACGCAGCGATCCGGCCTCGGTGGAGCCCAGTCGCCCCCAGCTTTGGCCGGGCCATTTCGATCCGGCCATCGAGGTCGGCGACGAGGACCATCGGGCCAGCTACGGCGCATCGCCCGGCGACCACGGCATCGACGAGCCGTACCTCTACGTCAGCGTCTGGTGGCCGGACCGGCTGGGCCTCGACGACGACGATCCGGTCTGGAACGCCCCATCGTTCACCGGTGCGGTGCTGAAGCTCTCGGACTTTCCCGCCGATGCCGATCCGGTCACCGTTGCCGCCGGCTTCTGGACCTCGGTCAGGGATCGGCTGGGCTGACGTTCCCGGCCGGTCAGGGCAACCGGGTCGTCAGGCCCGGCGATCACCAGCCGTCGATGGCCGGCCGCTTCTTGCCGTGGCGGGGCGGCGGCGGCCGCATGGCGGTCATCAAACCGGCCAGCCAGTGCCGGGTGTCGGCCGGGTCGATCGTGTCGTCGACCGCAAAGCCGGTGGCGTGGTTCAGCGCCTTGCCCCGTTGGTATTCCTTCTCCACCAGTTCGTCGTAGCGGGCCTTGCGTTCCGCCGGATCCTCGATGGCCGCCAGTTCGGCCCGGAATCCCAGTTTGACCGAGCCCTCCAGGCCCATCGGCCCGAACTCGGCGGTGGGCCAGGCCACGCTGAACGTCGGGACCTTGAACGAGCCGCCGGCCATGGCGATCCCACCCAGCCCGTAGGCCTTGCGGACGATCACACTGAAGATCGGCACGTCGAGGTTTGCCCCGATCAGGAACATCCGGTTGGCATGACGGACCAGCGCGGTTTTTTCGACCTCGGGGCCGACCATGATGCCCGGGGTGTCGCACAGCGACAGCACCGGCAGGTCGAAGGCGTCGCACAGCTGGAGGAACCGTGCTCCCTTGTCGGCCCCGTCGGAGTCGATGGCCCCGCCGAGATGGTTTGGGTTGTTGGCGATCAGTCCCAGCGGTTTGCCCTCGATGCGGATCAGGGCGGTGACCATGCCATGGCCGAAGTCCCGCCGCAGCTCCAGCACCGAGCCGACGTCGGCCAGGTGGCCGATCAGCTCCCGCACGTCGTAGCTCCGGAGCCGGTTCTCTGGGATGGTCCGGCGAAGCCAGCGCTGGTCGCCGGCCTCCCAGCCGTCGGTCGGACCTTGGAAGTACGCCAGATACTGCTTGGCCACCGCGGTCGCTTCGGCCTCGTCGGCCACCAGCACGTCGATGACACCGTTTGCTGCGTGGACCGGGGCCGGCCCGATCTCCTCGGGGCGGAAGATGCCGAGCCCGCCGCCCTCGATCATGGCCGGGCCACCCATGCCGATGTTGGTGTTCTCGGTGGCGATGATCACGTCGCAACAGCCCAGCAGCGAGGCGTTGCCGGCGAAGCAGTAGCCGGACACCACCCCCACCATCGGCACCAGCCCGCTGAGGGTGGCAAACCGGGAGAAGGTCCGGCTGCCGAAGTCACCGCCGTCGGTGTCACCGGGGCGGCCGCCGCCACCCTCGGCATAGAGGATGAACGGCATCCGACCCTCGGTGGCCACGTCGATGATCCGGTCGGTCTTGGCGTGGTTGCGGATGCCCTGGGTCCCGGCGAAGACCGTGTAGTCGTAGATCATCACCGCGCACCGGTTGGTCGGGGCGTCGAACAGCTCGCCGTTGACCGACGCCACCCCGGTCAGCAGCCCATCGGCCGGGCTGCGGTCGATCAGGTCCTCCTTGGTCCGGCGTCGGCGCTGGGCGGCCAGGGCCATCGGCCCGTACTCCACGAACGTGTCGGCGTCGACGAGGTCGGCCAGGTTCTCCCTGGCGGTCCGCTGGCCGGTCTTGCGGCGCCGCTCGACCGCGGCCGGCCTGGCGTCGTCCATCATCCTGGCCCGCAGGGCCAGCGTCTCGGCCAGGCTGGGCCGGATCTCGTCGAGGTCGATCTCCTCCTCGTCCAGCTCGGCGTCGTCGCCGGTCGATCCCTCGACGATGACGAGGATCAGCTGGTCTGCCCACAGCGTGTCGCCCGCTGCGGCGTCGATCCGGTCGATGGTGCCGGCCACCGGGGCCGTCACCTCGTGTTCCATCTTCATCGCCTCCACCACCGCCACCAGCTGCCCGTGGTGCACGAGGTCGCCCTGGGCCACCTCGATCGACACCACCGTGCCCTGGAGGGGGGTGGTGGCCGCCACCCGACCCGGCGCCAGGTCCCCGACCGTGGCCTCGGCGGCGGCCCCGGCCGTTCGGTCAGGGGCCGCGTCCCGACCGAAGTCGATGACGGCCAGCGGATCGTCGCTGGCCAGCCTGGCCCCGGCCCGGCCCACCGGTTCAGCGCCGTGCCGGCCCGGTTCGCCGCCTTGCCAGGGCCCGGCCCCAACCGACACCGGGTGGCGGGCCGGGCGGGCCACCGGGGCCGTCAGCTCCTCCAGGTGGTCGTCGACAAAGGTCGTGGTGGCCGAGCCGAAGTCGGCGTGGGCGACGATGTTGGCCAACAGCGCAAGGTTGGTCGCCGGCCCTTCGATCCGGCACTCGGCCAGGGCGGTGCGGAGCTTGGCCACCACCGAGGCGAAGTCGCCCGAGGAACGGTGGACGATCAGCTTGGCCAGCAGCGAGTCGTAGTTCGGGTTGACCGTCATGCCGGCGAACCCGGCGGTGTCGACCCGGACCCCGGGGCCGGAAGCCAACTCGATCACCTCGATGGTGCCGGACGCCGGTCTGGTCAGGCCGGTGGCATCGATGGTCTCGGTGTTGACCCGGGCCTGCACGGCCCAGCCGGCCACCGCTCGGGGCTCGACCAGGTCGAGTTCGGCCAACGTGGCCCCGGCTGCCAACCGCAGCTGGGTGGCCACCAGGTCGATCCCGGTCACCTCCTCGGTGATGGTGTGCTCGACCTGGATCCGGGCGTTGGCCTCGATGAACCAGAACCGGTCCGGCGACTCGGCGTCGACCAGGAACTCGACGGTCCCGACGTTTCGATAGGCCACCGAACGGCCCAGTGCGACCGCGGCGTCGCAGATCCGATCCCGGACCTCGGGCGGCAACCCGGGGGCGGGGGCGATCTCCACCAGCTTCTGGTTGCGGCGCTGGATGCTGCAGTCCCGTTCGCCGAGATGGGCCACCTCCCCGGTGCCGTCACCGACGATCTGGACCTCGATGTGGCGGGCCCGCGGCACCAGCTGCTCGACATAGAGCTCGCTGCGGCCGAACGCCTTGGCCGCCTCCGATGCGCACCGCTCCCAGGCCGGGGCCAGCTCCTCGGCCGACCGCACCACCCGCATCCCACGGCCGCCGCCGCCGGCCACCGCCTTGAGCATCACCGCCCCCTGTTCGGCCAGCACCGTCGCCGCCTCCTCGATGGTGCAGGGACCGGCCGAGCCGGCCAGCACCGGCACACCGGCGGCCGCCGCCGCTCGTCGAGCGGCCACCTTGTCGCCGAACAGGTCGAGCAGGTCGGGGCCGGGGCCGACGAAGGTCAGCCCGGCCACCTGACAGGCCCTGGCGAACTCGGCGTTCTCGGCCAGGAAGCCGTAGCCGGGGTGGACCGCATCGGCCCCGGCCACCTTCGCCGCGTCGATCAGGGCATCGATATCGAGGTAGCCGGCCACCCCGGTGCCGGGCAGGGCCTGCGACGACGATGCCCGGATCACATGGAGCGCCGCTGCGTCGTCGGTGGTGTGGACTGCGGTGGCCCCGATGCCCTCGGCCTCGGCGGCCCGCATGATCCGGATGGCGATCTCGCCCCGGTTGGCCACCAGCAGCTGGTCGATCTGATGCATTCATCGACGCTGCCACATGGTGTAGTCCGGCGGCAATCTCGCGCAACCGGTGCTGTCACCGGCGACACCGTGGAAAGATGACGAGGATGAGCGACTCGAGCGATCTGACCCATGGCACCGTGGAAACAAACGGGATCACCATCCACTACGTCGAACAGGGCGAAGGGCCATTGGTGTTGCTCTGCCATGGCTTCCCCGAGAGCTGGTACTCATGGCGCCATCAACTCCCGGCATTGGCCGAGGCCGGGTACCGGGCGGTGGCGTTGTCGATGCGGGGCTACGGCCGGACCGACGCCCCCGCTGCTGTCGAGCGGTATTCGATCATGGACCTGATCGGCGACGTCGTCGGTGTCGTCCAAGCGCTCGGCGAGGATCGGGCGGTGGTGGTCGGCCACGACTGGGGGGCGCCGGTGGCCTGGTATTCGGCGCTCGTCCGGCCCGACCTGTTCCGGGCCGTTGCCGCCCTGAGCGTGCCGTTCACCCCGCCAATCGGGGGCCTTCCGGAGGGGGTCACCGTCAACGACGTGATGCGGATGACCGCCGGCCCTGACCGCGACTACTACCGGCTGTACTTCCAGGAACCGGGCGTGGCCGAAGCCGACCTGGAGGCCGACCTTCGACGCTCGGTCCTCGGGTTCCTGTACACCATCTCCGGCGAGGCGGTGGCAAATGGTGACCTGGACCAGGGCTGGGACGGACACTTTCCGATGGGTCAGACGATCAGCGAACAGCTGATCGTGCCAGACACCCTGCCGCCCTGGCTGACCAAGGCGGACCTGCAGTTCTACATCGACGAGTTGGCCGGTTCTGGCTTCCGGGGTGGCCTCAACTGGTACCGCAACATCAACCGGTTGCCCGGTCTGTTGGCCCCATGGGTCGGCTCGACAATCGAGCAGCCGAGCTTCTACATGGGCGGCTCCACCGACATGATTGCCGGCAATACCCCAGACGCATTGGAGACGATGCGGGCCGCACTACCGGACCTCCGTCACTTCGAGATCATCGAAGGGGCAGGGCACTGGCTCCAACAGGAGCGGCCGGCCGAGGTCAACCGGGCCCTGCTGGGGTTCCTGGCCGGGCTCTGAACCCACCGGCGGCGCCCCCGATCCGCCGAGGCCCTGGACCAAACCTCTCACGGGCCCTGTCGAGGTTCGATCGGCTCGATCACACTCTTTCGTCGATGTTCGAACAGCAGCGAGGTCCGCTCGTCGAACACCCCGGGGAAGCTGCTGATCTCGTTGAGGATCACCCGCTGCAGGGCATCGGCGTCGGCTACGGCCAGATGGATGATGACATCCTCGGCGCCGGTGATCAGGTCGACCCCGGTCGTCTCCGGCTTGGCCCACATGTGGGCCAGGAAGCTGCTGATGATGTCGTCGTTCTTGGGCTGGAGCCGAACGAAGACCAGCGCCTGGAGTCCTCGACCGAGCGCCGAAAGGTCGACATGGCCGTGGTAGCCGGTCAGGACACCCCGCTGCTCCAGGTCACGGACCCGGGCCAGGGTGGTGGAGGGGGCCAGACCGGCCTTTGCCGCCAGGGCCCGATTGGTCTGGCGGGCATCGTGTTGCAACTCCTTGATCAGCAGGAGATCGCTCGGGTTGGTCACCGGTTCAGCCATGGGGCAATCCGTTCGGATAATGGAGGGTTTGGGCTTACGATTCCGAACTATTCGACTCGATCGTCTTCGCAACCCGAATACTATTCGAGTCAGTTGAACTCGATTCGAATGCTAAGCATACTTTGATGACAGGATCCGTACGGATGACCGAAAACCCGGCGGGTCGATGGGAGAATTGTCATCGAAAGCCACCTCGCCACCGCTTCACTCCGCCCCCCTGCATGCGATTGGAACACCTGATGTCACAGATCGAGATGCGCCTCCACGTCCCCGAACCAGCGGCCCGGCCCGGGGAGGACCCCGACTTTTCGTTCCTGGCCATCCCACCGGTCGACGAGGCCATCAGACCGGCGATCGACGTGGCCGCCCCCGAGAGCTACCCGCTGGCCACCACCATGATCCGGGTCCTCGACGACGACGGCCGGGCGGGCGGCAATTGGGACCCGAACCTCGACGGCGAGACGAAACGTACGGCGCTGACCCACATGATCACCACCCGGTTGTTGGAGGAACAGTTCTTCCTCCTCCAACGGCAGGGCAAGGCGGCCTTCGCCATCCGCTCGCTCGGCGAGGAGGCGGTTGCCACCGCGTCGGCCATGGCGGTCGACGAGAGCTCACCGGGCTACGGGCAGGGCCTCGACATGCACTTCCCGACCTACCGCCAGGGTGGTCTGTTGGTGGCAAACGGCCACTCGATCACCGAGATGGCGTGCCAGGTCCTGTCGAACTCCGGGGATCGGCTGAAGGGGGCCCAGCTGCCGAGTCTCCACTCGGTCCCGGAATGCGGCTTCTTCTCCATCTCCGGCAACCTCGCCACCCAGTACATCCAGGCCGTCGGCTGGGCCATGGCGGGGGCGATCCAGAACAAGCGCATCGTCGGCGTCGGCTGGACCGGCGAGGGGGCCACCGCCGAAAACGACTTCCACTCGGCGCTGGTCTTCGCCTCGGTCTACCAGCCGCCGGCGATCCTCAACGTGGTCAACAACCAGTGGGCCATCTCCAGCTTCCGGGGCATCGCCGGCGGCAGCAACGCCTCGTTCGCCCAGCGCGGCATCGGCTACGGTCTGGCCACCTTGCGGGTCGACGGTAACGACTTCCTGGCCGGTTACGCCGCCAGCCAGTGGGCCACCCAGCGGGCGCGGGCCGGGCACGGGGCGACCCTGATCGAGTGGATCACCTACCGGGCGGCCTCGCATTCCAGCTCTGACGATCCGTCGAAGTACCGGCCTGCCGAAGCGGCCAAGTCGTGGCCACTGGGCGATCCGATCGACCGGCTGACCGAGCACCTGATCGGCGCCGACCAGATGACCCGCAGCAACGCCGAAGCTTTGACGACCGAGTGCCGGGAGCGGGTATCGGCCGCGGTGGCCGAAGCCGAGGCGCTCGGCACCCTGGCCGACGGTCCGGCGGTGTCGCCGGTCGAGATGTTCCGCCACGTCTATGCCGAGATGCCACCCCATCTCGTCGAGCAACGACAGGAATTGGGGTACTGACATGGCGCTCGACCAGGACCCGTCGATCAACCCATACTCGATGGCCCCCACCCCGGCCCGGCCCACCACCTCCACCCGGTCGATGACCATGATCGAGGCCATCAGGGACGCCCTGGCGGTGATGATGGCCCGAGACGATCGGGTGGTGTCGTTCGGTGAGGACGCCGGCTTCTTCGGCGGGGTGTTCCGCTGCACCGAAGGGCTCCAGGAGGAGTTCGGGATGCACCGGTCGTTCGACACCCCGATCAGCGAGAGCGGCATCGTCGGCTCGGCGGTCGGGATGGCGGCCTTCGGGATGCGGCCGGTGGCCGAGATCCAGTTCGCCGACTACATGTACCCCGGCTATGACCAGATCGTCTCCGAGGCGGCCAGGCTCCGGTCGAGATCGGCAGGGGGATACACCGCACCGATGGTCATCCGGATGCCGGTCGGCGGTGGCATCCGGGGTGGGCAGACCCATTCCCAGAGCCCCGAGGCGCTGTTCACCCACGTGGCCGGCCTCAAGACGGTCATCCCGTCCAACCCGATCGATGCCAAGGGGCTGCTGATCGCCGCCATCGAGGATCCGGACCCGGTGGTCTTCCTCGAACCGAAACGGCTCTACAACGGCCCGTTCGACGGCCACCACGATCGGCCGATCCAGCCATGGTCCCGCCACGAGCTCGGCTCGGTACCGGAGGGTCACTACACCGTGCCGCTCGGCAAGGCCGAGGTGGTGCGGGCCGGCTCCGACGTAACCGTACTGTGTTATGGCACGCTGCGGTTCGTGGCCGAGGCGTCGGCGGCCGAAACCGGTATCGACGCCGAGATCATCGATCTGCGAACCCTGCTCCCACTCGACACCGAGGCCATCGTGGCCTCGGTGACCAAAACCGGCCGCTGCGTTGTGGTGCACGAGGCCACCAGGACCGGTGGTTTCGGGGCCGAGCTGTCGGCCCAGGTCCAGGAGCGATGCTTCGATCACCTGGAGGCCCCGATCACCAGGGTCACCGGCTACGACACCCCCTATCCTGTGGGTCTGGAGTGGGTCTATTTCCCGGGCCCGGATCGGGTCGGCGAGGCGCTACGAAAGGTACTGGACTACTGATGAGTCGACTCACGGTGA
>CAMYLA010000116.1 GCA_947259095.1 uncultured Acidimicrobiaceae bacterium | reverse complement strand
TCGCCGGACGCGCTCTGGCACTCAGTGCGGTCCGCACGCGGCAACATCTCCTGGGTGGCCGCGGACCGTCGGCGTCGTCACGAGCTGGGAATGCGAGAACGGAACCTCGAACGCTGTACGGCATCGATCGATTGGGCATTGTTCGGGCGGTCGGAGCCCGCCCGGCGCGTGCGATCGCCGAACGTATGGTTGGGCGGGGCTGACCTCAGCCGACGATCACGATCTGGTCGTCTGGTGCCAGCTCGATACGGTCAGCGACCGGAGGGGACAAGACGACTTGGGTGCCGCGGTCGGTGACCCGCAGTATTCCTATGGCGATCAGCCCAGCCGAGGCGGCTGCCGCAACGATGTCGCCGAAGTCGCCCGCGTCGGCGGCGCCGAGCCGGGCGGGTGAGACGAGGTGCAGGGACGGGCCGTCGGCGGCGTACAGTTCCAGGAGCACACGGCGTCGTTCGGGAGAGCGGGCGAACTGGGCGAGTAGTCGGCTTCCCAGCGCGTCACTGATGACGAATTCGTCGATGCCGTCGACCTCCGCGAGGGTCGCCCGGCCTGCCTCGACGAGATGCACGAACAGCTGGGGCCGCGGGCGGGCACCGGCACGAAGCATTCGCTTGACGAGCATGAGGTCGAGCAAGGTGCGGCCATCGGCATCATCAGGACCGCTCCCACCGGACGCTCCCAGCAGCACGACCGACGTCAGATCGGCGTCCAGAGACAACGCCCAGTCCGATCGTGGGACGGTCGCGACCTCGAAGTTCACCGCAGCGGGGAGCTCGATCTCTTGGTGGGCGATGACGGCAGTGTCGTGGACGATGGTGACCGTCGAACTCGGAGCGGCGAAGTCGTCGAACTGAGCGAGTAGCGGCGGACCTAGCCGACCCCAACCCAGGAACAACAGCCGCATCCCGACCGGTGCGATCGACAGATCGATCACCTGTCCAGGGGGTGCAGGTCTGCCATGCCAGGACGGGACCACGGCGGCGCGCTCTGGCGCGATCGAGACGAGACGATCACCGTGCTCGAACACGGTGGACGGCTCGGGGTTGATCTCGACATTGCCGTCGCGTCGAACACGCCCGATCGGCCGTGCCCGATCGAAGCGGAAGATCAGATCGCCGAACGGCATGCCGACGACCTCGGGCGCCTCCGTCACGTAGATCCCCGACCCTGCTGCATCGGTGAGCTCCTCGACGATTTCGCCCAACCCCGGTTGCCGCAGCACGAAGGACGCCACGCGTGCCGCGGCCACGGTTGCTGCCACCGGATGAACCGCCGGCCCGGTGGCACGGACGAGCTCTTCACCGATCCGCACGCTCGATACCTCGGCGATGACGGGCACTCGATCGAACCCGATCAGCTGGCCCAGGGCCAGTACGGTCGTGATGACGCCGCCATCGCCAGGGTCATCATCGTCGGCGAGTACGACCACGGCGCGCGCCAGGTCGATGCTGGCGAGTTCGAGCGTCGACGGCTGGCGCGGGTCACCAGACCTGACCACAATTCGACTCCGGCCCGCCGGGGCCACCCCGGTGCGAAGCAGTTTGCTCACCGCCGAGGGATCGCGATCGGCCATCACGACGACCACATCTCGATCGGTGTCGGCGCCCGCCGTCGTCAACTGCTCGATCACCACGGGAAGCCGGCCGGAATAGCCCAGCACGACGTAGTGGCCCGACTCGACGACCATGCTACGGCCCTGCTGGAGGCGCTCGACTCGCTGCTCGATTCCGGCCGCGATGAGGCCGATCAGCGTGCCGGCGAGCAGCAGGCCCACCAGTGTCACGATCAGAGACAGGACGCGGCGGCCCCAGCCGACGTCACCGGCCATCGTTCCGGTGTCCAGGATCCGAAGCAGGGTCTGCCAGAAGTCCTCGAGCCAGGACTGATTCTCGCTCCCGGCAAAGGTCACGCCGAACAGCACCAGCAACGTCGTGCTCGCAAGGACCACGACGAACGTGAGAGCACCCAGCCAGAGCAGCACCGCCCAGGTACCCCGTGCCAACAATCGATCGAACCGATACCGCATCCGATTGCGAAAAGAGCGCGCCGCTCCCGTGGCGCGCTGCGGCCTCAGTCGTTCAGCCACCACACCTCGGTCCCAGCCCGGCCTCGGGCCACAGAGGACGTGGCCCGTCCATCAGGCGTTGACGAGGTCACGGTCAGGTGAAGCCTCATCCTCGGCCACTGCGTCACCGTAGAGCAGGGTCTGTGCCAGCGCGACGAACGGAACCACGAGGCCGTTTATGAGCGCCACGGCCGCCGAGAACAGCCACAGTGGCATGCTCGGCAGCAGGAGCAGCAGGAGCAACGAGAACACGAGCCCGATGATGACGAAGAGGCCGTTGAAACTGCCGATGACCAGTGCCGTGTGCCACCACCGTCCGCGGACGAGCTCGGAGCTGCGGGCGAGGCTACGCCGACCATCGAGATCCTCGAGCATCACCGCCTGCGCCATGAACTGATACCGGACCAACTGCCTGATGCCCCACGGGATGCCGATGACACTCACGATCAGGACAATGACGATCACCATCGCCCGAACCAGACCGGAGACCAACTCTCGACGCCGCTGCCACACGAGCCAGGCGCAGTCCGAGCTCGACCGGGCTTGCCCCGAGTCGATCGCCTCCGCATAGGTGGCGACCACCGCGTTGACTGCGGTGTAGCCGAAGAGATGTGGCACCGTCCCGACGAGCAGGGCGAGCACGAGCCTGGTCCCGCTCCTTGGGCCCGCGAGGCCTTGGATCTCCTTCAGGAGCGGGATCACCGAGATCAGGGCACCGAGCAGGGCCACGAGGACCACGATCGGAACGTAGATCGCGCCGAACGAGACCACCGCACGAGGGGAATTGCGGGCCGAAGTCGCTGCCGCACGAATCAGCTGGCCGGCCCGTCGGCGACGACGGATTGGCATTGGCGCCACCTCCGACCAGTCGGTTCGACGAAGCACCCAGACGCCGACCACCAACAGGATCGCAGCGGTCACCACCACCCTGCCCGGTGATTGGGTGAACCTGATGACGGTGCCGGAGCCCAACTGCACGGCGTTGCAGAAGACCGTGATCGTCTGGTCGCCCTGCGTGTCCCCGCCGGGGATGACCACGCTCGACGATCGCAACCCGTTCTGCCAATCGATCGGATCGGTCCAACGCTCCTTGTCGAGCGGGCCGGTCGGGCCGTTGAAGCTCCCGGGGCGTCGCTCTCCCCAGCGACCCTCGAACATGACCCAAGCCAGCGGATCTTCGGGATCGACGACGGTGTCGGGAAGGACGATCGCCTCGGGGTCGACGCGCTCGGACGGACCGTCGGTGTTGTCGCAGCCGAATCCCTGGTTGCCGCGCCGCCCCAGGTAGAGCGCCGACCCGAAGTAGCTGGCGTGCGAACCCTTGGACGAGTACACGACGGGTCGTGAACCGTCGCGGTCGAGCTTGGCCGCGTCCCAGGCCGCGGTCTCGCCACCATCGTGCTGTGCAAACGCCACCTCGATCGGCTCGGACGCCAACGCATCCTCCACGGTCGCTGCTTCGAACAGGAGCTGGATCCCCTCCCAATCGCTCTCGTGCTTGTTGTTGAAGTCGTTGAAGTACCAGTAGAAGTAGTACTGCAACGCGAGGAAGCCGGGCTGGTCGGGCTGTCGGGCGATGTGGGCATACACCGCTGGGGGGCGTCCGTCGCTGAACTTGTCGAAGTCCTGCTCGTACAGGCACCCCGGATCGACCGCGAGTCCCGGAAAATCGAGGTAGTACCCCTCGCCGAGGTCGAACAGATCGGACGCCGTGGGACCCAGCTTCACCAACGGATCACCGATGCTGACCTCGCGGAGCATGATTTGCGGATTGTCGAGCACGACGTCCACGGCCGTTGGAGCGTACATCTCGCCGTCCGGATCACATGGATACTCCTGCGCTTTGAGCATCATGACCGGCACGTGACGGTCTGCAAGCTCCTGGGCCGCCTCCGCTTCATCCTGTGTGTTGCCCTGCGCGCCGGCCGCCGGGGACAAGAAAACTGTGCCGGCGGACAACACGACCACAGCGAGGATCAGCCTCGCCGTTGCATTGGATCTTGCCCCCATCGCGCTCCTCGGAATCAGGTGCTGAACTGATGATTGATCTGCCAACCCTAGGAGATTGCCGACCAATCGTCGTTGTGGGGTCTGTTGTTCTTGAGCACGGGTCGGGGCTTGGGGTGGTGGTGATTGGGGGGGATGGGGGTTGGGCCGGTTTGGCCAAGCCGTCGCGAAACACCAGCACCGGCTGATGATCGCCGCGTTGATCCGCACGATCTTCGCCCAACCCGACGCCGAGGGCGCCTGCGCTCAGCTCCGGGCCGTGGTCACCCAACTCGACACAATCGCCCCACAGGTTGCCGCCAAGCTCGAAACCGCCGAGGCCGACCAGCTGGCCTACACCTCCAGAGCGACTTTGGCTTCGTGTGTGCGCTGATCGAGTCGGGCCATCCGAACATCATCACCTGCAGCTTGGATCTTCTCAAACGTAACAGCCGCCGCCTCTGCGGCGAAGGTACCGACGCACGGATTCGTGCAGCTCCAGAAGGTCTCCCGGGGGTTGAGTCGGCACGGAAGAATATCGTTGTACTCGCGATTCAGTAGCAGGTCGCGAGTGGAGGAACGCCGCCCGCTCAATACCTCACAGTCGTCACGTACGAACGCGCGGACGGCTCCAAATTCGTCCGGTTGCTCAATGTGAAGCACCTCATTCTTCTGCGATTTCCACGTACGCCGAAGTGTCTCGATTCCGACTAATCCGAAGGTGACCATCGACGCGGGAGCCGACGGCCGGAACCGCTCCGCCGGGGGCTGCATCGCTGGCGATACGCGCGACCCGCTCGCTCGGTATCGCTCGCAACGGCGGTGGCCCTGCTGCAGCTCGCGTGGCTTCGGCGATGAAGGTGCGAGCAGGCTGCCTGGTGTGAGTGCGCTTTGCGAGTCACTGTCCGGGCGAGGCCCGAAATCGGGTCTATCGTTGAATGCCCGGTGATGGACGGGAGTAGTCGATGAGTCGTGACCTGTGGTTGAAGCAACTCCGCATCGCCGGCGCTGACACGCGATCGGTCGAGGACGTGTTAACCGACGACGTTCCCGTCGATGGGCTCCAACACGCTGGCAGTGCACTGCTGCGCGCCGAACGCTCGGAATCCCTCGTCGCAATCGCTCGGTCGCTGATCGAGGCGTTGGATGAACGGGGCTGGACCGGCGACGCCGAACTCATCGCCGAGCTCAAGCACTATGCGGACCACACCGCAGCAGATCTGATTCGGCTGCCAGTCGAACTCGACGAACTGGGTGAGACACTCGACCAGTCCGCCGGAACCGAGTCGTTCATCGATGTGGTCGACGGAGCATTGTGGCCAGCGCAGCTGTTCGACGTCGACCAGGGCCCTGCCGACTTCGACCCGGCATCGGATCGGTGGCAGCTCGTGGTCGGACTCGGATCAAAGCCCGCGTACGAAGTCATACAGCGCTTCGTCGCAACGATCGAGCAACCGGATCTCGCATCGCGTCTCACCGACGCGCTCGCCGGGTCTGGCACATTCCGACGGTTCTCGACCGAACTCAGCCGACACGAGGGCGAGTACACGCGCTGGCACCGGTTCCGTGACGATGCTCGCCTGGGCCAAGCACGCGCCTGGCTTGCCGACTACGGCTACCAATCCAATCGCCAGCTGTGACGACCGGATTCGACTGGCGGGGCGTACTCATATTGCCCTGACCGCCGGTTCAAGCATGAGGTGCGAAGATGCTGCGGTGCCTCGATCTGCAGTCACCTGCGCCGTCTGCCACCGGTCGCGAGTGCGCGGCTCGTTCAGTGACGTCGGCGACGTCTTCATCTGCGCCGAATGCCAGGCGGACGCCAAGCATTTCATTGAGATCCAAGACAGCATCTGGGCCGCGACCGTCGAAACGGGTGGATCCAAATCGGAACTGCCAGACCCGGAACACTTCCCTGGGAGACGGCTTCCGGTGCCGGTATCGGGTGCTTGTTGTGTCAGGGGCCATGACGAGGCTGAGCCGGGGTGAGGACGGGCAATGGTGAGCGGCGGGGCGACCAGGCTCAGGTCGATGCCAGAAGTAGCCGACATATGGTGCATGTCTCACACGGACGAGCCGATCCCGGCCGCTCAGGGGGGTGCTGGCGAGACGCGCGACCATCCTGAATTTCGCCATCCGCTGCCGCGCTTGACGAGCAAGGTCTTCACCGATCTGGCTATCTGGATGGCGGGATTTGGGCTGCTGATTGGTCTCATCTTTCCGCTCTTCGTGATGGCTGTCGGGGTGCCGGCCAGGTACGTCATCACGGAGCGTTTCTTCGTTGCCACGGTAGGGGCGGGGCTGGTCGTTGGCGCCACCAACCAGTTCTTGTCACGGGTCGTTGTGCGGTCCCGATTGCGGTTCATGCAATCGAAGATGTCGCGAGTTGAAGCGGCGCTCCGCCAGGGCACCTTTGTCGATGATGTCTGTACCCCGGAGAAGTGCTCGATACCCATCGACTCCGATGATGAACTCGGAGAGGCGGCAGCATCGTTCAATCACCTCGTCGAAGCGCTCGCAGCATCGCACCATGCGACGCAGGTCGCCCGGCGATTTGCGACGACCCTCTCCTCCCACCTCGAGTTGGAGCCGTTGGTGGAAGCTGCCCTCGAAGATCTGCAGAATGCGGGAACCCATTCGGCGTCGGCGTTGTACGCCGTCTCCGACACGGAGTTGGCGGTGATTTCGGCAAGAGGCATCGTCGAACCGGGTCGTCTGGCTGCTGGCGAGCTCGTCCAGCGGGCGTACCGGAACCTCGAGACCGTTGAAGTAGAACTGCCGGAGGATGTTCTCCTCGATGGTGGGGTCGTTACGTTCCGACCTCGCATGGTGGTGCTGCACCCTCTTCACGTCCGCCGGGTACCGATCGGGGTCTTGGTTCTCGCCTCGGCGGAACCGATAAGCGGCGGTGAGACGCATCTGATTCAGCAGCTCTTGCAGAACTTCGCCGTAGCGCTCGCCAACGCCATCGGTCATGAACGTCTACAGCGGATCGCGGCAATTGATGCGCTCACCGGCCTCTACAACAGGCGGTTGGGTTTGGAGAGGCTGAGCCAGGAGTTCAGCCGGTCCGCTCGATTGACCGAGCCGCTCGGCGTCGTCCTGTTCGACATCGATCATTTCAAGGTGGTCAATGACACGTACGGACATCAGGTCGGCGATCGAGTCTTGAAGGCGGTCGCAGATGCGGTCAAGGGCGTTCTGCGCGACAGCGACACCCTGGTTCGATACGGCGGTGAGGAGTTCATGGCCTTGCTGCCGGCTGCGGACGAGGCTGACGTGCATAGGTTGTCCGAGCGGATCCGTTGCGCAGTCGAGTCATGTATCGTCCCCGATGGCCCCGTTGATGTGAGCGTTACCGCCAGCGTCGGGGCGGTCTCGTACTACGGCACCAAGGCAACTGACGTCGATGACCTCATTCGTCAAGCCGATACGGCGATGTATGCAGCAAAGAAGGCCGGACGCAACACCCTCGCCTTCGCCAGCAGCTGACCGGTGTCGCCGATGGTGGCGGTGACCGCGGCCGCTTGGGCATGATCGAGCGGCGGGCCGGCCCGGTCGAGCCTGGGCTAGCATCTCGGTCATGAGCGACGTGATCCAGCGGATGGCCGATGAACGGGCCTGCGAGCGACTCATCACCCGGTACACCCACCTCGTCGATTTCGGCGACGCGCCGGGCATCGCCGAGTTGTTCACCCCGGAGGGGGTGTGGCGCACCGACGAGTTCGCCATGAACGGTCAAGATGAGATCAGGGCCGGTTTCGAACGCCGTCAGGGGGTGACCCGCCGTATGTCTCGCCACGTGTGCACCAATGTGGTGGTCGACGTCGATGGCGACACCGCCACCGGCCTTTGCTACCTGGTGAATTACCGTCACGACTCCGAGACCGGTGTGGCTGAACATCCCGCTCCAGCGGATGTCCCGAAGTATGTTGGGGAATACCGCGACCGGTTCGTCCGGACGCCGGAAGGCTGGCGTTTCTCGGACCGGTATTGCGAGATGGCCTTCGTCCGGCCGGCCAAGCACTGAGCGGGCGGCCAACGACAGCGGCGGCTCTGACCACCTCCGGCGGGGTCTTCGCCGACCGGGCTGAAGTAGGGTCGGGCGGGTGCCGATCGAACCTCCGCTCAATCCCCGGCTCACCGAGGTGCTCTCGGTTCGAGCCCCGATCATGCAGTCCGGCATGGCGGGCGTGGCCGGACCCGAACTGGTTGCCGCGGTCTCCAACGCCGGTGGCCTGGGGGTGATGGCGGCGCTGCGGCTCGAGCCGGACGTCGTCCGTCGCTCGATACGGCGGGTCCGGGAGGCGACGGATCGGCCCTTTGGTGTCAACATCTGGCTGCACGACGACGTCCGGACATCGCCGGACCCGGCCGCGATCCCCGATGACGTTGTTCGCCGCGCCCAGACGGTCTTGAACCATTTCCGCCCCCGGTTCGACCTTCCCCCGACGCTCGATCGTCCGCCGCCGACCGTCGATCTCGTCGATGCCGCCCTCGAGGTCATGATCGAGGAGAAGATCCCGGTGTTCTCAGCCGGCCTCGGTGTGCCCGAACCGGACCTGGTCGAGCGGTTCCACCGGGCGGGGACGAAGGTGATCAGCATGGTGGCCACCGTGGAGGACGGTCGGGCCGCAGCGGCCGCCGGTGTCGACGTGATCGCAGCCCAGGGCAGCGAATCGGGTGGCCATCGCAGCTACGGCGCAAAGCTGGCCGAGGACGAGGCCCAAGGTTCCAGCTCCCTGGTGCTGGTCCCGGCCATGGTGGACGCCGTCGGCGGGCAGCTGCCGGTGTTGGCCGCCGGTGGTGTGATCGACGGCCGAGGTCTGGCGGCCATGCTGGCCCTTGGGGCCGACGGGGTACTGCTGGGGACCCGGTTCGTTGCGACACGGGAGTCGGCGGCAGCGGCGGTGTGGAAGCAGCGTCTCACCACCGGGGTTCGATCCACCGCCCTCACCGACGGATTCACCGGCCAGTGGGCCCGAGTACTGCAATCGGAATTCACCGACCATTGGGGTCGGGCCGGGGCGGCGGCACTTCCCGGACTGCTGCAGGCGGCGGCCGGCCAGGATCTGTTCGGGGCGGCCAAGGAGCTCGGTGACGATCAGCTCCAGCCGCTCTATGCCGGCGCCGCCGCCGGTCAACTGTCGGATATACCATCCGCCGCCGATGTCGTGACCGGCATGGTTGACGCGGCCCGGGCCATCCTCCGGGCCTGAGCCCCCGATCGACGCTCGGGGGTGGACCGCCCGGTTCCACCTCAGGGTCGATGATGGGGCTGCGAACCGCCCCGGAGGAGCAGCCACAGCCCGAACCAGCCCTCGGCCAGGACTGACGGCACGGCCACCATGGTGACCAGCAGCGTCTCGTAGTCGGCGTAGTTGCCGAGCAGGGTGTGGGCCACGGTGTCGATCACGTAGGCGGTCCCGGCCGCCAACAACAGATAGCCAAGCACCCGGGGGGCGTAGCGGGATCGGATGACCAGTGCGCCGAGCAGGATCAGGTGGATGCCGAAGGCGGCCAGGCCGATGAGCCACGTCGAGTTGAAGGTGTCGAGGGCGACCAGTGCATCGGCCTGGAGCAGGCCGGGGTCGATCGCATCGAGGAACTCGGCACCGCCGAGCAGCTGCAGGGCCTGGAAGAAGAAGATCAGGGCGACACCGAGGAACACGGTGTAGAGGAGGCGGAACCAGGCTGTCAGTCGCGACAGATCCCTGTCGGCGTCCCTGAACACGATGTAGAGGGCCCAGGCGACGATCACATCGACGATGAAGACGATGAGAAAGCTCACCATGCCGAGCCGGAACAGCCCTTCCGACTCGGCGATGTTGGCCGCGCTGGCCTGCGGATCGTCGGTGACGATGAGACCCTCGACGACAAAGAAGTTGGCGAAGATGCCGAGGGCGAACAGCAGCACATAGCCGATGCCGGCGATGCGGGCCGCCGACCGGGGGGACATGTCCTGGCGTGGCGGCCCGGATCGGGGGGCCGCGCTACTGGTCGGGGTGGCGGTGGTGGTGGGTGTGGTCATGGGTCATTCCTGTTCTCGATGCTGGTGCTGGTGCTGGTGCTGGTGCTGTTCTTGCTGGTGCCGGGTCTGGTCCGATGACACCGGGGGTGGTGCAGGGTCGTGAGGATCGTTGCGGTTCAGGAGCCGGCGGCGGTGCCGGGAGGGCGGACGATGATGGCGTTCTTGCCTGCGATCCGACCCTGTTCCATCTGCCGCATGGCCTCGGCGGTGTCTGCCAGCGCAAACCGCTGGCCTATCGAGGCCCGCACCCGACCGGAGCCCATATGGTCGGCCAGCCGTTCCATGAAGGAGTGATGTTCGGTGCTGACGAAGGTGGTGAGTCGCTGAGCGACGAACGGCGAGAGCATCATCGCTCTGAGCTGGCGACCGGCGCCCCCGGTGAACCGGTTGCCGTCCTCGCCGCCGACGATGACCAGCGTGCCTTCCGGCGTCAAGGCTCGCCGGAGCCGGGAGATGGCACTGCGGCCCCCGATGTCGAGGATCAGGTCGTATCGATGGCGGCCGTCGGCGAAGTCGCTTCGGGTGTAGTCGATGACGTGGTCGGCGCCGATCGAGCGGACCAGTTCCTGTTTTGTGGTGCCGGCAACCCCGGTGACCTCGGCGCCGAGGGCCTTTGCCAGTTGCACGGCGAAGGTCCCGACCCCGCCGGACGCCCCCAGCACCAGGACCCGCTGGCCGGATCGCAGGTGGCCGACGTCGGTCAGCGCCTGGAGGGCGGTGATCCCCGAGACGGCCGACACCGCGGCCTCGTCGAAGTCGACGTTGTTCGGTTTCGGGGCGAGCTTGTCCTGCGAGGCGGTTGCGAACTCCGCGAACGAGCCATTGGCAATGCCGAACACCTCGTCCCCGGGCGCGAACCGCGTGACGTCGGCTCCGATCTCGATGACCCTGCCCGCCACATCGAGCCCCGGAATCGGTTGCTTCGGTGCGGTCAGCCCGTAGCCGACCAGCCGGATCAGATAGGGGAGTCCGGTCATGAGGTGCCACGTGCCCCGGTCGACACCGGCGGCATGGACCTCGACCAGCACCTCATCGGCGCCGACGACGGGTCG
Organism: uncultured Acidimicrobiaceae bacterium; assembly: GCA_947259095.1. GTDB lineage: Bacteria > Actinomycetota > Acidimicrobiia > Acidimicrobiales > SZUA-35 > JAHELU01. The sequence goes on along the minus strand of CAMYLA010000116.1, from coordinate 21,180 downwards.
GGCCACGGTGTCGAGCCGGAGCACGTCGGCGGAACCGTAGCGATCCTGGACGATGGCCGACATCGTTGCCGGGTCTGCGCTGCTCAGGCCCGGCGACGGGGCCGCTGCTGCCGCTTCCGATGATGGCGTTGCCTGGTTCTCCGTGGTCATCATGGGGTTGCTCCTGGTTGTCGTCTCACACACGTCTGATGTGCCGTACTTTGTACGAGTTGGTTTGAACAACCTATCCGTACAAAGTACGATAGGCAAGAGGAAATCTGAGGAAAGTGAGCGATGACGCCACAATCGACCGAGACTGCACAGAAACCCCGCCCGACGCTGAACCGCCAGCGGGTGCTCGAAGGAGCGATCGCCCTGGCCGACGACGTCGGCATGGACGGCTTCACCATCCGTAAGCTGGCGACCGCCATCGACGTGAAGCCGATGACGATCTACCACCACATTCCCAACAAGGAGGCGATCATCGACGGCATGGTGGACCTTGTCTTCGGCGAGATCGACCTGCCGCCGAGCGGCACCGACTGGAAGTCGGCGATGCAGCAGCGGGGCCGTTCAGCCAGGGCGGTGCTTGCCAGGCACCCCTGGGCCACGCCGCTCATGGAGTCGCGAACGAACCCCGGGCCAAACACGCTCGGTCACCACGATGCGGTGATCGGCTGCCTGCGCCTGGCCGGTTTCTCGATCGAGATGACCGCCCATGCCTATGCCCTGATCGACGCCTATATCTACGGCTTCGCTCTCCAGGAGGCCGGCCTGCCGGCCACCGGCGGCGAGGAGATGGCCGATCTGGCCCAACACATCACCGAGCCGTTCCCCGCCGACCAGTACCCCCACCTGATGGAGCTCACCACCGAGCACGTCCTCAAGCCGGGCTACGATTTCGCCGCCGAATTCGAATTCGGCCTGTCCCTCATTCTCGACGCGCTTGGGAATCCGGCTCCGTCATAGCCGCCGGTCGGGGACCGTTCGGGTTCAGAACGAGGCCGATCGGGGGGTGTACAGCTCTTCGAGTCCGGCCTTGTCGTCGTCGGTCAGTTCCACCTCCAGCGCGTCCACGGCATCGGTGATGTGGCCGACCCTGGTGGCACCGACGATGGGAGCGGCAACGACGCGCTCGACGATCGGACGATCCCGGGCCTCGTCGAATCGTTCCTTCATCAACGGATCCGATGCCGACCGCTTCGTCGACTGCTCCCAGTCCCGGGCCAGGAGGCCCCGGGCGAGGGGGCTCCACGGGATGGAGCCGACACCCTGATCGGCGCACAGCGGGAACATCTCCCGCTCGTCCTCGCGCTGCAGCAGGCTGTACTGGTTCTGCATCGAGATGAATCTGGTCCAACCGTTGGCCTCGGCAACGTACTGCGCCTTGGCGAACTGCCAGGCCCACATCGATGACGCTCCGATGTAACGGACCTTGCCTGCGGCCGTTACATCGTGCAGCGCTCGCATGGTCTCCTCGATCGGCGTCCGGTCGTCGAATCGATGGATCTGATACAGGTCGATGTAGTCGGTGCCCAGCCGGCGCAGGCTGTTGTCGACCTCGGCCATGATGGCCTTGCGTGACAGGCCCAGTGCATTGCGTCCCCGCCGCATCGGGAAGTACACCTTGGTGGCGATCACCACCGCCTCCCGGTCGGCCATGTCGGCCAGGGCCCGGCCGACGATCTCCTCGCTGGAACCGGTGGAGTAGGCGTTGGCGGTGTCGAAGAAGTTGATCCCCAGTTCCAGGGCCTTCTCGATCAGGGGGCGACTGGCCGCTTCATCGAGGCTCCAGTCGTGGATGCCCGGGGTTTCCTCGCCGAAGCCCATGCAGCCCAGGCAGAGTCTCGAAACGTCCAGGCCCGATGCTCCCAGTCTGGTGTACTTCATGGTCGGTCCTCTTTGTTTGTCGTCGGCAAGGACCGTGCTGTCCTGTCCGGTCGTGTGTCGTGTCGTCTTGTGCCGCTTTCTCGCCCGGCGAGCCCGATTATCGGACACCGTGCCGGCATCGGCCATTCGGGACCGGGATCGGCCCGGCAAAACCCTTGCACCTGACGCAACGTGAGGTCCTACTGTCGAGGGTGTGGACGGATCGAGCGACCAGCAGGCAATGCGACGGATCGGCGAGATCGCCGAGGCGAGCAACCTCACCGTCCGAACGCTGCACTACTACGAGGAGATCGGTCTGCTGGCCCCCGCCAGGCGCTCACGGGCGGGACACCGGCTCTACGGGTCCGAGGCCGTCGAGCAGCTCTACCGGATCTCGATGCTCCGTCAGCTCGGGCTCCCACTCGACCAGGTCCGGACCACCCTCGAAACGACCGACACCGACGTTCGGTCGATGATTGCCGAACATCTCTCGGCCCTCGAATCACGACTCATGGCCGAGAACCGACTCAGGGGCCGACTGCTTCGTCTGGCCGACGATCTCGAATCGAACGAGGACACCACCGGTGACCTCCTCAGTGTCCTGGAGGACATGAACATGCTGGAAACAACACTCGATCGCCGGATCGCCATCCTCGTCTACGCAGACATCGAGGCCGCCTACGACTACCTGAGCCGGGTCTTCGGGTTCGGCCCCGGTGAGCTGACCCGCGACCCCGACGGCAACGTCGTCCACGGTGAGATCCAGGCCGGCGACGGTGAGTTCTGGCTCCATGGCGAATCGGAGCCGTTCGGGTTGAAGTCCCCCGCCAACCTCGGCGGGGCCAGCGGGACCATGGCAATCATGGTGGCCGACGTCGACGCCCATCATCGCCACGCCGTTGAGCAGGGGGCGACGGTCCGCTACGAACCGACCGACCAGCCATACGGCTACCGCGAGTACAGCGCCGTCGATCTCGAAGGCCACCTGTGGTCGTTCATGAAGCCGTTGGGTTGACGCTCGGCCCCGAGGGGACCGGCCGGCTCAGCTCTCCCGGCCCGCCAGTTCGCCGCTCAGTGCGGGACCTCATCGTCTCGAACACCGGCCACGACGCCCGGAACATCTGCAGGTAGTCGAGCTCGCCCCAGTCGAAGTTGTGGATACCGGCGATCGGTACAAAAGACCTTTGGATGATGACGAACGAGACTTCCGTGCGATTCGGCGGCACCGGCAACGGGTCAGGCTGGTTCCAGCGACTCACCGAGGGTCGTATCACCGAGGAGGCACCACCATGACGACCACCGTCAAACCCGAACGAAGTGAGCCCGGCACCATCCCGCAACGAAGGGTGATGAGATCGTCGCTGCTGGTCGGCAGCCTGAACGCCCTGATCGCCGCCAACCTGATCCAGGTCCTGGCCGCGTTCAGCGATGCCGATCCCAGCCCCCCACCATCGGTGGTCCCGGCCATCGCGGCAACCGTGTTGCTCGGTATCGCAGCCCGGCCGATGGTGATCGACGGTGACCGGCTCGGTTACAAGCTCGGCATCGGTTTCTGCCTGGCATCGATGGTGGGCATGGGGCCCCACAAGCTGTTCCTCGACGACGGTCTGGTCATCGCGCCGATGGCGCTGGTCGGGTTCTCCCTGGCGTTGGTGTTCATCGCCCAGGCACTCCGGGCACTCCGGGCACTGCGTGCAGGCCGGGGCCAACGATGACCCGTCAGGGCGCTCACCCTGGCGGTGGCCACGGTTCTGGTCGGCCTGTCGGCCGGGTTCTTCTTCACCTACCAGGCTTCGGTGACCCTCGGGCTGGTCGAGGTTGGCGATGTGGCCTACGTCGAGACGTTCCAGGCCATCAACCGGACCGTTCGGAATCCGGCGTTCGGGGTGGTGTTCTTCGGGTCGATCCTGGCCATGGTCGCCGGATTGGTTGCCAATTGGGGATCGAGGCCCGCGACCCGCTTGCTCATCGGGGCCGCGCTGTCGTTGTACCTGGCCGGTCTCATCGTCACCGTAACCGGCAACCTCCCGCTCAACGACGAGCTGGCCGACTACGGCGACGTCTCGCCGACGATCGCCGCCCAGGCCCGGGCCGGATTCGAGGACGACTGGAATCGGTTGAACCTGGTTCGCAGCGTGTCGATCGGGGCCGGCTTCGTTGCCCTGGTCGCCGCCGGCCTGGTCGGATCGTCGCGGGGCGTCGAACAGCGCAGGACGCCGACGACCGGCCACAATGGATGATCGTGGTCACCTCGTTCACCGGCAATCCCCGCCAGATCCCGAGCCCCGGCGACCTGGCCCTGGCCGGAAGCCTGCTCGGGGTTGCGGTCCTGTCCGGCTTCTTCATCGACGCCTCCCGGCCAGACACCGTGGAACCGTCCGCCTGGTGGCACTGGGCGCTGATGGCGACGCCACCGATCCTGGTTGCGTTTCGCCGCGTCGCCGAGGCCCGGCTTCGAAGCGAAAACGAGCGGACCATCGCGGTGGCGGAGGAACGATCGCACATCGCCCGAGAACTGCACGACGTCATCGGGCACCCTGTCGGTCATCGCGGTGCGGGCCGAAGCCGCCGACAGGGTGGCAGAGCGGCAACCGGAAGCGGCCGGTGACGCCGTGGCCGACATCGCAACGGCCGCCCGATCGGCATTGCGGGAGACCCGCCGGGTCCTGGCCGGTCTCAGAAAATCTGCGGTGGTGGAACTCACACCACCGCCCGACCTCGCCGGGACCAGGCGACTGGTGACCGACCTGGCCGCTGGTGGGGTGAACGCAACGCTGATCGAGGGCGGCTGCGACGAGCACCCTCCGCCGGCGGTGATCGCCGGGGGTGCCCACCGGATCGTCCAGGAGTCGCTCACCAATGCCATCAAACACGGTGGTCCGGCGGTTGAGGTTGAGGTGCGGTTGGATTGCCGCCGCCGTGAACTGCGGATCCTGATCACCAACACCGTCGAGCCGGCGTCCGCCCCCGAGCGGTTGGACCCGCCGGTGCCGGGCTGGCCGGCATGGCGGAACGGGCCGCCGTGCTCGGCGGCCACTTCGATGCCGGCATGGTCGACGGTCGGTTCGTTGTCTCGGCCACATTGCCAACACTTGCCGGCGCCGAGCAACCGGCAGGCCCATGATCAGGGTGGCGATCGCCGACGATCTCGACATGATCCGGGCCGGCTTCGAGCTGATCATCGAGAACGAGCCCGATATGACCGTGGTCGCCTCCGTGGCCGACGGGAGCCGGATCGTCGACGCCTGCCGGAACCGCATGGTGGACGTGGTGCTGATGGACATCCGCATGCCCGAACTCGACGGCCTGGCCGCCACCGAACGGATCATGACCCAGCCCGATCCGCCTCGTATCGTGATCCTGACCACGTTCGGGCTCGACGAGTACGTCAGCGCCGCCATCGTGGCCGGGGCGTCGGGGTTTCTCCTCAAGGACGCCACGTCGGCCGATCTGGTCGACGCCATTCGGGCCGTGGCCGGAGGCGACGTCGCCATCGCCCCGTCACTGGTCCGGACCGTGGTGGAACAGGCCAGGAGCTCGGCCCGGGTGCACGATGTGCCGGGGGTGCAGGATCTGACCGAGCGTGAGCTCGATGTTCTCCGGCACCTGGCCGCCGGCCGGTCGAACGCCGAGATCGCCGAGCAGCTCTACCTGAGCGAAGCCACTGTCAAGACCCACCTGACCCGGGTCCTGGCCAAGCTCGGCGTGCGGGATCGGGTGCAGGCGGTCATCGCCGCCTTCGCGGCCGGCGTCGCCGAACCGAACCCGAACCCGACCGACGACCGTCCTGGCTGACCTCGGTCAACCCGGACGGTCGCCGATCGTCCTGGCGTGCCGGCCGGGTTTCGCTCAGATGGCCAAGCCCGAGGCGGCGACCGGGGAATACATCGACATCTGGGGAGGGCCGGCCAGCAAGCTCATGAACTGCGGCATGATGTCCTTGAGGGACTCGGCCTCGCCATGGGCCTGCATCGCCTCCATCGACGTGAACAGGGCGAAGAACGAATAGGCGTTGTCCTCGCCCCGGTGGTACGAGTACACCTCGACACCATCGAGCTCCGATGCGGCCGCGACCTGGGCCGTCAAGACGGCATCCATTTCGTCGGCCTTGCCGTCGGCGCAGCTGAAGGTGGCAACCATTGAGACCTTTGACATGTGTTTGCTCCTTGTGATCCTTGCCGACGCTGTGCCGACACCTTGACTACGAATCCCCCCTGCGTATTCGACACGTCGGCTGAAAGAAACTTTGCCCCGCTGCCGACGGCGCTGCTGAGCTGCAGGATCCAGGCTGATCCGGGTGCCCAGGGTAGAGGTATCGCGGCAAAGGCTCGCGGTGATACTTGTAAACGATGGTTGTGGTCGGTTTGTTGCGCCACGCCACGGGTATGGCAGGAACATGAAGACCTCCATCACACCGACGCTCGACAAGATCGAAGAACGGTTACCGCCGATCCCTAAGGGCCTGTTCAAACTCAACCGGACCGTGACCAGGACCTGGTGCCAGGCGATGGGCGGCGTCATCGACGCCGTCTCCTCATCTGGTGGCCGGGTCTCCGGCACCGCAACCACTGCGGTACGGACCGCGGCCGGGCAAGCCAAGGCCGAAGCCGGCCAGGCTGTCGACGCCGCCTCCACCGGCGCCAAGACGGTTGCCGGGCAGGCCGGAGCGCAGGCGGAGCGAGCCGCCGAGGTGGCCCGGGAGGAGGCGCTCGACCTGATCGAGTCCGCAGATGAGGCCATCGACTCCGCCACGTCCGAGCCATACGAGACCTGGACCCGAAGCGAGCTCTACGCCCGGGCCCAAGAGCTCGATATCGAGGGACGATCGGGGATGAAGAAAGCCCAACTGGTGGCCGCTTTGCGTCAATCGACATAGCCTCCCCGCTGTGCCAATATGATACAGGTTGCGTCCTTGCTCAAAGGAACGCGGTGTCATATTGGATCGGGGAGGAAAAATGGCGCAGGCCGGTTTGGAAGCTATCGAGTCGGCGTCGCTCGACGAGTTGCGGGCACTGCAACTGGAGCGACTCCGATGGTCTCTCGGTCACGCCTACGACAACGTCGCCCACTACCGATCGGCATTCGACGCCGCGGGGATCCACCCCGACGACCTCACGGGCTTGGAGGATCTGGGCCGGTTCCCGCTGCTCACCAAGGCCGACCTTCGGGACAACTATCCCTTCGGCATGTTTGCCGTGCCCCGCAACGAGGTGCTCAGGCTCCACGCCTCGTCCGGGACCACCGGCAAGCCCACCGTCGTCGGCTACACCAAGGCCGACATCGCAACCTGGTCGGCGGTGGTGGCCCGATCGATCTACGCCGCCGGCGGCCGACCCGGCGACATCGCCCATGTTGCCTATGGCTACGGCCTGTTCACCGGTGGACTCGGTGCCCACTACGGGGCGGAGGCCCTCGGTTGCACGGTCGTACCGGTTTCCGGTGGGCAGACCGAGAAGCAGGTCACCCTGATCCGGGACTTCGAACCCCGGATCATTCTCGTCACCCCCTCGTACTGCCTCAACCTGATCGACGAGATGGAGCGACAGGGCATGGACCCCGCCGCCTGCTCGTTGGAGGTCGGCATCTTCGGCGCCGAACCCTGGACCGACGGCCTGCGGACCGAGATCGAGACCCGGCTGGGCATCCATGCGGTCGACATCTACGGTCTTTCCGAGGTGATGGGGCCCGGGGTTGCCCAGGAGTGCGTCGAGACCAAGGACGGCCCGACCGTGTGGGAGGATCACTTCCTCCCCGAGATCATCGATCCCGAGACGGGCGAGGTACTCCCCGACGGCTCGTTCGGCGAGTTGGTCTTCACCTCGCTGACGAAGCAGGCCATGCCGGTCATCCGGTACCGGACCCGCGACCTGACGAGGCTGTTGCCCGGCTCCGCTCGGCCGATGCGACGGATCGAGCGCATCTCGGGCCGATCGGACGACATGCTGATCATTCGGGGGGTGAACGTGTTCCCGTCCCAGATCGAAACCGAGATCCTCAAGGTCGACGGTCTGACCCCCCACTTCATGCTCGACGTCGGCCGGGCCGGCAACATGACGTCTTTGGCGGTGCGGGTCGAGGCCAATCCGGCCGCCACCGAGCTCCCGGCGACCCTGGCCGACACGCTGACCGGGCTGATCAAGAACAACATCGGCGTCTCGGTCAAGGTCGAGGTCACAGCACCAGGATCGGTTCCGCGATCTGAAGGCAAGGCCCAGCGGATCAGCCAGCAGCCTGCCGCAGGTGGCTGAGGCCTCAGACACCATCGAGACCTGGTCGGCGGCGGCCGACATCTCGGCCAGATCGGTGCTCGTCACGATCTTCGGTGACGCCGTCCTGCCGGTGACCAGAACGGTCTGGCTGTCGAAGCTGTTCGAGCTGGCTGCACCGTTCGGGTTCAGCGAGCGGCTGGTCCGGACCTCGTTGTCCCGCCTGGCCGCCGAGGGCTGGGTCGACAGCGAGCGGGTCGGCCGCCACAGTCGCTACACCCTCACGCCGCTGGCGGTCCGGGAGTCGGAGGACGCCAATCACCGGATCTACGGCCACGCCCCACCGGCCTGGGATCGGTCGTGGACGATGGTGGTCGTCGATCATCCGCTGGCCTCCCAGGACGAGCGCGAGCTGCTGACCAGGCACCTCGGCTGGCAGGGTTTTGTCCCCCTCGGCCGAGGTGTGCTGGCATCGCCGGTCGTCTCGGTCGGCGGGGTGCGGGAACTGCTGGACCTGATCGAACCGTCGGCCCGACCGCCGGTTGCGGTTGCCGAGCTGGTCGATCTGGATCGCCTGGTGGCCGACGGCTTCTTCGCCACCGCGTTCCAGACCGCGGAGATCGAATCGGCCTATGAGCTGTTCATCGAGACCCATCGGCCGTTGTTGGATGCGCCCCGGGGTTCGATCACCGGCATGGAGGCGTTCGCCATTCGGACCATGGTGGTGCACGACCTGCGACGGATACGGCTTCGGGCGCCCGACCTCCCGGCGGAACTGCGCCCGGTCGACTGGATCGGCGACGAGGCCTATCGAATCGCGGCCGAGCTCTATCGTGGCGTCGAAGCCGCCAGCGCAACGGCGCTCGGGGAGCTCTTGGAGCTCGAGTACCCGACGGTCATCGCCGGCCGCTTCGAGTCGGCCGCCGGGGGTCGAGACACCGACGCCGACGCCGACGCCACAATCCGGGTCGGGAACCGGGTCTGAGCCAACCGGGCCAAGGCGGGTGGTTTGACCGGCAGTGAACGGCGCCGACCACAGGAGGCGGCGGCCGGCAACCCCTCAGCGACCCATGCCGCCGTGCACGTCGAAGGTCAGGACCACCTCGGTGGCGTCGGGCGCCGGGTGGGACTGGCAGGTCAGGACGAACCCATCGGCCACCTCGTCCTGGGTCAGGGCGTAGTTCTTGTCGAGCACGACCTCCCCCTCGACCACCCTGGCCTTGCAGGTGGCGCACATGCCGCCCTTGCAGGCGAAGGGCACCTCGGTTCTGGCCGCTCTGGCGTAGTCGAGCAGCGGGGGACCGTCGGGGTCGACCGATACCGTCGACGCCCGACCGTCGAGGGTGAACGTCATCGTGACCAGGCCTTCGTCGCCGGTCGGCGTCTCCGGGGGCAGTTCGATGCGCTGGTCGAAGAACAGCTCGGTGTTGATGGTGGCCTGGTCGACCCCCAGGTCATCGAGGGTGGCGGTCACCGTCTCGACCATGTCCAGCGGTCCGCACACGAACCACTGATCCACCTCATCGGGGCGGAGCAGGCTGCCGCACAGCGTGCGAAGTTTCTCGTCGTCGATCCGTCCCGAGAACAGCGGCACCTCGTGGGGCTCCCGACTGAGCACGTGGACCAGCTGGAACCGTTCGTGATGACGATCCTTGAGGGCTTCCAGCTCCTCCAGGAACATGATCGAGCTGGTTCGCCGGTTGCCGTAGACCAGGGTCACCCGGCTGGCGGGCTCGACCTCGAGGATCGATGAGACGATCGACAGGATCGGGGTGATGCCGCTCCCGGCGGCCAGCGCCACGTAGCTGTTTGCCGCCTTCGGATCCGGGGTGTGGCCGAACTCGCCGATCGGGGCCATGACCTCCAGCAGGTCGCCGTCGACCAGTTCGGTGGTGGCGTAGGTCGAGAACGAGCCGCCGGGAATGCGCTTCACCCCGCCGACGCCGCCACAGATCGAGTAGGAACGGCGAACCTCCTCGCCGTCGAGCTCGGTTCGCACAACGAGGTGCTGGCCCGGTCGATGGCGGAACCGCACCCGGAGCTCGGGCGGCACGTCGAAGGTGAGACAGACCGACTCGTCGGTTTCGGTCTCGACGGTGACGGGGAGCTGGTGGAATTCGACGGTCGACATCAGTGCCCTTTGAAGTAGTCGAACGGTTCGGCGCAGGCCCGGCATCGGTACAGCGCCTTGCAGGCGGTGGACCCGAATTCGCTGATGACCTCGGTGTCGGTCGACGAGCAGCGGGGGCAGGCCACCACCTCGGCCACGGCCTCGGCCCAATCGGTGGCGGCCCACGTGGCCTGGGCCGGATCGGTGGGGGCCGGATCGGTGGGGGCACGGCCGGTGGTCGATGGGGTCGAGGGGTCGCCGCCGGCGATCACCACCGGCGTCCCGTCCGGTCCGCCGGACGAGGCGGGGGAGGCCAACGACCCGTGGGGCCCGGCGGTGGGATTCGGTGGCGCGATCCCGTAGTCCCGGAGCTTTCGCCGACCCTCGTCGCTCATCCAATCGGTGGTCCAGGCCGGGGACCAGACGGTTTCCACCGTGCCGTCGACGCCATTGGCGGCCAGCACGTCGAGCACCCGAGCCTCGATGTCGTGCATGGCCGGACACCCGGAATAGGTGGGGGTGATGGAGACCACGATCCGTTGGCCACCGTCCTCATGCTCGGCCCGCACCGACCGCAACACGCCGAGGTCGGCGATCGTCAACACCGGGATCTCGGGGTCGGTGACCTCGCCGACCAGCCGACCGAGTTCGGCCAGCGTCGGTTGCCCCGTCGACGCCCCGCTCACCACGACGCCCCGGGGTGGCTCCGGTAGAGCTGTTGCATCTCCGGCAACAGATGACCGAGGTGTTCGGTGTGGAAGCCGGTCCGACCGCCAAGCCGCTGATAGGGGTCGTCCGGGATCAGCACCGTGGCCTGGCCCAGCACCTGGGCCACCGTGGCCTCGTGGCTCGACCGCAGCCCGGCGATGTCCGGTACCAGGTCGGCGGCGACGAGCGCATCGTCGATCTCGTCGGTGTGGAACAGGTCGGCGGTGAAGGGCCACAGGGCGTCGACCGCAGCCTGGAGGCGGCGGTGGCTCTCGTCGGTGCCGTCGCCGAGGCGGACGACCCAGGCCGATGAGTGCCGTAGATGGTACTGCGCCTCCTTGGTCCCCTTGGCCGCGATGCCGGCCAGCCGTGTGTCTGCGCTGTCCGACAGTGCCCGGTACAGGGGCAGCTGGAAGGCATCGAGGAAGAATTGGCGGGCCATGGTGGTGGCGAAGTCGCCGTTCGGCTGTTCGACCAGCACCGCATTGGTGAAGTCCCGCTCGTCGCGGCCCATCGCCAGGTCGTCCTCGCTTCGGCCGTCGTCGAGCAGGTCTGCCGCGTACTGGTAAAAGGCGCGGGCCTGGCCCAGGTGGTCGAGGCAGCGGTTGGCGACGGCGATGTCCTCCTCCAGCTCCGGCATCCACGAAACCAGCGCCGCCAGCCGCTGGGACACGACCAGGTTGTCGTCGCCATGACGCAGCAGGAACGTTGCCAGCGTCCGGTCGGGAACCGGCGGGCGAGCCTCGTCGGTGGCCACGGTGGGGCCGGGGGTGGTGGCCATCACATGTGCCCCACTTCTTCGGGGATCTCATAGAAGGTGGGATGCCGGTACGGCTTGTCGCCCTCGAACCAGGCATCCCGCTCGCCGGGGTCGGAGGCGTGGATCGCACTGGACGGCACGACCCAGATCGACACCCCTTCGGACCGCCGGGTGTAGACCTCTCGGGCCGACATGGCGGCGGTTTCGGCGTCCGGAGCGTGCACACTGCCGACGTGGACGTGGTTCAGCCCCCGGTCGGCCCGGATGAACACCTCCCACAGGGGGAACCCGGCGCTGGTCCGGCCGAAGTCCGGATCAACGTCGTCGGCCTGATGGGGTACGTCGTAGCTCATGTCGAGGTTCCTTTCCCGGCCAGATCGCTGGTCCGCTTGGCGGCGTGAGCCGCTGCGGCCTCGCGGACCCAGGCGCCGTCGTCCCAGGCCTTTCGTTTGTGGGCGACCCGCTCCCGATTGCATGGCCCATCGCCCCGGACGACTCGCCAGAACTCATCCCAATCGATGTCACCGAAGTCGAAGTGGCCCCGCTCGTCGTTCCACACCAGATCGGGGTCGGGGACCGAGAGGCCGAGGTACCGGGCCTGGGGCACGGTCATGTCCACGAATTTCTGGCGGAGTTCGTCGTTGGTCTCCAGCTTGATACCCCAGGCCATCGACTGCTCGGTGTGGGTGGAGTCGGCGTCGGGCGGCCCGAACATGGCAAGCGACGGCCACCAGAAGCGATCGAGGGCATCCTGAGCCATGTCCCGCTGCTCCTCGGTGCCGTTCGCCAGCTCGAGCATGATCTCGTAGCCCTGCCGCTGGTGGAACGACTCCTCCTTGCAGATCCGGATCATGGCTCTGGCGTATGGACCGTAGGAGGTTCTGGTCAGCATCACCTGGTTGGTGATGGCCGCACCGTCGACCAGCCAGCCGATCGCTCCCATATCGGCCCAGGACAGCGTCGGGTAGTTGAAGATCGACGAGTACTTCTGCACGCCGCGGTGCAGCAGGTCGTTCATCTCGTCCCTCGACACGCCGAGCGTTTCGGCCGCCGAATAGAGGTAGAGGCCGTGACCGGCCTCGTCCTGGACCTTGGCGATGAGGATGGCCTTCCGTTGCAGCGTGGGGGCCCTGGTGATCCAGTTCCCTTCCGGCTGCTGGCCGATCACCTCGGAATGGGCATGCTGGGCGATCTGGCGGATCATCGTCTTGCGGTAGGCCTCGGGCATCCAATCCCGGGGTTCGATCTTGTGTCCGCCATCGATCAGGGCGTCGAAGCGCGCCTCGTGGTCGGTCTGCACCGGGTCGGTGATGGTCATACAAACATGATACATCGAGCGCCGGTTGTGATGTCAAGTCTGTGTCATATCGCTGTCCGGTCGGTGGTACGACGGCCGCTCGAACCCGCCGATGCGGTTGCGCGGCGACGCTGCGGTTGCGCGGCGACGATCAGACGGGGCTGAGCGGGGGCAGGATCGGGGTCCGGGTGTTCCACGACGGGAACGCCCTCGCCAGCCGACGGTCCCCGGCGACCGTGATGTCGCCGCGGCGAACGGCCTGCGACCACGCCAGCTCGCCTCGGTGCCAATCGACGAACGGCCCGGATCGCGCCGTCACCACCAGGTCCGGTCCGCCGCCGGGGTCGGTGGCACACAGTTCGGCGTCGCCGTTGTCGATCAGCATCCAGAAGTGCCGGTTGCCAACCGCCTCGTCCGGAAACTCGAACTGCACCACGACCCGCTCGCCCGGGAGGGCCGCTCGATCGAGCTGGACCTGGCACCAGGCCCACAGCACGAAGCCGGGATCGGTGTGCTCGGGCAACATGTCGACCCAGGTCAGCGCCCACCGGCCCATGGCGTCGACCACCTCGCCGAGGTCGATACCGGCCTCGGTCAGCCCGTAGGTCGATCCCTGGCCGTTCGGTTTCGGCGTGGCGGCGATGATCCCGGCCCGTTCCAGGTCTCGCAGCCGTTTGACCAGCATCGATCTCGACATGGTCGGCACACCCTGGGCGATGGCGGAGAACGTGGTGGCGCCGAAGAGCAGGTTGCGGATGATGAGCAGATTCCACCGCTCGGCCAGGATCTCGGTGGCGCGGGCCACGGGGCAGTACTGACGGTAGCTGGGCATGGTTCCAGCTTCACCGCCGATGGGCCGGCCGTCGAGTTCTTTTTTCGCGCTGGATCGGGTTGTCATGGTCTCGCAGGCTGGAACCATGGCAGGCCAATCCCGAAACGATCACACCACACCGACCTCGCCGCAGCCGGCCGGCGACGTTGGCTCCACCGGTCAGGTCGAAGCCGCGGCGGCCGAGGTCTACGAGCAGTTCTTTGTGCCGGCGCTGTTCGGCCAATGGCCCGAAACGGTACTCGGCGTCGCCGGCGTTGGCCCGGGCCACGATGTGTTGGACGTCGGTTGCGGGACCGGCGTCCTGGCCCGGGCCGCGGCCGAACGAACCGGCGAGCACGGTACGACGGTCGGCGCCGATGTCAACGAGGACATGCTGGAGGTGGCACGCTCACGATCCGATCGGGTCGTCTGGCGGGCGCTGGCCGCCGAGGATCTTCGGTTCCCCGACGACTCCTTCGATCATGTGGTCAGCCAGTTCGCCATGATGTTCTTTGTCGACCCGGCGTTGGCGACGGCCGAGATGGCCCGGGTGGCCAGGCCGGAAGGCACGGTCACGGTCGCAACCTGGGCCGCCGTCGAGCACAGCCCGGGCTACGCCGCCCTCGTCGAACTGATCGATCGGCTCTTCGGCGCCGAGGCGGCCGGTGCCCTGTTGGCACCGTTCACCCTCGGCACCGACGAACGGCTTCTGGAGGCCATGGCTCCGGTGCTGCCCGAGGCCGTCGTGACCCGCCACGAAGGCCAGGCCCGATTCGAATCCCTCGACGCCTGGCTGTTCACCGACGTCCGGGGCTGGACGCTGTCATCGATGATCGACGACGACGGCTACCGCGACCTGCTGGCGGCCGGCCGATCCGAGCTCGGCCGATTCGTCGACGATCAAGGGCAGGTCCGGTTCCCGGCCCCGGCCCTGATCGCCACCGCCACGGTTTGATCCCCCCGGCCCGGGCTCAGAGCGTCTTGCGGTGCCTGGCCCAGGCGTCGAGGCTTGCATCTGCCATCAACCGGTGCTCCCTGGCGACGGCCGCCGTCTCCTTCGAAGGCAGCCGGCCACCGATGGCCACCGCGCCGAACCTGTTGCCCCGGAAGTAGGCCCCGAAGTCGTTCGGCCGGAAGAACCCGGACAGGTCCTCCGGTACCTCGGCGGTGGACGTCCACGGCTGGGGCGAGACCGCAGGGAGGTCGAGATCGTCGAGGACGGCGAACACGTCGTCATCGGTGGTGCGATCGGCGAAGTCGCGGCCCTGGTAGCGGTACCGTTCCTCACCGTCGGGTGAGATCACCAACATGCCAGGCAGGGCGATGCCGCCGCGGTCCTCGGGATCGAACAGGCCGAGCGGTTTCAGGTACTTCTCGCCGCCGGGGTCGGACACCATGGCGATCGGGCCCAGGCCCCACCGCTGCGACATGCCGGCCTGGCGGGCCTCCTCATCAACCGATACGGCGATGACCTCGGCGCCGTCGCCGTGGATTCGATCCAGGTTCGTAGCCAGCCGCACGAGCTGGGCGCAGCAGTACGGTCACCAGTCGCCGCGGTAGGTCATCAACAGGATGGCACCCGAGGTCCGACGGAGGTTCAGCAGGTTGCTCATCGGCTCACCCTAGGGGAACGGCCTGATCTTGACTGCATTGCCGAGCGTCGACGCCCGAGCCACCGCTGCTGGGTCCCGGCGGGAACCTTCCGGCCGGCGTTCAGCGGGTCTTCTCTCGGAGTTGCTCCAGGGTTCGTCGCAGCAAACGGGAAACGTGCATCTGGCTGATACCGAGCCGGTCGGCGATCTCGTTCTGTGACATGTCCTGGTAGAACCTCATCTCCAGGATCGCCCGCTCCCGCTCCGGCACCGTGGTCATCAGCCGGGCCACCGCCACCGCCATCTCCGTCCGTTCGAAGCCCGGCTCGTCGGTACCCAGGTTGGTTCCGAGGGTGACGTCCCCATCGGACCCGGGCGCAGGCCGGTCCATGCTGGTTGCCCGATAGGCGGTCTGGACATCGAGGGCTTCCAGCACCTGGTCGCTGTCGAGACCGGCCGACTCGGCGATCTCGTCCACCGTCGGTGGGCGCCCGGTCTCGACCGAGAGCTGCTCGACCACCTGTCGAACCTCGAGGGAGAGCTCCTGAAGGCTGCGGGGCACCCGGACCGACCACGTCTTGTCCCGGAAGTACCGCTTGAGCTCGCCGTCCATCGTCCGGCCGGCGAAGGTGGAGAACTGGACACCGACCGATGGATCGAAACGGTCGACCGCCTTCACCAGCGCCAGCTGCGCCACCTGACGGAGGTCGGCCTGTTCGGCCCCGCGGTCCCGGTAACGGTTGGCGAAGAACTCGGCCAGCGGCAGATAGCTCTCCACGAGCTCGTTGCGGATCTCGGTGGAGCCGGTGGTCTTGAATTCGTCGAACAAGCGCGCACGATGGGCCTCGTCCCGATCGCTCACCCAGCCCCGCCCACAAATTTCTCGAGCTGCACACGTCGCCGCCGGCCCGGTTCGGTGCCGGCGTCGAACTCGTAGCTGTCGACGGTGGCGCCGAAGATGGCGTGGACAAGATCGCCAACCGGTCGTTCGGCCAGCCCGTCGCCGGTCCGCTCGGCGATCAGCCGCAGGCCCCGGGCCCCGGCCGCTTCGCTCATGGTCAGGGTTATCGAGCCGCCGGCCTGCTCGTCGTTCATGAGCCAGGTCACGGCCTCGTCGACCGCCAGCCGGAGGTCGTCCAGGGCATCGACGTCGAAGCCAAGCGACGATGCGAAGGCGGTGGCGTTCAATCTGCTGAGGCGCAGGAACCCGCTCACGGCCGGGAACCGCACCGACAGGAAGGAGTCGTTGTCAGAGGTGAGTTCAGTCATAGGTGGGGGTGTCCTGTACACCCTAGGGGCTCTGCCGCAGGACCGGATTTGCTGGGATCGGTTCCGCCTGAGCGGCGGCCGAACCGGGCCCGCCGCCGATCGTCGATACCGCCGCCTTACCCCCGGCGTCGCCGGTGAAACCACGCGTGCCCCGCCTGTCTCCCGTCAGCCTGACAGCCGTCCGAGACCCGTCCGACCCGGGTTTCGGGGCCTCGGTCGGATGACCGTCAAACAGGACGCGGCACCTCTTCCTGCGACAGCTTCTCCGCCTCTGCCATGATCCTGGCCGCCAACCGGGGAAACAGGATCTGGTGAAACGGGACCAGCACGAACCAGTAGATCCGCCCGAACAGCCCCTTCGGGACGTAGCGGGCCCGT
Source organism: uncultured Acidimicrobiaceae bacterium (assembly GCA_947259095.1). Lineage (GTDB taxonomy): Bacteria > Actinomycetota > Acidimicrobiia > Acidimicrobiales > SZUA-35 > JAHELU01. The sequence goes on along the minus strand of CAMYLA010000116.1, from coordinate 4,201 downwards.
TGCCGGAGTTCGGTGACCTCGCCGTCGGGGCCCGGTTTGGTTTCGATCGTCCATTCCAGCCAGGCGAACCCGGGCAGCAGCATCTCGGCCCGGAGCCGGAGGTGGCGGTCCGGGTCGAGCCCGACCACCCTCCAGAAGTCGACGGCGTCACCCACCGCCAGTTCGTCGGGATGGCGCCGGCCCCGACGGATGCCGGACCCACCGAAGAGCTGGTCGAGCACACCACGGATTCGCCACAGCCAATCGCCCCACATCCAACCCCGGTCCCCTCCCAGACCGGTGACCACCCGGAACACGTCGGACGGCGAAGCGTTGGTGGAGGTGACGGTCCTTCGGTCCTCCAGCACCTGCCCGCCGGCCCACACCGGATCGTCGGCGTCGGGCGTGGCATCGAGGTCGGCCCTGGCGTTGTCGCTCCAGCTGGTGGGTATCACGAGATCGTCGATCATGGCCAGAGCCCGCCCCACCGACTGTTCGAATCCGAGCGGCTCCAGGTCGAGAGCTTCGGTGGCCGGGTTTTTCGTGACCACCACGTCGTTGACCAGGCTGCCGACCAGCTGCTTGGCGAGCGTGGTGGGCAGGGGGGTCACCAGGCCGACCCAATGGGACGAGAGCTTTGGCGACAGGATCGGTAGCCCGATGATTCTCCGCCGGGGGAGCCCGGCCACCCTGGCATAGGTATCCATCATCTCCCGGTAGGTCACCACGTCCGGGCCGCCGAGCTCCAGCACATCGTGACCGGGCGCCGACCGATGCCGGGCCGACTTCAAAGCGTCGAGCACATCGTCGATGGCGGTGGGTTGGCACCGCGTCTCGTTGACCCACCTCGGCGTTGTCATGATCGGCAGCATCTCGGTCAGGGAGCGGAGCATCTCGAACGAGGCGCTGCCGGAGCCGATGATGATCGCCGCCCGCAGCTCGGTGACCGCCACCGAACCGGCGGCCAACACCCGGCCGGTCTCCTGCCGGCTGCGAAGGTGGGGCGACAGCTCCTCGTCCTCGTTGCCGAGGCCGCCGAGGAAGACGATGCGCTCGACCCCGGCTCGCTCGCAACCTCGACGGAACGCCTCGGCCATCTCCCGGTCCCGCTCCTCGAAGTCCTCAACGTCCAGGGAGTGGATCAGGTAGTAGGCCACCCGGCAGCCTCGGGCGGCATCGGCCACAGCATCGATGTCGTCGGCCGAGCCGTGGACCGTGTCGACGTCACCGGCGAACGGCCGATCGAGCGTCGAATGGGGGCGGACCAGGCACACCACCTCGGCCCCCTCGCCGAGCAGCCGAGGCACGAGCCGGCCACCGATGTAGCCGGTGGCGCCAGTGACCAGGATCCGCTCGGTCATGACGAGAAGTCCGGTGTGTGCCGCTTCGGAGCTCTGGGGAGCAGCGACCCGAGCGAAGCATGGGCCATCACCCCGTCTGGGTCGACCGCCACGACGACCAAGTCCGGACCGGCGATCTCCAGCGCCACCTGAAGGCAGGCACCGCAGGGAAAGGTCAGCGAGTCACCGGTCCGCTTCGAGCACAGGGCGAGCACCTCCGGCTCGACCCCGGCGGTGACGGCGCCGAACAGGGCCACCCGCTCGGCGCACATCGCCAGGCCAAGCGACACGTTCTCCACCAGCACCCCGGGAACGGTGGTGCCGTCGGCGGCCATGATCGCCGCTCCCATGGGAAAGTCCGAGTAGGGGGCGTAGGCCCGTGCCCTGGCGTCGGTTGCGGCCTGGGCCGCTTCGGAGATCCGTCGGTCGTGCGTCGTTGCCATGGTCATTGTTATACCCCCATCGGGGTCCGCTCAACCGCGCAGGACGGCCCGCCGATGCCGGACCGGCCTTGCCGGTACCTTCCGAGGCGAGGCCGGCCGACTGCGTTGCGGCACGGTCACCGCCTGGTCCGCCGGCCGGTTCGGTCGATCAGCCGATCTTCCACGGCAGGGTGGTGAGCTCCAGCCACTCAACCAACCGTTCCCGCTCGCCGTCGTCGGTCCCGGTGCCGGGAAGGTAGCTGGTGGCACGGGCCTTGCGGTCGAGCCAGAACTGTCCCGGTTCGGCATCGTCGGCCCCACCGGCGGCCAGCCAGACCATCGTGTCCGCTCCGTCGCCGACATCCCGCAGCAGGGGCCCCATCAGCTCACCGAATCCCGGAAGGCCCTGGGCCACGCCGTCGGTGTCGACCCAGCCCGGATGCATCGAATGCATGATCACGTCCGGCGCCCACTGGCGACCCAGATAGTCGACCATTTCCACCTGGCCCCGTTTCGCCCTGGCGTAGGCGATCGCACCCCGGTAATCGTTTTCGGACATCTCGATCTCGTCAACGTCGAGTCCCTGGGTGTACATGCCGCCGCTGGACATCCACAGCACCCTTGCACCCTTGGACAGGTGTGGGCGGAGGTGCTTGGTGAGTGCGTATGGTCCCACCAGGTGCGAAGCAAGGGTCAGCTCGATGTCGTTGACGTTTGTGTCATAGGTGTCGGTCAGGGCACCGGCGTTGTGGATGAGCACGTCGAGGGCGTCGGTCTCGAGCTTGATCCGATCGGCCAGCTCTCTCACGCTGTCGGGATCAGCGGTGTCGAGGGCGGCACCGATGGCGGTGCCCGCCGATTCTTCGGTCAGAGCGCCGTTGATCTCGTTTGCGACCTCCTCGGCCCTCGATTGATCGCGCGAGGTCAGGTAGACGGTGGCTCCCTCCACCAGTTGCCGGGCGGTTTCCCGGCCAAGGCCGGACGAGCCCCCGGTGATGAGCACCGTCAGATCGTGCACGTCCGGGATGTCCTCATCCCATTCGTAGAGCTTGGAACGGACAGACGGGCCGATCTTGGTGAAGCTGCCGATGACGGTGGCCTCGAGCATGACGTCGACAATTGATCGCGCGGACATGACTTTGTGGTACCCGGTTCTCCAGCAGTTCAAACGGCCGATCGGCGAGGCCCGAGGTTTTGAGCATCGGCGATGGGGTACGTGAGGGCCACGCCCACGACCATCAGCTCCCCGTCCTCACGATCCGCGGTGACCTGATCCGATCGGTCTGGCCGATCGGCTGTGCACCCTTGTCCGAAAGCAGCGGTACTAACCGGAGCGGTTGTCCGCCAGCTCCCGCCTGGCGACCTCGAGCAAATCATCCCGTTCGAGGATCTCGTTGTAAGGGTAGGCCAGCGGGCAGTCGATCAACTGCACGCCGCCACGCTGCCGGCAAAGCTCGAGCAGTGACCCGAGCCGATGATCGGCGTCCACCCGGTGCCCACCGGCTCCGAAGCTCTGGGCCAGGGTCACAAAATCGGGGTTGGCGACATCGACGCCGTGGCGGGCTCGATCCTGTTCGCTCTGATGCCAGGCGATGAATCCGTAGGCGTCGTCCCGCACCACCAGCACGGTCAGATCGTTGCCGAGACGAACTGCGGTTTCCAGGTCGCCCAGGTTCATCATGAATCCACCATCGCCGAGCACGGCGATGCTGTGGTGCCCCAGCCGGGCCGCCTCGGTTGCCGTTGCCAGCCCGGCGCCCATCGAGGCCGTGGCGTTGTCGAGCACGAGGTGGTGGGGGTGCTGTGGTCGGAAGTGCCTGGCGAACCAGATCTTGTAGAGCCCGTTGTCGAGCGAGACCACGGTGGAAGGCTCCGAGGCCTGTTGCACCGCCATCACAACATCCAGCGGGCCCAGCGCCCCGTCGCCCCCATCGGCCCGGTCCGCAGTGAGAAGCTGCGCCCGCTCCCGTTCCAGGCACCGGTCGATCACGATCCCCACGTCGGTGCCCCACCGGCGGTGACCCGACAGGTGCTCGGCCAGGCTGTCGAGGCCGGCGTCGATGGAGCCGATGACCTCGTGCCTCGGCAGGTAGCCGAACTCGACCGCAGCCGGGATGTGGTGGAGGTGCACGACCGGGAGATCGGCATCGAGCCAGGCCGGCGGCGGATGCTCCACCGGCTGATAGCCGACGGTGATGATCAGATCGGCCTTCGACAATCCCAGATGGGAATAGTCGGGGCGGTGCATGCCGAGCGTGCCGAGCGCCAGCGGATGATCGGCGGGGATGGCGCCGGCACCCATCTGGGTGGTCAGGATCGGGATGCCGGTCCGTTCGGCGAACCGGACCACCGGGTTCGACGCACCGCCGCCCGCCGCCGCGGTGAGACCGGCCACCCCGACCACGGCCAGCGGTCGGGCACACTCACCGATCGCCTCCGCTGCGGCCTGGATCCCGATCT
>CAMYLA010000115.1 GCA_947259095.1 uncultured Acidimicrobiaceae bacterium | reverse complement strand
CCATCGGCGACCTCGACGGCGACGGGCTGAACGACATCGTGGTCGGGGCCAAGGACGATGATGACGGCGGTGCCAACAAGGGTGCGGTGTACGTGTTGTTCCTCAACGCCGACGGCACCGTCAAGGCCCAGCAGAAGATCAGTGACACCACCGGCGGGCTTGCTGGCACCATCGCCCCCTCCGGCGGGTTCGGCATCGGTGTTGCCGGCCCCGGCGACATCGACGGCGACGGCAACAACGACATCGCGGTCGGCACCTACTGGGACGACGACGGCGGCACCAACCGCGGGGCGGTCTACGTGCTGTTCCTGAACGCCGATGGCACGGTGAAGGCCGAGCAGAAGATCAGCGACACCGCCGGAGGGTTCAACGCGGTGCTCGACAGCAACGACGAGTTCGGCACCGCCGTCGGCGCACTGGGTGACGTCGACGCCGACGGCGTACCCGACATCGTGGTCGGAGCACCCAAGGACGACGATGGCAACAGCCTCTCCGGTGCGGCCTATGTGCTGTTCCTGAACTCGAACGGAACGGTCAAGGCCGAGCAGAAGATCAGCAACCTCGAGGGTGGGCTTGGGTCGACGCTGTCGACCAGCGATCAGTTCGGCTTCGGGGTGGCGGGCATCGGCGATCTCGACGTTAACGGCACCATCGGCCTTGCGGTCGGCGTCTACGGCGACGACGACGGTGGCCCAGCCGACCGCGGCGCCGTCTACGTCATCGACTTGGCCGGACTGGGGACGGTCTCGGTCAACTCAACCGGCGACGGTGGCGACGCCAACCCCGGTGACGGGCTCTGCCACACCGGGGGGACCAACACCCAGAGCGCTCCCGAATGTACGCTCCGGGCCGCCATCCAGGAGGCCAACGCTTCGGCCACGATCGACACGATCCACTTCGCCATCCCTCAGACCGAGAGCGGGTACGTCCCATCGCCTCAGTCGTTCAACATCAAGGTCGGCACGCTGTTGCCCGCGATCTCCACTCCGATGACCATCGACGGGTCGACCCAGACCGAGTTCGCAACCCACAACCGGCCGGTGATCGAGATCGATGGCGTGGACGTGTCGGCCGGGGAAGAGAACGGGCTGTGGATCACCGGCGGCGGCACCGTCATCCGGTCGCTGGCCATCAACCGATTCGGCGACGACGCCATCGACATCGAGTTCGCCGGCGGCAACACCCTGGTCGGCAACCACGTCGGTATCGACGTGGCGGGCACGGTGGCCAAGCCGAACGCGTGGGGCATCAACATCAAGACCGGCGGCAACGTCGTTGGCGGTAGCACCGCCGCCGACCGCAATGTGGTGTCCGGCAACACCGAGGAGGGCATCTATCTCAAGTCCGCCACCGCCACCGCCAACATCGTCCGAGGCAACCATGTCGGGACAAACGCCGCCGGCGATGCCGCAGTGCCCAACCAGTCCGGTGGGGTGATCGTGTTCCAGGGGGCGTCCGGCAACCAGATCGGCGGGTCCGGTGCGGGGGATGGCAACGTGATCGCCGGCAACACCGGCCACGGGATCGAGATCGACGGCGAGGGCAGCGACAACCAGGTCATCGAGGGTAACCACATCGGGGTCAACGCCGCCGGAACCGTGGCGCTGGGCAACACCGCCGATGCGATCCATGTCAGCGGAGGAGCCGACGGTGTCCAGGTGCTCGACAACCTGATCGCCCACGGCGGAGGCGACGGGGTCGAGGTGGTCGGTGTCTCGAGCGGCCTGGTCATCCAGGGCAACACCTTCGGCACCGACCCGGCGAGGTCGGCGGTGTGGCCGGGGAAGTACGCCTCGGTCGGCCTGTCGGCCGGCGTGTTCGATGCGCTCATCGGCGGCACCGGCCCGGGCGACGGCAACGTCATCAGCAACGCCGGCTCCGACCCGGCAAACCCGAACGGGATCTCGGTGGAGCCCGATGCCGGTTCCGGCATCTCGATCCTGGGCAACACGATGACCGCCAACGCCGGTCTCGGCATCGACCTCGACCTCGATGGTGTCACCGCCAACGACGGGGGTGACGGCGATGCGGGGCCGAATGGCCTCTTGAACTTCCCGGTCCTCGGCTCGGTGTTCGACGATGCCGGCGACGACGATGTGGCGTTCGATCTGGATGTGCCGGCCGGCGACTACCGGATCGAGCTGTTCACAAATCGAACCGCCGGGGCCGATTCCAGCGGCCATGGCGAGGGTGAGGCGGTGGTCCACGCCGAGACCGTCAGCCACGGCGGGTCCGGCGTCGAGTCATTCGTGTTCACCGTGTCGGGGTTGGTGGCCGACGATGTGGTCACGGCGACGGCGACCGAGGATCTCGGCGGCGGATCGTACGGGTCGACCTCGGAGTTCTCGCAGGCGATCACGGTGGACGGCGCGTTCACGGTCAACAGCACCGACGACGATGCCGACGCCAACCCCGGGGACGGCGACTGCGACACCGGCGCCACCAACAGCGCAGGTGATCCCGAATGTACGCTGCGGGCCGCCATCGAGGAGGGGAACGCCTCGACTTCTTTCGCCACGATCGAATTTGCCATGCCGGCCACCGAGGCCGGCCACAGTGGTGGGCTGTGGACGATTGCACCCGGCTCGGCGCTGCCCCAGATCATCGAGGCGAGCTCGGTCGACGCCACCACCCAGCCCGGCTATGGCGGCACTCCGGTCGTGCGCCTCGATGGGGTCTCGGCGGCCGGTGCGACCGGCGTCCGGATCGGCGCCTTGGCCGACGGCTCTCGGATCAGCGGGCTGATGGTCGTCCGGTTCGATGTCGACGGTGTCCTGCTCGGCATCGGTGCCGATGGGGTGACGATCTCCGACAACTGGATCGGGTCCGATGGCACCGGCTCGGCGGCGGCCGGCAACGACGACGACGGCATCGATGTGAACGGTTCCAACGCCGTCATCGACGGCAACGTCGTCAACAACAACCAGGACGAGGGCATCGACGTTCGGGCCTCGGGGGCGACGATCGTCGGCAACATCGTCGGTCTGGAGGGCGACGGCGCCACCGGTTCTGGCAATGTCGACGTTGGCATCGCCATCTTCGCCGACACCACAACCATCGGAGGATCCACCCCGGCCGAACGAAATGTGATTTCGATGAACTGGGAGGGGATAGAGGTCAACAGCTCCGGTAATGTGATGCAGGGCAACCACATCGGCACCGATGCCACCGGTGCCGTCGACCGGGGCAACCGGATCGGCGACGGTGTGGAGGTCCAGTCCGGATCGGCGAACATGATCGGTGGCATCGGCCCGGGTCAGGGCAACGTCATCGCCTTCAACCAGCTCAAGGGTGTCGACGTCAGCGGCGGGGTGGACAACACCGTCATCGGCAACAGCATCCACTCGAACGGCGGGCTCGGCATCGATCTCGACGTCGACGGTGTGGCCACCAACGATGGCGGCGACGGCGACAGCGGACCGAACGATCTGCTGAACCACCCCGAGATCGTCAACGTGCAGCGGGTGGCCGGCGAGCTGGTGGTCGACCTCCGTCTCGATGTGCCGGCCGGCGACTACCGCATCGAACTTTTTGGCAACACCACCGCCGACGGCAGCGGCCACGGCGAGGGTGAGACGTTCCTCGGTGCGACAACCGTCAACCACGGCGGCGGCGGGCCGGAGTCGTTCACCGTCACCGTGACCTCACCGGCCACGATCCTCAGCGCCACCGCCACCGAGGAATCGTCGGGACCCGTCCACGGTTCGACGTCGGAGTTCTCACCGGCGGTGCCCTCACCGGACCTGGTGATCGTCAACGCCACCGGCGACGCCGCAGACTCGGCGGTTGGCGACGGCCAGTGCGACACCGGCGCCACAAACTCCGACGGTGACCCGGCCTGTACCCTGCGGGCCGCCATCGCAGAGGCAAATGACCCGGCGACCCCGGTCGACACGATCTGGTTCGCCATTCCCGCCACCGAACCCGGCCACAGCGGCGGCGTGTGGACCATCAGCCCCGCCACCGGGCTCCCGTCGATCGCCGCCACGACCACCATCGACGCCACCACCCAACCGGGCTGGACCGCCTCCACCGCGGCCATCCCGGCCGGGCTCGACGGCACCCAGGTGGTGGTGGTCGATGGCGTCGGAACGGTGGCGGACGGGCTGATCCTGGCCGGTGACGACATCACGATCCGGGGCCTGGTGATCGGCGGCTTCGACGGGGCCGGCGTGGTCGTCACCGGGGCCCGAGCCGTGCTCCAGGCAACCTATGTCGGCACCGGGGCCGCCGGATCGGTGGCGAACCCCAACACCGGCAACGGGATCACCCTTGCCGGCGCCGACGCCGTCGTCGGGTCGAGCGACCCGGGCGATCGTATGGTCGTGTCGGGCAACGGCGGGCAGGGGATCGAGATCCTCGGCAGCGCCGGCGGGGCGGCCATCCTCGGCTCGATCATCGGCCTTGACGCCGCCGCCGGCTCGGCGGTGCCGAACGGGGCCAACGGGATCCGGCTGAGCGGCAGCACCGGCGCTTCGGTGGGAGCGCCGGGCGCGGGCAACGTCATCGCCGGGAACAATCTGGCCCCGGCCACCGCCGACGGGATCTATGTCAATGGCGGCAGCGGTCACACCATCCAAGCCAACCTGATCGGTACCAATCTGGCCGATGCCCCGCTGGGGAACTTCAACGCCGGGGTGGCGGTGTCGTCGGCCACCGGCGTCGTGATCGGCGGCCCGGTGGCCGGCGAGGGGAACACGATCGCCAACAACGGCGGTGACGGGGTGGCCATCACCGGCCCGACCACAACGGTCTCGCTGCTCGGCAACGCCATGTCCGACAACGGTGGTCTCGGCATCGACCTCGACGACGACGGCCCGACCCCGAACGACAGCGGCGACGGCGACGGTGGCCCAAACGGCCTGCTCAACAGCCCTGCGCTGGCCGATGCCGAGGCGTCAGGCTCGCTGGTCGTCGTCGACTACAGCCTCGATGTCCCGGCCGGCAGCTACCGGCTCGAGTTCTACAGCAACCCCGGGGGCGGCGATCCCAGCGGCTTCGGCGAGGGCCGAACGCTGGTGGGAACGGCCCCGGTGGTCCACGCTGGTGCGGGCCCGGAATCCGGCAGTGCCGTTGTCACCGGGACCATCGGTGCGGTGTTGTCGGCCACCGTCACCCAGGACCTCGGGGGCGGATCCTACGGGCCGAGCTCGGAGTTCTCGGCGGTGATCGTCTCCGGCAGTGCGATCCTGCCCACGGTCGCCGATCGATCGGTCCGCCGTTCCGATCTGCGGGCCGGCGGCGGCCTCGACCCCGGTGGCGCCGAGGTGGCGGGACTGGCCGGCCGGGCTCTGGCCCTGGACGGGGCCACCGAACGGCTGGAGGGCCCGGCCCTCGACATCGCCTCCGCCGAGTTGACGATGGAAGCGCTGATCCGGCTGGACAGCCTGGTCGGTGCGCCCCGGGTGATGTCGAAGCGGAACGCCGCCTCGAACCCGATCTACGAGTTGTTCGTGGACGGTGCGACCGGGGAAGCGGTGGCCTCGATCGGTGTGGGAGGCGCCACCGCCACCGTACGGGGTGGGGCGATTGCCACCGCAACCTGGCACCACCTCAATGCCAGCTGGGACGGAACGGAGCTGATCCTGTTCGTCGATGGCGCCGAGGTGGATCGGACCTCGGCGTCGGGCGGGCTGGCCGTCGACGTCACAAGCGAGGTGACGATCGGTTCCGATGGTGGTGGCGCAGAGGCCCTCGACGGTCTGATCGATGATGTGCGGGTGTCGCACCGGGCAACGACCGCCTCGGCGGTTGCGGTCCGCCACGGCAACGTCACCGGCCCGTCCGGCCTGGTTTCGGTCGGGGCCCAGCAGACAGCGTCGGCCGGTGCCTGGACGGTCGGCGGCGTCAGGAGCCGGTCCGGTGGGTTCGCCCTCCAGGCCCCCGAGACACCGGGACCCGGCGCTGCGGCCTGGGCGGTGGCGACCGGGATCGACGAGCCGGGGATGGTGTTCGAATCGTGGTGGTGGGCCGACACCGACACCGGGGTCGACCTCAGCGCCGGAACCAGGGCCGGCGCCGCCCCCACCGATCAGTACGAAGCCGCCCTGACCTCCCCCTCGGGCTGGGCGTTGCGCCGGCGGGTTTCGGGGGCCGAGGCGGTCGATGCCCCGGCGGCCGGGGCACCATCGCCCAGCGCCTGGGTGAAGGTCGAGATCCGGACCGACCAGCTCGGCGACAGCCGCATCCTGATCGACGGCACGGAGGTGACCGGCTGGACCGCCCAGGGGGCCGGGCTCGGTTCCGGCTCGATGGGTTTGCGAGTGGGGAATCTCCCGGTGGGTCGGGAATGGTCGATCGATGACGCCCGGGGCCGCAAGCTCGTCACCCCGGAACCGGTGGCCACCCTCGGCCCCCTCGACCGGAACTGACCAATCTGCGATCCCGGTCCGGCCCCGGGTGCAAAACCGGCATAGCCTCGGTCTGTGGCCGCCACCGATGAGCCGCCCGGCCGGGCGCCCGACCTCGAATCGTTCCGGCGGTCCGCACTGGCGGTCGGCCAGGGGAACCCGGCCGACCATGTCGACACCAGCGAGCTCCGTTGGTTCGCCACCGGTCCGCTTCCCGCCGATGTCGAGCTGTGGTTCGCCGGGCCCGACGTTACCGCAACCGCAGAGCACCGCTGCGACGTGTATCAACTGACCGGGCTGTCGGAGGTGGGGGTGAAGCGGCGTTCGGGTCTCGCCGTCGAAGCCAAGATCCGGTTGGCGGTCGGGCCACCCATGGCCCTGGCCGAAGGGCTGGAGGCGACCTTCGACCGGTGGCGGAAGTGGAGGCCGTCGCCGAACGACCCGATCTGGCCGTCGCCGCAGGCTCGGTGGGTCGAGGTCGACAAGACGTTGCTGACCCGGACCCACACCATGGCGGGCGATGAGTCGGTCGCCTCTGGCGATGAACCGGTCGCCTCCGGCGATGAACCGGTCGCCTCCGGCGATGCCGCCTCGGTCTCGGTCTCGGGGTGTGATGTGGAATTGGCTGCGATCACGATCGGCGAGCTGGCGGCCTGGACCTTGGCGTTCGAGGCCTTCGGACCGGAACGGCAACGCCGCCGGGCGGTGCTTTCGGCATGGCAGGCGATCGCCGCCGACGCCGGCCAATGGCCGGATCTCGGATCGCGGTTCGATCTGGCCGCCGGCTATCCGGAGTGGCTCCAGGTCGTGATGCCACACGGGGCAGGGGGCCGCCTCCCCACCCGGTCTCCGAGATGATCTGGCCCGCCGGCAGCCGCCGGCGGGCCGCTCCGATCAGTCGAACCAGGAGGCGGCGGCGATCTTCAGCTCACCCTGCTCCTCGACGATGTAGCTGACGGCGATCCCTTCGTTGGTGCCGAGCTTGCCGGGCGTGACGACCACATAGGGCAGGTCACCGGTCACGGATTCGATCTTGCCGAATTCGAGCGAGCTGGTCGGGGAGACCTCGATGTGGGTCACCAGTTCGTCGCCGGAGATACCGCCTTCGGCGACGTAGCGGTCGGAGACGAATCGGGCGCCGGTGGTCATCAGACTCACCGCCGTTTCGCCGTCGCCATCGCTCCATGCCTGGTTGTAGGCATCGACCAGCGATTCGACGTCGGACGGAACATCGGGGCTGTCGTTTCCGAAAACCAGCCAGCCGAGGCCGAAGCCGACGACCAACGCAAGCAGCGCCGCCACCGCCGGGGTGGTCCAGTTGCCGGTGCTCCCCCGTCCGTCGCCCGGGGTCACCTGACGTTCCGGTTCGCTCATGGTGGTCATCGCGCTCCTCCTGATCCTGTTGCAGTGGCTGTTGCATTCCAGGATGTACCGCCGACCGGCGGCCGGCTAGAGCAGCAGGTCCTGACGCGGGTCCGAGCGACCGGCCGGCTAGCTCATGTCGAGACGGCGATACCCATCGGCCACGGCCTGGTCGATCACCTCGGAGTACCTCGGTGCGCCCCCGAAGTAGGCCTGGTACCGGATCTTGCCCTCCTCGTGCCCGGCCACGTTTGCGTTGTAGCCGGTGAACCAACCCTTGCTGCGTCGAAACAGCATCCGCTCGTGGGCCCGCACGACCTCCTTCACCCATTCCTGCTCGGCGTCGGCCGTGGCCTCGATGCGGGTACGGCCATGGTCGAGCCCGTGTTGCAGCAGCCCGGTCACCCAGTCAACGCCGGTCTCGATGGCCCGGGGGAAGTTGGTGGACCCCGAGACGCTCTGCGGGCCGGCGACCATGAACAGGTTGGGGAACCCGTGGGTCATGACCCCGACGTAGGTGCTGGGGCCGTCGCGCCACTTGTCGCCGAGCGCCTGGCCGTCGACCCCACGAATCTCGATCCGGTCGTAGCCGCCGGTGATGGCGTCGAAGCCGGTGGCGTAGACGATGACGTCGAGATCGTAGTGGGCGGCGGTGGTTTGGATGCCGTCGGCGGTGATGCGCTCGATCGGCGTGTCGGAGATGTCCACCAGCCGGACGTTGTCGCGGTTGTAGGCCTCGAAGTAGTTGGTCTCGAGCGGCAGCCGTTGCATGCCGAACCCGTGGTCGGTTGGGATCAGCTTCTCGGCGATCGCCGGGTCGTCGACCCGCCGGCGGATGCGGTCTGCGATGTACTCCGAGATCTCCTGGTTGGCGGCTTCGTCGAAGAAGATCTCCATGAAGTTGCCGGCCAGGATGGCGAATCCCGGCTGCTCGTAGAGCTCGTCCCAGCAGGCACGGCGCTCCTCCGGGCTCAGATTCCAGAAGCCCCGACGATCCGGTACGTGCTCGAATCCGCCGGGTGAGCTGGCGCAATTGGCGAAGATCTCGTCGTAGCGGCCCCGGATTTCCACCATCTCTTCGTCGGAGATCGGTGAGTTGTTCAGCGGCGTGCTCCAGTTGGGGCGACGCTGGAAGACGGTGAGCTCGCCCACTTTGTCTGCGATGTCGGCGATGACCTGGATGCCTGTGGCGCCGGTCCCGATCACGCCGACCCGCCGCCCTTCGAGCGGGACGGGCTCCTTTGGCCACCAGTAGGTGTGGAAGGCGTCGCCGGTGAACTCGTCCATGCCCTGGTATCGGGGCAGCGTGGGGATGGACAGCGGCCCCAGGCTGGTGATGACGAAGCGGGCGGTGTAGGCGTCGCCGTTCTGGAGCTCGAGATGCCAGAGCCGTTCGTCCTCGTCCCAGGTCATCGCCTCGACCCTGGCGTTGAATCGCATATGTGGCCGGAGGTCGAACTTGTCGGCCACGTGGTTCAGGTATCGCAAGTTTTCAGGCTGTGACGAGAACCGCTCGGTCCAATGCCACTCGTCGAGCAACTCCTTGGAGAAGGAGTACCCATAGGTGTAGCTCTCCGAATCGAAGCGGGCTCCGGGGTAGCGATTGCGGTACCAGGTGCCGCCGAGGTCCTCGTCCCCCTCGAGCACGATGGCATCGACGCCGAGGTCGATGAGGCGCTTGATCTGGTAGATCCCGGACACACCGGCACCTACGACGATCACCTCACGGTGCTCTTTCTCTCTGGTCATGGTCAGCCTTCAGTCGTCGTGGTCGGCGATTGAGTCACGGTACCCGGACCGCCGAGGCGGTCCCGGTGAGGGGCCCGCCGGGCCGGTTGGCGGCCGCCGAGATAACCGTCGACGTCGCCGTCTCAGGTGTCGTCGACTGCGGCTTCCACCATGATCTCGACCTTGACCTTCGGGTGGGCGAGCTGCGCTTCGACCGTGGCACGGGCCGGCGCCGCCCCGGGGGTGACCCAGGCGGTCCACATGTCATTCATCTCCGCCCAGGTGCTGATGTCGCTCAGCCAGATGTTGGCCTTGAGGACCCTGGACTTGTCGGTCCCGGCCGCGGCCAGCAGGTCGTCGATCTTGCCCAGGATCGACGCCGTCTGAGCCTTGACATCGGCGTCGAGATCGCCTGCCACCAGCCCCGACAGGTAGACGACCCCACGATGTACGACGGCCTGGCTCATCAGAGGCCCGGGTTCGATACGTTCAATTGTCATGGCCACAGCCTGGGCCACCGAACCGGGTCCCGTCGAGCCGGCGCCGGCCTGCGTCGGTCGAACTGCATCGCCCGAACTGCTATTCCGGGTGGTAGAGCGCTGCACCGGTGACCCGGTCGAACAGGTGGAGCAGCCGCGGATCGATGGTCGCCTCCACCCGATCCCCGATGCGGTGACCAAGGCCGCTGCACGATGCCACCAGCTCGCCCCCGAGCTCACCTCCGTGCCGCACCAGGTTTTCGGTCCTCACGTGGACCACGGAGCTGGAACCGAGATGCTCGACACGGTCGACGATCCCACGGATGGCGGGCCCCGGCCCGTCGCTCACACCCAACCGAACATCCTCGGGCCGCACACCCACAACGGCGGCTGGGCCGACGAACCGTTGGTCAGGAATATGGTCGACGTCAAGGCGGTAGTCACCCATCCTGAGGTGACGGAGGCCGCCGCCATCGACGACCTCGACCGGGAACAGATTCATGGCCGGATCACCGAAGAACCCGGCAACCTCGAGGTTCACCGGACGTCGATACAGGTCCATCGGCTTGCCAACCTGTTGCAGCCGGCCGCGATCGAGTACGGCGACCCGGTCGGCGAGGACCATCGTGTCCTCCTGCTCCCCGGTGATGAGCACGGTGGTCATCTCGTACTTCCGCTGTATGTGGCCCAGATCGTTGCGGAGCCGCAGCCGCAGGCTCGAATCGACTCTGGCCAGCGGCTCGTCGAGGAGCAGGACCTTGGGCCGAGCCACCAGAGCCCGGGCCAGCTGTACCGCTTGGGTCTCACCTCCGGAGAGCTCATTGCGCCGTCGATCGAGCAGATAGCCGATGCCGAGCTGGTCGGCTTCGTTTGCCACTCGCTCGGTGATGTCGTCGCGGTGAACCTGCCGAGCCCTGAGCGGCATCGAGATGTTCCCGGCGGCAGTCTGGGTGTCGACCAGGGCGTTCTGCTGGGTGACCATGCCGAATCCACGATCGCGAGGGGCAAGGCGGGTGATGGCTTTGCCGTCGACTCTGATCTCCCCGTGGTCGGGGCTCTCGAGGCCGGCTGCGATACGCATCGCCGTGCTCTTACCACAGCCAGACGAACCAACCACTGCGAAGAACTCTCCGCTGGCGATATCGAGGTTCAGCCCGACGAGGGCCTCGACATCTCCAAACGTTTTCGACACATTCTGGAACGTGAGTTGAGTCATAGGCTGCGCCCGGTCGAAGCACTCTCCCCCAACGATGGTAGGCGCCGGTGACACATGCTGCCACCGGCCCCGGACGGTGATGGCCGTCGGCCCCGTCGACTGGAAGACCCGGGCCGGTCCAGCCCCCGGCGGCGGTGCCCCACCGGGCGCGACGGGACCACCGGGGCTCACCTCGACACCACTGATGTCGAGCAAACTCGGGTCGGTGCTGGCCAGGACGACGGTCCGGAGCTCCGAGACTTCCTGTTCCGAGGCGACGCTGCCGGCGCATCCAGCGGTGCCCGGGTATGCCACGTGTGGTGGATGTCTCGCATGAGGAGTGCGTTGTCGAGTACGGCTGCGCCGGCAGGGAACAGCGTGGGGTCCTCGAAGAAGGTCGATTCAACGTTCTCGACGGCGAGTGGCGTGACGGACCAGTTGTTTGCCCGAAGCTCGAGGCCGTCGTAGCAGCCTCCGCCCGGGGTGTCGGAGTAGCCGAGCGATCCGTGCTCGAAGAAGTCGGACACGTGCCGCACGCTGTCGAACACCGACGCTTCCGGCAGTCGGTCCGCCGTCGAGGCGGTCACGCCGACATGGGTCGAGCCATCTCGGCTGGTCAGCTCCATGCCCAACCGGTCGCCGCTGTCCTTCACGGTGACCGTGGCGAGGTGGTGGGTGCCCGGGAAGAGCCTCCCGCCGACGAGGGTGTTCAACCTCGAGTTGGTGTCCCGTCGCGGGATGTAGACGGCATCGCTTCGGTCGGGGAGCGTGACGGCGATGCGGTGGGCGCCATTGAGCGAGCGGAACGAAGCTTGCTTGGGGAGCCAGGTCGGGCGGACGCTGAGCTGGATGAGGCAGATGCCGGCGATGGCGTAGCCACCCACGAGAGCAGGCTTGAACGGCGCGGGCAGGATGTCCGCTGCGACAGCTGGATCGACTCGATAGTTGATCAGGAGCCGTCGTTCGATGGTTCCGGTGAGCGTGTCGAGTTTCATGTCATGACCTTCTCTGGTTGTCCCTGGGACGTTGCGATCCCATGGAGGTACCGATTGATGGCTCGGTTCTGGAGGAAGCGGGTGAGGGGTGGGCAGACGAGGTTGGCGAGGGTCGCTGGTCGCCAGACGGCGGTGACGACGACGTCGACGCTGCCGTCATCATGGTGGGTGAGGATGAACACGTGGCGCTGATCGAGATGGGGCCGACCGGGATGGCGAGTGCCAGTGTTTCGCCGACTTCGTGGTCTCTCGAGCGGCGGCACGTCCGGCGAGGCGTTGGAGCGACTCGGCCGATGGCCGTCCGAGGTGCAGGTTGGTTGCGCCGGCTTAGGGGCGTGCGGTTGCGTTGAGCATGTTGAGTCCGAGGAGGCCGAGCAGTCCGGACCCGAGGGCGTTGAGCGAACCGTGGGTTGCTGCCATGGACTCGAGTCCGAGGAAGTTCCACCCGAAGCGAATCGACCATGCTAGTAAATACTAGCAAGGTTAATGATGGCACAATGGTCATATGGCTCAGACAGAGGACGTTGCTCCCACCAACGACGATGGGGTTGACATGACGATCGACCAAATCGCCCAGCACGCCGGGATCCCGGCGTCGACGGTTCGGCTCTATCAGAACAAGGGTTTGCTGCCGCCGCCCGAGCGTCGCGGTCGAGTGGGCTACTACCGGGCAGGGCATCTGGATCGGCTTCGGTTGATCGCACACCTGCAGCAGCGGGGCTTCTCGCTTGCTGCCATCAAAGAGGCCCTCGACTCGTGGAACGCTGGTCGTTCGCTCGACCATCTGCTCGGAGTCAGTGACATCGCTCCCTCGCTCGGCCGCGAACCGCTGCGGCTGTCTTCGCTCGAGCTGGCGCAGCGATTCGAGGGCGTCGGCTTGACCCAAGCTGACATCCAACGTGCGGCCGAAGTCGGGCTCGTCGAGCTCGACGGCGCCGAGGTTGTCATCTCCAACGAAGCCTTCGCCGACATCGGTCCGGCCGTTGCCAGACTCGGAGTGCCTGTCGCCGAGATCCTCGATGAGTACGAAGCGTTGAGCACTGCTGTTGCCGAGATCGCCGACCGGTTTCGAGCGGTGTTCGAGCGACACCTGTGGGGTCCGTTCGTCGACCGAGGCATGCCAACCGACGAGATCCCATCCCTCACCGCAGATGTTGGTCAGCTCACCGAGCTCGCAACGAGCGTCGTCACCGCCGAGCTGCACGACCGCTTCGCAGCGTTCGCTGCCGAGTACCTGGCTTGTGCGGAGGACAGCAGTACGCGGGGTTGAAGCCGGCCCCGTTCGCCGATCCTGGGAGGGCGGAGGCATAGACGCGTCCCACGCCCATGGCGCGGCGTCGGGTAGTGGAGATGGCCGACGGTCAACGCCTCCGAGGCCGACGGCCGGCGCGGTTGTTGGTGTCGAACGTTCGCGGGCCGATCACGACGGTCGGGTCTGCCGTCTCGCTCCGGCGCCCGGAACTCGACCGCGGTTCGGCCAGCCCGCCTTCGCCGGCTGGGAGCTGCCGGCCCTGCCAGTCGGGTAGGCCTTGGGTCATCGGTCGGTGCTGGACTTGGGTGCGCGGTGGCGTCGACTCCGGGTCGCTCACCGGCGAGGCACCCGACCGCCAGGTCAACCAGCCGACGACGAGACCGAGCGCAAATCCCGCCAGTACCAGGAGTCCCATCGTTGCGAACGCGCTCGACATCGTCAGTACCCGCCTTCAGCCCGTGCGCCTCTTGACGACAAAGTCGACCCGCCGATTCTCGGCTCGACCGCCCTCGGTGTTGTTGTCGGCGACCGGTTCGGTCTCGCCCCGACCAATTGCGTCCAGCCGACCGGGGTCCACACCGACGTCGACGAGATAGTCGAGCACGGTCAGGGCCCGGGCCTCGCTCAGGGCCAGGTTGGTGGCCTTCGATCCGGTTGCGTCGGCATGGCCGATCACGTCAGCGGCCGGCAACGGATAGCGTCGCATGGCCACAGCCACCCGGTCGAGGGTGTTCGTGGCTCCCACGCTGAGCTCGTCGATGCTGACGGCGAAATTGGGATACTGGCCCTCGATGGTCCTCGCCAGCTCGAAGATCTGGTCGATCTCTTCCTGGAGGGCCACGATCTGGACCGACTCCGGGAGGATCCGGGTGGTGGTCAGGTCGTCGACGATGAGCCCAGCGGCGGTCATGTCGTCGATCGCAGCCCGGATCTCTTCGGCCTCGACGGGGTCGAGTGCTTCACCGGTGATGGTGACGGTCCCTTCTCGCAGTGAAAGCTCACCGTCCTCGGTGCCGTCGAGGAGCGGCGGGAGGAGGACGGCAACGAGCCGGGTGTCGGAATCGGTCACATCGGGGGAAATGGTGATGGCGTCGTCGACCTCGAAGCCCGAGTTGCGGACCGCAGCGAGGAGCGCTTCGCGCTCCGATGCAGTCTTCACGTTGCCCTCCAGCAGGACCGCAGTGTTGTCCCGTTCGATTCGTAGCGACGATGGTTCTTTCGTCGGTGGCGGAGCGGTGGTGGTCTCGCTGGTGCTTGGCGGAGCCGCTGGGGTGGCAGGGTCCTGCCCGGCCGCCCACAGGTAGGCGACAGCCAGGAGCGCGGTGAGACCAAGCAGCCCGACCAGGACCGCCATCCAGCGTCTGTTGCCCTGCCGCCGCTGCCTGGAGCGGGTCACCGCCGTTGAACCCATGTTGTTTCTGACGAACGAACGGAGGCCGAAGTCGCGAAGAACCCGAGAAAGCAGGCTGGGTGTCGGTAATGAGCGGTGCTCCGGGTCGGGCCAATTCTCCGGTGAGCGCCGGTCCGCCGGCACACTTCGCACCTATGACGCCCAATCGGACCGGTCTGGGGTGCTGTGGCACGGACGCGTCACCCGTCCTTTCGTCCGTCGGGATGTTGGACGCCTTTGACAGCGCCCACCTCTCCCGTCACGAAGTCGTTCTCCATGTAGCTGATCACGTCATCGGTGGGCAGCACCTTTGCGACAGTACTGCTGGCGACTTTCAGTGCAATCTCTTGATTGGACGTCGCCGTTGCAACTGCGTCCCCAACCAACACCACGTCATACCCCCGCGAATTACCTGCGTAGGCTGTGCTGAGAATGCACTCATCTGTCCAGAGCCCGACGAGTATGATCGTATCGATGCCCGCTGCCTTCAGCTTCTCATCCAGATATGAGTTGCCGTTCTCATCGAAGTTCCAGAACATGTCCAGGTGTTTGCCATGGTAGAACCAGCCGTCGGCAACCTCGTCCTCTGTAGGGGCAATTTCCGCAAGAGTCCTCATGCCCGGCGCCCCGGTGAACATATACACAGCGTTCTCCGGATCTTCAGGACGCAGTCCTTTTGGTCCGTACCATCGATCCATTGCGTTGCTGATCCCGTCGTCAAAGGTCCGGGTCCACGCACTCCACATGATGCGGACTCCGTCGCTGCGTGACCGGGACGCACGAAACGCGTCGACGAGCCTGATGAGGTTTGGCAAGACGCCTTCGGCATACGGCCGGTATTCTTCTTGGCAGTCGTCGAGGAGCAGGGCAATTCTCCGAGGCCGGTCCGCCAGATTCCACGAGGCCCAGAAACTCAGCGGCTGTCCATTCGGACCACCTGGGGTGCTGCTGAAGTTGTCCATCGGCTCAGACGCCAGATCCAGGTCGCGATGCTTGCGTGGCTCCTGGAGAGCTTGTTGAAGTGTCCGTGCATTGAAGTCACTGTTGGTCAACAGAAAGCCCTTTCGATTCGCAACGAAGTTCGGAGGCAACGGTCGCCTCGGTCACCACTCGGCGTGATGGTACCAATGAGATCGGAGCGGTGCGGTATTCGGCTTCTACCAGTGGATGTCGGGCCGCAACGACGTCATGACCGTCACGGGGCTGCACGCCAGATCCACCAACTCAACCTTGAGGCGCCCCTTCGACCAGGCCCCAGACCCACACAAGCAACAATCTGGCCGTTCGCCGATGATCTCGACATGGATCCGGTGCATGACCTGGGCGCGGCCCAGCTCGAAGTCGAGAGCATCGGTTTGATCGCCGACAACGGTCGCCGGCACCCGGCCCGGGCCGACCGTCAGGAGTTACGACTTCCTCAACGCACTCGCCAAGCTCCGATCTTGCGCGGATGAGGTCGGCTCCGCCAGGGCTCAGCACTTCGCTCCGCTCCAATTGGGTAAATCGATCAACGAAACTGAACGCGTCTCTAGCTCACGCCGATAACCACTTCACGGATGGTGCGATGCAAGCGATCGACCAACCTACTCTCGTCAAGTACGCCCTGCTGTGTCCGAGGGACCTCTATTCGTCGGAGTCCACTCAGGTCAAACGGCGGATCATCGCAACGGGAGTCTTCCTCTCTCACCAAGATCCATCCGCCCTCGTCTCCGACCAACGCATGCAACATGCCAGCCTCGAACAGGACGTTCGCATTGTCGACATATCGACCCGTCGCCTTTGGATCTGGCTCGGAGAAATAGCAGATAGCGTAGGCAGATGATCGGATGTCCTGAGTTAGCTGGTTCATTACGGATCCCGGCATCCTTTTGTCGCTCCAGTCTGAGATCTCCACGTGATCCTCATACTCATCGAGAACTCCTCGAATAGTCGAGACCACTTGCTTGCAATGCCTGTCCTCAGGAGCCTCCGGCCATGCGAAGAAAAGCCTAGGCTTCGTCAGAGCCAGGCCCTTAATCTGGCTCGCTTCGATAGCCAAATCGCGGAGTGCGTTGCCCCGAAGAACCTTTGGATGATCCGCAGCGCGCCGCATTCCGAGAAGCGTTCCGAGAGCGTCTGCCAGGATGCTCACTTCTCGTCGAGCAGAAGCGACGGGCTCGAGGTGATTCGCTGACTCGAGATCGAGCGCTCCGACGATGAAGTCGTTGTAGCGGAGCGGATGAATAATCGAAGTTCTGAACGGTCCTATATTTGAGGAACCAACCAGATCGGGCCGCTTGTATACACCTAAGCTCCCCGACGATTGGCCCGGCCAGCGGTTCACGGCATCGACGCCGAGTAGTCCACGGTTCGGGTCAAGCATCCACATAGGACGGTTTCTGCGGACGGCGTGGAGGGCATTGGTGCCACCAGACCCGCTGTCAATGTCAGACAAGCTCGCAGCGGCATACTCATCGCTTAGGACAACTTCCTTGTTGAGCATACGCCACTCAGTTCTCAATGCTAGCGTGTCCTTATCCTGGCTCGTTACGACCCTCATAATCTCCGCGTAGTTGACGTTCGGGTCTCTCGCTAGATAGTCACCGAGACGCTTTAGAACCTCGGCGCGAAGCTCATCATCGACAATGTCCACGCTTCGCATGAACTGACGCAATAGCCGGGGAAACGATGGACGCATGGTCGCCTTCTCATCTGTCGTGCTCAGTGGCATGTCGATGGGGCCTTGCCCCACCATGGTCGTTGCTCCAGCGTAGAGCCACAGTTACGTAGCCTGCCATCGTTCTCGGTCACCAAGGACCTCAGCGGGTAGGTGGTCAGGTCGGGCTCCATCGGGTGCGGTAGCTGAGGAGCCGGCCGGTGATGCGGCCTAGGTCCAAGCCCGTCGGGAAACTCCCACGACGGATCCCGGTCTCTTCGAGCCTCAGCCGGGCTGCGATGCCCGACTGCTCCTGCGCCAACATCCGCGAGACCTGCCAAATCTCACCACCACACCCAGTTCATCCCCGCCGTCACCGCCCAACTCGACGACATCAAGACTCTTCGCGACGACGCCGACCAACGAGATTGGCCATCAGAGACCGCTCGACACGACCGTGTCGGCGCGGGCCACCACCGCCGGGAACGATACAGCGGGTCGCCACCGTGACGGTGCCTCGGACGGCTTCGACAGCTGGCGTTGTCGTGCTGCGAGCTAGGCCTTGGGCGCTTGCCGGTAGCGTTCGTTGAACGCTGGGGCCACGATGATCATGACCTCGCCGGTTGATTGCTGCACGATCCAGTCACCTGGCTTTGCCAAGACCGTGGCTTCGTGGGCGTCGGACACGTAGGTCTCCACCTGGCAGCGCTCGGTGGCCCGATAGGCGAGGACCGATTCGCGTTTGGTCCACTGGTTCGGACCGACCTGGTGATGGGTGCACTCGAATTCGTGCCGCGAGGCGCCATAGGAGCTGTTGCCTTCGGCGACGACGTAGAACGATCCGCGCAGTGTCTGTTGACCGAAGGTGGCGCGGATGGTTGTGGTCGCGTCGCGGTCGACCAGCTCGACGAGGATCGCTGTCTTTGTGAACGTCGTCCTAGGCTCGTAGCGATCGGCAAGTTCCGGCTGGAAGGTATGTCTCGCCGGATGAACCATGGCATCAGTCTAGGTGGTGCCGCCTTGGAGGCACTCTCGAGAGGATTGGCGGGGGTGAGGCGTTGCTCGACGAACTCTCGACCGGGCGCCGGCCGTTCTCACGTGAATTTGGTTGCGCCGATGAGCGCCAGCTGCCGTACCTGATCTTGCGCCACCGCGGCGTGTCAATAGATCGCTCACTACCGTCGGGGGCTGGCAGCCGTCGACTGCGAATGTGGCGAGTTCAGTGCACGATGCAAAGGTACTGGTCGCTGTCGTTTGTCAGCGGGTGGGTTCGTGTTTGCCGGCTTTGAGGAGGCGGGGGAGCGCGACCGATAGGTAGAGGCGGAAGGGAATCCATCCGATGCTGGTCATGGCGGCTGCGATGGTGTAGCGGCGGAGCCAGTGGAGTGAGATGAATCGGCCTGCGATGAAGACGAGGACGAGTAGGGCGAGGAGAACGAGGAGGATGCCGCTGGAGAGGACACCCGTTTGTGCGGCCCAGAGCCCGAGCCAGACCAGGAGGGCCACGAGGCCTAGGCCGAGGGTGATGCCAGCGATGCGGAGCCCGCGAACGAGTTTGCCCGCTTTGCCGAACAGTTGTGCGCCGATGTCGAGTTGTCGTTCGATTTCGCGCTGACGTGCTGCGTGCTCGGGTGCATCGCTGATCGCTTTCTTGAGGGCCAGGAAGCTCCAGTCAGTCTTGGTTTGTTGGCAGGCGCCGAGGAGTTCGACCCATCGTTGGTCGGTGAGTGCGTGGTCGATGGTGGCGTAGCCGGCGCACATGAGGCAGTACGCCTCGTTGTCAGTGAAGGCATCGAGGTCCGTCCGGAGGTCGGCGAGTCGGCGTTGGACGCTCGTAGCGATGCCGTGGGGAGTGACCCCACCAGTGGTTTGGTCGTCGGGTTCTGGCATGTCGATCCAGTTGACGGGATCTCCGGTAAGGCCGCTCTTGAGGTGTACCCACATCGAGTTGTGCAGGAGACCGTTCGCAGCGCGGGCTTCTACCTCTCGGTATTGGGCGCCGCGCAAACTGTGGCCCATGACGCTTGAGGACCGTAGCGGCACTCCGAGGCGGCTGCGTTGGGTGATCGGCACGTTGGGGAGTTGGCCGCTGGCGTCGCTGACGATGACGATCTGGCAGTCGTTGTCGAAGAGTGCGCCGATCCCTTGGTTGTCGCGCACGCCGCCGTCGACCAGTCCGATTTCTCGGTCCTCGTAGAGCCCGATCAGCTCGATGGGTGGGAATAGACCTGGGACGCAGGAGGATGCGGCTACTGCTGTCCCGAGACGGGCCGGTGGGGCACCTTCCGGGAGCTGCTCGTGATAGAGGCGGCGAAGCCGTTCATTGGCGTCGACGTTGGTATCAACGCCGGCTGGGGGTTCTCCCTGCCACGAGGCGGTGTATTGCCAGGTGTGTCCAGTGTTGAGGGTGACTGTGTTGAAGTAGATGACGGGGACCTTGTTGCGGCGAGTGGCGTTGTCCAATCCTGGATGGAAACCACGATTCTCTGGGGTGCCGTGTGGGATTATCAAGAGGTGATCGAGCATCCGTGGCTGGGTGCCGCGCCCGTCGGGGATCCGGGCGTACAACGCTTCTTCATAGAGCTCGCCTAGTCGTATGGTTGCGCTATGCCCGAGGCTGGCGAGGCGAGCGTTGTGAGCCGGCGATGCGTAGATGCGGTTGCGGAGATCGGTCTGAACGCCCGCTACGAAGTCATCGGCTATGCGTTTGACGATTCGGACATAGTCCTCAGTGTTGATGTCTTCGTCGAGCTTCGTCTCCAGGAGGTGTTGGAGTTCCAGGTAGTAGTGGGCGCCGACGATGGAGCCTCCCGATACGCAGGAGAGCACTTCGATGTGTCGGAGCAGTCCAGCCTCGGCGAGGCGGCCCAAGACGCCAATGTGGAACAGTGCGGCCCGGAACCCTCCGCCCGAGAGTGCCAGGCCAATTTTGCCGGCAATAGCGTCGACCACTGCGTCGGCGTTTCCGATCAGGGCGGCAATCGCGTTTCGCGCAGTAACGCCGGCATTGTCCGATGTGTCGATGGCCATGCCTCTCGCTCGCAGCAAGCCACCGAGCTGTATCGCGGTCGTTTCGACCTCCCAATCGTCGCCGAGACCGCGAGCACGTTCCAAGGCTCCCTGAGCGGAGCGGAACTCGCCGAGCGCAAGGTGCGCTTCGCCTAGTGTGGCCCACAAAAAGTAGTAGTCTGCGCCCGGCTCCCCTGGCGCCACGAGTGGGTCGACCATCTCGATGACCTGCCTGCGGACTGTATCGGGCTGTTTGAGGCCATCCGGTGTGCCATCTATCGCGGCGAGCTCATCAGCCACGTAGGCAGCATTGATACCACAGTAGCCATCATTGGGGCTCCCATCAGGAGCGACTGTTATCTGATGACCTCGAAGGTAATAGCCAAGCGCTGTTCGTAACTTAGGGACCTCTTGAGTGTGGAGCCACCATCGCTTGAACAGCGCACCGGCAATGCCCAAAGTCTCAGGATCCTCTGTCCTCTCCAGATCGAGCTGGTGCCGGAGAATCGCAAGCGCCCGGTCAAAGGCCTCCAACCGCGGAAGCCCGTCATCCTTGTAGGTAGCGAGCGCAAACTGCTGCCAATTCTTGGTCGTCGCAAGCTCGGGATAGTCGGGAGCCGCAGACCCAACCAGCACGAGTTCTAGAAGTCTTCGGACCCAGTAGAAACCACCTGGCTCCGTCTTCAAAGCCTTGGCGAGCTCATCGACCCGTTCAGCCTTCGGGCGCTCGCCGTTGATGATCTGTCGAGCGGCCCTCTTCTTCTCAGTCAACATCCCATGCCCCTCCCACTCACCGCAACCTAGCCGAGACCGATAGACGCTTCGAGCTAGCTCGTGTTCCCTAGCAATGCTGATCGCTCAGACAATCGGAAACGCCGGGACCGACCGCCGACCGCCGACTGCCGACCGCGAAGGTCGCCACCGAGAGAGGTATGGGTGGCCGCAGCAACGGTGTTCTCGAGCGCTCTCTGGGCGTGGCCTGGCTCTGATCATCGAGCGGTTCGGCGATCGATCTGCGGTGCCACTCGATCGCGGCCACGTACGGATGTTGTCGGATGCTAGGGGGATTCTTCGGGCAGTGGCATTGTGCGGGGTTCTGTCGTGCTCGGACTCGCGACAGTCCTGGTTACGAGCCGTGGTCAGAGGCTCACGACGTCGTCGACGACGATCGCTCCGGGCGCCGGCTCGACCGCCCGAAATCGACAGACGAGGTCGCTGACCATCAGATGGACGAAGGGAGTCGATGGATCGACCGCCTGAGGCCCGACAGCAGCGAATGAGGCTGAGAACTCGGCGTAGACAGCTGCCCGGTCGTTGAGCGCGACCCGTAGCGCCCGCCAGTCGGGAGCGACCACCTCGTCAGGAAGCTGCGTCGAGTTCTCGACGTGTCCGGTTGACCGACTGCGACAGTGCCTCTGCCCGACAGTGCCTCTGCCCGACAGTGCCTCTGCCCGGGCTCGGTCTCGGTCGCTGGTGTTGGATGGGCGGGGATCCGCGGCACGGGCCCGGGCCTCAGCCAGGCGGTCCGGGAGGGCGAGGATGACGATGAGGCCGTCGCCGAGGTCGACGTCGAGCGCAGCCGCGAAGATCTGACCTGCCCCTAGACCCAAGATTCACT
>CAMYLA010000114.1 GCA_947259095.1 uncultured Acidimicrobiaceae bacterium | reverse complement strand
TTCATCATCCTGGTTTCCATACCGGTCATGCCGACGAGGGCTCACTGCCAATAGTCTTGGGCGAGTTCGGCAAAGGACGAACTGCCCTACTGCGTCGCTTCCGATCGTATGACGATGAGCCCGGCCAGGATTCCTGGATTCGGCCTCGTCTGGGCGATGAAGGCCAAAGGGAGACGAGGTGGACATTGCGGATACGGTTTCGGGAGCCTTTCCTTGAAGACCGCACATCGACCGTCTCACGGTCCGTGCAACCCGACTCGAGCCTCTCTGTCCCCTGGAGAGACTCGAGCCGCGAATCGCCAGATGTAGAATCGAATGCAGGAGAACGACGATGACGAGTACTTGGGTCTACCGGTTCGACCAGATCGACGAGGCTCAGCGGGCCGTCGGCGGCGAGTGGGACGACGTGCGGGGTCTGCTCGGTGGCAAGGGCGCAAACCTGGGGGAGATGACCCGTTTGGGTGTCCCGGTTCCGCCCGGGTTCACCGTGACCGCTGCGGCCTGTAACGCCTATATTGCATCCGCCGGCTCGCTTCCCGCTGGGCTGTGGGGTCAGATCGAGGTCGCCCTCTCGGGCATGGAGTTGCAGACCGGGAAGCGGTTCGGCGACCCGTCGAACCCCTTGCTGGTGGCGTGCCGTTCCGGCGCCAAGTTCTCGATGCCGGGAATGATGGACACGGTGTTGGACATCGGCCTCAACGACGAGGTGGTCAAGGGGATGACCAAGTCGACCGGCAACCCTCACTTCGTACTCGACTCCTACCGGCGGTTGATCCAGATGTTCGGTTCGGTGGTGCTCGGCGTTGGTGAGGAGTACTTCGAGCGGGTTCTCTCGGCAGAACGGGAGCGAACCGACGCGGCCGAAGACTCCGATCTGACCGTCGAGTCACTCGAGTCGGTCATCGACCAGTTCAAAGGGTTGATCGCCCGCTGGGCCTCCATTCCCTTCCCGTCCGATCCGTACGAACAGCTGAGGATGGCGGTCCGGGCCGTCTTCGACAGCTGGGACGGAAAGCGGGCCCAGGACTACCGCCGAGCTGCCGGCATCTCGAACGATCTGGGCACGGCGGTCAATGTGGTCAGCATGGTGTTCGGCAACTATGGGACCGACTCGGCCACCGGCGTTGCGATGTCGCGAAACGCCACGACCGGGGAGGCGAAGCTCGAAGGTGACTTCCTGATCAACGCCCAAGGTGAGGACGTTGTCGCCGGGATTCGGCCGACCCGGCCCATTCACGAGCTGGCAGACGTCATGCCGGAGATCAGCGCCCAGTTCGCCGAGATCGCCCATCGTCTCGAAGGCCACTACGGCGACATGCAGGACATGGAGTTCACCGTCGAGCGAGGAAAGCTGTGGCTGTTGCAGACGCGGGACGGGAAGCGGACAGCGCAGGCTGCCGTTCGGATCGCCGTGGAACTGGCGAACGAGGGAGCGATAGATCACGAGGAGGCCGTGCGCCGCGTCACGCCCGAGCACATCGAAGCTCTCCTCCATCCGCGCTTCGTCGATGAGGCCAAGGCTCAAGCCGATCTTCTTGGCTCAGGTTTGAACGTGTCGCCCGGTGCGGCTGTCGGCTACATTGCCCTCGATCCCGACCTGGCGGAGCGGTGGGCCATGGAGGGTCGCCCAGTCATCCTCGTCAGACCTGAGACGAAGCCGGATGACGTCCACGGCATGCTGGCCGCGGCCGGGATCCTGACGTCGAGTGGAGGCCGGACCAGCCACGCCGCCCTCGTGGCCCGTCAGTTCGGGAGGCCGGCCGTGGTTGGCGCAGCCGGGGTCGCCATCGACCTCTCAAAGCGCACCATTGCGGTGAAGAACCACCTGCTCCTCGAGGGCGACATGATCTCGATCGACGGTACGACCGGCGAGATCCTCGCTGGCGAGGTGGAAACGATGGCACCCGACATCGATGACCCGTGGCTGTCGACCTTGCTGGGGTGGGCCGACCAAATCCGTACCATGAGTGTCCGGGCCAACGCCGACGAGGTCGAGGATGCCCGCCGGGCAAGGAGGTTCGGGGCCGAGGGAATCGGTCTGTGTCGGACCGAGCACATGTTCTTCAACCCAGAACGCCTACCGGTGGTGCAGCGCATGATCACGGCACCGACCGAGGCCGAACGAAACGAGGCGATCGCCGAGCTGTTGCCGTTCCAGCGGAAGGACTTCGCCGATCTGTTCAGGGCCATGGACGGCCAGCCGGTGACCATTCGCCTCCTCGACCCGCCACTTCACGAATTCCTCCCGGACCGCGACGAGCTTCAACGCCAGATCACCGATCTCCAGATCCGCCTCCACTCGGCTCCGGATCTCCATGCGATGGAGGAGCTCCTGAGTGAGCTGGACCAGACAAAAACGATGCTCGAGCAGGTCGACAGCCGCAGAGAGACCAACCCGATGCTCGGTCTTCGTGGCGTTCGCCTCGGCCTGCAGTATCCCGAGATCACCCGCATGCAGGCCAGAGCGATCTTCGAGGCCGCGGCCGAGGTTGCCGCCGACGAGGTGATCGCCATACCCGAAGTGATGGTCCCGCTCGTCAGTCACGAAGCCGAGCTCGAAAACCAACGAGGTTTGATAGAGGCCGAGGCGGCCGCAGTCATGGCCGAATGTAACGTGCGAATCCCGGTGAAGATCGGAACAATGATCGAGGTTCCTCGGGCCGCCCTCGTAGCTGACGAGATCGCGGTGTATGCCGACTTCGTATCCTTCGGTACGAACGACCTCACCCAGACCACCTTCGGCATGAGCCGCGACGATGCCGAAACGAGTTTCCTCGTCGACTATCTCAGCCGCGGTGTTCTGTCGGCCAACCCGTTCTCGACCCTGGACGAGAAGGGAGTGGGGGCGCTGATCGAGATCGCTATCTCGAAGGCGAGATCGGTCGTCCCCGACCTCGCTGCCGGCATCTGCGGGGAACATGGTGGCGATCCGGCTTCGATCGAGCTGTGCAACGGCCTGGACCTCAACTATGTGAGCTGCTCGCCGTTCCGAGTTCCGATCGCTCGCCTCGCCGCCGCCCACGCCGAGCTCGGCCGCCCCTGAGACAACGCCTTTTGCCTGGGCTGACGTCGGGCTTGAGCCCGCTGGCCCGAGAAACGCCGATTTTGCTTGCCGGATTGGGCAGGTCAGCCCCCGAACCGCGGGAACCGGCGTTTGGGCTGCACTGGAAGCGCTCGCCAGGAGGCGCTCGATAACGGGCCGATGCTCAGCGGCACGTGTCGCTGTCGCTCGGTAGCCGGCTCAGGTCGAGGCCGTGACGCGTGGCGAGCTGTTCGGCAAGTTCGGCCACGGTTCGGTTGGTCTTGGCGGCACTGGCCCGGATGAGAGCAACAGCGGCGAACAAGGCATAGCGCCAATAGTCGTCGTTCCAATAGGCGACTTCGTCGAGCAGGTCAGGCTCGAGACCTCCTCGAAGTCCTGCGCTGCTCATCACCGCGAAGCGGATCTTGCTGTTCTGCTTGCCCTTGAAGTCGATCTCGGGGAGATGGTCTGCGAGCAGGGTCTCATAGGCGATCGGGTCACCTCGGTTCACCCCGGCTGCCTCCAAGGCATCGGCGGCCAAGCGCATGAACTCCTCACCGGGAAACGTGTTGTATTGCATGTGGAGATCGAACGCGGCGAAGGTCACCCGGTCGATGTCGTTGTTGTCGACCGCGAGCCAGGCCAGGAGGAGCCGTTGCGCTTCGGTCCGGTCTTCATCGGTGACATCCCGTCGAGCCATGGCGCCAATCTAGACTCCTACAGAGCCTCGGGTCCCGTGATGGCCGCCGTCGTTCCCGAGCACGGCAGTGCCGCATTGTTGTGCTCCTTGGCGACTCCGGGGCAACGGTATCGGCCGGGCTGTCTGGCCTTCTTCAGACCTGTCCTGTTGATCAGGACGACTCGATCTTGATGCTGCCGAGCACTGGGATGGCCTGGATTCTCAGCAAGGTTCCGTCCTCCGCTGGATCAACGTCGACTGAGTGGCTGCCGAGAACGTCGCCCCCGCTCAGCTCGATCCGAGCGCTTGGCGGGACAACGATCGTGGCGCCGCAAAGGATCGTGACCACCGTGAGCTTGGCGCCCTCGTCAGACGGTGCCGTTGCGTCGATGCGAGTCGGGCCAAGCACAGAGATGATGACTTCGTTACCCCACTCGGGAGGCAGGACAGTCTCGCCCTTCCCTATGAAGTGGATGTACATACAACCACTGCTACACCGTCTGCGGTCTCTGGGCTAGGGCCCAAAGGCCTCCGAATGGGCGGGTGGATGGCGTTGACAACACAACAGCGCGGCGATCAACGGGCAGATGAGCCGGCGACGTCAGACCGGTGATCCGATCGGAACGCCCGGCTCGACCGCCAACGTGAGCATCGCAACGAGCGTGTCGGAGATCCGGCGCTGACGTGCGATCTGTCGGTCTGGCGGGAGGAAACAGCACGTCGGTGATGTTTGCTGGTCATGGACGCTGATCCGAGCGCTACCCGCTATGCGATCCTGCAATCGGTGAAGCCACCATCCGAGACGACGTTCGCTCACGAAGCGGACTCAGCGTTGCGCGCGATCGAGCAGAGTCGTGACCTGGCATCCGCCAGGCCGTTGGCTTGGATCTCGCCTCTTGCGGGATTGGTGATCGTGACCTTCGCCGCGACCGTTGCCTGGGCCTGGCTCAGGCAGAGGTGGCCAGTCGGGTTCCGGTCCTGGCCACCATGGGCGCGCTCTGCTCACTGGCAATGGTGATGCTCGGCGTGCGCTGGGATCTGTTCACGATGCTGCTGTAGGAGCGCAGGGCTGCTGTTGGGTCGCAGGCTCGATCCCGAGAACTCGCACGCCTCAACCCGCGCATCGCGAACTCGGCACCACTCCAGAATCACGGAGGCCGCCCGCGCCATACCCGATGGTCGCGTCTACTCGGCTCGGAGGACGTCGGCCACGCTGGAGCGGGCCGGCCGTTGGGCGGCGAGCCCGGCGAGGCTGGCGGTTGCTGCGATGACGAAGAGCAGCAGCGCGATGACGGTGGCCGTTTCGGGGGTGACGCCGAAGCCGGGTCCGACGCCGAGTTCGGTGCCGATGGTGTCCATGAGTCCGGTGTAGAGCGGTATGGCCAGGAGGCCGCCGACCAGCACGGACGCGATGGCGATTGCGGCGGCGCCGACCACGACGGATGCGATGACTTATCGCGCCGTTGACGTCGGTGAAGACTTCGTCCCACCGTTCCTCTGCTCCTCGCTGCTGGTCGAGACCAGCGGTGATTCCCATCGCCGAAATCGTCACCACCAGCAGAAGAAGTGCTGTCTGCCACGGTTTGCTCTTGAGACTGGCGAGCCAACGACGCCAGAAGGCCCGAATCATGACGGCCCCACCTGGATCGGCGACAGCAACCGAAGGTCGATCACTTCTCCCTCGCCAGGCCGAAGCACGTCAGCGACAACGCCGTCCTCCATTATCGCGACTCGATCAGCCACGTTCGCCACCCGCGGGTCATGAGTCACCATCACCATCGACCGGCCCTCGCCTGCCTGTTCACGAAGCACGGCCAAGACCTCCCCAGCCGCCGCAGAATCGAGATTGCCGGTAGGTTCGTCCGCCAGGAGGAGCGAGGGCCGGTTCACCAGAGCCCGAGCGATCGCGACGCGCTGCTGTTGACCGCCGGACAGCTCACGAGGCGAACTCTTCGCGTGCTCCTCCACACCCAACGTCGTCAGCAACTCGCCCCGACGCCTCCGAGCCTCGGCCGACGAGGCACCCACCAACAACATCGGCAGTTCGACGTTGTCGGCCACCGAAAGATCAGCCACCAGGTTGAAGAACTGGAACACAAACCCGATCTCACCCCGTCGCAGGCGAGCGCGTTGTGTCTCGCGTTGTGTCTCGCTCAACTGGTCGATCCGACGATCCAACACCGTGACCTCACCCGACGTCGGCGTGTCCAGCCCGCCAAGCATGTGCAACAGCGTCGTGAGCGTCACCACGGTGGTGTCGGCGGAGCCGGTGCCGTCGAGGTCGTGGCTGGCGGTGACGCCGGCCGGGAAGTCGGGATCGGAGGTGATGATCGTCACCGAGAACGTGCCGGCCGGGAGGCCGTCGAAGCCGTAGCCGCCGTCGGGGTCGGTCACGGTGGTGAAGGACTGATCGTCGCCACCGCCCGCAACACCGTCGGGGCCATACCAGACGAGACCCACCTCGACCCCGGGAAGCCCCGGCTCCCCCGGGCTCTGGGCCCCGTCGCCGTCGAGGTCGAGCCAGAGCACATCGCCGATCGAGCCCGATCCGGCGAACGAGAAGTCGATGTCGGTCCTGTCCTGGCCGGGGGCCAGGGTGACGTCGGCCGTCGGCCCCGGATCACCGTCTCCACCACCCGGCGCTGTGTGCTCGGCGTCCCAGGTCGGTTCGTCGAGCCCGACCGGGAACTCGGGGTCGGTCGTGTCGACCGCGACCCGGAACTCCCCTGGAGGCAGGTTGGCGAATCCATAGGTACCACCCGAGCCGGTCGTCGCGTCCGGGTAGGTGACGTCGTCGGCGGTGCCGAACAGGTCGTCGCGGCCGGCCCAGGTCAGTGCGACGTCGACCGTCGGAATGGGGCGATCGGGACCTGCCAGATTGCCGTCGCCCGACGCATCGACGTCCCAGAACAACTCGTCGCCGAGCGAGGCGCGACCGGTGTAGGCGAAGTCGGCGTCGACGTAGCTGGGATCGGCTGCGGTGAGCGTGATGTCGCCGCTGAGGTCGTCGCTGCCCCCGTTGTCGTCGTGGGTCGCCGACCATCCCGGCGAGCCGCCGGGCAACGTCGCCGTGTCGATGCTGATCCGGTAGGTCCCGTCCGGAAGGTCGGTGAAGGAGTAGTTCCCGGCGGCATCGGTGACGAGCGCCGTCGTCGTGATGTCGTCGGCCGTTGCCGCCACACCGTCGGGACCCAGGAAGTCGTCCGAGGTGCCGAAGACATCGTCGTTCCCCGCCGACAGCAGGTTCACCGTCACCCCGCCGATGCCTGGCTCGACGCCCCTCGTCGACTCGTCGCCACCCGATGCGTCGAGGTCGTACCACACCGTCGAGCCGATCGAGGCCGTTCCGGCCGTGATGGTGACGCTGTCGTCGTCGTCCTCGGAGGTCGTTGCGGCGTTCCCGGGGGCCGAATCCGGGTCGTACCGATCGCTGGCCGTGACCTGCGCCCGGTTGGTGATCGACCCGGTGCCGATGATCTCGACTCGCAGGTCGAGCGTTGCGGAGTCGGTCGCCGACAGGTCGGGCAGCTCCCAGACTCCGGTGGTCTGGTCGTAGGTGCCATCGACGGCAACCGTCGCCCGCCACAGGAGGTCACCGCCGTCGAGGATCTCGTCGACCTCGACTCCGGTTGCCGTGTCCGGGCCGGCGTTGGTGACCGTGACGCGGTAGTCGACGGTCTGGCCCTGGAGGTACGGACCGGCGGTCAGGATCTCCTTGTCCAGGCTGAGGTCGGCCTCGTGGATCTGGGCTGCTGCGGTGTCTGCGGTCGAGGCGTACGGGCCGCTCCCGTTGGCCGATCGGCCCGACGCGTCGTCACCCGTCGCCGACGCGGTGTTGACGTGGTCGACCGCACTGCCGGCACCGGGATCGCTGGCGGCGCCGGCGGTCGGCGCTGCGGTGAAGCGGAGCTCGAACGATGCGCCGGCCGCGAGGTCGGCCACGTCGGACCAGTCGAGGGTCTGGCCGGCGGCCACGGACCCGCCGAGGGTCGGGTCGGCGAGCGGAGCGCAGGTCGGGACGCACAGCTGGGCCGATCCGCTGTCATAGGATCAGTTGACCGGCAGGGTGTCGGACACATCGACGTCGTCGGCATCGGCGAGCGGCGCAGTGTTGCTCGTGATGATCCGCCACTGGAACGGCGCCGACAGGTGGGCCTCGCCGCTCTCGCCCCCGCTCCCGGTGGTCTTGGCCACGGCCAGGGCCGGGAAGTCAGGGTCGATGGTGACGGTGTCGGCGGTGACCGGACCGAACGTCGTGCCGTAGGTTCGTTCGTCGACGGTCGACGCCCGGGTGCCGGCGTCGAGACCGTAGTAGACCACCGCGTCGGCGGTGTTGGCGATGAGCGTCGTCGAGGTAAGCGATGGGCTGGTGACGAGGTCGGCGGTATAGGTCAGCGTCAGGCTGTCCCCGGGGTTCAACGGGCCCGCGATGTCCCACCGCATCGCCGGGTCGCCGGAGGTCCACGCATCGCTGTTGTCGGACGACCCGGTTCCCAGCGTCACACCGATCAGCTCCGCCCCTGGCTGGTCGGTGACAGCCATGTCGTGGGCCGGCTCACCGCCGCTGTTGCGGACGGTGATGGTGAACGTGAACGGGCCGTCGCCGGGCTGGATCGTGCAGTCGTCATCATCGGCGCTGCCGTTGGCGACGTGGCTGGCGTCGCAACCCGCGATCGGGGTCACGTCCTTGTCGATGACGAGCTGGGGCTCGGCGATCGTGATCGTCTCGGAATCGAAAGCGGTCTGCTCGCTCCAGGTGGCCGGGAGATCACCGAGACCGGTGGGGGTCGTGGTGACCGTGTCGCTGACCATCCAGTTGAGCCGGGATCGGTTGGTCAGCGTCTGGCCGGCCGCGACCGGCGTGCCGTCGGCCGGCGAGCCCGTGCCGTTGTAGGTCTGATCGACGTGGGCTTCGTACTCGATCGTGATCTGGCAGTCGCCCCCGCTGGCCACGATGTCGCCGAGGAAGAACCCGACGTCTGTCGAGCCGCCGGCGCCGACCGAGGTGAGGGTGAGACCCGTGTCGCCGGTGATCGAGCAGGCGGCGTTGGGGGTGATCGCCGTCGTCGAGTCGAACACGAGCCCGTCTGGCACGAGATCGGTGGCGGTCAGGTCGTAGGCGATGAGGTCCTGGGGCACCGTGACGCCGAGCTGGAAGGCGACCGTCTCCCCGATCGTGTAGGGGCCGTCGTCGGGATCGAGTGACTTGGTGTTGGTGGCGGCGGCCGTGGTGACCGTGTTGGCGGCGGCGTCGGTGTAGGTCGTTCGTTCCCCGGTCGGCGATCCGGCCATCGACGAGGCCGCGACCTGCGCGTTGTTGGTGAGGTCGGTCCCGAGCGGGAGCGGCCCGACCGCGGTCGCGTCATAGCTCAGGACGATGGCCGCCGCCCCGACGTCGAGTCTGGTCAGCGCGGCCGTCGTCGCCGAGCTCCAGGTGATGGTTCTGGCGGTCGCGTTCCACGCCCCGCCGTCGGGGATCGGCAGGACGGGTTCGAGGTGGTCGGGCACCGTGTCGACGACGATGAGATCGTGGGCCGCGGAGGTCCGGCCGTGGGTGAGGTCGGGGTTGGTGATCGTCAGGTCATAGCCGATCGTCTGTCCGGGGGAGATGGTGCCGTCCGCATCGTCGTCGGCCTTGGCGATCTGCGGGTTCGGCTCGACGATGGTGGTGGTCCGGGTCGGCGAGGTCGCGTCCTGGACCGAACCGGTCGGGGTGTTCCTCCAGGAGTAGTGGCCGGTGTCGTCGAGCTCGACGTCGGCTTCGTTGGCCCCGACGTCGTCGACCCTGGCGTCGAAGGTGATCACCAGCTGGTCGGGGTTGGCCCCGGTGTTGTGGGTGGTGGGGTAGTTGACGCGGGTGGCGTTGGAGCCTCCGTCGAAGGCGAAGCCGGCCGCCGGTACGCCCTGTGGTCCCGCTCCCTCTCCGAGGTCGATCGTTGCCGCCACCGAGCCACCGACGATCGTGACACCCGATGGCAGGTCGTCCTCGAGGTACGCGTCGTGAACGGTCACGCCAGGCGGGAGATCGACCGCGATCCGGTAGCTGAGCGTCTCTCCGATCGTCGCCTCCTCGTCACCGGCCGAGAGGCTGCCGTTCTGGGCGTTCCCCGATTCGCCAACGCCCGATCGCTGGGTCTTGGTCACCGTGGCCCCATCGACGGTCAGCGTGGTCGTCGCCGTCGTACCGGGGGTGTAGCCGGTTGTTCCGCTGTCGTTGTTGGTCTGCTCGAACGAGACCAACGTTGCCGTGTTGGTCAGGGCCTGACCCGGGCCCAGCGAGACCGGAAAGGTAGCCGTGTAGGTCAGGTCGATGGATGCCGCGGCATCGAGGCCGGTGACCGTCCAGGTAATACGGCTGCCGGTGCACGACGAACTGGCACCGGCCACGGTATCGATCGAGACATCGCTGCAGCTCAACGGAGCGGGGAGGTCGTCGGTGATCGAGATCGACTCGGCTCGGGCGTACCCGGCGTCTCCCGGGCTCGACCCGGCGTCGGCCACGTTGGCGACGGTAATCGTGAAGCCGACGGCGTCGCCACCGGTGACGAGGTCGTCGGCATCGTCCTCGACCTTGGAGATGGTCAGCTCCGGCTCGACGGCGACCATGGTGGCCTGATCGCGAAGCGAGATCGCCGCGCCGGCGTTGCTCTGCGAGGTCAGCTTCATCAGGTTGGCCTTCTCGAGGCTCGAGCCGCTGCCCGTCGGGGTGCCGGCGAGCTCGGCGATGAACCGGACCTCCCAGGTTCTGGCCACGGACGAGACGGCCAGGAATCGGGCGCCGTCGATCACGGCGGTCCCGATCTCCCAGCTGATGTCGGTGTCGCCGACGGCGATTGGGGTGCCGTCGTTGAAGTCGAGCGGACCGTCGACGTCGGTGATGTCGTTGTTCGCCGTCGGGCCGAGGTAGCTGGCGAAGGTCACGTCGGCGGGAAGGAAGTCCGACACGGTGGCGTTCCGCAGGGTCAGGTCGGCCGGCACGTCGATCCGCAGCGTGTAGCAGACGCGATCGCCGGGCCGGTAGGCGAACGGGGCCGAGGCGAGATCGTCGGCATCGATGTAGCTGGCGGTGGCACAGTCGAGGGCCGCCCCCGGGGCGGCAGGGGCCGACACGGTCTTCTCCATCGTCGGCAGGGTCGTGGTCTGCGACGCCGAGGAGCCGTCGAGGTCGGGCGCACCGTCGGGTTCGTCGGCCGGGATGCCGGCGATCAGGTGATCGTCGGCCGTGATGGCGACCGTGTTGGTGAAGCCATCGGCGGTCACGAGCGGGGTTGCGTCGGCCCCGTTCTCCTGCGAGTTGACCCGGACACGGGACGGGACCGTGAGCACGACCGTGTCGGAGGCCGTCATCGTTGCCAGGTCGTCCCAGAACAGCGTCCATGAGCCATCGGCGTTCTCGGTGACGGTGGTGTACGGGGCCGACGGGTTGTTGCCGGTCGGCGCGCACTCGCCGGCCGGATCGGAGCTGTCGTAGTTGACCGGCCCGAGCGGGCAGTGGCCGTCGGGCAGGGTGTCGGTCACGTCGAGGTTGTCGGCGGTCCGGTACTCCGACGTGGCGATCGTGATCGTCCAGGTCGACGGAGTTGTCTGGGTGACGTTGTCCGGCGACACGCTCTTGAGCACCCGTACGTCCTCGGCGCTGACCGTCGCGTTGTCGCTGTCGGTCACCGGGTTGGACGCTCCGCCACCGAGCGCTCCGGTATAGGTGCCGGTCACCTCGGGCCGGCTCGTCAGCGGTTGCTCGTCTGTCGTCTCGGCCCCGGCGTTGTTGTCGAGGTTGGCGGCCTGGGCCCCGGTGGTGGCGGGCGTGGGCCCGCTCCACGTCATCGTGTTCTCCCGGATCGGGATGCCGGCGGCGTAGGTGATCGTGCGGGTCTCCCCTGCCGCCAGGTTGCCGAGCGCCCATTGGACGTGGGTGTAGACACCGAACAGGAGTGGGCCGTCGCCGTCGGGGTCCACCTCGACGGTCTCGACGACCGCCGGTGACGGGCAGTCGACGGTGAGGTCGGGGGTGGAGGCGTCGAGGCGAGACGCCCCCGAGTACTCGGTGTTGTTTCCGGCGAAGGTCGGGGCGTCGGTGGTGTTGTCGACCGCGCCACAGGCGAGGTACTCGAGGCCGGCCGGGAGGTAGTCGTCGACGGTCACCGAGTTGGTCGGGTTGGTCGGGTTGTTCTCGATCGTGAGTGTGTAGACGGTGCTGTGGTCGTGGATGCCCCGGAGGAGCTCCTGTTCCGGGCTCGGCTCCGAGGCGTCGATCGTGACCGCCGCCACCAATGTCGACCCGACGCTCGACCCCGACCCGGTGTACGACCCCATGACCCCGTCGCCGCCAGGGCGCGGCACGACCCGAGGATCGTCCGACGTGTAGGCCTCGCCGGTCAGGCTGAAGGTTGCGCCGACAGGCCAGCTGGCGGGGTCGGCTGTCACGGTGAAGTCCGTTGTGACGCCGGCCGACGGCTGAGAGTCGTTGATGTTCTCCCAGACGAGGGTCGTCTGGCCAAGTGCGGGAGCATCGGTGAAGGTCGTCGCCGGGAGCGTCGACGACGAGAGGCTCACCCCAGCCGGGAGCACCACTCGAAAGCCGGTGTTGTAGCCGGGCGTGGTCGTGTTGTTCGTCGCCGCCATGGTGAAGGCGGCGTTGTTTCCGACCAGCACCGAGCCGGGGCCCGAGAGCCCGACGTCGAGGGTCGGCGCAGCCGAGGCGGACGGCGTGTGAGACACGACCCCCGCCAACGCGCCGGTGATGACGACCATCGCAACGATGGTCCGGGTCGCCCATGAGTTCCGTACACCGACCCATCGACCGCACGATCGCAAACCCAACTGTTTCGAACCACGAAAGACAGTCCAGCGTGACAATGGGCCGAACGACCTACGGTCAAGGCGCCTCTCTCGTCCGGATCGGACGGCGATCTTCGGTGGGCAGGAACTCCGAACATCCGTCGTACAACGAGTTCGTGTTCTCGGAAGACCATTGGGACGTGAG
This sequence comes from uncultured Acidimicrobiaceae bacterium, assembly GCA_947259095.1. Taxonomy (GTDB): domain Bacteria; phylum Actinomycetota; class Acidimicrobiia; order Acidimicrobiales; family SZUA-35; genus JAHELU01. The sequence goes on along the minus strand of CAMYLA010000114.1, from coordinate 5,803 downwards.
TCTGGAAGACTCCGCTGAGACGCAGAAGAGCCGGGACAGGCTCAATATTCGCTCGTCCAACCTGGGCCTGTGAGGTGCTGCTCGTGACGTCCCCACCATTGCTGGATGTAGGGGTGTTCGACACGGCGGTGATCGTCGAACGTCAGGCGGTCGGCGGCGACCGCCGAGGAGATGACCTGGGCCCATGAGTCGTCAGGCGCTTCGACGCGTCGCAAGTCGGTCAGCTGCATCGACGGCTCGGGCGCACATCTTCTGGTACGCCGCCTCTCCGTCCGGCGTCGATCGGAGGGCAGACTTCCAGGCCTCCGTCTCCGCTGCCTGTTCCTCGGGGGTCTTCTCCTCGCGACTCATGTGAGTAGGACTCGTCGGGACTGGCGCAGTCGATCGGGTGTTCGTTCCCGGAGTTCGAGGTTGTCACGTACGTTGTCCCATCAACTCGAGCTGACCACACAGGACCGCTCGATGTGATGGACCAATCCCGAAGAGTGAGCGCTCAACGCTCCGGGTGGGCACTCCGGCCGGCAGGGGAAACGGGCAATTGTGCTGCTGCCGTTCCGATCCGGTTGCGGCTAGGGTTTCGCGGAGGAAGCGAGAGCCAGTCTTCCCTTCGCCCAGGAAGCTGGCTGTCTCGCTTCTCACCCGGTCGGGGTGGGAACGGTGGTGTGTCTTGTCACCCGTCGCACCACATGTTTCCCACCCTGACCTCTTCGCCGTGACGGTAAGACGTTGTTCGCTCGCCGACAAGACACTTGCGCCAAATCGTGAGATTGGATTTCGTCTGGGGCTGGGCGAACCCCGCTCGTGGATCGCATCTCGCCCGGCGACCGCACTCCCGGATGGCGCTGCTGAGAACACGGACCCTCGGCCACGTCCCGGGCGGGTCGCCGAGGGCGGGACGGGTCAGCCGGCGCCGAAGCAGGTGAAGGCCACCTGGGTCAGCCGGTCGAGCGGGTGGTGGGGGTCGAGCTCGCGGCGCGCCTCACGGAGAGCCTGGGCCATCGGAACGCCCTCGGCGAGCCTGGCGTGGAGGGCGACCATGAGCTTGGGCGTTGATGTGTCGGGAACAGGAAGCACCGCCGCCACCACTGCGCCGGCACCACCGCCGAGCAACGCCGCAACGATTCCCTCCAGGTCCTGGCCGGAGAGATGCCCGGGTGAGCCCAGGTCGCATGCGGCCAGAACCCACCGGCGCGGCGGCGTCGGGACGCGCTGGATGTCGTGGACGGTGAACGGGCCGTCGGCGAGCTGGAACGAAGAGAACGTGGGGCTGTCCGAGCGCAGGTGACCGTGGGCTGCGACATGGACGGTACCGGCCCCGTCCACCTGCTCGGCGAAGGCCGTGCTCGTCGCCGCTTCATTGACAAACGCCGCCCCGTCCGGATAGGCCGCCGCAACCTCACGGGCCTCGTCTGCCGCATGGTCCAGGTTGGGCCCGGCGAAGGCGACGGTCCGGCCTGTGACAGCTTGCCGTCCCATCGCCGTCACCCACCAGGCCGTCGCTGAGGGAGCGACGGTCAGGTCGCGGCTCGAGAAGGTCGGGAAACTGGCCCAGGGAATGCCGATCATGTCGCTGGGTGGGACGACCACGAGCTGCTCGCATCCGTCGACCTCGGCTCGCAGGCGCCGGCTCACCAGTAGCCGATCGAGCCGGTCGAGCGCGGCGTCCGCCAGGTCGGTCACCGCCGAGACCTCCCCACCGTTTCTCGACCGCCCGAGCCGGCGCAGGGCGAACGCCAGCTGCCGGGTGGCGGCTGCGATGTCGTCATGGGACCCGAGCGGGATGAACGCTCGGCGGCTGGGCGTCACCGTGACGGCGATCACCTGTCCGTCGGCGACCCCGTACTGCACAAGGCCCACGGGGCCGAGGTCGGTGCGGAGGCGCTCGAGTGTTGCGTGGGTTGGCGATTGGCCGAGTGTGGGCACGGCCACCGCAGCCCGGGCCTGCGACGGTCGCTCCCGCTTCCAAGCGACCGCACGGAGCGCGTTTTCGGCCCGAGCCAGATCACGTTGGGCGGCGGGGCCGGCAACATCACCCGGTTCCAGTTCGGCAACTCGGGTGGCAGCGGCCCGGAGTCGGCCGAGAGCGGCCTGGGCCTGCTCGTCGGTGTCCGGCCTGCCCGGTTCGATCAGTGCGGCGGCGCGGGTGCGCTCCAGCCAGAACCATACGTGTTCCGGCCGGCCGGTTGCCGCCGCCCAGCGCAGCCCGGTCTGAGCCATTGCCTCCCCGTAGGAGACGGCGCGGGCCCGCAATTCGATTGCGTCGAACGTCGCCCTGTAGTCGTCGAGCGTCTTCAGCCCTGCCCTTGCCGCACTCGACACCCCGCGCCCGTTGCGGTACATGTCGGCGCTTTCGGTGGCGGCCACCCAGCCCTGGAGACGTTGAAGCGCCGCCTGCCGGGTGCTGAGTTCAGCGCATTTCGTGTAGGCCCTGGCGGCGGCCCTGGTGTCTCCCAATCGGCGGGCCAGTCTTGCGGAGGTCAGTGCGGTGTCGATCTGTCCCGAGATGTGTCCGGCACGGGCGAGCTCGCTCTCGACCCGGCGAAGTCGTCGCCGGCCATCGGGTGTCGCGTCGCCGGCTGACAATCGTGTTGCGATCGCAGCGTGCGCCGCCACTGCCCACCAGCCGCTGCGGCCCTGGGCGGAGAAGATCGACGCTGCCCGCTCATTGAGCTCGATGGCTCGATCGGTGTGTCCCCGCTCCCCGGCGACGGCGGCTGCGAGCAGAAGACCTTCGGCCAGAAGCAGCACCGCACCATCCCGACCGGTCAGCGCTTCGAGGGCATCGTTCACCGCGGCGTCGGCTTCGTCGAGCAGTCGGAGTGCGAGCAGCGTCTCGGCCTTCTCGAGGTAGTGCTCCGCAGGAACGAGGTCGGCAGCGTTCCAGAGCTCGAGCGCCTCGTCGAAGTAGTGCAAGGCCCTGGTCGGGTTCCCTCGCTCGGCGGTGAGCACCGCTCGGTTGTGGGCCGCATGGGCCACATAGACCGCACTTGAACGCTTGGCGACGTCGATGGCAGCATCGATCATGGCTGCCGCTTCGGCGTGGCGACTCAGGCGGGACGCACAGAGGGCGCCGTTGCTGAACGCCTTGAACCGCACATCATCCTGCCCATCCGATGAGAATTCGAGCGCAGTCCGGTACGACTCGATTGCCTCTGCGTATCTCCCGGCCTTCTGCTCAATGATGCCGAGGCTGACCGCGACCTCTGCACCGATTTCCGGCGGGGCGATGGCTGCGGCCCTGGCCAGATCAGCTCGGGCTTGTCGTTCTTGTCCGCGTTCAAGATGAATGCTGGAACTCGTGAGGAGGCATTCACCCAACCGCTGTTGGAGGGAGTGTTGATCGGCGATGGCGACCGCCTGGTCGATGAAGCTCCTTGCGGCGTCGTGGTCGAACAACTCCCGGGCCGCCCATGACGCTCCCCTCAGCGCCACCGCCTGTGCTTCTGGTGCCTCGCGGGCGGTGCTCACGGCAGCCTCGCCGGCGACGCGCTCGGCGAGCATCCTGCCTTCGGTCGGTTGGCTCGTGGCGATGCGGAAGGCCACGTTCGCCCGATCGAGGAGCGATGCCGGCGCTGCCTGGGCCATCGATGCAGTCCCTTCTCTCCTGCTCTGAGGAATTGTACGCTCACCGCTTCGTCGTCGAGAATCAACTCGGACATCCGGTATCAGGCTGCCCGGTGGTCCGTCTGGCTATTCGGAGACGATGTCGCCCTGGATCGGCGGAGAACCGATCGGATCACACGAGCCCACCAGGAGGGAAAGCAATGCCGAATGGGAGTCACCCAGGTCGCACGGAGTGTGCGGCCAATCACAACGCACTACGACGCCAGCTGCGCGTCATGAATCGATTCCAGGCCGGCGCCAGCCAGTGGAATCCACTCCTCGACGGCATGGCCGATAGTCGCCCGAAGAACCCAACCACCGCCAAGGCAGGTGAGGCCGATCATCGTGAGACGCAGATCGAGTTGCTCCATGACGGCGCCGATGGCATTCGGATCCCGGTGGTTGCCGGTGAGGTCCTCGTCTCGTTCAATCCGGCCGTGACGGGCGGGCCGGCCGAGCTCCTGCACCAGTTCGGCTTTGGGGACGGCGAGGACCTGTCCAGACGCGAAGACAGGGTCTTCTCGAGGTACCGCTTCGGCGGCCGTCGGGCGGATCTCAAAGGTGCGATCGACGCCGTCATCGACTTCGCGAACAAGGTGAACAGGGAGGCGGAGCAGCACCGCGACGAGCAGAACGACAAACCGAACGACGAGCAGAACGAGGCTGCGGGCCGGAACCGCAAGGCCATCGAGGTTGCGCCGAATGCCCTCATTGCCATGAACGTCGTCACGAAGAGCAAGAGCGGCGCCGAGCCGGCCTGCTGTCAGCCTGGTGAGCGGCCGTCGGTCGAGAAGCCCCATGGGATGGTCGTCGTCATCGACACCGGCAAGTTCTTGGACGGCCACCGCGAAGACTGGTTGAAGGACGTGGACGGGGAGGACGATCCTCGGGTGGACGGGGACGACTATCTGCTTCCGAGCGCCGGCCACGGCACCTTTGTCGCCGGGGTGATCAGGCAGGTTTGTCCGAGCACCACGGTCCATGTGCTCGATGTCATCGACGCCGACGGACTGGCATCGGACACCGCCGTGGCCGAGAGGATCAGGGACGCTGCTGCCTACATCGAAAGGGAAGCGGGTGCCGGGGTGATCAACCTCTCGATCGGGGACGAGACCTACCGAGACCGCAAGCCCCTCGCCATCGAGGCGGCCCTGGCCGAGGTTGCAGAGATGGGAACCATTGCCGTGGTCGCAGCCGCCGGCAATCGAAACTCGGGCAAGAAGGTCTACCCGGCCGCCCTCGACGGGGTGGTCGCGGTTGCGTCGCTGACCAACGAGTTCCTGCCCTCGAGCTGGAGCAACCGCGGGGAATGGGTCGACTTCTCGGCCATCGGCGAGGGGATCGTCAGCACCTTCGTCGAAGGGGACGAGCGGCCAGGCACCGGCCGACCGGATGATCCCAACGATCCCGAACCGGACAGCTGGGTCGGACCGAAGCCGTGGGCCGTCTGGACCGGAACATCGTTCGCCGCGCCGCAGATAGCCGCTCGCCTGGCGGAGATCCTGGCCCGCGACGGTGGTTCGGCCGACGCTGCGGTGGCGACGCTGAAGACCGAGATCCTCAAGGCCGGCACCGGCCAGGTGATCACGGACTTCGGTCTGGCGTTGCAGGATCCCGGTGGCCTGATGTACGTCGTCGAACCCCAGCGGCCAGACGGCGACCCCGGGCCAATTGCCTAGGCCTCGCAGGCCCGCTGTGGACGACCGCCTCTGGCGTTGATGGTCGCCGGTTGCCGGGCGTACCCTCAGGCCCCGGGCGAACCGAAAGACAGGAGTTCTCCCACCGTCGTGATCGGCGCCGCTGCGACCTGCTCCCGGGCCGGCTGCCAAGCCCTGTTCGCCCCCAGCATCGAGCGCGAATCCGCTTCCATCAAGCCCACGATCACCTCGGCCACGATACGGGCGCCGACGGGTCCGAGCCCTTCGCCAGGATCGGGTGCACCGATGTCGTCGGCCTTTGGGCGTAGTGGCCGGATTCGATTTCGAAAAGCTCGCGCCAGTCGACGACGGCATCTCCCGATGACAGCGGCTGGAACCCGGCGCCGAGGGTGGGGCCGAAGAGGCTGTAGGCCGTGCCGCCCGACTGGATCTGGATCGTCTGTGGCACCATCGAATGGCCGAATCGATACGCCGCCACGGCGAACTCCACCGGAATGAACGGATCGCCATGCCCTGGGCAGTAGAAGGTGCGACCGTTGGCG
>CAMYLA010000113.1 GCA_947259095.1 uncultured Acidimicrobiaceae bacterium | reverse complement strand
GAACGCAGAGCTGGTGAACAGCGCACCGGTGAAGGTGCCCCACATCGCCCCGTACAACCCGAACACGGGGTTGACGCCGGCGAGCAGCCCGCTGGCGAGACTGTCGGGCACACTCTCGACCCCGAGCACCACACCCGAGACGGCATCGGAGCCGAGGGTGTCACGTCGGAACAGTCGTTTGATCTTCATCAGGAATGCCCTTCCGAGATGCCGGCGATGCGGAATCCAGGTGAGTGGAACACGAAGTAGCCGTCCGGTACATCCCCCGCGTAGCCCGGTGGGAGGAACAGGTACTTCCCGCCGTCGCCCCCATCGGGCCCGGTCGGGCCGAAGTCGGTGAGGTACTTGAAGGCGGCGTCATTCGCGTTTCCGTACATCCCTGGCGGGATTTCCATGACAGTGGGGCCATCGACCCCCAGATCGAGTGACGCAAACGCGTACACGGTCACATCATTGCCGGTGAGGTAGTTTTCCGACGGCTTCATGAAGTCGGCCATCACAGCAATGTCAGACGGGGTGTCGAATCCGAAGTCTCTCGCCTGGGCCTTCACGATGCCGTACAACGACAGATGGGGCTCGAAGTCCATGAACGCCTGTGTGGCTCGCTGGAGATCCATCTCGTCGTAGATCGCCTGGGTCGCTTCCGACGTCGGGAAAGCGCCGCCGAGGAACTCCAGGCTGTTCCCGTGGAGATCGATCGGAGCCGGCGCTGGAGCGAAGTCACGCGATGTCTGGGGCCGCTCGTCGTTTGCGAACAAATCCGTTGATGCGGGATGATCGGTCACTGGGAACTCCTCTTTCATTCCTGGGGCGAACACGTCAGCCCGGCGACCGATGCTCCTCCATGACGGGACGACCGAATAGCCCCGTCAGGGAGCCTTGAGGGTGGTATCGGGACGGTTGAGAAACCGCGATCGCTCGGCATCGGCACATCGGTACTCGGCTACCTGCTCGAGATCGTGCAGGCTGAGGACGATGGGGGCGCCGGTCGCAGTTCCGTCACTCTCAGGCCGCTGTGTTGTCTGACTTCTTCACCGTCGACACCGCCCCGCCCGCGACGAGATCTTCCACACCGAAGGCCTCGAGATCGAGCCTCAAGACACCGGTGGCCAACGCCTTCGCCGAACGCTGGATCAGATCTATCCGCAGCGCGCAGCCGCTCGTACGAGCCAAACCGCCCAGGTGGGTGTCGCCAACTTCCCGGTCAGATGGCCGCTTGGATGCGGTCGCAATCGTCGACCCGTGCCGTTGCGTTGATGCGTTCGAGCTCGGGGCGGGCCTTGTCGAGGAGTTCGGCTATTCGATTCTGGGGTCCGCCGAGTCGGAGTTCGGCCTCGGCTTCGTGGAGGTCGACGAGCGCCACGTGGGGATAGGCGCCTTGTTCGGTGCGGACGCGGCGGGCTTCGGCGAACCAGCGGATGGCCTCGTCTCGGTTGCCGATCCAGCCTTCGAGGCGCCCGAGGGCGTGGCGGGCGTCGAACTCGGTTAGCCGGAAGTCCGCGGCGATGACCTTGAGCGCGGCGGAGCGGATTTCGCCGATCCACCGGGTCTCGCCGATCGCGATGAGGGATTCGATGAACGTGCTTGCAAGAAGGGATAGTCCTTGGAGCCGGCCGGTCCTTCGGTGAGCGCTGGAAGGATCGATGCAAGACAGGTCAGAGTCCGTTCCCTCTCGCCGTAGATCGCAGTCTTGAGTGCGTTGAATGCAAGCCCCGACGCCTTGATGTACAGCAGAGGCGGTTCAGACGAGTTCATGAGCTGGTCGTAGAGGAGCTCCTCCATCGATCGGACGGTCAGCGGACCGACATCTGGATGGGGCAGCAGCATCGGCCCGTTTCGTGGGGGTGGATTGAAGACCGCCAACGGCAGGTCGACCCCCGCCCGGAATTGGACTGTTGCAAACGCCCAGGGCGTGCGCTCGTAGATGCCGAGTCCGTCGCCAAGGACCTGCTGGTAGCGATCGATTTCTCCGAGAGCGTGAAGCACGCGCATGAGATACCCGCGGTAGACGAGCTCTTCGCCGTCGAGTCCGTTGCGTCTGGCGTCCTCGATGTGCTCGTCGAGGACGACGGCTGCTCGTTCGAGGTCACCGGCGTGGAGGGCGAGGGCGGTGCCGTTGGGCTTCGGGTGGGACAGGATCTGGGCCCGGTCGCGGTGGATGTATGCCACGTCCTGGGACGAGCCGAGACGGATCGCCACCTCGCCCAGTTCTTGTTTCTCGGGTGAATCGGTGGGGATACCGATGTAACCGGGGTCGCGCATCTCGATGCCGAACAACTGGTAGTTCCGTAGGGTGAGCCAGGACTCGTCACGCCGGTCGCCGCACCATGGGAGTCCTTCGGTGGCGAAGTCCCACACCTCAGCCAGATTGGCCCCGGCGGCATCCAGACTGCGGGCACAAGTTGCGTACAGTGCCGCAGTGGCCGATTCATCGAGCAGCGCTGCGACATCGACACAAGCCGCACGGGTCGCAGCGACGTCGGCCATCGCCGCGTGAACCTCGGCTCTGGCCAGTCGCAACTCAACCGCCAGTCCAGCCGAGTCGTCGGTCAACTCGTCGGCGATGTTCATGAACCGGATCGCATCGGCGAACGCACCAGCGTCGCGGGCCCCCACCGCAGCAATCGACGCCCAACGCACACCGGCCTCAGCACCGGGCATCGCGGCCGAGTTGGAGTAGTGGTGGGCCAGCGCAACCGCTTGTGCATGTGTTGGGGCTCGTCGCAGCCGGGCTTCCATCGCCTCCGCGATACGGCGATGCATCCGGACGACCCGCGACGGGTTGGCTTCTTCGTAGAGGGTCTGCCGGACCATCGCATGGCTGAACACATACACGTCGAATTGGCCGGTCGCCTCCACCAGCCGGGCCTGCTCGGCGGCATCCACACAACCCAACGCAGCATCCTCGGACATGCCCGCCAACTCGGCGACCAGACCCAGCTCGAACGGCGCTTCGAACATCGACGCCATCGCCAAGAACCGCTGAGCATTGTCGTCCAGACGGCCGACGCGGCCACCGATCACCTGACGCAGACCACGAGGCAGATCCAACGACACATCCTCCGCCCGGTGCCACAAGCCGTCGTCGCCCTGCCGGAACGCTCCTGATTCGGTCAACTGGCGGGAGATCTCCAGCACGAACAACGGATTCCCGCCCGACGCAGACGCCAACCCTTCCACCACGTCGGAGCCCAGGCCCTCGCCGGCCAACACCCCAACCAACTCACCGACCTCATCGACCGAGAGACCATCAAGATCGATCTGCGTGGGGTCGACCTGAGGCCTTCGAAGCAACCCACGTATGGGACATCGCCGCCATCACCATGATCGGCAACTTCGCCGCATGGCTCGTCGCGGGCATCGTCATCCTCAAGACCACAGTCGTCCCTCGCTGGGTCGGAGCGTGCAGCATCGGTGGCGTCATCGCCGTGATCATCGGCCAAGCCGCCTACATCGCGCTCGAGGTGTTCTGGCCGCTCGGCACCGGCCTATGGCTCGCAACGACGATCGGCGTCGTCCGCGCACAGTCTCACATCACTGAATGAACGCCCACCCCGAACGGCCCGGCGGATCACGCTGAGAGCTGTTCACCGTCTTGGGTGACTTCGTCCAGGATGGCGAGTTTCGTTACCTGTATTTGCCAACGCCCCGAAACCGTTCCAAACGAGGACCAGCCCTACCAACACGAGCCCAACTCCGATGGTCACCTTGCTTCCAGGTCGCCATCGTCGGCATCACGCGTCGTCGACTCGACGTCCGCCCGGATCCGAGACGACCTCGACGAGGACCTCGATCGTCTGACGTAGTGCTCGGCGACCTCGAGTCGTCAGATCAACCCGATGCGACGGACTCGTCAACGAAAACCGAGACGCTGCCTGACCAGCGACGACGGAGTTTCGGGCACCCACAGGCAACGGCGGGTCGAGTTGTCTCAGCTCAACCGGACGCTCGGCGAGCGCCGCCGCAGGTACGACACGTGGATTCAGGCGACGTCGAGGCGCTCGACCAGTTGACCTGTGAGCTGCGCGATGAGATCGAAGTCCTTGTCGAGGTGCAGGACTGTCAGTTCTGCAAGCTCGGCAGTGGCACCGATGAGCAGGTCCGGGATCGAAGGCGCTCGATGCTGTCCGACCGACGCGAGGGATGATTGGATCTCAACGGCCCGATCCTCGATCTTCGGTGTGAGGTATTCGACTGGCATCGAAGCGATCGGTGGTGAGTGCAGCACGGATCGATGGTCTGCTCCTGAACGTGCGGAATAGCCGACCTCGAGTCGGGTGACAGTGCTGATACGTACGAGTCCTCGTTCAATCCGATCTGCCCACTCACCTGCGTTGTCCGCCAGGTGCAGCCGAGTGATTGCGGACTTGTCGATGAGCCAGGTCATCATGACCAAGCGTCATTCATGACGTCGGGGTCGTCGAGATCTTGAATGAGCGCGGCCATCTGCGCCAGCTGGTCGGTCCCGATTGGGCCGTCGGCTTGGGTGCGTTCTCGCTCCAACGCACGTCGGAGGTATTCGGTACGCGATAGTCCGACGCGTTTCGCTTTGGCGTCGATCGCTGCGAGCACCTCGTCGGGTACGTCTCGAATGAGAATGTCAGTCATGGCCGACCTCCGTGATATCAGATGATATCACTCTGGCTCGGCTCTAGCCCGCCGGTAGTCACGCCGTCCTCCTCAAGAAGTCATCAGGGCAGAACTGGTACCGCACAGACCCCGCAGCCGACAACTCGAGACGAACTCCAGGTCTTGATCGACACCTTCGTCGATGGATACAACCACCCCAGACCCCACCGATCCCTCGGACGAACCACCCCCGCCCACACCCGGCGCCCCAAGACCGGACCAGCAGGCACCGATGTCGGCCCCCACTACCGGATCCGCCACGACCGCATGGACAAAACCGCTGCCGGCCACTGCGACGCGGCGGCCGCATGCACCACATCGGCGTCGGCCGCGCCCACAAAGGCCAAGCCGTGATCCTGTTCATCGACGACCTCGACATCAGCGTCATCGCGACCGACACCGGAGAACTCCTCAGAGCCTTCACCCTCAACCCAAGCCGCGGCTACCAGCCACGTTTCAAAACGTGACAAGACCCGAACCCCGGGGGTTCGGGCCTTGCAGATGTCCTGAGACATCACAACGTGTCGGAGGGGGGATTACAACCCTTAACCCTCAACGCACCCGCTCCGATTGGGTGAGTCTTACCGCTGCCTGACCAGGGCTTTCGCATATCACCAATCGCGGCATCCAGACTTCACATACCGTATCGCATACCGATCTGGTATACTCTCCAGATGGCCACAGAACAGATCGCTGTTCGGATTCCCGAGCCCCTCCTCAGCGACCTCGACGATCTCGTCAAAACCGGAGCATACGAAAGCCGGGCCGCTGCGGTCCGAGCCGGCATCGAAGCCATCATGAAACTCGAACACCAACGCCAGACCGACCGAGCCGTCGTCGATGGCTACACACGGCAACCACCAACCGAAACCGAAGACCACGCGGCACTCGCGTCGCTTCGCGAAGCGATCCTCGACGAGCCATGGTGACGGCTCCAGACCGCGGACAAATCTGGTGGGGCGAACTCGAAGGCGTCGGTCGACGCCCCTTCCTCATCATGACCCGATCCGCTGCGATCCCCGTCCTAAACAGCGTCCTTGCGGCACCGGTTACCCGCACGATCAGGGGAATCCCCACCGAACTACGGCTCGGGGCCGACGATGGCATGCCTACCGACTGCGTTGCGAGCTTCGACAATCTCAGAGTCGTCCCCAAGGCGTACCTTGTCGACCACATCTGCACACTTCAGCCGCCACGCCTCACCCAAGCATGCGCCGCCGTCCAAGCCGCCATCGACTGCTAGACAAAACCCCCGGTAGAAGGGTTTGATGCTGCCCATCGACGGACCCGGGCCACCCGAACCACGGTGTACTAACGGTTGTGTCGGAGGGGCGAGTTTAACCCAGTACACGCGGCCCCTGGAGCGCCGAACTGGTCACCTCATAGCGCGAAGTGCCTGTTCACAGACTCGCGACCGAGTTTTCTGGCACCCTCAGGGTTCGATGAGCATCGCGGCTGCTGTCGCAAGTGCGGTGAGGCGACGTCGGTAGTCGGCGGGGGCCGGGTTGTCGCCGCCGAGGCCCGTCGGGCCCAGGATGAGCAGGTCGACCGCTGACTCGCGCTGCTCTTCGTTCGCCGCTGTCGCAGCGTGGACGAAATCGCGAAGGCCAGAGCGTGCCCGACCGAAGGCTGCATCGGCGACGTCGGCGGCAAACTCGAGGCGGGCCTCGGTGAGTTCGGCTCCAAACGGAGTTGACGCCAGCCGTTCGTACCCGTCGCCCTTGTACCGCTGGAGATAGCCATCCAGCCGTTCTGCCAACGCAGCGTCGCTCTCGAGTGCCTCGAGAGCAGCGTCGGTGGCGTCTTCGAGTAGGGCCTGGAATGCCGCCCGAAACACCGCGGCTCGGTTGTCGAAGTACTGGTAGACGGTCTGGCGCGAGACACCCGCTGCCGATGCGATATCGGCCATCGAGGTTCCTCGGTAGCCCTGAGCCGCGAACACATCGATCGCATCGCGGCGAATGGCATCCGCACGGCCTTGCAACACCAGTGTCGGGTCGTGTGACATCCGCACAGCTTGACACATCGATAGCCAAATGTCAGGGTACGGTTGCTTTACATTTCACCTTCCGTTTGTCAAGGAGCTGCCAGTGTCAACGCATCGAGAAATCGCTGGGAAGACCATCTGTGTGACCGGGGCGTCGAGCGGCATCGGTCAAGCAATCGCCGAGCACCTCGGCGCTAAAGGTGGCCATGTGTTCCTTGCCGGACGGACCCAGGCGTCGCTGGACGAGTCCGCAGCCAGGATCGTCGAGGCTGGCGGTGCGGCAGAGGTGGCGACGTTCGATGTGGCCGACAGCCCTGCACTCCAAGACTGGATCCGGAGCGCGGGAGAGAGCACCGGTCGACTCGACGTCTTGGTCAACAACGCTGGGTTCGGCGACGTTGGCTCGACGATTGCCGACGGTGATCCCGACGTGTGGAGGTCGATGCTGGAGGTGAACGTCCTCGCCCTTGCGGTCGGGTGCCAGGCGGCCATCCGCTCGATGCGAGCCACAGGTTCCGAGGGCAACATCATCAACATCTCGTCTGTCGCAGCGATTCGACGCGAGTCCGGGGTGTACGGGGCGACCAAGCACGCGGTGAACTGCATCAACTCTTCGCTGCGCCAGGAGCTCGAGGGCGATCCGATCCGGGTCACATCGATCATGCCGGGGGTGTTCGCCACGAACTTCTCCCGCCATCTCGACCGGGCAGTGATCGAGTCGATGGCGGAGTCGGTCGGCATCGAACGTTTGGATTTCGACGAACAGGGTCGCCTACCCGCAGCTCAGCTCGAACAGTTCCAAGCCGCGATGGCTCCCGTCTATGGCGACCCCCAATACATCGCCGACACTGTCGAGCACGTCCTCACACTGCCGATCGAGATCAACATCGAAGAACTCGTCATCCGCCCACAACGGAGCCTGTTCTGATCATGGCGACCACTTCACCGACATCGCCGATGGACGAGCTCCTCGATCGGAATCGCGTGTTCGCAGCATCCGAGCGTCACGTTGGACTGCGTCCGACGCCGCGGAAGCGGTTGATCATCATCACCTGTTTCGATCCCGGGTCGATCCAGCACACATCCTCGGCGTCGATCTCGGCGACGCCGTCGTGCTCCGGAACATGGGCGGTCGTGTCACACCGGACGTGTGCGTTCAGGTGGCGATTCTCGCCGCCATGGCCGAGCAAATGACGAACGGCCAACCCGGGACTCCCTACCACGGCTCCAAGTGGGCAGTGGAGGGGTTCTCTGAAGCGCTGCATTTCGAGCTGGCGGCGTTCGGCATCGGGGTCAAGATCATCGAGCCCGGCGGGGTCAGCACCGACTTCGCCGGGCGGTCCTTCGTGTTCACCCACGATCCCGAGCTCACCGACTACCAGCCGCTCGTCGACGCGTACCTCGCCGCGGCAGGCACCCCCACCGGTCAGATCGAAGCCGATGATGTCGCCGAGGCAATCTGGTCAGCCGTCAACGACGAGACCACCCAGCTCCGCTATCAGGTCGGCGCCGGAGCACAGCAGGTGCTCGGCCAGCGCTACTCGGCCGAACAGGACGAGAGCTTCGTCGCCGGCATGCGCGCCGGCTTCGGACTCTGAGGCATCCGATGAGACAACAACCACCCATCGTTGCCTGCCCCTTCCTTCGCGTCGCCAAGCCCGACACGACCAGCGCTGGCGCCTTCGCCAGAGACTGCCGTCGTCACGGAATGGGCCGCTGGATGGCCCACTTCGTCACCCGCCAGATCACCTTGAAGCAACAAGGGTTCATCGCCGCCGTTCTCAACCGAGCCCCCGACATCGAACGCCTCGACGAAGTCCCCGGGGTCTCACACCTCGACCTCTACACCGCGTTTCCAACCGAGGTGCGCAACCAGCTGACCGATCGAGAAGTGGACGGCATGGTCCATCTCGACGACCTCGCCGCCATCAAGGAGTCGATCGCAGAGATCGCAGGGGTCGACATCATCGACTCGAGCCGCATCGAGACGGCGCTCTTGTTCGTGATGGCAGGCGGTGACCTCGACAACGGCACCGTCGCCACTGCCGACGTCTTGCGACTACTCGAAGGCGAAGCGGTCGCCCCCGAAGCGACCGTGACCACGGCGAAACTCGGCCGCGCCCGCAAGGCAACCACGTGGACTGGCTGATGCCAGCCATCGGCACCTCTGCTCGATGAACCAACCCAGCTACACAGGCGATGAGACGAGCGGGGCCGTTCCCGACGACGCGTACGCCAGGAAGTGGCTCGTCCTCGGTGCCGTCGGCTCGGGCATCTTCTTGAGCACGCTCAGCGGCAGCATCATCAACGTTGCCTTGCCCACACTGTCACGCGAGTTCGACGCAGAGTTCGCAATGGTGCAGTGGGTCATTCTGGCGTTTCTTCTCACCACCGCCGCACTGCTCATCTCGATGGGGCGTCTCGGCGACATCGTCGGCAAGAAGCCCGTCTACCTCGCTGGCCTGGTCATCTTCACCGTCGGCTCGGTGCTGTGCACTCTTGCGCCATCGCTCGAATGGCTGATCGCCTTCCGGATGATCCAGGCGATCGGCGCCGCCATGACACAGGCTCTCGGTCTGGCGATTGCCACCGAGGCCTTCCCGGCTGAACAACGCGGACTCGCCGTCGGCTATGCCGGTGGACTCGTTTCGCTAGGCGTCGTCGCTGGCCCGACGCTCGGCGGCGCGCTTCTCGGGTTCGCCTCGTGGCGGTGGATCTTCGCGATCAACGTCCCCGTCGGTGCCGTGGCACTCGCCCTCGTCTTCCGCTTCGTACCCAACCATCGGCCTGCCCACCGCACAGCATTCGACATACCCGGTGCCGTGCTCCTCATCGCCGCCCTCACCGCCCCGCTGCTCGGACTCACACAGGGACAGGCCGACGGGTTCGGCCAACCAACGATCATTGCCCTCTTCGCCATAGGCCTCGTGGCGTTCGTTGCGTTCCTGGTCGTGGAATCACGCAGCCCACACCCGCTCATGGATCTCGAACTCTTCCGGAACGCCACGTTCAGCGCCGGACTCATCAGCGGGCTCTTTGCCTTCACCGCCCTCGGCGGCGTACTCCTTCTTCTTCCCTTCTACCTCGAAGACATGCTCGACTACACCACCCTCGAAGTCGGCCTACTCATCGGCCTCGTTCCCATCCTGCTCGCCGTCATCGCCTCGCTCGCAGGAGCCGCATCCGACCGATGGGGAACCATCCCTCTCACCATCGGCGGACTCGCCGTGATGTTCGCTGGGCTCCTCCTCATGGGTCGGCTCACCCTCGAAACAACCACGCTCGGATTCGTCCTCATCGTCCTCCCCTACGCAGCGGGGCTCGGGCTCTTCCAATCACCCAACAACAGCGCCATCCTCGGCGCCGTCGATCGCGACGCACTCGGATCAGCATCTGGCCTCCTGTCCGTCACACGAAACCTCGGCACCACCATCGGAACCGCAGCAATCGGCGCCATCTGGGCCGCAAGAACCGCGGCACGAACCAACAACATCACCGATCAAGGACCCACGTTCGCGCCGCTCGACGACCAAGCCGCGGCCCTGCGAGACACGCTCGTCATCGTCGGAATTGCGCTTCTCATACCCATCGCTGTCAGCCTCGCGGCACAACGACGCACCCCTCCCTGACCGGCACAACTCATCGTCCTCGTCCCAACACCCGCGCTCTGGTGGAAGCCCCAGGCACATCGACGACGCCAGCATGTGAGCAGGTCCCAACCCGCCAAGACACTTCGCTCCGCGCCGTCAGCACACGCTCGAACCACTGTCTACGGTCCGGGCTTCACTCAGCGGACGCTCCAACGGCATGCAACTCGCCCGCCTGACCGACCCCAGTGACCAGCACGGCCCAGGTCAAGGAACAGTCACGTTCGAACCACATCTCGGGCGAACGCCAGGGGATCAGGCCGGCTGTTGCGCGGCATCTTGCGGCGGCCGCTCCCCCTCCGGACCGCGTCGACCCGAGGCCATGAACCTGAAGCGAACACTTGTTCGAGTGTCGGAGGGGGGACTCGAACTCACCTCCCCCACCACGCATCCAGCGTCGTCCTGCGGTAACCAGCGCCCCTGAGCGGCATCTGGTGACCACCGAATCCGCTTCCTACCGCTCGATGCCGCTCCAGGGTGCTGGATGCCATTAGCAAAGCATTAGCAACGCGACACCCCTACGGTAGTCAGTCAACGGAGCTCCCAAGCAGTTCCTCGAAGGCAGCCGGCGTTATCGCCGGTGGCGTCTGATCCTCCCACTCGAGGAGATCCTTGTCGCCAGTCACGATCAAGTCAGCAGAGTGCTCGCGGGCCAACGCTACGAGGTAGTCATCGTCAACGTCGCGAGTGGCTGGCTCGATCGGGGTCGGGTCGGCGACGAGGTCGACGAGGGTGGAGATCGTGTCGATGTAGTCCTTGGCGACTTCGACCTTCGCCCGACGGACCGCTTCCAGCTCGGCCTCTCCCCGCGTCAACTCCCGCAAAGCCGCCAAGGGATCCGCTGGCAAGGCATCAACAGAAACAACACTCGTTGTGTCAGGATAACCTGACACAACGACGATGGTCAACCGAGACGTGCCACTCCAACGCGCCGATGTACAAGAATCGGGACCGATGCCCGATCAACGTGATGAGTCCACCGAGCAGCCACACGGCGACCTGGATCCCGCCGACCTTAAGAGGGAGCTGCGCCAGCTCCGACTGCTGGGCAAGACACTTGATGACTTCCGTTCCAACCGGATCCCCATCCAGCGAGCGATCAACGAGCTCGAGGCACTCGCTCAAGAGCTGCACCATGCATCACCGGCCTGGCATGACTCCTTCGTCGACGCCTGGGCAGATCTCGAAGTTCCCTACGCCGTCGCACTCGACCAGCGCACGCTAATTCCCGACGCAACCGATTGGACCGTCCGCGACGGACTGTACGAACTCGGCGTGCTCATCGCCCAGCACCGCCGCGAGCTCGGCCATCCCAAGGCGGACGAGCGCTATCCCTGCCCGTGCTGCGGTCATCTCGTCTTCGTCGAGCCGCCCGGTTCATACGACATCTGCCCCATCTGCTTCTGGGAGGACGACCTGGTGCAGCTGCGCTGGCCCGACTACTCAGGAGGCGCCAATCAACCATCACTCATCGATGCCCAGACCAACTACAAGAAATTCGGAGCGAAGCAGGAACGGATACTCGAACACGTCCGCTCACCCAACTCGACCGACACACGCGACCCAGAATGGCGGACGGCGGACCCAGCGCAGGATCGTTTCGAACCACGCAGAGAGAAGAACGCAAACTGGCCCGACGATCCAACCGTGCTCTACTGGTGGCGCCCGACCTACTGGCGGTAACTGACACCGAACCGGTCAGCCAGCTCACTTGATGCGCCGGGACTCAATGGCCACGAATCGTGGCAACCTCGCCGATTATGCGTGGGGTCGACGACCGACTACGCAAGTAGCGCATACGTACCCGAGTGGGTGGTCCGCTGCTGACGCCGGAGTGATATGCGTGGCACCGGGGCGACGGTGTCGGTCGGCGAGGTCGGCAGGCCGCGCGTTGCGGTGGGCCAGGCTGGCGCGGAGACGACGGTGGCTGGGTCAAGGTCACCGCCGTCGAACGACGTTCGCGTCGGTTGTGACCTGCGGCTCTGGTGTTCGAGGCTGGTTGTGGGCGCACGATGACCGTGATGAGTCGGCCCGATCAGCGAGGAGGGCGGTGGTGACCGAGAGCGGCATCGAAACCTGGCACCCGTTCCGTTCCGCCGACGCACAAGAGGAGTACCTGGCCTTCTACGACGAGCGTGCGCGACGCTGGCCGATTCCCTCGGAATCGGCGATGGTCCCCACGACGTTTGGTGACACGTTCGTCAGGATCCAGGGCCCGGCCGACGGACCGCCGCTGGTCCTGTTGCCTGGCGATTCGGAAACCTCGCTGTCGTGGATACCGGTGATCGAAGCGCTCGCCTCCGAGCATCGCGTGTTCGCCCTCGATCACATCTACGACATCGGGCGAAGCATCTACAGGACGCAACCCCGCCGTCCCGGCGACTTCGTGCGTTGGCTCGACGAGGTCTTCGACGA
>CAMYLA010000112.1 GCA_947259095.1 uncultured Acidimicrobiaceae bacterium | reverse complement strand
CTCGGCCACCCAGTCGGGCGCCGGCCGGCAGTCGTCATCGACGAAGGCCAGCCAGGGCGCGTCGGAGGCCAGGAGGCCGCGCCGGCGGGCCTCGGTCAGGCCCTGTCGAGGCTCCGGCACCACCCGGAGACCGGGAAGGCGTCCCTCGTACTCGGACACGACGGCCAAGGTGTGGTCGGTGCAGTTGTTGTCGACCACCAGTACTCGCCAGGTTCCATCGGGGGCGGCGGTCTGCTCCGTGAGCGAGTCGAGGGTGCCCCGCAGCAGCTCTGCGCGATTGTACGTACAGATAACCACATCGAGCAATGCAGCGCTACGCGCAGGGAGGCGGCGACTCCCACCGTGCGAATTCACGCCCGCATTCTAGCTGTAGTATCCTCAGCCCCTGCGGACACGGGTAGATCAACCACGGCCTCGATCTCACCCGCGTCAAAAAATGTGTCAGGGCCCGGCTGACCTGCGCCGGACCGTCCCTTCCCATTCCCGCTCGAGAAACCCGGGATGCTAGAGATCGACAACCTCCCCCTCGACGGCGATGGAGACGCCGGGTTCGTGGGCGACGGCAGCGGCGATGGCGTCGAGTGCACCGTCGTCGTGGCCCGGGCCGTGATGGAACAACAGCGTGTGGCGAGCATCCGCTCGGCGTGCCAGATGTGCGGAATCTCGGCCGCCAGCACCCTGAAGCCCTCCGCCTCGAAAAGACCCGGCTCGAGACCGATCACCTGCCACTCGCCACGCAATCCATACAGGTCGATCGGGAACGTCGGTGGAGAAAGCGGCTGCGCCAGCGCCTCGTAGGGATCGCCCTGAGCAGGTAGGTACAGCCGTACCCGGGCCCGCCGGTGGTCTCCCGGCCCGAAGAACGGCAGTCCATAGACTTGGTCCCAATGAAGGTGACTCAGGAGGATCGAGCCCCGGAACGGCTCGGCCCCGAAAAGAGGGCCGGTGGTCGCCAGCCCTGATCCGGCGTCGAGCAGGAGTGTCGGCATCTCCCGATCGCGAGCGACGGCAACACACGAGGTGTTGCCTCCATACCTCACGAACCGCGGTCCCGGCGTGGGGATCGACCCTCGCACCCCGAGCAGTGTCACGCGCACGGGCACCGCTTCCGGCCCACGTCTCCATCACCGTGTCGTGACTCCCAAGGTCTATCGTGAGCTGCGTGCCAACGACAATCGTGCTCGCCGAGGACAGCTTCATCGTCCGTGAGGGGATCCGAATGCTGCTCGAGAGTGCCGGATACGAGATCCTTGCCGTTGCGGAAACATACGACGAGCTCATCGCGGCCGTCGACAAAGCGACCCCCGACGTGGTCATCACCGATATTCGAATGCCGCCGAGCCGTACCGACGAGGGAATCCGGGCGGCGCGGCACATCAAGGAGGTACATCCCGAGATCGGCGTCGTCGTGTTGTCGCAGTACGTGGAACCGGACTACGCGCTCGGCCTCCTCGAAGGTGGGTCCACCGGCCTCGCCTATCTCCTCAAGGAGCGCGTCGCCGACATGAATCAGCTCGAGAACGCCATCGACGCCGTCCGGAGCGGCAGCTCCACGATCGACCCCAAGGTCGTGGATGCGCTCGTCGACGCTCGTTTGAAACGCAAGGAATCCAAGCTTCACCGGCTAAGCCCCCGAGAGGCCGAGGTGATGGCCGAGCTGGCGACGGGCAAAAGCAATGCCGCCATCGCCGAGACCCTCTGCCTGTCCGAACGCGCCGTCGAGAAGCATGTCAATTCGATCTTCACCAAGCTCGACCTCATACCCGAGCGCAGCACCAATCGCCGGGTCCTCGCCGTGATGATGTACCTCGCCGAGCAGGGTTAGGTGTGGAAAACCCCACCAGGAAACGCATGGCCGCCCCCTTCCCCTCGGACCTTCGTCGGACAACGATGTCAGGGTGACCGGAATGCACCACCCGATACGCGTTCTCATCGTTGACGACCAGGAGCCGTATCGCGCCGCTCTGCGCATGGTCGTGGACCTGATGGACGGATTCGAGATGGCCGGCGAGGCACACGACGGCGAATCTGCTCTCACCCTCGCCGGAGAACTGGACCCGGACCTCGTGCTCATGGACATCCAGATGCCGAGCATCGACGGTCTGGAGGCCACCCGTCGCCTCACCACGGCGCACTCCGACATTCGGGTGATCGTCCTGTCCACGTACCATGCCGATGAGTACGAGAGAACGGCGCTGGAGGCCGGAGCACTCGCGTTCATCTCGAAGGCCGACTTCGGGCCGCATCGACTGGCCGGCCTGCTGGAACCGCGGGCCCGCTGACGGTTGCCATCTGGTGAGCTGCAGAGGATCACCGGGCCAGGCCTCGCAGTGGAAACCGGTATGCACCGATGAGCGACTGTCTGCCCTTGACCTGAGCCGGCCGGATCACGTCACAATCGGGTGGTGTTGCCAGACCGGCATGAGTTGCCTCGCTGAGCACCGTCTCTCCGGGCTCGCCCCATTGTTGGAGTCGCTGGGCCAGGTTCACCGTGTCGCCGACCAGCGTGTACTCCACCCGCTCTTCCGATCCGAGTAGTGCGGCGACGACAGTACCGCTGGACAACCCGATGCCGAGCCCGAAAGGGTCGAGGCCCTCCGCTTCCCACTCGGCGTTGACTCTGGCCTGGCCTGCGTGCATGTCGATGGCTGCGGCCACGGCACGTTCGGCGTGATCGGCGGCCGGGTCGGGGGCTCCGAAGACCGCCATGACGGCATCACCGACAAACTGCATCACGGTGCCGTCGTGAGCGAGGATGGCCTTGTTCATCTCAGCCCGGTGCCGATTGAGTTGGCCCGCGAGCTGCGCCGGGGCGGTCCGCTCCGCGATGCCCGAGTAGCCCCGGATATCGGACATGAGCACGGTCACCTCGAGCTCGTCGGTCTCCCCGATGCGGTGACCACCTTGTTTGAGCCGGTCCGCAATCCCTCCGGGGAGGAGCCGTGACAGCTCCTCACCCTGCTCCTCCCGAAGGGCAATCGCCCGTTGCAGACTCCGAAGTTGCTCGACCGCAGCATGGCTTCCCGCCGTGACACCCTCGGCCAGCTTCACGAACAGCGCTTCGATGCGAGCATCCACGTCGGCCGCGGTTGTCTTGATCGCCACGGCGATACGTTTGATCGGGGTCCCCTCGGCGATGTGCTGCAGCAGCTGCTCCTCTTCGAAGCTCAGAATTCCATCGCCGCTCACCGGGCGGGTGAGTGCCGCAACGATCTTCGGATCGAGCATCGAACCACCTGTCGCCACCTCGCGGATTGCCCGTACCAACTGGTCGCCCTCGGCCACCCGGTCCTTCAGGAGATACGCAGAGCCGGCGGCGCCCTCGGAGACCAGCGCCACGGCATACTCCGGATCGTCGTACTGGGACAGAATCACGATGCCGGTCCCCGGATGTGTCTTGCGGATGATCCTCGCTGCCTCGATGCCTTCGCCCAGGAAGGCCGGCGGCATCCGAATGTCGGTGACCACGACCTGTGGAGCAGCGGCGGTCGCCCCTTCAACCAGTTCCTCGAAGTCGGCGGCCAAGCCGACGACCTCGATGTCGGGGGCCAGGGCAATGAGCGCGGCCACGCCCTCGCGCACCAGGAGGTTGTCGTCGGCGAGGAACACCGAAATGGCCATGAGCGCCATGGTGGGCAATCGACGGCGGCTCCGCCAGGGAGGCAGCCCGTCGATTTGGGTGGGGATTCCCACACCACCATTGGCCTGCTCACCCCATCGACCGCAGCCGACTCGTCGGGGACGATAGGTGGGTACCCACACAGAGGAGGTGCAGCAATGCGCTACGAATCCACCGTCACATCCCTCGGTTGGATCCCGTCGGAAGCGATCGAGGGCATGATGCGGCTCCCGATCGACATCGGTGTCGGCCACTACGACCCGCCCCCGCCGGACTTCGTCGACGACGACGTACTGGGCCGGCTCATCGCCGACGACGCGATCCGATTCGTCAACCGTCTCACGGCCTGGATCGAGGTGAAGGACGGTGAGATCATGGACGCCGGTTACTCGGGAAGAGGCGTCGTCGGGTCGACGACGGCCCGGATCGGCCCGTTGCGGGTCACCTTCCCGGGTGTTGCCTACCCGGTCGTGCAACAGCCTCCCGTCGTGGAAGGCGGCCGCGCCCGGTTCTTTCAGACCGCGGGGGGAAGGACCGGAGCGCCACTGCCGCGCCGCATCGATCATCCACCCTTCCTGCGGATCAGTGGACCGACCGCATGGTCGACCCTGACCCTCGAGATCAGCGCCGACGGTACGCCCTCGTTCGAGCTCTCCGGAGCCTCTCCATTCCCCCGGCAATGGGTCTACGACGGGGCCGGCAACCTCGTGAAGAAGACGGCCACCACCGACTGGAAGACCTGGACCCGCATCCAGGACCATGTGCGATCGCCGTGGCACGGTGTGGAACACGCCCCACTTGTGGCAGAAGTGGCCAGTCCTACCGAGCGCGAGTTCTCCAAAGATCTGATGCAGTCGAAACCGACGTTTCGCAAGCTGGAAGCCGGCGGGACCATCACGGTGCAGGGCGAACCGGGTGACGAGCTGTTCCTGGTCATCGACGGTGTCTTCGATGTGGAGGTGGACGGCAGGATCGTCGCCGAGGTCGGCCCGGGCGCCATTGTCGGTGAGCGGGCGATCCTCGAGGGTGGCCTGCGTTCCTCCACCGTGCGGGCCCGGACTGCGGCCCGGGTGGCCGTGCAACGCACGGTCACCGCCGACCCGGCTACTCTGGCCGCCATTGCATCCGGTCACCGTACCGAGGAGGCTTGATCGCACCATGGTTGGCGCCGCTGGATCGCGACTCTTGCCAAGGTCGCCCGTGGGCACCATGATCCTCTTCCCAAGGAGGATTTTTTGACTGCACTCAGCGCCACCGGCGTCCGCCGTACCTTCACGGCAGAGCTGGCCCCCGTTCGAGCCTTGCGCGGTGTCGATCTCGACGTGGAGCACGGGGAATTCGTGGCGCTGATGGGGCCGTCAGGGTGCGGCAAGTCCACCTTGCTCAACATCTTCGCCGGCCTCGACGTCGCAGATGAAGGGCACGTCGTGGTCGACGACCTCACCATCACCGGTCGCGATGAGGGCTGGCTCGCCGAGTTCCGGCGCACACACGTCGGCATCGTCTTTCAGTTCTTCAACCTGCTGGAGGGGATGTCGGCGCTGGACAACATTGCTCTCCCAGCCATGCTTGGGGGGATGAGCCGACGGGCTGGCGAATCACGGGCCCGGGACGTACTCGACCTGCTCGGGCTCGGTGACCGCACCGAGCAGCTGCCGGCCTCGCTGTCGGGTGGCCAGCGCCAGCGTCTGGCCATCGCCCGGGCGCTTGTCAACCAACCGACGGTGCTGCTGGCAGATGAGCCGACCGGTGCCCTCGACAGTGAAGGAGGGGCCGAGATCCTCGAGCTGTTCCGGCGTTTGCATCAGGACGGGCAGACGATCCTCATGGTGACCCACTCGGCCCAGGTGGCGGATGGAGCGACGCGCCTGGTGCGGATGTCCGACGGGCGGGTCCTCAACGGCGGTCCGGCGGACGCCGATGACGGAGACACCACATGACCGCCGTCTGGACATGGTTCCGGCTCGACCTGCGTCTGCGCCGGCGGTCGCTACTCGTGCTGGCACTGCTGATCGCCTTTTCCTCGGGCACAGTGATGACGGCACTGGCCGGCGCTCGACGGAGCGGCAGCGCCCTGGACCGACTACTGGCCCACACACTCCCGGCCACCGTGGTGGCGCTTCCGAACGAGCCGGGGTTCGACTGGGACGCGGTTCGCAGCCTTCCCGAGGTGGCGGCGCTGTCAGGGTTTGCCGTCACCGAGTACCGCATCGACGAGATACCTCCGGGCGATGAGGTTTCGACGTGGTTCCCGTCGACGGATACGGAGATCCTGGACACGATCGAACGTCCGGTTGTTCTGGAGGGGCGGATGCTCGACTCGAACAAGGTCGACGAACTCGTCGTGACCCCACGGTTTCTCGCCCATTACGGGATGCAGGTCGGAGACCGGCTCACCCTGCGGCTGTTCACTCCGGAGCAGATTGACGCATGGGAACTGGGGGACGTGGGACCGCCCGAAGGCCCCGTCATTCCGGCCACGATCGTCGGCGTGGTCCGCTCGTTCTGGTTCTCCGATCGGGCCGGTGGCGAGGACGGGGCGGTCATCCCCTCGCCGGCGCTGTTCCCGACCTACCCCGAGAACTTCCTGGGAACCGGGGAAGCCTCCGGCTACGTGAACGCGCTGATTCGACTCGAGAATGGGGCCGCCGACATTCCCCGGTTCAAGGAGGACCTGGCCGACGTCACCGGCCGTTCCGATATCGATGTCTGGAACCAGAACGAATGGCAGGATCACACCCGGGAGGTCACCGGATTCGAGGCCGGAAGTCTGGCGGTCTTTGCCGTCAGCGCCGCCATCGCCGCCCTGTTCATCGTGGGACAGGCCGTCGTCCGTCACGTCTCGTCGACGCTGAGCGATATCGAACCGCTGCGCAGCGTCGGCATGACACCGGCCGAAACCCGGATGGCCGTGGTTCTTGGACCTACCCTCGCCGCACTCGCCGGTTGGGTCGCAGGAGCGGGTGCCGCCCTGATTGCATCGGGAAGGTTCCCGATCGGCTCCGCCGCCCTGCTCGAGCCGGCACCCGGAGCCCACGTCGATGCCTACGTCCTTGGGTTCGGATTGATCGCCACGGTTGTCCTGGTCGGCGGCGGAGCCGCTACCGTCGCCTTCGCCACGATGCGCCGACTCCGCAGCACCCTCGCCCCTCGACGGTCCGCCGTCGCCGCCGGCGCGGTGCGATCAGGAATGCCGGTTCCTATCGTCGTCGGGGCACGATTTGCCCTCGAGCCCGGCCGGGGCCGGCACGCCATTCCCGTTCGACCGGCGCTCCTCGGGGCGACGATCGGTGTCCTCGGAGTGCTGGCCGCCCTGACCCTGTCGCACGGGGTCAGCGACGCCGTCGGTAATCTCGAACGATTCGGTATCACCTACGAAGCCGGGACCTTCGTGGGATACAACGGCTTCGACTTCGCCGACAGCGGCGAGCTGCTTCCGGTCATCGCAGCCGATGCGGACGTGACGGCCGTCAACGACACGCCAATGGATGTCGCCCAGGTGAACGACGTCGCCGTCTCGCTCTTCTCCATCGATCCGATCGACCGTCCGATCGACCTGGTGGTCACAAAGGGTAGGGCACCGACCGGTACCAACGAGATCGCCATCGCTCCGACCAGCGCCAAGGCGGCAGGGCTTGACGTTGGCGACACCGCAGTGTTTGTGGGACCGCTCGGATCACGGGAACTCACGGTGTCCGGTCTTGCCTTCGTCCCGGCCGGTCCCCACAACGACTATGACTCCGGTGGCTGGATCACCGACGCCGGCTACGACACCCTGTTCGATGGACACAAGTTCCACTTCGTGCTGATCGACCTTCGCAACGGTGCGGACTTCGCGGCATTCTCGGATCGAATGGCGACCTATGGGCTCCAGATCGAACATCCGCAGGTGCCGACACAAGTGGCCGAGCTTGGGCAGGTCCGCTCCATGCCGATGTTCCTGGCTGCGTTCCTCGTCGTGCTGGCGCTCGGTGCGGTGGGGCATGCCCTCGCCACCGCCGTCCGTCGCCGCAGCCACGACCTGGCCGTCCTGCGTGCCGTCGGGATGAACCGACGCCAGTCGCGACTCATCGTGACCACCCAGGCGACGATCCTCGGTCTGGTCGGACTCGCCGCCGGGATCCCTCTTGGAGTCGCGCTGGGGCGTACCGTCTGGAGATACGTCGCCGAACGGACCCCGGTCCTGTATCTGGCGCCCAAGGAGTTGCTGCTGCTGGTGATACTCGTCCCAGTGGTACTGGCGGCCGTGAACCTGCTCGCCGTCACCCCGTCCCGTCGGGCGGCCCGGCTGCAGATCGCCCAAGTGCTACGGGCCGAATGAAGCTCATGATGACGGCCCCACTCACCAACAACTCGCCACGACGCGACGTCGCCCTGTGGACGCTATGGGCCACGGTCGTCGCTGCGGTCACCGCGTTCGCGGTCTGGGCGCTACACATCCTCATAGACGCCCCGCACGAAGTGCGATCGTGGTGGGCGGTCGGTCTCGTCGCTCTCGCTGCTCCCGCCCTTGCCGTCCGGGTGGTCCCGCTCCGGCGGTTGGCGGCGCGCGTGCTCCGGGCCACGGTCACGGTCGGTGGCCTGGTGGCCATGGTCCTTGCGGTGTATGTCATCGTGGTCGTCGGCTTGGGCGAGGACGTCGAAGGTTCGGAGCACCGGGTACTGGCGCTGTCGATGGTCGCCGGCGCCGCCGCGGTCGCACTTGCCGGCCCTACCCGCTCCCGCCTGCGCGACATGACGCGGGCTACAGTCGAGTCGGCGCGGCCGTCGGCAGCCACGGCGCTGGAGAACTTCGGGGCGCGAATGACCCGTTCGGTGCCGATGGACGAGTTGCTGCTCCAGCTCGCCGAAACGCTCCGGGAAACGATGGCGCCTCTCGGCGCAGAAGTGTGGACCGGTGAAAACGGTACCCTCGACCGCACCACCTCGGTGCCGGATCATGGACCGGGACGGATTCGGCTGAACGAGGCAGAGCTCGCCGCCGTCGCCGGCGCACGGGTATCGGGGACATCGTGGGCGTCGATGTGGCTGCCCTCGCTCCTCGAACCATTCGGGGTGCGTGACGACATCCACGTCCGGGTAGCACCGATCACCCACCTCGGCAACCTGCTCGGCCTCATCGTCGTCGCCAAACCGAGTGAAGAGGGAGTCTTCGCAGCCGATGACGACAGCCTGCTTGCCGACCTGGCCCGCCAGGTCGGGCTCGCTCTCCACAACGTCCACCTCGACTCGGCGCTCCAGGAATCGCTCGAGGAGCTGCGAACCAAGAACCGCTTGCTCCAGGAGTCCCGGGCCAGGATCGTGGGTGCGGCAGACGAGTCGCGGCGCCGGATCGAACGAAACCTGCACGACGGCGCGCAACAGCGGTTGGTGGCGCTGGCAGTGAAGCTGCAGCTGACCAAGCTGAAAGCCGGCGATCCCGAGGCACTGGCACAGCTTCTCGACGATCTCGGCGACGAGGTGAAGGAGACGATCGAAGAGCTCCGTGAGCTGGCGCACGGCATCTACCCGCCCCTGCTGCGCGATGCCGGCCTGGGCAAGGCGCTGCGCCGGGCCGCCGATCGGTCCGCCATCCCCACCAAGGCCGATATTCAGATCGAGCGACGGTTCAGCCCCGCAATCGAAGCGGCCGTCTACTTCTGCTGCCTCGAGGCCGTCCAGAATGCCGCCAAGTACGCCGGCCCCGATGCCGAGGCCACTCTCCGGGTGACCGAGACCTCGGATCACCTCGTGTTGGAGGTCAGCGACGATGGGGTGGGTTTTGACCGCGGCGCGGTTGAAGAGAGCCAGGGTTTTGTCAACATGCGCGACCGGCTCGGAGCACTCGGCGGCACGCTCACTGTCCACAGCACGCCGGGTCACGGGACCGCGATCCGCGGCGAGCTTCCCCTGAGGATCGGACTATCCGGTGAAGCGAGCGCATGAGTGAACTCGACGCCATGGCCGTCGTTTTCGGCCCGGGCCGTGGTCAGGTGGTCACAGAGTAGCCTCACGCCGCTCACAGAGATCTCACAACCTCCGGCCGCATCCTGGATATCGACCGAGACCAGTCGAGTGAAGGAGTGTCTCACATGTCCAGGATGACCAGATTTGCGGCGGCGATGCTGCTGGCCGGTACCGGCACCCTTGCCCTGCCCGGGGTGGCCGGGGCGTCGGAGAACGAACCGGCGGAACAAGCCACCGTCCATGATCAGGCTCGTTTCGAGGAGCGGGTCGATCGGCTGTGCGCTCGTGTCCCGTCGGTGACCGACCGGGTGGAGCGGGCCCTCGACCGGATAAACGGTGACGCCTCGGTGCGAGGCTCGATCCTGTGGTTGCACGACAAGGCCGACTGGGCCCGGGAGGCCGGCAGGGATGATCTCGCCGACCTGATCGAAGGCCGGATCGACATCCGGATCGAGCGGGTCGACGTGTTGGAAGCCCGGCTCGAGTGGCTGTCGGAGGCGGCGCGGCTGTGCGACGAGCGGTGACCGCCTCGGGCCGGAGATCCGGAGTGGTGGCCACGATCGTCATGGGCCTTGTCCCGTTGATGGTGGCCACCGCGTGTCGGGCTCAGGACATGACGGGATCGGACACCGTTCCGCCGGCCGAGGTCCGATCCGGTGTCACGGCCGAGGCACCGCCCGAACCAGCGGGCTCAGGATTCTCGGAGTCCGAGCTCGACCGTCTGGAGTCGGGCCTGGATGAGACCGAGGATCTGGTGGCCGGCATCGAAGGCCTTCTGGACGAGCCGGTGCCTGCCGGCGACTGAGCCCTCTTCCGTGTTGGAGCGATCTGATCCCCGCCGGCCGGTCCGGCACCTTGGCCAACCGCTACCTACACTTCTCAGCCATGACCGACGACAGCGGGCACACCGGCCGGTCCGGCGACACCGAGGTGACCCGGCGTCTGGCTCGACTCCTGATCGAGTCCCGGCACGTCGGCGTGGCGCTGGATCTGGGCCGACTCGCTGAACAGGGACTGGAGCCGTCGAGCGAGAGCGCGGCCAACGAGGTCGACGACCTGGTGGCCGCGCTCTCGGGCCGGCCGGTGCGGGGCTGGAAGATCGGCTGCACCTCCGAGCATGCCCAGCGGCTGTTGAATGCCACCGGCCCGTTCGCCGGTCGGGTCTATACCGTGCTCGAACCCCATGCGTCGTCGAGCAGCGGCCCCGAGCCGGCGGCGATTGCCGAACCGTTCGCCGTCGAGCCACTACTCGAAGGAGAGTTCGCCTTCACCTTCGGCACCGACCTGCCACCGACCGGCCAACTCCGTGACCGGGCCGCCGTGGTCGAGGCGGTGGCAACGGTTCATCCCGCCATCGAGTTCGTCGGCGGGCGGTACCAGGAGTTCCTCGGAGCCCCGCTGCCGTTCATCATCGCCGACGCCGGGGCCAACATCATGCTGGTGCTCGGCCCCGGGGTGCCCCTCGATACCGGCCTGGCCGATCGGCTCGACAGCCTGGCGGCGACCATGACCGTGGACGGTGAGGTGACAGGAAGTGGTCGCGGTGCAGACGTGCTGGGCCACCCCGTCGATGCCCTGCGATGGCTGGTCAACCACCTGGCCGGACGGGGTATCGGTATCGACGCCGGTCAGACCGTGACCACCGGGACCGCAACCCAGGTGTCCTCGTTACCGGTCGGATCGCAGGGCCGGCTCGAGATCGAGGAACTGGGATCGGTCGCCGTTGATCGGGTCGATGCCGCCGGCTGAGACCATCAGCCCCATCAGTCCACGAATCAGTCCGGCTCCCACCATCGCTGTCATGTCCTTCACATCCCGCCGGGATTTCGTTCACCCCTTTCGTTCACTGGAGATCTGCCGATAGGTACTCCATGGCTCGTGAGGAGGCTGTTCCATCGATGGCGAAGCGAGGATCCCAAGTTGTGTCGATCACCGGCAAACCCTGCGAGCAGCTCGAGCGCTGCATCAGGATCCGCTGGTTGCTCGGCGGCCTCGCCTTCGGGTTCACGTTCCCTCTCGTCGGGTGGCTCGCCGCCGGGGGTCTCTCGCCGGCCGGTATCGCAGCCGGGCATCGCAGCCAGCCCGTCCTCTACATCGTCGACCTCGCGCCGTTCGTGCTCGGCGCCACGGGTTACGCCATCGGCGCCTTCCACGCTCGACTGATCCGCATCCGTCAGTCGATCGAGGACACGGTCAGCACCCGCACTGCGGAGCTGCAGCAGGCATTGACCGACCTCTCCAACGCGCAGGCGGAGCTTCTCAATGCCCAGAAGCTCGAAGCGATCGGCGGCCTCGCCGCCGGCATCGCCCACGAGATCAACACGCCGATCCAGTACGTCTCGGACAACACCCGCTTCATTGAGGCATCGATTGCCGGTCTCCTCGAGGTCACCTCTGCAGCAGCCTCGCTCGTCGAAACCGTACAGGACATCGGCGCCGCCGCCGGTCACGTCGAGAAGTTTCGGGAAGCTGCCGAAGAAGCCGACATCGACTTCCTCACCGAAGAAGTCCCCCAAGCCCTGGCGGACAGCCTCACCGGTATCGAGCAGGTCGCTCAGATTGTCCGGGCACTCAAGTCGTTCGCTCACCCCGGCAGCGACGACAAGGCTCCTGTCGACCTCAATGAGATCATCACCACCGTCGGCGCGGTGTCCCGCAGCGAGTGGAAGTACGCCGCCGACCTCGATCTCGACGGCCTCAACCCCGAACTGCCGCCGGTGCCGGTGCTGGCCGGGCCGCTCAAGCAGGTCATCCTCAACATTGTCGTCAATGCCGCTCACGCCATCGAGCCGGTACAGGAACAGACCGGCGAGAAGGGCACGATCCGCATCACGACCGGCGTCGATGCCGGGCACGCCGAGATCGCCATCTCGGACACCGGTGCCGGCATGCCCGAGGAGATCCGGGACCGTATCTTCGAGCCCTTCTTCACCACCAAGGGCGTCGGAAAGGGCTCCGGTCAGGGCCTCGCCATCGCCCGGTCGATCATCGGCAAGCACGGCGGATCGCTCACGTTCGACAGCGAGATCGGCAAGGGCACCACGTTCCATATCCGCCTGCCACTCGCCAACGACGAGGCTGGTTCCGGCGTCGCCGCCGAGGCCGCCTGATCCGATTCCACCGCGTGCC
>CAMYLA010000111.1 GCA_947259095.1 uncultured Acidimicrobiaceae bacterium | reverse complement strand
TCCGGTTGCTGAAGCCTGGCGGCGTCTTGACCTACAGCGTCTGCACCTTCGGCGACACCGAGGGCCGCCACGTCATCGAACGAGCCGTCGACCAACACAACGTCGAGTGGGTCGAGCCGCCAGGCCCCCCCTGGAACGTCCGCAACGGCATGGCGGTCCTGTTGCCCGGCGATGCCGACGGCATGATGTTGGCCCAGCTGCGAAAGCGGGACTGACGGTCCGTCGGACGGCGAGCTGCACGGCGGCCGTGTTCAGTCGAGCTCGTGGTCGACGATCCTCACGAACAGGCCGGACCGCACCTTCGGCAGGAAGTAGGTCGACTTCGGGGGCATGACCAGCCCCTCGTCAGAGGCATCCATCAAGATGTCCATCGGAACCGGCCGCATCAGGAAGACCGCTTCGTCCGGTTCGAGTTCGATATCGGCGATCGTTTCGGCGTCGGCCAGGCCCGGCCGGTAGGAGAGCCGGGGATCTGAGGTGGCCTCGTCGATGCCGAGCAGCGGGCCCAGTACCTGGTTGCCGAGCCGGACCGGATCGATGTTGTCGAGGTCCGATCTGGCGTGCAGGTCGAACGGTACATCGAGCAGGAGCCAGTCGATGGCGTCGTGCGGGGCCGTCTGGCCGCTCGGTATGCCGAAGGCCAACTCCGACGGGCCGCGGGCGGCCACCTGATCGGGGTCGTTGGTCTGCCTGGTGGCGAATCGAGCGACCAGTTCGGAGCGGAACCGGTCTCGGTCCAGCCCGGTCAGGATGCGGTGGAAGGCCTGGTTGCGGAGCTGCTCGAACGGGAACAGCGTGGAGAGCATCAGCTGCGCCTCGTCGGCCGCCGGTTCGACGGGTCGAGGCTGCGGCGGCCCGGTGGTGGCCGTCGATGAGGTACAGCGCAGCGTTGGAGAAGGCCAGTTCGATGTCGGCGATCACCTCGGCGTCGGTGATGGCCCAGAGCTGTTGCCGCAGCCCCTGATCGTCATCGAAATCCAGCAGCGGCTCGGTGGTCTCGGCCGTCCGGTCCATGATCCTGACCACGGCGGGCCGCAGCTTGAACGCCATGGCGATCGGGCTGGACTGGGCGCCGACCACCGTGAGGTGCCTGGCCAGGTGATCGGCTCGGCTCCGGTTGATGTGCTCGTGGATCCGGACCATGCCTTCGTCGTAGTCGGAGGTGGCGACACCGCAGACCAGCCCGGTCTGGCGGTGATCGTCGACCTCCAGCCGGTAGATGTAGAAGCCGGGCTCGGTGGCCGGGCCGAACACCCCCTCGGCCAGCATCGCCTCCAGTTGGTGGCGACCGGCCGACAGCGCGGCCTGGGCCGGATCGGCCGACCCGGCCTCCATGTCGTCCGGCGATCGGGTGACCCCGAGATAGGACCGGGGGTGGTCGGCCAGGTGGCGTCGCCGGGCCTGGGCCGACAGGGCGTCGTGAGGAGGTGAAGGGACCTCGTCGGTCAGTTCCGGGAGGACGAATCTCAGAGAGACCGGTTTGACGTCTGCCATCTCCGCTAGCCGTGGTTGGCGGCGAATCGCTTCATGAAGTCGACCAGGACCCCGACACTCTCGGTCGGGAGCGCATTGTAGATACTGGCCCGCATCCCACCGACCGAGCGGTGGCCCTTGAGGTTCATGAGTCCCTGCTGTTCGGCTTCGGTCAGGAACCGCCCCTCCAGCTCCTCGGAGCCCAGCCGGAAAACGACGTTGGTGCGGGATCGGCAGGCAACATCGACCGGGCTTCTGTAGAAGCCGTCGCTGTCCTCGATGGCGCGATAGACCATGGCCGACCGTTCGGCGGCCCGGGCCTCCATGCCGGCGACGCCGCCATTGGCCTCGATCCACCGCAGGACCTTGCCGGTGGCCCAGATGGCGAACACCGGTGGGGTGTTGGCCAGGCTGTCGGTCGTGGCGTGGGTCTGGTATCGCAGGTACGAGGGGATCGAAGCCGGGGCCTGCTCGAGGATCGAGTTGCGAGCGAACACCACCGTCAGGCCGGCGGGGCCAAGGTTCTTCTGGGCGCCGCCGTAGACCAGGTCGAACCGGTCCCAGGGGATGGTCCTGGTCAGGTAGTCCGATGACATGTCGCCGACCTGGCGGATGTCGAGGTCGTAGAACTCCGGAAGCCTGATGCCGCCGATCGTCTCGTTCGAGGTCACGTGGAGGTAGCGGGAGCCGTCCTCGACCGTCAGCTCGGTGGCGGCGGGCATCCTGGCGTAGTGCTCGTCGGCCCCGTCCCAGGCCGCGTAGCCGCCGAACCCGGCTGCATCCTGCAGGGCCTTCATGCCCCAACTGCCGCCCACCACGTAGCCGGCTCTTGGCGTGGCCGCCGGATCGTCGGTTGCCAACAGGTTCATCGGCGCCATGGCGAACTGCAACGAGGCGCCACCCTGCAACAGCAGCACCGAGAAGTCCTCGGGAACCAGGCAGAGCCGGCGGAGCAGGCCGAGGGTCTCGTGGTGGACCCGATCGTAGACCGGGTCACGGTGGCTCATCTCGATCAGCGACATGCCGCTGCCCTCGAACTCCGGCAGCTCGTCTGCCAGCTCCTGGATCACCGACACCGGGAGGGTGCAGGGGCCGGCGCAGAAGTTGTGAACTCGTTCCATGTTGTCGCTCGCTCGGGTCTCGGCTGTTCGCTACGAAGGTGACGGGAAGGCTACTGCTGGGGGATGACGACGACGTTGAAGACCTCGTTGATGTCGAGGATGGCGTCGACAACCTCCTGGGTGGGGGAGAGGCTGATGTTGATGGTCGCCACCGCCGCTTCACCGCCTTCGAACACCTGATTCTGCATCTGCTGCACGTTCAGACCATTGGCCCGCAGGACCGCAAAGACCTTGGCCAACACCCCGACACGATCGAGGTGCCGGATGTTCACCGAACAGGTGCCGGAAGGCTGGGACCGCAGGTTCACGCAGTCGATGGGCGACCCGCTGACATAGGCTTCGATGGCCTCGACCGTGCCGTCTGAGACCGAGCGTTGGGCTTGGGCCGTCGAGGCGCCGATGTGGTGGGTCCCGACGACCCGGGGATGTCCGGCCAGCACCGAATCGAAGCCGCCGGACCCCGACGACGGCTCGTTGGCCCAGACGTCGAGCCCGGCCCGGACGACCCCCCGGTCGAGGGCGTCGAGCAGTGCCGGCTCATCGATCACGTCGCCACGAGAGGTGTTGAGCAGCACCGCTCCCTCGGGAAGCCGGGCCAGGAACGCCGAATCGACCAGGTTGGTGGTCTCCGGTGACTTCGGCACGTGGAGGCTGACCACATCGGACTCGGCCAGCAATGCCTCCCGGGAGTCGACCATCCTGATACCGATGCTGCGGATCGCCGCCTGGATCCGGGGGGATCGGTCGGGTTTGCGCTCCGCCGAGACCGACAGCCCGAACGCCTTTGCCCGTTCGGCGACCGCCAGTCCGATATCGCCAAGTCCGATGATGCCCAACCGTTTGCCGAACAGGCCGTCGGCCTCGGTGTAGGTGGACTTGTCCCAGCGGCCGGCACGGAGGTCGGCGGTGTTGTCGGCGATTCGCCTGTCGACCGCCAGCAGCAGACCCATGGTCAGTTCGGCCACCGCAATGGCGTTGCGGCCGGGCACGTTGCAGACGAACACGCCCCGAGCCGACGCCGCCACCTTGTCGATGTTGTCGGTGCCGGCCCCGGCTCTGACGATCAGACCGAGACGGTCGCCGGCGGCCACGGCATCGGCGTTGACCCTGGTACTTCGGACCACCAGCACATCCCAGCCCGGCACCGCATCGACGAGGGTTTCGGCGTTGAGGGCACCGTCGACCAGGCATTCGTGCCCGGCGGCCCGCAATGGTGCCAGGCGACTCTCGTCGATTTCGTCGGCGTACAGAATTCTCAACCTGTCCCTCACTCTCCAGCCCGGCACCGGCCAGAGGGCGGGTGGCGGGGGTAGGAAGACCTCGAGCCGTACGGTATCGCAGTGGCCGGACCGGTCCACTGACCGCCGAGGCCTCGGATCGATGGAGGCCTGGGGTTCGGTCGCTCAGCTCTTGTCCAGCAACAGCCGGACCTCGACCTCGCCCTCGTCTCGAACGGTGACGACCGGGTTGGAGGGGTTGTCGATCCCGTAGTCGGAGAACAGCACGGCGATCGAGCCGACGATCTCGATCCGACCGTCGAGCAGCTGGGCGTCGACCGGGAAGCTGACCGCATTGGTCTCTCCCCGCAACGTCAGCTCCCCGGTTGCGGTGGCGTTGATCGCCGAGCCCGGTTCGGGCTGGGATCCGAGCTCGATCGGTTCGGTGAGGACGAAGTCCGCGGTCGGGAAGTCCGCAGCGTTCATGATCGCCCCGCTGAACTGGGAGTCCCGCCGGCCGTCGTCGCTGGTGATGCTGGCCACGTCGACCTCGAAACCGGCATCGGTGATCGTCGTCCCGGTGATCTCGACCGTGCCGGTGATCTCCTCGGTCCGGCCTACCGCCTCGAAGTCCTGGACCCCCCGCAGATCCTCGACCACCCGGTAGCCGGCCTCCGATCCGGTGCCAACCACCCACGTGCCGTCGAGGGTGTCCTGGCCGGTACCCGCCGCACCGCCGGCTGCGGCACCACCGCCGGTCTCGCCGTCGGTGCCTTCGGTGCCTTCGGTGCCGGTGGTGGTTCCTGCTCCCTCGCCGGCACCGGACTCGGCCCCGGCCGTGTCGGTGGTTTCGGTTTCGCCGTCGGTGGACGTTGTCGATTGGTCGCCGGTCGCTTCGGTCAGGACGAAGGCGTCTGGTGCATCGTCACGGATGACGTTGAAGTAGATCAGTATGGCTGCGACCAGCGCCACCACCAGGCCGCCTCCGGCCAATGCAATCCGTTTCAAGGCTGTCCTCTCCAGTCCGGCCGGCTACCCGGAGCGTCGAAGCGACCCGGTGAGGGACCGCTAGGGTTCCACCAACCGCTCGAGCATCCCGGCCAGGTCGGCCCACAAGTCATCGACGTGCTCACAGCCTACGCTGAGTCTCACCAGTGTCGGGGGCACGTGCTCCTGGCCTTCCAGCCTGGCTCGGCGCTCGATGGTCGACTCGACGGCCCCGAGGCTGGTGGCCACGGTCACCACGTCCAACCCGCTGAGGGCTCGGTCCAGGGCCTCGGTCGAGCCGGCCGTCTCGAACGACAGGACCGCCCCGGGACCGGACAAGCAGCGCTTGGCCACCGGATAGCCGGGATCGGTGGTCAGCCCCGGGTAGCGGACCGAGGTCACCGCCGGGTGCTTGGCCAGCCGCAGGGCCAGATCGGCGGCCGATGCCTGGGATCTGGCCAATCGGACCGGCAGCGTACGCAGTCCCCGGAGGGCGAGGAACGCCTCCAACGAGCCGATGGTGGCCCCGCCGATCGTCTGCCGCCGCCGTAGGTCGTCTCGCCAGCGGGGGTCGGCGGTGACGACCACACCACCCAGCAGGTCGGAGTGGCCACCGATGAACTTGGTTGCGCTGTGGACCGAGTACCCGGCGCCGTGGTCCAGCGGCCGCTGCAGCAGTGGCGTGGCGAACGTGTTGTCGACCGCGACGACCACGCCCGCCGCTTCCGCCGCGGCGCAGATCCGGGGCACGTCGGCCACCGCCATCATCGGGTTGGACGGCGATTCGAGCCACAGCAGATCGGCGCCGGCCTCGATCGCCCGCAGCCACGGCTCCCCATCGTCGGTGGCCAGTCTCGTGACCCGCCACCCCAACCGCTGGGCACCCTCGGTCAACACCGCGGCCACGCCCTGATAGCAGTCGTCGGGGGCGACCACGGTTGCGCCGGCCGGGAGACCATCGAAGACGGCCGAGATGGCGGCCATGCCGGAGGCGAAGGCCACCGCCCAGCCGCCCTCCAACTCGCCGACGGCGGTCTCGAGGGCGGCCACGGTCTCGGTGCCGTCGCCCCGGCTGTACTCGAGCTCGCCCCCCTGACGGAAGTTCGACGCGGCCACGATCGGCGGGTTGAGGGGTTGGCCTGGGCCGTGCGGTCGACCGGCCCGGACCGCGATCGTCTCCGGTCTGAACTTGTTCTTGGTCATCGTCTGCTCCTGGCTCGGGCCGGGCGGTCGGCCGCCTCGCGGTGTTCAACCTTCGATCGTTCTACCGGGATCGGGGGCCCGGTCCACGGCGGCCGCGGTCGGGCCGACAACGTCGATCCCGATCCAGCACCGGTCCGGGTGGGGGTTGGTCGGGATGGATCCCGGGCTCGGACCGGGCAGACTGAACCATGGCAGGGTCAGAACAGATCGTCCTCGAAGCAAAGGTCCTCACCGCCTCCGACGGTGTCATCGCCGGCACCCGCCAGGATGTGTCTGGCGAGGCCTTGGCGCACCGGTTGACCGAGGCCGGCTGGCGGGTGGTCGAGCGGCGCCGGATTCCCGACGGGGTCGAGTCGGTTCGCGATGCGTTGACCGAGCTGGCGGAGGGCTTCAACGGGTTGATCGTCACCACCGGCGGCACCGGCTTCGGACCTCGAGACCTGACACCGGAGGGCACCCGGGCCGTCATCGATCGGGAGGCCCCGGGCTTGGCCGAGGCCATGCGGCTCTGCAATCCGGCCGGTCTCGGTCGGCTCAGCCGGGCCATCGCCGGCACCAGGGGCCAGGCCCTGATCCTCAACACCCCGGGCTCGACGAAGGGGGCGATCGAGACGCTCGACGCCGTGCTCGACATCGTGCCCCATGCCATCGATCTGCTCTCCGGGGGACGACCCCACTGAGCGGCGCCGGGCCGATCGAGATGCCGGACCATGATGCGCTGATGGCCAGGGCGGTGGCCAGGGCCGAGCACGCCAGGCTCACCGCCCCGCCGAACCCCTGGGTCGGGGCTGTGCTGGTCGCAGCCGACGGAACCAGCTTCGAGGGCTCGACCCAGCGCCCCGGTGGCAACCACGCCGAACGCCAGGTCCTCGATCGGGCCGGGCCACGAGCGGCCGGGGCCACCCTCTATGCAACCCTCGAACCGTGCTCCCACCACGGTCGGACGGCTCCGTGCGCCGATGCGGTGATCGAGGCCGGGGTGGCCCGGGTGATCGTCGCCGTCGTCGATCCCGACCCCAACGTCGCCGGCCGGGGCATCGCCGCCATGCGGGAGGCCGGTGTCGAGGTGGTCGTCGGCCCGGGGGCCGAGGCGGTGGAACGCCAACTCCGGCCGTACCTGGTCCACCGGCGGACCGGTCGGCCCTATGTGGTCCTGAAGCTGGCCGCAACCCTCGACGGGCGTACCGCGGCGGCCGACGGCACCAGCAAGTGGATCACCGGTCCGGCGGCCCGGGCCGACGCACATCTGCTGCGAGCCCGGTCGGACGCCATTCTCGTCGGTGCCGGCACCGTACGTGACGACGATCCCCGGCTCACCGTGCGAGGGGTCCTGGCCGCCGACGGGCTCCCGGTCCGGGAGCCACTCCGGGTCGTGCTCGGCTCCGCCCCGGCCACCGCAGCCATCCGTCCCTGCCTGGAGCTGACCGGCGACCCGGCGGACGTGCTCGATCGGTTGGGGGAACGGGGTGTGGTGCAGTTGATGGTCGAGGGTGGGGCCACCGTCGCCGGCCGGTTCCACGCCCTAGGGCTGGTCGACCGGTATGTCGTGTACCTGGCGCCGGCGTTCATGGGTGGCGACGGCGGGCGTCCGCTGCTCGACGGGGAAGGCGCCGCGACCATTGGCGAGTTGTTCCGGGGTCGGATCGAGGAGGTCCAGCGGCTGGGAGAGGATCTCCGGATCGACGTCGTCGGTCCCGACCGTTCGAATTGACTTCAAGCAAGGTTCAAGTTTTATGGTGTTGATGGCCAGGAAACCCTGGGCAGGCCGCGCCTTGCGGCCACCGACCACGAGGATGTCGCAACGTTGTTCACAGGAATCGTCGAAGAGCTGGGATCGGTGGCGGAACGCAGCGGCTCGAGGTTGGTGCTCGGGTGCCGAACCGTGTTGGAGGACGCCGAGCTCGGGGCGTCGATCGCGGTCAACGGCTGCTGCCTGACGGTGGTGGCGTGGAACACCGAGGAAGGGTGGTTCGCCGCCGACGTGACCGAGGAGTCGTACGCCAGGACCCAGCTCGGGGACCTGGCGGTCGGTGATCCGGTCAACCTGGAGCGCCCGGTCCGACTCCAGGATCGACTCGGCGGTCACCTGGTCCAGGGCCACGTCGATGCCGTCGGCGTGATCGCCAAGCCGGCACCGGATCTCAAGGTCGAGATACCGGCGGACCTGCACCGCTATGTGGTCGAGAAGGGTTCGATCACCGTGGACGGCATCAGCCTGACCGTGGTCGACCCGGCCCCGGACGGCTTCACGGTGGCGGTGATCCCCCATACCGCCGAGGTCACGACCCTGGGCCACAAGTCGATCGGGGACCGGGTCAACATCGAGGTCGACGTCATGGCCAAGTACGCCGAGCGGCTCCTGGCGGGCCGGCTCGAGACCGCCGGAGAGGCGGGTAACCGATGACCCGCCGTGAGGCCGCGGATTCGCCGTTCGACCCGGTCGAGGACGCCATCGCCGCCATCGGGAGAGGGGAGATGGTGGTCGTCGTCGACGACGAGGACCGGGAGAACGAGGGCGACCTGATCATGGCCGCCGAGTTCGCCACCGAGGAGAAGCTCGCCTTCATCGTCAACCACTCGTCGGGGGTGATCTGTGCCTCCATCGTCGACGAGCGGGCCGATGAGCTCGACCTGCCGCTGATGGTGGCCCAGAACACCGAAGCGATGCGAACCGCCTTCACGGTGACGGTCGACGCACTCGATGGAACCACCACCGGTATTTCCGCCGCCGACCGGGCGCTGACCATCCGGGCCCTGGCCGATCGGGGAGCCACCGCGGCCGACTTCGCCAGACCCGGTCACATCTTCCCCCTCCGGGCCAGGCCGGGCGGTGTGCTGAAGCGGTCCGGACACACCGAGGCGGCGATGGACCTGGCTCGATTGGCGGGGCTCGAACCGGCCGGTGTGCTGTGTGAAATCGTCAAGCCAGACGGGACCATGGCCAGGGTTCCGGACCTCGTCGACTTCTGCGCCGAGCACGATCTGATGTTCATCTCGATCGCCGATCTGGTCCGCTATCGCCGGCAGACCGAGATGCTGGTCACCCGGGTGGCCGAAGCCACCATCCCGACGATCCACGGCGACTTCCAGTCGGTGGTCTACGAGTCGGTTCTCGACGGCGTGCAGCACGTGGCCTTCGTCAAGGGCGAACCGGCCGGGGCATCCGATGTCCTGGTGCGGGTCCATTCCGAATGCCTGACCGGCGACATCTTCGGTTCGCTCCGCTGCGATTGTGGGCCCCAGCTGGACCTGGCGATGCAGACCATCGCCGAAGCAGGCCAGGGGGTGGTGATCTACCTCCGGGGCCATGAGGGCCGCGGCATCGGCCTTGGCCACAAGATCCGGGCCTACGCCCTGCAGCAGCGGGGCCGCGACACCGTCGACGCCAACCTCGACCTCGGCCTTCCCGCCGACAGCCGGGAATACGGCATCGGTGCCCAGATGCTGGTCGACCTCGGCATCACCACCATGCGGTTGATGACGAACAACCCGGCCAAGTACGGCGGGCTGGAAGGTTTCGGATTGCAGATCACCGGTCGGGTCCCGTCCCACATCGAACCGACCGCCCACAACATGGCCTACCTCCGGGCGAAACAGGAACGGATGGGTCATCTGCTCGATCTCGGCGGCGGTGTCGACGCCGAGATCGGCGGTTCCCAGCCGGGATGAAGTCCGGCGCGGCCGGTCTGGCGAGCCAGTAGGTTGAACCCATGCTGAAGTTGGTGTTGCCAAAGGGCTCGCTCGAGAAAGCGACCATGGAACTGTTCGAAGCGGCCGATCTTCCGGTCAGGCGCAGTTCGTCTGTCGACTACTCGGCAACCATCCGTGACCCTCGTGTCACCGAGGTCCGAATCCTCCGGCCCCAGGAGATCCCAACCTATGTGGCAGAAGGCCTGTTCGACTTCGGGGTCACCGGCCGGGACTGGGTCGAGGAGACCGGCAGCAAGATCGTGTCGATGGGGGAGTTGCAGTACTCCAAGGCCACCTCCAGCCCGGTCCGTCTGGTGGTTGCGGTGCCCCACGACTCGCCGATCCAGTCGGTCGCCGATCTGCCGGACGGGGTGAAGGTCTCAACAGAGTACCCGAACCTCACCAAACGGTTCTTCGCCGAAAAAGGGGTGAATGCCGACATCCGGCTGTCCTATGGGGCCACCGAGGCCAAGGTGCCGGACATCGTCGACGTCGCCGTCGACCTGACCGAGACCGGCCGGGCCCTGCGGGCCGCCGGGCTGCGGATCATCGACACCATCATCAGCAGCTACACCGAGTTCGTGGCCAACCCGGCGTCGCATGCCGACCCGGAGAAGCGCCACGCCATGCAGCAGTTGCTCACCCTCCTGCTCGGTGCCCTCGACGCCAGAACCAAGGTGCTGGTCAAGCTGAACGTCGAGGATGCGGTCGCTCTCGACAAGGTCATCACGCTCCTGCCGGCAATGAAGGCACCCACGGTGAACGAGCTGTACGGCGGTGCCGGCTTCGCCATCGAAACGGTGGTTCCAAAGGCCGATATCAACATCTTGATCCCCGAATTGCGAGATGCCGGGGCCTCCGACATCGTCGAACTGCCGCTGGCCAAGATCGTTCCGTGACCGGCCTGGGCCGGACCTTGGTCGGCTGAGGGGTTCGACGGTGGGATTCGGTATCGGCAGGGGCGTTGTCGAGTCCTTCGACGACGACCGGGGGCTGGGGTGGATCGTCGACGACGGTGGTCGCCGGTGGCTGTTCCACTGCACCACGATCGCCGACGGGACCAGAACCATCGATGCCGGGACGACGGTTCGGTTCGAAGTCCGGTCCGGCGGACCTGGCCGCCTGGAGGCGTTCTCCGTCAGCCGTTGAGCACCCACTGTGCATCCGACC
Source organism: uncultured Acidimicrobiaceae bacterium (assembly GCA_947259095.1). Taxonomy (GTDB): domain Bacteria; phylum Actinomycetota; class Acidimicrobiia; order Acidimicrobiales; family SZUA-35; genus JAHELU01. The sequence goes on along the minus strand of CAMYLA010000111.1, from coordinate 2,712 downwards.
CACTGTGCATCCGACCCGCTGTGCATCCGATCGGCTGAGCCCGCAACCCGCTGAGCACCCGGATCGCCGGTTCGATCGGCCGGAAAAGCGGGCCCGATCCGGTCCGAACGGTCATCTGGGGGCGCCACCGGCCGACGAGGACGGTGTGGTCCGTCCCCGAAACCAGCGTGCTGCCCATCCGACCGGTGCCCCGATCGAGGAGATCGGCCGGCTGAAGGCCGGGCTGCGTTCGGTATTGGAGCGGACACCGATGTTGCCGTTGGTGGTCATCGTGTTCGTGCTGGTGCTCTTCGTGTGGCAGACCCTGCGGTCGCTGGAGCAGACCGCAGGCGACGGCCATGTCGGGTCATGGGTGGCCCTGGGCGCCGGTCTCCTGTTGACCTTGGTCAGCCTTCTGCTGTCGACCAGCGTGCGCGACCACGCCAGGACCCGCCACCATCTCGATCAGACCAGACGGGATGCCGTGGTCGACGAGCTGACCGGGCTGGCGAACCGCAAAGGGGTCACCGCCGATATCGAGCGCCGGTTGGCCGATCGGCGACCCGGCGATCTGGTCGGAGTGTTGTTCTGCGACCTCGACCGGCTCAAGGTTGTCAACGACTCCCTGGGCCACGCCGCCGGCGACGAGGTGCTCCGGGTGGCCGCCAGTCGGCTGTCGAAGTTGGTCCGGGAGACCGACGCCGTCGCCCGGTTCGGCGGCGACGAGTTCGTCATCGTCTCCTCAGGACTCCCCACGATCAGGGACCTGGAGATCCTGGCCGGCAGGCTGACCGAGGCCCTCCGTCAGCCGACCGTGCTGACCGACTCCTCGGCTCAGGTGATCTCGGGCAGCATCGGCATCGCCTGGATCTCCGGTAACGATCCGGCCTCGGCCGGTGATCTGCTCCGGGACGCCGACATCGCCATGTACGAGGCGAAACAGGAAGGTGGCGGCCGTTTCGCCGTGTTCGACAGCTCACTTCGGGCCGAAGCGGTCCGTCGATTGGAGATGGAACAGGAACTGCGTCTTGGCATCAGGGAAGGTCAGATCGAGGTCCACTATCAGCCGATCGTCGATGTGGGGTCGGGGCGAGCCGATCGCTTCGAGGCCCTCATTCGCTGGGACCACCCCGAGCGGGGCATGGTCCAGACCGCCGACTTCCTCTCCGTGGCCGCCGAATCACTGCTCATCGTGGAGTTGGGCGAGCGGGTCTTGAGCGAGGCCTGCAGCCAGGCGGTGACCTGGTCGACCAGAGCAGGGAGGCCGATCTCGGTGGCGGTCAACATCGCCGAGCGGCAGCTCCTCGATCTGGCCCTGGTCGACACCGTGACCAAGGTGCTGGCCACGACCGGGCTCCCGGCGGAGCAGCTCGAACTGGAGATCACCGAGGAACTGATCATGGAGCGAATCGACCGATCGCTGGTCGTGCTGCGACAGCTCGATCTGCTCGGTGTCGGGCTGGCCATCGACGACTTCGGGACCAGTCAGGCGTCGCTCAGCCAGTTGAAGAAGCTGGCCATGGTCTCGACGCTCAAGATCGACCGGCTGTTCGTCGATGGCATCGCCTCCGACGAGGTGGACCGCAAGATCGTCGCCGCCATCGTGGCCCTTGCCAATTCCGTCGGCATGTCGGTGGTGGCCGAGGGGGTGGAGACGGCGGCCCAGGTCAGGATCCTGGCCGCCCTCGGTGTCGATGGTCTCCAGGGTTTCCTGTTCGCCAGACCCGGTTCGGCCGACAAGATGGCAGAGCTGATCGAACCGGGGCAACCGGCGGTGCCGGCCGCGGCCCCCGTTTCGGCCACGGCGTCGGCCGGAGCCAGCGGTTCCGGTTCCGGGTCGACGCCGGTCGCCTCGGACCGAAACGGTTGAGAGCCGCTGCGACCCGATGATCGGTGTCGGTCCGGCTCAGCCGGCCGGGTCGGTGGCCGGCTCCGTCGCCGGTCCGGTTTGGGAGGAGCGCTGGACGAAGGCCATCCTCGCCTGGTGGAGGGCGTCCCGGAGGGTCGGCTCGCCATCGCCCAAACGGCCTTCCAGGCCTTCGACCATCGCCGCCAGTCCGTCGATGGCCAGCTGGGCTTCCGGCAGGTTCGGCTCATCGGCGGTGAGGTGGATCGCCGCCAACTCATAGATGCCGAGCGCATGGTTGGCCAGCACGGTGCCGACCTCGGTTTCCAGCAGCCGGGACCGGGCCTCGGCCAGCTCGTGGGCCATGGCCTTGGCTTGCTCCTCCTGCTCACCGCTGAAGCGATAGACATACCCCCGGGGCCAAGTTATATTTTTTTGCAGCCGGACATCAATTTCTTTGATCACGTCATTGGCCAGCCGACCGTATACGTCTCCCGAAATAGTGACTACGCGTTTTTGATCCAGGCGCATGATGGCGCCGATGCCGCTACCCAAGGAGATTCCCGCCAGACTGGTCAGCGGAATGGGATCTCCCCGGGGTCCGGACACCGTGATGCGTTTGAGGTTTTCAATCGAGCGGCGATCGCGTTGCGGCAGCCGGGCAATGATGTCATATTCGTCCTTGCCTTCGCGGTAAACACCTGCTTTGACGCCATTGATGGCGGCTTTGACGGTATATGCGATGGTGTAGGTATCCAGCCCCATCAGCGCCGCCTTTTCTTTGTCCACCCGTACGCGGATTTCCGGTTTTCCCTTGACAAAGTTATCCTTCAGATCGACCAGGCCGGCAATATCTCTGATTTCCTTGCGCACCGCCGCGGCCAGTT
>CAMYLA010000110.1 GCA_947259095.1 uncultured Acidimicrobiaceae bacterium | reverse complement strand
CGGGGCGGAACCACAACTCGTGCGACACTGCGTTGGCCACCAACGGGTCGGCCAGGGGCTCGACCGCCTCGCCCACCCGCTCGGGCGGACCGTCCACGAGGAGCTGCTTGACTCGGAGGGCGGTCTCGGTCTGGTCATCATCAAGGCCCCGCAGCATGGTCATGCGGTTGCGGGCCTGGCGGTCGGCGAACGCCTGCCAGTCGACGGTGTCGTCACCGGTCCAGAAGCCGTGCACGGTGAGACCGGCGGCGGCCAGCGACGCCGCAACCGGCACCGGTGATGCGTTGTGCCACACTTCGGGCGACGCAATGACCGCAGTGGCCAGCAGGTCCCCGGCAAAGACTTTGGCCTGCACCTCGTCAGGATCAAAACCGGCTTCGACGTCCGAGCCACCAGCGTCGCCGGCGCCGAACTCGCCATCGGCCGGCTTGAACGACGCCGCAGCCCCTTCCTCGGCCACCAGGGTGGCGAAGGCGTCCCGGATGGTGGCCACCACCTTGTCGTCGACCGCCGGCTCCCGGTCGAGAACCCGCCATACCAGCTCATCCTCCTCGGTGGCGACACCGACCCGGTGGCCCTCTATGCCGGCCAATCACCCGTCGGTGCCGGTGAGGAGGACGTACCCGGTGCCGTCGTCCACCCTCAGGCGCACCGGCTCTGATGCTCCGTCAATCCGGCACTGGAGCAATTTGTCGAACAAGAACCGACCGAACAGGCTCAGATCAGGGTGAGTATCGACCCGGTGCTCGGCCGCCATGTGAGGGTCGACCACGAAGGCGCATTCGATCCCGTCCCGCGGCGGATCAAGTTCATCGAGGTCATCGAGGTGGTCACTCATAGGCCCGCCATTCTAGATCCCGCTCCGGCGGCGCCTCGGTCGGTTGGCTGGTTGGCGAGCCTTGTCCACTTCGTTCTACGCCGACAGGAGTTCGCCTTGCCAGACGCTGAAGAATGCCCTGGTTGTCTCGGGTTCAGCGGTTGGCAGTTCGGAATCGAGGAGACGGTCCAGGTGTCCGAAGGCTTGCCCGATCGCCTTTCGGGTGAGTCCTGGATCGAGGGCAAGCGCCCACTGCACACATTCCGACTTCGAATATCGCGCCTCGAGTGCACGGAGGTCGGTGAAGTCTCGCCCCTCGGCCCGGTCCAAAATCGCCAGGATCTTTCGGGCGGCAAGGTCCTTGCCGGAAAGCACGGGTAGACCATCGACAGTCTCGATGGGGAACAGACGCGGCGAGTCAACGGCGAGATCCACCTCCACTCCACCCAGTGGACCGGCGACATGCAATCTGGCGAATGTCTCGTGGCGGCGATGCACGGTCACGACCCAGCCCTGTTGTTCGAGCGCCTTGACCAGCGCATCAGTCGCGTCGAAGACAGTGCCGAGCCGGCTTCCGGGGCGAGCCTCACGGAATGCATCAATGTCCTTGGTCGGTCGGTGAATCACTTCCAGCGCCAGCAGAGCTGCTCCTCCAGCAAGAGCGAAGCCCTCGGCCTCGGCCAATGAGAAGAGGATCCCGGCGACTTCCCGCTGTTGCTCGTCGAGTGCGCTCATGCGGCACTCTGCGGCACCGATGGGTCGAGATGGCGGCGGATTACTGCCTGCCACGCATGGCGAAGCGGCCGAGGGAGGACCAGAGTTTCGAAGACGTCGATAAGCAGTGCACCATCAACGATCGGCTTGATGTCGTCGGGTCCACCCTCCCGGAGAAACAGCTCGTAGGCCCGCTGGCGCTGCCGGCGATCAGCCAGGTCGAAGGTCCGCTGAGGACCACTCCACCACACGTGGTCCGAGGTGGAGATCGTGGCAAATGCATGGTCGAGCGGCAGACGCCAGAGCCGTGACGGTACGGCATACGGTCGAGGGGTTTGAGTCCAACCCCAGGTCACGGTGCTGTTGACACTGATCTCGGCGTTGACGGCAGCCAGGAGCTTGACGGCGGTGGACACCTTTGGTTCCCGTCGCCCGGCCTCATAGGCGGCGATGTTCGGGCGCGCAATTCCAGTGATTGCCGAAATATCAGCCTGAGTCAGGTTCTGACCTTCCCGGTGTTGGCGGAATAGGGTGGCGAAGTCCATGAACGTATCGTAATCGATACATCAATGGATGTCACCTCGGTTCCGGCGAGGGTCGAGTTCATGGCACCTGTGTCCATCCTCCGGCGATCGTCAACCATTCCACTGCAACCCGGCAGTCGGCGAAGATGTAGCCAGGCAAGCGATGATGCAGACGCCAAGTGATCTGCCACGGCAGTTCGGTGGAGGCCCCAAACGACGACTTGGAAAGCGAGGTTTGGCGGATCGAGAAAGGAAACGGCTACTTCCCCATCTACTGCTCATGCCTCGACCGGCTCATCAGCGCAGCGTACACTCGACGCCATCGAGCCCGAGCTTTCTCAAGAACCCGGCGACCTGGGTCGAACGGCAGCACAGGGAGGACGCATGAAGCCAACGGAGTACACGGTTACCGGTGTCATCCGACTGTCGGGCTCACTGCCGGTCGAGGCAATCGCCGAAGCTCTCATGGTGTGCGCCGCCGAGCAGTATCCGAAGGCCTCCGTGGCCCTCGACTTAAGCACCTCTTGTGTTGAGATCGAGTGCATCGTGGACGGCAACGACATTGTCGATGGTCTCGCCCACGGCACAACCGTGGTTCACGACATTTGCGAATGTGCCGACTATCCCGTCTCCTTCGCCGACGACCGGCGACCTTTCGCCGGCGAATGGCGACTGATCGACGAGTCAGCGTCGGCGTTCGAACCTGCAGCACTCTAGGTCGAGAGTCACCTGAGTATCGACAACTCGATCCGCTAACCGGGCGCAGACATCAACACCCTTGTCAGCCCAGCGAGTGACGCCTAGGCTCGACCAACACACCACAGCTGAAGCGGATGGACGATGACCAAGGGCATCTCGTTGCACATCGGCGTCAACCGCGTCGATCCCTCCCACTACGGCGGCTGGTCCGGACCACTCAGTGGTTGCGAGGCCGACGCCGAGGATCTGCTGGACATCGCGTCCGGGCTCGGGTTCACCACATCCCTCCTCCTCACCGGCGATGCAACGCGCCCTGCCGTGCTCGACGGCATACAGGTGGCAGCCGCGGCCTGCCAACCCGGCGACATCTTCTTCCTCAGCTACTCCGGTCACGGCGGCCAGGTCCCCGATCTCGGCAACGACCGCGAACTGGATCTCAAGGACGAGACCTGGTGTCTGTTCGACGGCCAGTTGATCGACGACGAACTCTGGACACAATGGGAGTCGTTCCGTGAGGGCGTGCGGGTGCTTGTCCTGTCCGACAGCTGTCACAGCGGCACGGCGGTCAAGGCGGCCTACGACCCGCTGGTCCGGTCGGGAGCCCTCGACTCGCCGGTCACGACCAGTGGCGCCGGCACCCCGGTGTTCCGGGTGATGCCCGACGACGTCGCCCTCCGCACCTACCGCAAGAACCGCGACCTGTATCGATCCCTCGGGGCCGAGGTCACCGAACCCGGACCGATCGCGGCGACGGTCCGGCTCATCTCCGGATGCCAGGACAACCAGCTCTCCCTCGACGGCACGTTCAACGGCCTGTTCACCGGCACCCTGCTTCGGGTCTGGGCCGACGGGCGCTTCGACGGGACCTACGCCGAGTTCCATTCCCACATCCTGTCCCGCATGCCGCCGACCCAGTCGCCGAACCACGTCATCTATGGCGTCCCCAATCCCGCCTTCGACACCCAACAGCCCTTTTCGATTTGACCCGGGAGGCCCACCATGGGCGAGCTGCACCTCGATGAACTAGCCTCGGTGCCGACCACGCTGGTGGCCGAGGAGCGCACGGTCAAGGGGCGGGGTCGTACCGCCCCGTCGCTCGACGGGCGGCTCAGCGTCGGGGTTCCGACCGTGACGCCTCTGGTGACCGTCGACCTCGACGACGGGCAACGCCGCTACATCGAAGCCCAGCCCGACCACCAGTTCCACCTGCTCCATCTCGGCTGCTCCTTCCTCGGTGGCGACGGGGAGCGAATCGAGAGCGCCTGGTTCGAGGTCCACATGGAGCAGCCCGGCATCCCGGCCGAGGCCGGTCCCATCGCCTGGTCGATGTCGCCGACCCGGCTGGTGGAGAAGAAGACCGTCGCCCGCACCGTCAGCTTCGGCGCCGAGCTGAAGATCCTCGACGCCCTCAGCATCGGACCCAGTGTGGAACAGACCACGACGACCGAGCCGAAACACGCCTGGTTACGCGCCTTCGGCGAGCTCGAACCAACCATCGCCTGGGAGTTCCGATCGAGCAACACGATCGAGATCGACGGCTCCCATCGGCTGCTGGCGGTGATCCGCTCCCCGGCCGGAACTAACTCCGAGGCCCGAGTCAACCTTGTCGCCAACGTGCGGCGAAAGGTGCTGGGCATCTTCCCGTTCCGGGCCGATCTCGATCCGGCAACCCGCACCGTGATGATCGGATAGGGCGATGAGCACACACGACAACGGCGGACTGCCGGAAACGCTGGGGGAGACGTTCGAGCTCGTACAGCAGGGTGCGTTGTCGATGAACGCGGCCCGAGATCATGCCCGCGAGCTCGGCGAGGCGGGCCTGTTGGAACGGGAGGACCTTGTCGAGCTGGCACGACGGTGTCGCGAGGCGGCCCAGGCCGGCGAAGCGCAAGCCGCCTACCTGCTCATCGATCTCGTCTACGGTGGCCTGCTCGGCAGCGCCGATGCCGACTCGTCGTTCCTCAGCGCCCTGCCGCCGGTAGGACTCGACTTCATCGAAGTCGTCCACGGGTTGCTGGAGTCGGTGCCGGACGTGCAGATCATGGATCGGACGGTCGGAATCGGCGAGGCGCTGGTCGAGACATCCGAGCTGTTCGGCCCCGACGCCGACGACCTCGCCGGTGAGGCGCTCCATCGTGTGGGCACGATGATCCTCGATGCCTACACGGCAACGAAACCCGGGGGTATGAACTTCCTGCCGGCGGTGTGGAACTGGCGCCACAGCCTGCTGCACGACCCCGACTATCAGAGCACCGACCCGGCGCAATGGCTCATGCCCCCGGTACAGGAGGCACTGCCCCGGGCCGAAGCCTACTTTCGCCGAGCGGTGGAGTTCCGCCACGGGCATCGCCGAGGTCTGACCCTCAAAGCCTGGGCCCAGGCCCTGCTGATGATCGAGCAGGTCGAGGAATACGCCGACGAGGGCGACCCGCCGCCGGAGCTGATCGAGCCGCCCGATGAGCCGACCGCCATCGACGAACTGCTCGAGGAAGCTCTCGAACTCATCGATCCGGAGGACAATATCTCATCGGTCCTGTGGATCCTCGGGGTGCTGGTCCAGCGAGGCGCCGATCCGGACCTGAGCCCGCTCGACACCATCATCGACACCTCGATCGATACCTGGGTCGACCGGAATGGGCCCACGCTCACCGCCGACCTGACCCGGCAGGCGGTTCACGTCCTGGCCGAGTTCGACCCGGCTGCGGCAGTCGACTACTCACAACGGATCGATGCGTTCCACCAGGCCTACGGGTTCGACGCCCAACGGCAGGAACTCCTGGACGACCAGGGCCGCTTCTTCCTGCGAATCGTGCGGGATTCCGTCGGCTGGACCTTTCCTGACGACACCGACACCTCCCAGACGGTTGCCCAGGCCGTAGTCGATCAGGCCGCCGAGGAGGACTGGGACGCCGCCCACACCTCGATGGCGCTCCTGGTCTGCGTCAACGAGGGCCAGCGCTTCAATGAGGAATACCTCGGCCTCAGCATCCTCGATCACATCCGGAGAACGACGCCGGTGTTCGCCCGTCACCACGCGGCCACGCTGGCGGCCACCGAGGCCCGACTCTGGTTCGGCATCGGCTCCAACGGCTACATGGCCGAAGAGTGGGCCGAAGCCGTCGCCGGATACACCAAGTCGATGCAGCGGTACCTCGACCTGGACATGCCCTCGATCGCAGCATCGATGCTGGCCCGCATCGAGGATGTCACCCACCAGCCCTCGCCCGACGTGGCGGTGGTGGCGGCCCTGGCCCTGGCTCCGGCATCGCTCAAGGCCGAGCTGGGTATCGGTGACAAAGCCGTGCTGCTGGTCCAGAGCATCGCCAAACGCAGCATCCGCAACCTGGCGGCCACCGGATTCAACCCCGACGTGCTGGTTGCGCTCCTGCAGATGGCCAAAGGCCAGCAGTTCGCCGCCGCCCTGACCACTGCGTTCCACACCTCGGAACTGGGCGACGAGGAACGTGCGATCCTGGAGCAGATCGACGATCTCGAAGACCACTTCGAGGACGAGATCGAACCCCTTGAAGCCGGTCTGCCCCCCGGCCTCGTACTGGCCTCCTATCACGAGTCCGGACGCCGGCAACAAGGGACCTCCGTCGCCGACCGTCTGGCCAACCTCCGGAAGCGGTTCGACGAGTTGCACCAGTTGCGGCTGGCCCGGGGTGCGCCGTCGTCCGAGTCGCTTCGGCTCGACAGCGATGACATCCAGGCATCCCTCGACGGGCGCACGGCCCTGCTCGATCTCTACCTCGGGGCCACATCGGACGGACGGCTCGGTGTCTACGGACTGCTCATCGACCGGGAGGAGATTCGTGTCGGCGTTGTTGCCCATGACTTCCCCGACAGCGAGATCGCCATCGGCGACGAACCCTCGGCCATGGCCAACCCGCTGGCGTTCACGGTGGAGGCCATCCGCGAAGGGGTGGAGCGCTACCCGGGCCTGAGTGTCGCCGACGCAGACGTGCTCGACTCCCTCGACGGCGACTACCGGGCCTACCTCGGTCATCTGCCGGATCAACTCCAGCTCATGGCGGAGCGAGGTATCGACCATCTCTGCGTCGTGCCCCACGGGCCGCTCCACTATCACCCCCTGCATCTGATCGGCACGCCGGGATCAACCCTGGCCGACGACTTCGCCGTGACCTATCTGCCCAACCTGTACCTGCTGGCCCGGCGGGGTGGCGCCGGTACCATTCGCCACCGCGATCGGGAGCTGACGGCGCTCGGGCTCAGCTTCTTTGGTGGAGAACCCCATGGCCAGGCACCGCTGGCCCAGTCGATCACCGAGGTCAATGCCGTGGCCGCCGTGTTCGACAGCGACCCGATCGTGGACGACGAAGCCACCGAAGCAGCATTGCATCAGGCCCTGCGATCCTCGCGCTACGTGCACCTGTCGACTCACGGCTACCACGACATCGACGCGCCGGCATTCCAGGCTCTCCTGTTGAGCCCCGATGAGGACAGCAATGGAGTGGTGCACGCCTACGAACTGGCCGGACTGGACCTGCGTGGCCTGGAGTTGGTCACCCTCAGTGCCTGCGAGACCGCACTGGGACGCTTCGACCGTGGCGACAACCTCCACGGCATCCCCGCTGCGCTCTTCCGCAGCGGCGCCGAGACGGTGATCGGCACCCTCTGGGAGAGCGAAGTCCATGCATCCGAGCTGTTCTTCACTGAGCTCTACATGGCGTTATCGACCGGAGCCGGCCGCCTCGACGCCTTCCGCCACGCCCAACTGGCCACTCGGGCGGCCTACCCGGCGTATCGGGACTGGGCCCCGTTCTACCTGATGGGCGCCTGGTCCTAGCGAAGAGGATGGGTGATCTCGACGTCATCGTCCACCACGGGGACATTCCGGAAACCGATATCACCCCGTCAAGCATCCCCCGCCTTGTCGTGTGATATCGGATCCAATAGCAATGAGTGCGATGCTGGACTCGGGACCTGTCCGACGCCACGGAGTCCATCGATGGACTCATCGTATATACATATCAGAATATCGCAGCTTCAGGAGCTTCAAATATGAACGTGTATGACGTTCCAAGCGGTAAGCAGTACAAGAACTGGGATGGGTTTGGGAACTTGTCAGTTTCAATGAAAGTATTCCAGAAGCTGAGAAACATCAAATACACTCAACAACAAGAGGATGTGTATCTGTCGTCTCGTCTACGTGAGAACGACGTTCATCCTGAGCATGTTTTTTCTCACTCATATTCATGGAGATCACACTGCCGGAGTGCCATCACTTTCTCCCGACTGTCGCGTCTACTATGGAAAGAATGAAGACTCCTTCTATTGCCGGCGCCTGACAGCAGGTAGCCATCTCAAAGGAAAGAACAGCGTCTATCTTCTCGATTTCGATGAAGTTACTTCACTGGCGCCCTTTGACAGAGTCTTGAATATCTTCGGCGATGCCACCCTTTGGGCCCTCTCTACTCCAGGTCACACGAAGGATCATATTTCATACCTCATCAACAGTACGCAGGGACCCATACTCATTACAGGCGATGCAGAGCTAACGAAGTGGGGGATGGAGAGTGGCGTGCTCATGGGTAGTGACTATGGGGCAAAGGGTGAAGCGGATGTTCGGCATTCAGCAGAGATGATTCGAAAGTTCCATGAGATGTATCCTCAGGTGGAAATACGGTTCTCTCATGATGAACAACCGCTAACAGGGGTATGAGCGGGGAATGGACCTTGGGCCCTATCGACGCCCGTGACCGCGCCTCGATAATGAGGTGACGCTGATAGTCGTCCCATCGACCTCCGGTCACTCGACCTCGCCCACTGCAGCCGGTGACGGGAGTTGACGACAACCGAACGAAGGGGCCAGCCCATGGCGACAACCGACAATCCGCTGCTGACCATGACCGAGGCGGTGACCGGCTACGCCGGGGACGAGGACGTGCCGGACGAGACATTCCGGGACACAGCCCTTCCGGGCTTCAAGCAGGCCTTGACGGCTCGCCGTTCCATCCGAGTCTTCGACGGCGAGCCCATTCCCGAAGACGTGATGAGGGACTGCCTTCGAGACGCGACGCTGGCCCCGAGTTCCTCCAACCTCGAGCCCTATGAGCTGTACTGGGTCCGGGATTCCACCACACGAGAGAGGCTGGCGGAGGCATGTCTCGGCCAGCCGGCGGCAACCACGGCCGGTGAGCTCGTGGTGGTGATGGCGAGAAGAGACCAGTGGAAGACCAACCTGGACAAGGTGTGGGACCTGATGACCCAGGGCGGGACGATCGACTTTCCCGAACCGGTCGATGACTACTACCACAAGATCACACCTCGGCTCCGACAGACCGACGCCCTCGGCTTGGACAACCTGATGCGTCGGGTCGTGTTCTGGTTCAGGGGCCGGAGGGGGCCGACCGTGAGAAGCCCGGTGAACAAGGGCGACCATCGTGTCTGGGCCCATACCCAGTCCTCCCTTACGGCCATGACGCTCATGCTCTCGCTGACCGCCCACGGCTACGACACCTGCCCGATCGGCGGCCTCGACAAGGTCCGTATCCGCCGGTTGCTCGGCCTCCCTGAGCAGGCCGAAGTCACGATGGTCATCGCCGCCGGCACCCGACGACCGGAGGGCCTCTACGGAGCGAGGGTCCGGCTGCCGTATGGAGACCTCATCAAGGAGGTCTGAGCCTCCACTACCTGTAGACGGCTGGAAGGGGAAGTCGCATGTCGCCCACAACCGAGCAAGTCTGGGAAGCCGTGGACCGATCGTTCTTCGGTGTGCTGGCCTTCGTGAACCGCAAGGGTCATCCGAGGACGGCGGGGGTGTGCTACGCGGTCCATCGCCGATCGCTCTATGTCTCCACGGACAAGTCGATGTGGAAGGTGCGCCACATGACCGCCAACCCGAATGTGTCGATGACGGTCACGATACCCAGGCGGGTCCCCTTCCTTCCGTTCATCAAGGTCCCGCCGGCGACAGTCACCTTTCACGGTGAGGCGCAGATCCTCGAAGTGGACGACATCGAACCGTCTGTGTTCCAGCGCCTGGGGCGGGGAAAGGAACGCGATCCCGACGTGCTCGAGGCGACGGCGGTCATACGGATCATCCCTCGCGGCGAGTTCGTGACCTACGGCATCGCCATGCCCATCACGCAGATGCGCAAACACGAGCAGGCGCATGGACGGGCGGCGTGCGGGACCGAGAAGGAACTCCTCGGGGCCCCTTGATGGCGTCCGGGTTGAAGCACGGCGAGGCGTTTGGCAGGAGTACGTCTCCCTCCACGGAAGGGCGATCAACTAGCGACGTTGGTCAACTCGTGAGCTACTCACAACATCTGCGAGAGACGTTTGTGGGTCTGGCTCCGGTAGTCGACGACCTCTTTCTGTTGGAGGCGCATCAGATTGCCCAGCTGCCGGATCGAGCTCCGCAGCGCGAGCTGGCTGCTGTTCTGCACGTTCATCCCAATCTGCACCGGTTCCTCGTCGTCCGGCACCCCCCGATCGCCGAGTTCTTGCATAGGGTTGTGAGCGAGCACGGGCCTGCGGCTGATGGAGACTTGCCGGCCGTGCACGACACCCTGCTCTGGGAGATAGCCGACTGGATCGTGTATCAACGGGAACCGGAGACATACGACACCGAGGTTCTGGTTGGCTGGGATCTCGCCGGCGTCGCTCAGAAGGTAGCTCTGGACGGGAAGGTGGTGATTGATGCCGGAGCCGGCACCGGTCGCGTGGCGTTCGCCGTGGCTCCTCTTGCTCGACACGTGTTCGCGGTCGAACCGGTGGCGACACTCCGGGAGTTCGTGAGGGAGAAAGCCACGTCATTGCGGATCTCCAATTTGTTCGTGCTGGATGGTCTGTTGAGCGCGATCCCGTTGCCCGCCGGAACCGCTGACGTACTGCTCACCCATCAGGCCATTGGCTGGGACCTGGCGCCGGAGTTGGCCGAGGTTGAGCGGGTGGTGAAGGAGGGTGGCACAGCAATGCACATGTTTGGAAGCCCGGTTGTCACCCAATCCAGCAATCCACTGCATGATCCACTGTTGGCATACGGCTACCGGTCCGACTTCTTCGAGAAAGGCGACGTGCGTATGATCCGGTACTGGAAGCAGATTGGGATCAGCAAGTGAACAGTACGACTGTCAGGGATCCGGAAAGGGGCATCGACACCGCTGGCAGAGCTGCTTGCGGCGGTAGAAGAGCCGACGCTCGTGCCGGTGTCCCTCGCAGCCTGATCGTGACGAGGGAACCGACGAGGACCCCAGCACCGAAGGTCCACCATATACATAAACCAAACGACCCAACGCCCCCGGTGAATGGAACACCTTGGGAGACCCTGGTGCAGAATGGTGCCCTGGGGGCAAGGGTCACAACCAAGGAGAGACTCGATGAAGGTAGCGATCGTGTTCGACAGCAGTACCGGGCGAACGAGGGCGGCTGCCGACGAGATGGCACAAGTCGCTCGGGCGGCGGGGCACGAGTGCACTGTCCGCTCTGTTCAAGACGCGGATCCTGCAGAGGTGAGCGCCGCGGACGCGCTGTGCGTCGGAAGCTGGTGTCAAGGCCTGTTCGTCGTATTTCAACATGCCACCACGGCCACCATGGACTTCATTGACAGTCTCGACGAGCTCGGCGGCAAGCCGGCCGCAGTGTTCTGCACCTACAAGACGGCGGTGGGCGGGATGTTGCCAAAGATGGCCGCCCGGTTGGAGAGCCGGGGAGCCGACGTCACCGGCTCGTTCAAGTCACGAGGGCCGTATGCCGCTGAGGGCTTCAAGGACTGGGTCGAGAGCCTGGGGTAGACGACTGCCCATGTTCTTCGGGGATATCATTGGCCGACTGGTCGAATAGACCGGCGGGTAGGCGCTCGTCGAGACGCAGGTGGGCTCGGTCCCGGCGGCGCGGGACGTTGGACCCTGGCGTGTCAGGCCGCCGAGGCTGAAACTGGTTCTCAGGGACGCGGAGGCCGCAGCATGGACCAGTCAACCGAACCCCCGAACGTCGACGCCAACTTCGCGGTGCTCGAGCAGGTCGGTGAACTCATCAGATCCGGCTTCGCCGATCGCCACAATCATCCATTTGCCGACGACTTCGTCTTCCACTTCTTCAACTCTCAACAGCCCGACCTGGACGGTGACTACCACGGGTTCGATGGCATCGCCGAGCTCTTCGAGCGCCTTGGCGAACTCCGTCCCGTACCGTCCGCAACAACGAAAGTGAGCAGCCAATGATTCCCCTCGACGACCAGCGCCAAGCCGCCATCGGACGACTGAATGCCAAGCGCGAGTTCCGCCTTCATCTTGGTGTATTCCTACTCGTGAACACGATGCTCATCATCATCTGGGCAACCACAGGTGCAGGCTACTTCTGGCCCATCTGGCCGATCGGTGGCTGGGGCATCGGCCTGGTCATCCACGCCTTCACCGCCTATTCCCAGAGGCCGATCACCGAAGACGACATCCAAGCTGAGATGCAGCGTCAAGGACCTCACGACACGCTTGCACGCTAATGGGCGCCTCGCCTGCATCAGTGACCCGCAGCAGCGGGGCACCAAATGAGAGGCCGGAGTAGCCAAGTACGGCCTGCTCTGGAGGTAAGGATATGCCGGCCGCTGCATCCCACAAGCATCCTTCGGCCGGCCTCGGTCTCCGTAAACGGTTACTCCGTCACCATGCTCGCAACACCGCCCGGCTCCGCTCCAGGGCCTTAGATGGCGGACCGGAGCTATTGTGAGTCGTCGGTGGCGATCACGGCCCGGTAGGCGCCTCGGATGATGTCGACCACCGGCGTGTTGCGGATCTCGAGTTCGGTTGGCCGCAGCACGTCGAGCACCGCCGCCGCATCGCCGTTGACCGGCAGTGTTCGACCGCCCGGCTGCAGCGGGGCGGTCAAGGCCTCGTCGGGCAACGGTCCGGGTCCGAACGGCCACCACGGGGCGACGGTCTCGGCCGACGGCTGATCGGAGCGGAGCAGGTCGATGACCTCGTCCCGGCTCCGGCCCCGCCACTGCAGCAGCAGCCACGGATCGGTGTCGAGCTGGTCGGCGAACACGTAGAGCACGGCGGCCAGATGTTTGCACGGGTTGGCGCTGTCGGGGCAGGTGCACGACGCCCGCAGGTCGGACCAACGAAGGGGCAGCAGGCAGCAGTGGTGTGCCGGCGGCGCTGAACACCTCGACCAGGTCCTCGGGAACCTGGCCCGCCAGCAGGGCCGCCACCAACCCGGCCCGGGATGCCAGCTCGGCCTCGATGGCGGCCCAGTGGGCATCGCTGACCTCCGACAGGCGAACCGACACCAGGTACGGGGTCCGTCGCGAGCCCTGGACCTGGGCCGTGATCAGCCCGGCGTCGACCTGCAGCGTCATCACCTGGCCCTGGCGGGCGTAGCGTCGACCTCGCTGCATCCGGCCGCCGAGTCCGTAGGAATCGAGCACGTCGGTGAATCGTTGGGACCACCAGTGCTCGGCCATCGCCCCCCGCTTCTTGCTGGTGGCCAGGCCATCCTCAACCGGTAGCGGCACCGATTCGGGGAACCGCTGCCAGTGGTCACTCCAATACCGTGATCGAGAGCGGGCCATCAGTCGACGACTCCGGGAGCCAGGGCCACCACGTCGGCCAGTTCCTCGGTGGTCAACTCGGTCAGCCAGTTCTCGCCCGTCCCGATCACCTGGTCGGCCAGTTGCCGTTTGCGGTCGATGACCTCATCGATCCGTTCCTCGATCGAACCCGAGGACACCAGTTTGTGGACCTGCACGGTTCGATCCTGCCCGATCCGGTAGGCCCGGTCGGTGGCCTGGTCCTCCACCGCCGGGTTCCACCAGCGATCGTAGTGAATGACGTGGTTGGCCGCCGTGAGGTTCAGCCCGGTGCCCCCGGCCTTGACCGAGAGCAACAACACCGCCGGACCGACACTGTCGGTGAAGGCCGCCACCATCTCATCACGAGCCTTGCGGCTCACCCCACCGTGCAGCCACCAGCATTCCACTCCCATACGGGTTTCCAGGTAGGGGCGGAGCCGGTTGCCCCAGGCCGCGAACTGGGTGAACACCAGCGTCTTGTCGCCCACGGCCACGATCTCCTCGAGCAGTTGCTCGCTGCGTCGAAGCTTGCCCGAACGCCCGGCCAGGGCCGAGCCGTCGCCCAGGAAATGCGCCGGGTGGTTGCAGACCTGCTTCAACTTCATCATGGCCGCCAGCACAAGGCCCCGCCGCTCCATGCCTTCGGCCTCGTCCGCCCTGACCAGCAGATCGTCAACCACCGACTGATACAGCGACACCTGCTCCCGGGTGAGGGGGCATCCATCGACGGTTTCGATCTTGTCGGGAAGGTCGGAGATGATCGATCGGTCGGACTTGAGTCGACGGAGCACGAACGGGGTGGTGACCCGGGCCAGGCGGGCCGTCGCCTGATCGTCGCCGTCGACCTCGATGGGCCGGGCGAATTGCTCCCGGAACGCCGCCGCCGAACCCAACAGCCCGGGATTGAGGAACTGCATGATCGACCACAGCTCGCTCAGTCGATTCTCCACCGGTGTGCCCGTCATGGCCACCCTCCGCTCCGCGGTCAAGGCCCGGGCCGCCTGCGCCACCTTGGTGCCGGGGTTCTTGATCTGTTGCGCCTCGTCCAGCACCACCCGACCCCACTGCATCCTCTCCAGCAGTGCCCGGTCGCGGGGCAACAGTCCGAAGGTGGTCAGGACCACGTCGTAGTCGGCAACCGCCTGGGCGAAGTCGGTGCCGGGGTCACCGTCGCCGTCGGCGCCGGCTGCGTGGCCGCCATCGTCATCGGGCTCGGTCTCGTCGGTTTCCTCGGTCGTGGTTTCGTCAGTTTCGTCAGTCTTGTCATTGCCGGTCTCGGCTTCGGGGCGCCAGCGATCGGATCCGTGGTGAATCATGATCCTCAGGTCGGGGGCGAAGCGTTCGACTTCCCGCTGCCAGTTGCCCAACACCGACACCGGGCACACCACCAGGGTGGGCCCCGCCGCCCGATCGGCCAGCATGGTGGCGATGAGTTGGGCCGTCTTCCCCAGAC
This sequence comes from uncultured Acidimicrobiaceae bacterium, assembly GCA_947259095.1. Lineage (GTDB taxonomy): Bacteria > Actinomycetota > Acidimicrobiia > Acidimicrobiales > SZUA-35 > JAHELU01. Next base: position 16,537 of record CAMYLA010000110.1, on the reverse strand, counting down.
CCATGTCGTCGGCCAGGCAGGCCCCGAGGCCCAACCGTCCAAGGAAGGTCAGCCAACCGACCCCGCGTTGTTGGTACGGTCGCAGCTCGCCGTCGAACCCGGGCGGATCCACCACCGGCTCCACCCGATGGCTCACCGCCTCGTCGAGCAGCTCACCCAACCAGCCGGTGGCCTCGACCCCGACCACGTCCAACTCGTCGGCGTCAAGATCCGACAATCCCAAACCGGCTCTGATGAACTCGCCGACGGTGGTTTCCTCTTCCCGACCCACCCGCTGCAGCAGGGCCTCGACCTGGTCGGGATCGATCTCGATCCATTGGCCCCGGAAGCGGACCAGATGCTGTTTGGCCGCCGCCACCCGGGCCAGCTCGTCCAGGTCCTCGGGTGACAGTTCCTCCTCTCCCAGGGCGGCGGCCCACGAGAAGTCCACGAGCTCGCCCATCCCCAACCCGGCGCCGGTCAACGAGGCCTCGGACGCCGAACGCGACGCCGCCTTGGCCTTCAGGCCCAGCCTCCCGCCGTGCTGCCACCATTGCGGCAACCACAGAGGCACCCCGATATCGGCCAGGGGCCCGATACGTTGGCGAACGAAGTCCACCAGCGCCGCCCGGTCCAACGTCATCAGGGCCGGAACCGCCTGTTCGCCCAGCGGTGCCAGTTCAGGGGCCACATGCACCGCCCGGCCCAGTGACGTCAGGGCGTCCTCCAGGGCCTCGGGCCCGAAGATGGCGGATCCGGCGAACACCTCGGCGATGGACACGACGATGGCGGTGTCGAGCGGGTCCTGGACCAGCACCTCCAGCGCCCACTCGTCGTCGTTTTCGTCGGGTGCCGGTTCGACGACGCGCAGACACACCCGGACCGAGCCGGGTATGGCCGCCCCCGACTGCACCCACTCCTCGACCTCGGCCACCAGCGCCCGCACCCGGTCGGCCGGGAGCGACGCCGACAGCCACGGATCGGTTGTAACCAGCGACCGCACCCAGGACTCGGTCACCGTACGCCGACCGGGGCGCGGCGGTAGGAGGGCAACGTTGCCGTCGACCAGCCGGGCCCGCATGAGCCGGTCGGTGGCCTCGGCCAGATCGGCGGCCAGGTGCTGTTGGGCCTCGACCGAACCGTCATTGAGCAGCCGGGACAGCCGGGGCCGATCCGACACCGTCGGCATCGGCCACCACCACGACCTGGCCCGGCCCTCCTCGGTCAGCGATGCCCCCGGCACCACCCGGCCGATGTCAACCAGGTAGGCAGCCAGTTCCTCGACCGCCGAGGCTTCCTCGACCGCCGAGGCTTCCTCGGCCGGTTCTCCCACCGGTTCGTCCAGCGCCAACGCGTCGGTCATCGGATCACGAGGGTAGTCGGTGCTGACAGGGTGTCACACCGCGCCGCTATGCTGATACGCACAGGTTGAGGTCGGTCAATCGATTCGCCTCCCTGGTATCGAAGCGAAGGCTTCCAGTTGGAGGGGGTCGACGCCGGCCAGTGCAGAACCGCCTGTCGTTGGCGTCTCTGAACCCCACGGAATCCAGTCCCTGACCTCAGGGTCTGCTTCTTCACGACCAGGAGGCAATCATGTCTCGTTTCAGTTCATTTGGCCCGGAGCCGGAGGCCGCCGGGTCCGCCCGATTCTGTACCGGCGGCCTCGTGGAGCCGGTGGGGGTCGATGGCAACGGCTGCCCCACTGAACGTGTGACGATTGGCGATCTCGACGTCATCGTCCACTACGACGACATTCCGGAAACCGACAGAACCACCATCGACGGCATTCGATGTACAACGGCCTTGCGCACGGTCATCGACGTCGCCCCGGAGCTGGCCGATCACGACCTGAACCGGATTGTCGACGACTGTTTCCGGCGAGAGCTCTTCACCCTCGACGAGGCGTGGCGACGGCTGTCCGAACCCGACATGGCAACCCGCCCCGGCGCCCAACGGCTGCGCAGACTGCTTCCGCCTGCGTCCTGACCGATTGCCCGACCCGCTCCACGGTCCTCGCCTTTTGGTGATCCGGCGACACGGACCTGTGTCACACTGATCACATGGCGAATCTGACGGTCTCGATCGACGACGATGTTCTGCGGCGGGCTCGTCAGCGGGCGGCCGCCAACGGCACGTCGGTCAACCAGCTCGTCAGAGAATTTCTCGAGCAGTACGCCGGGGGCAGTGACTCGTCGGCCCGAAACCGCATCCTCACGTTCTCCGATGCCGCTCAGAGTTCCAGTGGTGATGCCGGGCGGACCTGGAACCGTGACGAACTCGCTCGTCACTGATCATCATCCTCAACACCGGACGAATGGCGCAGCACTTTCTCGACACCAACATCGTCGTTTACCTCCAGGACCGATCCGGCGAGGCCAAACGAGCAGGTGGGACGCTCTCATCGTCGAAGCCGCGGCCTCGGCTCGGTTGCAGCATCCTCCTGACCGAGGATCTGGCCGCCGGCTCAACCATCGGAGGCGTCGAGATCGTCAACCCGTCGGCGGTGCCTGAGCAACATTGCCGCTACTCGAGTTCAAAGGTGTTGGCCCGCCGATCGAGCGCAAACTGCTTCGGGTGGTGCCGACGGTCGACGGCGGTCCTCGCCCCCCATCAAGAGGCGAGGCGGCGAGTCTGCAACGACAACCGTTCTGATCAGAGGCTCGAATCGGGCAGGACAAGGGCGGCGCCCAACGTCGGGTACAGGGGCATGACGGGAACCAGGGCCGCCTGGAACGCACGGTGGATGTCGGGCTTGCCCGGCCAGACGGTGCCGATCGGTTGGTTGTCGGCGTCGAGTTGGTGGAACCACGAGCCGTACTCATGGTCGAGCAGGTAGGTGACCGCATAGTCCCACCACCGCCGGTACAGCTCGGCGTAGCGCTCCTGGCCGGTGTGGCGATGGAGCACGGCCGAAGCGGCGATGGCCTCGGCCGTCACCCAGTGGAAGCGGTCGGAGACGACCGGTTGACCGTCCCAATCGGTGGTGTGGACAAAGCCGGGCTTGTCATCCGGGGCCCAGCCGTCATCGGCCGCCCGGTCGAAGAGGGCACAGGCGGCGTCCACCAGCCAGCTGTTCTCGCTCGCCGGCAGCCCGTTGGCCAACTGGATCATCAAACGGGCCCACTCGAACCCGTGGCCCACGGTGGCGCCATAGGGCCGGAACGGATCGTCCGGTTCATCCTGGTTGAAGTCGAGGATCGGGCGCCACTCATGATCGAAATGCTCGGGAAGGCGCCAGTCATTGTCCTCGGCCCGACCGACCACGAATTCGGCGATTCCCAGCGCCCGCTCCAGCCACTGTCGTTCATCGCTCACCCCGGCGGCGGCCAGCATGGCCTCAACCGCTCGGATGTTGGCCGTGATCCCCCGATAGGGGCCCAGGTCCTCGAATGCCGTGTCCCACCGGTCGAGGCACAGCCCGGTCGCCACCGACCAGAACCGGTCGAGCAGCACCTCGGTGGCCTCGTCGAACAACTCCACCGCTCCCTCCAGCCTGGCCTGGACCGCAGCCGATGCCGCCAGCACGACGAGGGCGTGGTCGTCGCACCGCTTGCCCTCGGCCGGCTCATCGTCGCCGACCGAGGGGTACCAACCGCCGTGGCGGTCGTCATGCAACGGCCCGGTCAGCCCCGACATGGCCCGGGCCGCCAGCGTGTCACTGCCGGGAACACCCAGCAGCGAACCGAGAGCATACACATAGGTCATCCGGGCAGTGATCCAGGTGTGTACCGCAGCGCCGTCGACCGGCATCCCACGGCCGTCCAACCAGAGGGCGCCCGCTCCCTCCCTGGGTGACTGCCGGGCGAACGACAGCAGGTCGACGGCGTGGGCCGCCAGCCAGTCCCGATGGGTGGCAGTGTCCAGCCAGTTGGTCATGGGTTGGCTCCCTCCCTGATTGGCGGGCTGTCCAGTGTTCGGTCCGGTGCTGACAAAGGGCTACTTCCGCGTCCACTGCCCGGGCCTCGATCGGGCTCATCGGCGAAGCGTACACTTGACAACATCGAGCCGGACTACCTCGAGAACCGGGTGAAGTGACAACCGCCGACCCTGTGCCGGCGAATTGCGACTGGTCGACCAGTCGGCGTCGGCACTGGGACCGGCGGCTGTCTGAGATCCTGCTCGGTCAACCGGCCCGCTGGCGCTACCGGCGGTCAGCAAGGTTGAAGGTCCTTTGTCGACCACTCCACGACACGTGGCCCGAGTTGGAGATCGTGGCAAATGCTTGGACGAGCGGCAGACGCCAGAGCCGTGACGGTACGGCATACGGTCGACGGCTTTGAGTCCGACTCCAGGTCACGGGGTTGTCGATGCTGATCTCGGTGTTGACAGCGGCCAGCAGCTTGACGGCTGTGTTCCGGCCATGGACCAGGACGTCGGACCGGCCCTACCACCGGCGGTTACGCACTGCTTGGTTGATCGTGTACAGGTCGAAGTAGGCCGGATCGAATCCGGGTGGCAGGAAGTCGGCCAACTCGGATCGCCGGGGGTGGTGGCGGTTGCGCCTGGCCTCCAGCAGCTCCCGGTAGCCCCACACCCCGCCGCAGTCCTCGGGCGGTCCGGCCATGGCCCCGCCCAGCACGGCCCACGGGCCGTGTTCCTGCGACGCCCCCTCCAGCTGGAGTTCCTCCACGATGATGCCGTGCTCCCAGTTGTCGCCGAAGTCGTAGAGGTACATCAGCTGGCCGCCCGGTGTCAGCACGTCGGCCAGAGTGGTCGTCTCCTCGTCGGCGTCGTGGCCGGAGCCGAACCCGTCGTCGAAGCGAGGCCCGATTCGATAGCCGTCGATCTCGAAGTTGTGCAAATGGCAGTCATACCAGTCGAACGCCAGCTGCAGCGCCTCGTGCAGTTGAGCGAAGGTGGCACCCACCGGCAGCCGGAGACGTCGCCAGATCGCAGGCTTGGAACCCATCAGCGACACATACAGCACGAAGCAGGCGTCACCGCCGACGTCGCCCTCCAGTTCGATACCGGTGGGCCGCACCGCCGTCAGTGACCCAGGACCGCCGTGGTGGCCGTAACCGACGTCGAAGCCGCCCCGTCCCAAAGCGCCGAGGGCCGCTCCCGACAGACCGGAGCCGGCGAACAGACCGGCCAGCGACGACAGATCAATCGTTGCGCTCGAATGCCGGTACTCGTCGTTGAAGCCATAGCGTTCGAGCCCCAGGAGTTGGCGGAGTTGCCGGGCCTTGGCGGTGATGGTGGAGTGCGCCCCCGAGAGCAGGTCGGTCAGATCGGTGGCGTCCATGCCAAGCCGACCCCAGCCGCCGGGGATCTCGTTGAGCTGGGCCACGGCGTAGACCACACCCGAAGCCCACAGCTCGAGCCGACCACGACCGAACGGGCAATCCCGATGGCGGGCGCAGGCCGCGGTGAACCGTCGAACCAGGGTGACAAACTCCTCATCGAAGATGTCCAGGGCCAGGGACGACGCCTCGTCGGCAATGGCGCCGGCCCGCTCGACCAGGGCCCCGGGAACACCGGTGGCGTCGAACGGCTCGCTCGACGACCGATCGGCTTGGCCGTCCCGGTCGGCGGTGAGGGCCGGCGGCTCGGCCAGAGCCACGGTTCCATCCACGTCCACGCCCGACCGAACGATGAGCCCGCCCATGAACAGGCGCTCCGAGCCCACCCGCGCACCGCTGGGTTCGGCCGCCGCTCCCACCGTGGTGCTGAACCGCTCGAGTCCACGATTCAGGGTGGTCAGGGCGGTGGCGAGGTCGATCGGTCGGTACGACGTGGGCGCCCCCGGTTCGGGCATGTTGCACACCTCGGTCAACCTCGACAGGATGACGGTGATGTCGTCGGCGCCCTGGACGGCCGTGACCATCGGGTCGTCGGCGGCGTGGTCGTGGAACGTGGTGAGCTTGGTCAAATAGGCCGGGCGGGGTTCGCCGTCGGCCGGCTTCGGGTAGCGCAGTTCGAACAGCAGGTCGAACGAGTCGTCGTGGTCGTAGAAGATCTGATACGCCGAGATCACTTCGGCGGTGTGGAAGTGACCGAGGAGGGGGCCGGGTTGAAAACCATGCTCGGCCAGGGCCTGTCGGGCCGGCTCGGCCAGTGGCCCCCCGATGAGCGACAGCGCATGGATGGCATCGATGGCGCTCTGGGCATCGGGAGGGTCCGGCCACTGCATCGGTACCTCCCGGGCCAGGTCGACCAGGGTCGCCACCAGTTGCCGGGATGACGCCGACAGCTCCCGCTCGGACGGTTCGGGGCCGATGTCGGCCGGTGAATCCGGGGGACCCAGGGCATAGGGCTCCCCGGCCGCCGACCGCAACATGGCCACCACGGCAGTGGCCGCCAGATCGGCGAACAGGGGAGAGCGGTCGGCCTCAGGATCGTCGAGGGCGGTCAAGATGATGTCGATGGCCTCGGCGAACGCCGGCCGCTCGGCCGGCTCGACCCGTTGCCGGCCCGGGAACGCGATGACGTTGTCGGCGTCACCGAGATCCAGTTGTTGCTGCGCCCGATCCTTCCGTCCGCTGCCGGAACCCATGATGACACCCCTCACTTCTCCTACGCCCGCTACCTGTCAGATAGCCAACACTACCGATATTCCGAGCGACCCTGCCCCCGTCGCAACTGCTTGTGCCCAGGTCCCGAATCTGGAGTCTTCGTCTACGACATGACATCCACTCCACATCGAGCCGGTCGACAATGCTGAGCGAGTTCCCGGGCCGCCGGCCCCTCTCCTGGTTCTTGCGAACCGGCGGCCGGGGGGTTCCGCCAGCTCGACGAAGACTGGCTGAACGTGAATCAGACCAAGACCAGCAGGCTGATGGGGGCGAGGAGGGCAACGAAGATGGTGAGGAAGGTTCGGGTGATGGACGCCAACAGCTGCCATGCCTGTCGATCACCTCTCAGGAGACGGACCACGAACCGGAGATGTCGAACAATCCAGGTGGTGAAGGCGCTGAAGGTGGCCAACAGCACCAATCCGGCAATGACACCGATGCGGCGGATCAGGTCGAGCGGCCCGTCGATGAGACCTGCCAGGCCGGGAATGACCAACGAGTCGCCAGCCGCCGAGCCGGAGTCGTCGCCGCCCAAACCGAGGAAATCGCTGACGTTGTCCACGGCCGACCTCACGCCGGAAACCCGGCCCAGGTCGGCCCCGGCACACATGAACTCGGGTGCCGACACCTGGTCGACGATCAGATAGTTGCACCGGAACTGCTCGGTGAACGCCGAGCGGACCATCCAGAATGACAACCCGACGGCGATGACCGCCAACACCGTATTGACGGCGGTGGTGTTGGCCCAGAACTCCCGGAGAGGGGAGCGCACATCGGACACGGCGGTGGGATCCATGTCCGAATGGGACCACATTGGCGGTCCTGCCCGCAACCGGCGGCCTCCGAAGCGCCAACATTCGGACTGCCGGGCTCGAGCCGGCCCGCTACAAGTCGGACCAGAGTGGCAGGTCCTCGCCAACGATCCGGGCAGCTGCGGCGACCGCCGATGGGACGCGCTCGTAGGTGGCCTTGGCGAACGACTGGCCCGACTCCGGGGTCTACCGGTACCGGACTGGACGGCCGACCCGTCCAGAACGCTGGAAAGCTGGTGGTTCCTCGCTCCCTACCGCTCCCTGCATGCGTCGGCCCTGGTCGGCACCCCGCCCGAACTGGCCAACCGCGCCGTGTTCGTCCACCACTCATCGTTGGAGAGCGTGTAGTGCTCGACCGAGACTCCATAACATGCTTTCTCAACGAGCTGGCGGCTGACCTCGACGCCCGGGGGGGTCCGAGGCGAGATGTTCATCGTCGGTGGCGCAGTCATGGCCTTGGCCTATGGTTCGCCATGAAGATCGCAGCCTCCCGAGTCGAACGCGACGTCGACGACATCGTCGCACTGTTCGAAATGTGCGGGTTCGCCTCGGTCGATGAAGCCCTCGATCACATCACCGCCATCTATCCGTTCTTGACGCTTGAACCCCGCGCCCAGTTCCTGCTGGAGGAGATGGCCTCCACCGCAACGTCAGATCGACGCCACTCCAACGGCGGGTGAAGAAAGGGCGGTGCCGCCCTTGAACAGCTTCGAAGGGTGGATGAAAAGCATCCCAGTCGTCCGCCCCGCCAGGCCGGATATGATCGGTGGACCTCGGGCTCTGCCGAAACGGCATCACGCCTGCAGTTTCACCGCCGATAGGAGACGCATGACCGCCGTTCACACGCTCACACCCGTTTCCGTCACAGATGTCTGGCCCTGCGACGGGCAAGACTTCACACCCTGGCTGGCCGAACACCCCGACATACTGGCCGATGCGCTCCGGATGGACCTCGAGCTCGAGGGGGCCGGAGTAGCCTTCGGGTCGTTCTCCGCCGATCTCGTCTTCAAAGCCACCGACCGGGGTCGAAGGGTCGTGGTGGAGAATCTGCTGGAGCGGCCCGACACCGACGACCTCGGCAAGCTCATCAAGTACCCGACAGGAGTCGAGGACGCCGGCTACGGCGTACTCATCGCCCAACGGCTGGGACCGAAGCACCGGTCGGCTCTCAACTGGCTGAACTCGGTGACCAAGGCCGATTCCGGATTCTTCGGCATTGAACTCGAGGCGTTCCGGATCGAGAACTCGCCTCCTGCCATCAAGGTGGACGTGGTGGTTCGGCCTGATGACCGGGCGCGAACCGGCGGGATCTCGACGGCCTGGTCAACGGTGGGAGCGAAAAGGCCTGCACCTCCGTTGGTGGGCGGGGCATCTCGATGAGTTTCGCCGGCACCTGCCGCAAGGCAGAGGACAGTTAGCCGCCATCCGGCTTGTAGCGGCGCAACAGGCGGCGACCCAGGCTGGTCTTGTGGACCTCGTCGGCCCCGTCGTAGATCCGGGCTCCCCGCTCGTGGCGGTACCAGTAGGCCAGGATGGTGTCGTCGGTGACGCCCAGCGCCCCGTGGACCTGGATGGCCCGGTCGACCGCCTCGAGCATGGTGTTGGCCACCACGAACTTGATGGCCGAGATCTCGTCCCGGGCCGCCTTGGCCCCCTCACGATCGATCCTCCACGCCGCATGCAGCACCTGCAGTCTGGCCCCTCGGATCTCGGCGTCGAGTTCGGCCACCCAGTGCTGGATGATCTGGCGGTCGGCCAGTGTGTTCCCGTCCTCGTCGATCCCCCGCTCGTTGGCTCGGGCGCACATCATTTCGAAAGCCCGGGCGGCGATGCCCAGCCAGCGCATGCAGTGATGGATCCGGCCGGGACCAAGCCGATCCTGGGCGATGGCGAAGCCGCTCCCTTCGGGCCCCAACAGGTTGGTCCTGGGCACTCGGCACGACTGGTAGATGACCTCGCCATGGCTGGCGTGACCCGACCCGGCGTGGCCCATGACACTGACATTGCGTACCAGGTTGAACCCCGGGGTGTCGGTGGGGACGATGATCATGCTGGCCCGCTGGTGGGGCGGGGCGTCGGGATCGGTGACGGCCATGACGATGGCGAAGGCCGCCCCGTCGGCCGAGGAGGTGAACCACTTCTGGCCGTTGATGACGTAGTCGTCGCCGTCGACTTCGGCCGTTGCAGCCAGCAGCACCGGGTTCGACCCTGCGGTCTCCGGTTCGGTCATGGAGAAACAGCTGCGGATCTCGCCCTCGATCAGGGGTCGCAGCCACCGTTCCTTCTGCTCCGGCGTGCCGTACTTGTGGAGGATCTCGATGTTGCCGGCGTCGGGGGCCTGGGTGCCGAACACGACCATGCCCAGTGGGCTGCGGCCCACCGCCTCGGCGAACAGGCCGTGATCGACCATCGACAGCCCCAACCCGCCGTACTCGACCGGGTGGTTGGGGGCCCATAGACCCATCTGTTTGACCTTTTCCTGGGCGGCGGCAACCCCGGCATCCAGCGTCTCGGGGTCGCCGTGGAGCATCTCCGCCTCCAGGGGAATGACCTCCTTGACCATGAACTCATCGATCATGGCCAAGCGGACCGACATCTCCTCCGACACCTGAAAATCCATTGACGCACCTCCGGATCGGAGCGTAAACGACGGGCCAGGGCGGGGCAAAAAGGCTACGGTCTCCTGCCTTTCCAACGGCCTGCGCCCATCACCAACGATGGTTGCGGACGGCCTGGTTGACCGTGTAGAGGTCGAATCGTTTGGGGTCGTACCCGGCCGGCAGCCAGTCCATGATCTCGGCGTGGTCGGGATGGCGTCGGTCCTTGCGGGCCTCCAGCAGCTCCCGGTAGCCCCACACCCCGCCGCAGTCCTCGGGCGGTCCGGCCATGGCGCCGTCGAGCACGGCCCACGGCCCATGGTCCCGGGACGCCCCGTCCAGCTGCAGCTCCTCGACCACGATCCCGTGCTCCCAGCTGTCGCCGTAGTCGTAGGTGTAGAGCACCTGGTCACCTGGGCTCAGCAGCTCGCCCAGGCTGGTCGTCGCCTCGTCGGCGTCACAGCCCAGGCCGAACTCCTCCTCCATCCGGGCCCCGACCCGGTATCCGTCGATGTCGAAGTCGTGGAGGTGGTAGTCGAGCCAGCCGAAGGCCAACTGCAGCACCCGGTGGAGATCGGCGAAGCTGGCGTCCACCGGCACCCGGAGCCGGCGCCAGATCGCCGGTTTCGATCCCACCAGCGACACATACAACACGAAACAGGCCTCGGCCCCCGGTCGGCTATTGGTCGGCCCGCCGACCGACACACCGGTCGGTCGGACCGCAGCCGGCCGACCGAACCCACCACCGACACCGAAGTCGCCACCGACACCGAACCCACCACCGATACCGAACTCGCCCAAACCGGGGTCGTCCCGTCGATGCCGAGATGCGACAGCATCGGCGCCGACGCACCGGAGGGACCGAAGAACAACAGGTCCGATCTGGAATGGAGGAACTCGTGGTCGACCTCGTACCGCTCCAGCCCGAGTATCCGCCGCAGATCCCGGGCCTTGGCCACGATGGTGGAATGGGCGCCTGGCAACACGTCGGTCAGATCCTCGGCGTCCATACTCAGCGGACCCCACCCCCCGGGAATGTCGTTGAGCTGGGCCACGGCATACACCACCCCTGAGGCCCACAGGTCGAACCGGCCCCGGTCGAACGGGCACTCGGGCGCTCGGGCGCAGACGGCGGCGAACTGCCGAACCAGGGTGACGAACTCGTCGTCGAACACGGTGAGGGCCAGGAGCGATGCCTCCTCCACGATGGCCTCGGTTCGCTCCCGCAGCTTCTCCGGGATGCCGGCGGCATCGAACGGTTCGAACATCTCTCCCGACCGGCTCCCGGCCGGAGCGTCGCCACCTGAACGGGCCGCCGCCGTGTGGTGCCGGTACAGCGGCTCGATCTCGTCCAAGGCGTCCAGGGTCTCCTCGACGATTGCCGAGGGGAGAAATCCGGGGATCGGCTCGGTGGGTTCGGCATCGCTTCGGGACCAGGCGACGGTCAGGCGAACCAGGTCGGGCAGGACCGCCAGCGTGGTCGGGCTCAGCTCGAACTCGTGCCCTTGCGAGGCCCGGTTCAGGCAGGCCTCGGCCACCTCGGTTGTCCAGCGCCGAGGGTGGCCGGCCCGGTCGGCGGCAACCTCGATCATCTGGGGCACGGCCTCGGCCGCCGCCGACGAGAGGTCCGGGCGCTCGGTTTCGATCCGGTCGATCAGCTGCCCGACCAACACAGCCCGCTGCTGGTCGTCGACCTTCACCGACCCCGGGCGCAGCACCCGCCCGTGCCCCTTGCGGTACTCGGGCGCCCGGCGCAGCAGGCCGCCCATGAACAAGCGCTGAGTCCCGACGTCGGCTCCGTTGGGATCGGCGGCCGCTCCCATGGTGGTGTTGAACTTCATCAGCCCGGCGTCCAGGGTGGCCAGGGCATCGGTGAGCTCAACCGGTTCGTGGTGGATCCGGGGACCGGTCGGATCGATCGATCGCTCCAACGTGGCCAGGGTTGCGAGCAGATCGCCCATGTCCTCGGCCCCGTGAACCGCAGTGGCGCTCGGCCCGTCGAGGGTGGCGAGATTCACCATGTAGGCCGGTCGCGGCTCATCGTCGGCCAGATTCGGATAACGCAGTTCGAACAGCAGCTCGAAGGCATCGCCGTGCTGGAAGGTGATGAGGTAGGGGGCGGTCACCTCGGCGGTGTCGAAGTGGATCATGTGGGGTCCGGGCTGGAGTTTGTGGTCCGCCATTGCCTTTCGGGCCGGTTCGGCCAGCGGACCCCCGGTCAGCGACAGGGCATGGATGACATCGACGGCGCTCTGGGCGTCGGGGGCGTCAGGCCACCGCATCGGCCTCCCCAGCGCCAGATCGGTCAGCGTCGCCACCATGGTCGAGCCGGCCGCCGCCAACTCCTCTTGGGTTGGTTCGGGGCCGATGTCGGCCGGTGAGTCCGGGGGGCCCAGGACATGAGGTTCACCCGCCGCCGATCGCAGCATGGCGACCACGGTGATCATGGACAGATCGGTGATCAGCGGCGACTCATAGGTCGACGGATCGGCGATCAGGCCGAGAATCGAATCGATGACCTCCATGAACGCCGGCTCGGGGGGCGGCTTGCCTTGGGAACGGTTTGGGAAGGGGATGACGTTGTCGCCCCCATCCCCACCCTGGCCCCGGTTCTTCCGGTTCTCGCCCCGGCGTTTGAAACCTGTCATCGGTCGGCCCCTCTTTTCAGTCCTTTGTTGGTTCGTGTCGTGTCAGTGGTGCGAAGGCAGCACGAGATCGGCCGAGTCCCGCCGGCCGTCGAGTCGCTCCTCGAATCGGGTCAGGAAGCGCCGTCCGACCACCGCCCGGGCCGTGGCCTCGTCGCCGACGGCCAGCGCCTCGCTCACGGCTTCGATGTCCTCGCCTTCAATGGCGAGGAAGCCGTGGAAGCTGCGATGGGTGGGGCCGGTCGGTAGGGGACGACCGAGCATCGTGGCGCCCCGCTCGACCCGGGCCGAGGCCCCCAGATGGTCCACGGTGATGGTCTCGCCGGTGAGCCGGTCGGTCACAGCTATCGACTTGTGGGTGGTGTCGGTCACAGTCACCAGGCGAAGCGGAGCCTGGAGCCAGGCGTCCAGTATGCGGCGGTCGGCGTCGCTGAGCACGGCCCGGCGCTGTTGCACATAGGCGGCCACACCACCCTGGCCGTAGAACACGGCGTCGCTGACGATGGGCGACCTCATCCATGTTCGGATCAGTTCCGTACCGTGCTCCCGCAGCCGGTGGCCGGGGGCGAAGACGTCTCGGCCCAGCGTCGTCTTCACCGCGTCGACCGCCATGTCGGACAACTCCCGGTGGGCGAACTCCTTCACCCGCTGATAGACCCAGCCCGCCCGGTCGCTTTGGCTCAGCAGGGCCTGGCCCCGGTGGCATGCCTTGTACTTGCGGCCCGATCCGCACGGGCATGGTCCATTGCGGGGATGAGACCGGGACAGCAGCTCGGCGGTGTCGCAGGTGGCCTCGAAGAAGGCTCCCCGGAACCAGTAGGGGTCGTCGCCATCGTCGCCGTCGTTGCCGATCAGGGCTTCGACCACATGGAACAGGGCGTGGGCCTCGGCCAGCTCGTCGGCGTCGGCCTTGAGCAGGGCCAAGTCCTGCACCATGGGCCCGTGGTCCTCGGTGAGCATCGGCTCGCCCTTCGGCCCGTCGACATCATGGGTCGACGGTCGGGCCAGGGCCTTGAGCGGGGGTTCGAGCACGGCCAGAGCTCGATCGGGTTGGCCATCATCGATGAGCTTGGAGGCGGCGACCCAGGCCGCCCCGGCGTTGAACGCCGTCGGATCGGCTTCGGCCGCCTCGACAAGAGCGTCGAGGCCGGCGGTGTGATCGTCATCGAGTCGGGCCCATAGTTCCTCCCGCACAGCCCGGGCCACCACCGGCTCCTCCAGCCCCTCGACGGCCTGTGCCACACTGCCCCGTGACCCGTCGGCCAGGGCCTGCAGGATCTCCACCGCGACCTCGGTTTGCGTGTCGTCCAGGTCGTGGATCATGACCAGCCGGTTGCGAAGCTGACGTTGGTCGAAGGCGTGCCAGTCCACCGACCGGTCACCGACCCAGAAACCGTGCACACTGAGCTCGGCGGCGTCGAGAGCCCGGGCCACCGGCACCGGCGAGGCGGTGCGCCAGACGTCGGGTGCCGATGCGACGGCGGTGGCCAACACTTCCCCGGTGGTGAAGGTCGTTTGGTCGTCGTCGCCGGTCTCGAGGTCGGCTCCGTCGTCGTCGTCCTCGGCCACCAGGGTGGCGAAGGCGTCCCGAATGGTTGCCACCACCTCGTCGTCCACCGTCGGTTCGCCGCCCAGTGTCCGCCAAATGAGTTCACCGTCTCGCAGGGTGACGCCGACCCACCGGCCCTCGAGCCCGGCCAGCCAACCATCGGGGCCGACCACGTGGACGAAGCCCACCCCGTCGTGTACCCGCAGCGCCAGCGGCTCCGCCGCCCCCTCGAACCGGCTGGCGACGCCGTCGTCGAAGAACAGGCGGTCGAACAGGCTCAGGTCAGGCTGGGTGACGATCACGTCGCTTGTCGCAGGGGCCGGGTCGACCACGATGGCACACTCGATACCGTCCAGAGCCGGGCCCGAATCACCCTCGACGTCGAAGTCGTCATAGTGGTCGGTCATACGGTGCTCAGTCTAAGTACCTCGGCCGCCGGCCCAGTGCTCCGACGGGCTGCTGGATCTCCTTGCTGCGGCCGTGCTCACCGTCTTGGCCTTGGGCTGGGTGGTGAACCCGGGCCTCATCGGCATCCTGGCCGCATTCATCGTTCTGTACGGATGGAAGCTGGTCGACCGGGTCAAGGAGCGGATCACCTAGCTCCGGATCGGATACTTCCGGGAGAAGGCCGACGAGCAGTCCACCAACGCCAGGGGCATGCTGCTGTTCATTGCCGGAGCCGTCGCCCTGATGGTGCTGGTGGTCTGGCTGGCAGGAGACGTGAGCGATTCCGCCGAGTGGCGCCGCGCCGCGCCCCTGGTCTCGGGCATCAGCCTGACCGGCGGGTTCTGGTACGCCAGTGAGAAGTCGAGGTTGTTGCGCTACCGGCGGCTAGCCGCCCTTTCACTCTCTGATGGAGCAGACCGGTCTCACCAAAGGCAACCTCTCGTCGCATGCGGCCAAGCTGGAGGACGCCGGCTACATCGAGGTCGAAAAGACGTTCATCGGCAAGATCCCGAGAACCGTGTACCGGCTGACATCCAGTGGTCGCGATGCCCTGGATCGGTATCGGGAACACATGACCACGGTGCTGGGATCGCTCGGCCAATCACACTGAACACACCGAGTGGATGGCCGGCGCCCCCGTTCCGTTCGAAGAGCTTCTCCAGGGTGGGGGTGCCGCCTCGGCCCGAATGGGGGCGGTGTGCCCACTCCGGTTCACGACTCGACGACGAGGTATTCGTTGGTGACGACGGGTCGGGTGTTCTCGACCACGAAGGAGGGGAGCGGCCCGCTGCCGCAGTACTGGTTACAGGTGTAAGCGACGTCCCAGGTGATGCGGGAGGTCAACGTCCGGTCGCCGGTGCGGCTGGAATGCTCGGGGGTGAGGTAGCAGTCGGTGGTCTGATCCGGTCGGTCCGGGTCGAACGGTGTCCCGGTGTTGTCGCCGCAGTCGACGCTGTGGCCGTCGTCGTCTTCGAACTCGACCTGCACGGGGGTGGCGGTGACGGTGACGGTGGTGCCGAACAGGCTGGGTGAGGTGGCCGAGCGTGGTTGCCAGACCGTGTCGTCGATCCACAGCCAGGTGTCGAGTTGGGTGATCCAGGGGACGTCAGTGGTGCCGGCCGGGGCGGAGTCGCCGATCTGGACCGGTATGTCGACCGAGGCCCGAGTCCGGGCGATCAACCAGTCGAGACCGACGATGGGGGCCGCAGCGAGGACATCGGCGTCCTGGCGGCAGACGACAAAGACCCAGTCTTCGTCGGGGTCGATGCCGATGTCGGCGTATTCGGAGTCGGTTCGTGCTTTGATGCCGGTGTGCTCCCGATAGCGGGCGTCGACCTCACGTTTGGTCATGTCGTTCCAGCTGCACTTGCTCAACCACGACGGCGCCCCCGGCCCGGTCACGCTCTCGCCGGCCTGTGTCGCGGTCAATTGCACGCCAGAACGTCCATAGGGACTCACCTCAGGCGTGCCGTCGCTGTTTTCGAATCCGCCTGCGGACGCCGTCGTTGGGCAGCTCAGAGCTATCCCAAGCGCCAGAGCAGTAGCTACGAATAGTCGTTTGGGTCGCACAGTTCATCTCCGCCAACATAGAAATCACTGACGAACCACTGCTCGTTAACTTTCACATACAGTAGCTCGACGACTTCGTGTTCGTTGTCTGCTGGGATCAGGACCTCGTCTTCCGCCGAATACAGAACAGCTCGGTCCAAGTAACAGTCAGAAACCAATGCTGTTTCGCTATCGATAGCGATTTCGATCAGGTTTGAATCGCCGCCAGGGTTCACGAGGTATTCGCCCTTCGATTCGCGCGCCGTACGCGATTCGATTCCACGAGTAAGCAAGGGATCCATGGCGATAGCCTTCAGCTCATCTATCCGCTCTTCCAGCGGTGCTTCCCTTTCATCCCCCGCCGCGAAATCCACGACGTAGTACTCATGAACCTCCCGAATTGCGGCTTCGTCGTCGGGGGTGGTGTGGGTGCTCTCGGTCGTGG
>CAMYLA010000109.1 GCA_947259095.1 uncultured Acidimicrobiaceae bacterium | reverse complement strand
CGACGAGCCTGTGGTCATCGACGGTGTGCCGCCGACGCCCGGTGATGTTTCGGCCGACGGCCATGCGTCGACCGACGTCGAAGACGACACCCTGCTCGGCCACCCGGTCGAGCCGATCGCCGCCCCGGCGGCCGCCGACGAAGCGGACACCGCGGTGCCGCTCGAACCGGCGCTGCTCATCGATCCCCATCCCGATCTCGATCTCGATCCCCGTCCCGATCTCGATGACGCCTGGGGCCTGCGTAGTCAGTCAGGTCGTTTCGTCGAGCCGTCGATGCCGCCGGCGGAACCGGTGCTGGTTCCCGAACCCGATCCCGAAAGCGAAGACGAACGAAACGACGATGGTGCGATCCTGGTCGGTGCCGGCGGAACGACCGCCGTCGCAGCCTCGGCGGCGCTGCCCGGCATCCTCGAAGGCCTCGACGCCACCGATGGACCGCCGGTGGCCCCGGCGGCGGCGATCACCGGGCCGGTCCCGGTCCCGGTCCGCCGCGTCGGCGGTGCCTTCTGGGCCCTGGCCGGCACCGTGGCGGCCGCAGCGGCGCTGGCCGTCGGCGGACTGTGGTGGACCAGCAGCCTGAGCTCGGAAACCGACACCGAGGCGGCCGCCTCACCTCAGGTGGCAGACGAACCGGATACCGAGGTTGGCGGCGGGGACGGGACCGATGGGGACGGGCCCGGCTCCGAGGGACGAAGCCCGGGCGGCACCGACCGAAGCGATTCACAGACCACCGAGTTCGGTTCCCGGGCCACCTCGGCCACGGCCACCTCGACGACGTCGCCGACGATCAGGCCGACGACCAGGCCTCGCCGGACCACCGCCTCGGCCAACCTCACCACCACGACGGGTGGCCGGCGATCATTGGGGCCCATCCCGTCGACGAACGGCCAACCCGGCGAGCAGTCGACCACGGCCGGGAGCGACGCCACGTCGACCAGCCTCGCACCGTCCACCACCCAGCCGCCGGTGACCGACGGGCAAACGACCAGCCGCCCCGCCACCACGCCGGCCCCGACGAGCCCACCGGCGCCGGGCTTCATCGGCGACATGGTGACCATCGATTCCTTCGACGGTCCCACCGTGGCCGGGATGCTGGTCGAGCTCTACAACGACCGCAACGGCGACGGCAACCAGGAGTCGCTGGTGAACAGCACCAGGACCGCAGCCGGTCGCTACGGCTTCGAGGCCCCCGCCGGTTGCTATGTGGTGCGGTTCTACGCGCCGGACGGCTTCCAGGTCCAGTCCGGCCTCGATCGCCAGCCGGTCTGTGTGGATGCCGGTGGCTCGGCGGCCCGGGTCGACGCCATCGTGACCAGGATCGGCCCGCCCGCCGGCCCCAGCCGCTGTGTGGTCGAATGGCCTGGCAATGAGTCCTTCCTCGGGGTCGAGGTCTACGAGAATCAGAGCAATTGGGCCGATTCCTATACGTTCTACGGCAAGAACGGCAAGGTCGTGGCCCGAACGCGGGACCTCGGCTCGGCCGACGATGTGGAAGGGCCGACCAACCGGGAATGGGAGTCGGAGGCCAGCGATTTCAAGCACCAGGATGTCTACAGCGTCGCCGCGGAACGGGGAGGCACCGAATCCGACCCGGTGAGCTGCACCCGTCTTCCAGAACCTGACGACTGATCGGTCGCCCACTTCTTTGCACAACGATCGTGGCGAATCGAGCTATCTGGAGCTAGTCTGTTACAGAAGGGTCCTGAGCCTCCATCCGTGACCGACCGCGGGATGGAAGCTGCCGACCACATGCCGTGCACAGCTTGCTCAGCGGGTACGCCCAAGTCGGCTCTTGGGTGCAGACCGCTCCGGCCCGCAAGCTAGCGCGTCTAGACGGACTCCCTGATGCGGGGGATGCGCCGAACTAGTCGAATACTGGAGAATGCAATCAGCACCATGACCGCGAAACCGTTGCCGGTTCCGCCCGACGATTTCCTACAGTTGGTCCAGTCCCACCTCGATGGGCAGGCGACCGACGACGACGTGGCACTGTTGAAGTCCCACGAGCAGGCATGGGTGGCGGCGCTGCTGCGCATGCTCGACAGCGTCGATATCGCCATCGACCGGATCGAACGAACGCTCAAAGGTCCCGAGCGGGCGCTCGTCCTCGCCGATTTCGAGTCCGAGTACCAGCGGATCGACACCGTCCTGACCGAGCTGCTCGGCCCCCCGACCACGAAGGACACCCCCGAGCCGGCAGAGCCCGAGAAGAAACCCGAACCGGTGGTCGGCGAAGGGGTCACCCAGCTCCAGCTGTCCTGGACGCCGGGTCGGGTGGTGGCCTGGGCCTCGGGCCACGGGGCCGAATCGGCCCCCGAGAACGAACTGCTGGAGCGGCTCAAAGCGGCCGGCGCCGGCACCGTTGGATGGGAGACCCACAACCAGGTCAAGGTCCCAGGCCAGGGCAAGGCCGATGCCGTTTCCGCCCCGATCGAGGCCAGCCTCGGTTGGCTGGTCGCCCTCGGAACCGCCTGGCTTGGCCTGGTGACCGCACTTGCGGTCCGCCTGGTGGCCCAGGGCCGAGCGGTTCCCCAGCTGAAGAAGTCACGCCGGCCCCGAAACGCGCCAAAAGGCGACGACAAGGTCTCGGCATTCGAGGTCCGGTGGGGTCCGGCCCTGGTGGATCAGGACGAGTTCAACGCCCTCAGCCAGGCCGTTCCCGGCGCGGTCGGGGTGCTGGAGAACAGGCCGGACGGTCGGTCGATGACCACCGCGGTGCTGTCCGATCTGGTGACCGCCATCTGTCGCGAGGCCGCCAGCCGCCTGGAGGTCCCCGCCGCCCCGCCAGACCCGACCTCCAAGGCCGATGTGGCGGAGTGTTTCCTCACCAGGCTCGACGGCGATCCCTTCAACGCCCCGAGCCGTCTCGGCTCGGAGTTGGCAAGGCGCATCGATCAGTGGGCCCGGCCGATCAGCGGTACCAAGAAGTTCAAGCTGGTGATCCAGCTCGACCCGCCGGACGAATCCGACGCCTGGTACCTGGCGGTGCTGGCCCCCAACAACGACAACCGGCTGCTGCCGGTCGAACAGGTCATCGTCAACTCCTCGAACACCAGACGCAAAGAGGTGGAGGAGGAGCTGCTCCGGCTGGAACGGCTCTACCCCGAACTGCTCCGCCCCGGGGCTCGGCGCCGCGGCGAGGTCGTACTCAGCCAGGATGAGGCGTGGCGGCTCATGTCGTCCGAGGGACCGATCCTCATGGCCGCCGGCTACGAGGTCAGGGCACCGGCGTTGTCGACGAAGAAGCCAACACCAAGCCTGCGGCTCACATCCGAAGAGGCCCAGGAGAGCGTTGTCGGGGCCCAGCAGCTGGCCAACGTCCGCTGGAGCGTGGTTTTCGACGACATCGAGCTGTCGGCGGAAGAGATCAGCCGGTTGGCCTCCGAGGCCCGGCCGCTGGTCGAGTCGCGGGGCCAATGGGTCGAACTCGACCAGGCCGATCTGGCCGAAGCCGCCGCCGCCTTGGCCGAACGGGCCGACGCCACCAGGCTCACCGGTGCCGACATGCTCCGCCACGCCCTCGGCCTGGAGGGCTCGCCGCTGGCCGGTGGCATCTCGATCTCCGGCGACGGCTGGGCCGCCGACCTGCTTCACAGCGCCTCCGATCTGCCGGAGAATCCGCCGACCGAGCTCGACGGTTTCGAAGGTGAGCTGCGCAGCTACCAGGCCGACGCCCGGGCGTGGCTGTCCTTCCTCGACGGGGCCGGCCTCGGCGGCTGCCTGGCCCTCGACATGGGGCTCGGCAAGACCCCGACGATGTTGGCTCACCTCGAGCTCAGCAAAGGCAACGGCCCGGCCCTGGTCATCGCTCCTCCGGCGGTGGTCGGCAACTGGTTCTCGGAGTCCAAGAAGTTTGTCCCCGACCTGGAGGCGGTGGTCCACCACGGCCCCAGTCGGGCCACCGAGGCCCAGATCCCGGCCATGGCCCGCAAGGCCGACCTCATCATCACCACCTACGGCACCGCAGTCCGGGACATGGACGCCCTGGAAGCCATCGAATGGGACAAGGTGATCCTGGACGAGGCCCAGGCCATCAAGAACCCCACCTCGGAGACGGCCCAGCAGCTCCGCCGGCTCCAGGCCAGAACCCGGGTGGCGTTGACCGGCACCCCGATCGAGAACGGCCTCGGCGACCTGTGGGCCATCATGGACTTCACCAATCCCGGCCTGGTCGGTGGCCGGGCCGCATTCATCGCCCAGCTGTCGCAGAACGGCTCCAGCCGCGACGCGGGCGAACAGGCGCTGCGGGCCCTGAACGGGATCCTGGTCTTCCGCAGGACGAAGGCCGAACCGCAGATCGCCGCCGAGTTGCCGGATCGCATCGACGAACTGGATCACTGCGCCATGACCCCGGAGCAGATCGGCCTGTACCAGGCGGTTCTCGACAGCCTGGTGGTCGACACCGAGGCCGGGGAGTCAGCCCAGCGCAAGGGCGCGGTGCTGGCGGCGATCACCGCCCTGAAGCAGATCTGCAATCATCCGGCCGCCTACCAGGCCGACGACGAGCCCCTCGACGGCCGGTCCGGCAAGCTGGCCAGGCTCAACCAGATCGTCGACAACGTCTTCGCGGCCAACGAACGGGTGCTGATCTTCACCCACTTCGCAACCTGGGGTGAGAAGCTGGCCGCCTACCTCAGTGAACGGACCGGCCGGGAGATCCACTGCTACCACGGCGGTCTCAGCCGGGGCGCTCGGGACAAGCTGGTCGATGACTTCCAGTCGACCACCGATGCCGGCGCCATGGTGCTGTCGCTCAAGGCCGGCGGCACCGGCCTCAACCTCACCGCGGCCAGCCACGTCGTGCTCTACGACCGGTGGTGGAACCCGGCGGTCGAGGATCAGGCCCGGGACAGGGTGTGGCGGATCGGCCAGACCAGCACGGTCATCTGCCACCGACTGGTCTGCCCCGGGACGGTCGACGAACGGGTCGAGGAAGTGGTGGCCGGCAAGCGGCAGATCGCCGACATGGTGCTCCCGAAGTCCAGTTCGGTCGGCGACCTCGACGCCGAACAACTGAAGGTCGCACTCGGCATCGACCCCGACCTGCTGATCTCCGACCTCGACACCATGCCGGAAGACGACGGCGAAACCCTGACCGACGACCAGGACTGGGACGCCTCGCGGGCTGCGGCCCCCGCCGATGTCCCGGCCGATGCGCCGGCTGATGTGCCGGCTGATGTGATGGCCGGCAGTTGACGACGGACCAACCGGACGGAATCGTGGAATGAGCAATCCAAAAACGAACAAGGGCCAGCGCCGGACCAACCGCAACGGGACCGGCGGCGCCACCAGCGGTGGCAGCGGGAACGGCAAGGGCCCCTCGAACGGCAACGGCGGGGGCAACCCGAACGGCGGGGGAGGCGGCCGGCAGTCCGACAAAGGCCGCAACACCCGCCGCCGGAAGGGCCCCCGCAAAAAGAAGATCGATCCCCGGGTGTTCTGGGGCGACCCCGAGCAATTGGCCGAGCTCGGGTCGCAGCGGGCGATGATCACCGCCAGACCGTCCGCGGTCATCCAGTCCCTCGGCCGGCCACCGCTCTCCGGCCAGCAGAATGCGGCCGAGCACTACTTTGTCGCCGTCTACGATCGGGCGGTCAACCTGGCCGCGGCGCTGGCCGCCGCAGGCAACCTGATCGAACCCGAAGACCTGAACGGCGACGCCCACCGCTGACCGGGCCCCCGATCGCGAGATCCTGACGTCGAGGCCCATCGCAGCAGGAAATTTCGGGCTGTCGACGGCCCGCGGTTACGGTTGAGGCGATCGTTCGAGCGAGGTGTCGGATCGACACCGACGGGAGCCACCGGGACATGGACTTCGACCTTTTCGCCTACTGCACCATCGGCCGCAGAGCCGAGCTCGAACAGGGGATGGCGGGGCGAAACAGCGAGCTGTACCAGCGGATGCTCGGCGAGCTCGGAGATCTGGTCGGCTGGGCCGATGACGCCGGCTACGCCGGCTTCGGCCACCCCGAGCACCACCTCCAGATCGAAGGGTTCGAGATCAGCAACGATCCTGGCCTGCTGTCGATGTGGCTTGGCCGGCACCGCCAACACCTCGACATCATCACCTGCGGCTACGTGACCACCACCCACAACCCCCTGCGGGTGGCGGAGAACATCGCCACCCTGGACCAGATGCACCAGGGGCGGTTCGGCGTTGGGCTGGTTCGCGGCTACCAGGCCCGATGGGTCGAGAACTTCAAGGTCCGCGCCGACGTTGGCGCGGTCGGCCCGTGGAACAAGAACAGCCCGGCCGACGACCTGAACCGGCGCTACTTCGAGGAGTACGTCGACATCGTCATCACCGCCCTGACCTCCGAAACGTTCTCCTACGACGGCGAGTTCTGGCGCTTCCCCGACATCGACCGCAACCCCCACGACCACCCGGTCTACAGCACCTACGGCCAGGGGGTCGACGCCGACATGAACATCGCCGAGGTCGGCATCGCACCCCGGCCATACCAGTCGCCGCACCCGAAGATCTACTCCGGGTTCACCGGTTCGGCCAGGACCGCCGCCTTCTGGGGCCGATACGGCGGGAAGTCGATCGTGCTGAGCGACAACACCGAGCTGTTGCAGGCCATCTGGGCCGCCTACGACGAAACCGCGGCCCGCTACGGCCGGACCGTCCAGCCCGGAGATCAGGCCTGCTGGGGCGGCCTGCTGATCTGCGCCGAGAGCGACGCCGAGGCCATGGACCAGCTTGAGGACATGAAGTGGT
Organism: uncultured Acidimicrobiaceae bacterium; assembly: GCA_947259095.1. GTDB lineage: Bacteria > Actinomycetota > Acidimicrobiia > Acidimicrobiales > SZUA-35 > JAHELU01. The sequence goes on along the minus strand of CAMYLA010000109.1, from coordinate 8,742 downwards.
TCTGGGACACCTGGCCGGTGCCCTTCGGCCAGCCGATGCCAAAGCTCCTGGTCGGCAGCCCGGACACGATTTCGGCCGAGATCGAAAAGGCGATGCAGGCGGTGCCGATCAACGAGGTGATGATGCTGATCCCGCAGGGCATCCACGAGCCCGGCGCCATCCGCTCCAGCCTGGAACTGTTCGCCGACCAGGTCATGCCGAGGTTCCAGTAGATCATGGAATTCGGGGTTCATCTTCCACAACTCGGCCGTTCGGCCAACCGGGCCAACCTCATCGAATGGGCCGAGGAGGCCGACCGGCTCGGCATGCACTCGGGATGGGTCAGCGACCATATCGCCTGGCCCCGGGAGATCGAATCGGCCTACCCCTACACCGACGACGGCAGCTTTCCCGGCGGCTTCGACATGCCATGGCTCGATCCACTCGGCACCCTGATGTTCGTGGCGGCCAGGACCCAGCGGCTCAAACTCGGCACCACGGTGCTCATCCTCGGCTACCGGCCGCCGGTGCTCACCGCCAAGTGGATGGCCACACTCGACGTGCTGTCCGAGGGGCGGGCCATCCTCGGCGTCGGGGTTGGCTGGATGCGGGAGGAGTTCGAGGTCATCGGCATGCCGTTCGACCACCGGGGGGCCAGGGCCGACGAGCAGCTCGAGATCTTCGAGACCCTGTTCCGTGACGAGCTCCCGAGCTACGACGGCGCCTACTACGACTTTCCCGAGGTCGGCTTCAGCCCCAAGCCGGAGGCGAGGCGGATCCCGGTTTGGGTCGGCGGATCGTCGACGGCGGCCTTCCAACGAACGGCCCGCTTCGGTGACGGCTTCCACGCCGCCTTCGAACCGATCGATCGGGTGGCCGAGGAGTGGGCCGAGATCGGGACCGCCTGCGAGGCCATCGGCCGGGATCGGACCGAGATCGAGCTGTCGGTTCGCGTCTACCTCGACCCGGCCGCCCGGATGGAGCAGGCCAAGTCGCTCCAGGGTTCGGCCGACCAGATGGCAGACACCGTTGGACGGTGGCAGGAGATCGGGGTCACCCATCTCGGACTCGACGTGGTGGCCCCCGGTGGCTCGGAGGGCAGGCTCGACGCGCTGCGGACGTTCATGGCCGATGTGGCCGTTCAGCGGTGATGTGGCCGTTCAGCGGTGACCGGAGAGGTAGTGGGCCATTTCCTTGGCCGGTCGCAGCCCGGCCACCGCAAAACCCTGGACCAGGTCGACGCCGCTGCGCTCGGCCACTTCCAGTTGCTCGGTGGTCTCGACCCCGCAGGCGGTGACGAGCGTCCCCCGCTCGGCTGCGCTGGTGCAGATCAGCCGCACCAGCTCCCGATTGGTGGTGGTTGACGGCATGCTCCGAACCAGCTCACCGTCGAGGTTGATCATCGACAGTGGCAGCCGGCGGAGCCGGCCGAACGACAGCGAGTAGGTGTTGACATTGTCCAGGGCCAACTGGACGCCCAGCTCCTGGAGGCGGTCGAAGATCCGCAGGAACACCAGGTCCTCCAGCAGCCTGCTGTCCGCCACCTCCAGCCCCAGGGACAGGTGAGGGCGGGCCTCGGCCAGCTCGGTCATCGACGGGACCAGCTCGGGGTGGCACAGCTCCAGCGGGGCCACGTTCATCCACAGCCGGCAGTCGCTCATCAGGTCGTCGCCCTGCCAATCACGGGCCAGGGTGACGGCGGTCTCCCGCAGTTGGCGGCCAAGGTCGACCAGGAACCCCTTCTGTTCCGCCACCCTGAGGAATTCGGTCGGGGGGATCGAACCTCGGTCGGGGTGATGCCAGCGGGGCAGCATCTCCAGACCCGCCGTCTTGTGGTCGCCGGTGGTCACCCGGGGCTGGAACTCCACGGTGATGGCGCCGCTGGACAGCGCTTCCGGCAGCTCCTCCGCGGTTCGGTCCTCCCGGATACTGCGCTCGGCGATGTAGCGGTTGTGGACCAGGAACGGGGTGCCGAACGTGGTCTGGACCACCGTTCTGGTGACCGCCTCGATGGCCTGCTCGGCGGTGCCGTCGGCCGGATCGAAGATGGCGATCCCCAGTCGGGGGGAGAGGATGAACTGCCGGCCGGGGGGGCCGAGGGGGCTGGCCAGACCGGTCATCAATCGGCCACCGATGCGTTCGGCGACCGCGCCCGGCTTCGGGTTGGGATCGAACCCCAGGAGGTCGCCGCCGGGAACCCGCCACAGCAGCAGGTCCGGGTCGGAGGCCATGATCAGGGCCTCCACCGACCGGCGAACCGTCTGGCTGGAGATCGTGTCGTTGCCGCTCCACCGTTGCAGTCCCTTGACCACACCCTGGAGCCGGAAGACGAAGATCCGCTCGCCGGACTGACCCGCTTCGGCGATCGCCTTGTTCAGGCCGGCAACGAAGGCCCCGTCATCCTCGGCCAGGCCGCGCTGTTCGGGGGTCGGTTCCTCCGCGGGGGCGGTCGCCTCCGCCGTCACCGTCGCGGTTGGAGCCGCAGTCGGGACCGGTTCGGTCGGCGCCGGTTCGGCGTCGGGTGTCGGCCGCAGGGCCTGGCCTGAGCGCAGGCTTCGCATCGTGTGCCGGCGGGCTGGAGTGGGTGGGGGTTTTTCTGACATCGACCGTTCACCGGTGGCAGAGGTCGGACCGGCAAGATGGTGATCGGTTGATCGCCAACCGGCCTTGAGCAACCGGGACACCCATTCCCGAGCGCATCGCCCCGATCTCGGTCGAGAACCCGGGTCTGGTCAGCTTCGCGCCGACGGTTTGCGGACCACCAGGTCGGCCTCATGATGGTGGCCGTCGTGCCAGCCCTCCTCGTTGCGCAGCACCTCGAGGCGGTCTGATCCGGCGCCGACCACGGGCGGTTGGGTGCCCACTCCGACCACGGGCGGTTGCGGGCCCACCACCTGTCGGAACAGCTCACCGGGCTCCAGCAGGAACCGCCGGGAGGGCCGGGCGTGCCGCTCCAGGTTGGCGACGGTGGCGATCGAGGCGGCGAAGACGGCCCCCGGCGGCAGATCTCGGGCCACCGTGGCCAGGAGCGAACGATTCAGGTAGTGGAAACAGCTGACAACGGTGATCTCGCCCGCCGGTTCGACCCGACGGACCATGTCCAGCGTCGAGCCGAGGGTCTGGCCGTCCAGGTCGGCCTCGACGGTGACGAGCCGGCGGCCGGCCGCCGCCGCCCGCCGTTCGGCGATCGCCAGGGCGACGTCGGAAACATCGAGTAGGACCGCGGTCAGTCCCCGGGCCGCCAGGTGCAGCGCACAGCCGCCGGGACCGCCGGCCAGGTCGACGGCGAGGCCGGTGTCTGGCAGAAACTGCTCGAATCGGAGCAACGCCTGCGGGGGCCCTGGCGTTCGCCCCACCCCGTCGTCCCCACCGGGTTCGTCGGGTTCGTCGCCGGATTGACCGTCGGATTGACCGTCGGATTGGATGTCGGCGGCCGCCACCTCCCGGTAGCGGGCGTTCCACCGCTGGGCGGCGCTGGTCATCGGGGCCGAGCGGGGTTCACCGACGGTGGCCGATCAATCGGCCACCGTGTCGAAATCGACCACCTTGCCCCGGTTGATGCTGACCCAGTCCCTGGCCTCGAGATAGGGCCGGAACGTCTCGGCGATCAGCTCGTGGTCGGCGGCCACCTTCGGCTTCTGGAGCTCGTAGAGGTGGGGGAACTCCACCCATGCGGTGACCGCTCGCCACAGCCGGACCGCGGCATCGCCGGTCGGCGGGTCGAGGAGGACCGGCCCGAACAGGGCATGGTCCCCGAAGAACAGCGTCGGGACACCGAAGCCGCCGGCGTCGATCACCCGTTGGTGTTCGGCCTTGATCTCGTCGTGGGTGGTCTGGTCGCTCATGGCCTCGTCGACCGCCCCGGGATCCAGATCGAGCTGCTCCAGCAGATGGCGGGCCACATCGGGCTCATGGGGCTTGTGGCCGTCGATGTGGAGCGCCCTGCCCGCGGCGGCATACCAGGCGTCGAGGTCGGCCATACTGGTGCGCCGGAGGATGGCGCCGATCTGCATCATCGACCATCCGTAGGACCAGGATCGTTCCCACGGATGCTTCTTGCCCTCCCTGCGGTTGACCTCTTCGAGGCTGAAGAATCTCCAGTTCACGGTCAGGCCGAGCTGGTCCCGAACATCACGCATCCACAGCGAGGTCTGGTAGGCCCACGGGCACATGACGTCGAAGTGGAAGTCCACGGTCGTGGTGTCGATGTCGGTCGCCGGCTGGATTGTGGAAGCCATGGGCCAAGCTTTGCCGGTCGGCGGGGCCGGATCAAGCCCCGGGTGGCCCCACGCGCTCTGAGCCGGCCCCAACAGCCACCGCCGTCGGAAGGCCGCTGGATCCGGCTCAGAGCAGAGGCCGGACCGCCGACAGTCGCCCGCCCACGGTCCGGATGGTCACCGCCCTCATGGGGAGGCCGGTGACCACGCCGTCTAGTATGCCGACCCGGGATTAAGGATTGCTTGGAACTGGATTGGAGCGCCCGGAGGCCCGGAGGTGGTTGATCACCACGTCGGCAGAGGCCGCCGACCCCCCGAACCGTTGCACCGCCCTCAGACCGCTGTCGATCAGGGCTGAAGCGGCCTTTTCGTCGCCGGCGGCTCTCGCCGCCAGGCCCGCATAGAGGCTGGCCGGGCCGATCACCACCGAACCGTCGGATCGCACGATGAGCCGGTCACCGTAGGGGGCCAGCAGCTCCTGGGCCGTGACGGCGGCCTTCTCGTGGCCGACCACAAGGGCTGCGGCGGCCATCAGCGCCTGATCGGCGAGACTCAGATGGCGGACCGTTGCCGTCTCCAGCAGGGCGTCGAGCGATTCGTTGGCCCGACCATCGGCGCCACTCCTGGCCAGCCACAGCACATGTTCTGAAGGGCCGGCCCGCTCCGTCGCCGGCCCCTGGCGGGCATCCGAACCAAGGCTGTCGACCGGGGGCCGGTGCTGCAGCAACCCGAGGGTCCGGTGTTGTCTGACCAGGGGGAGGGCTCGGGCGAGGCCGAGATCACCCCAGTCGGCCATGGCCGACTCGAGCTGCTCCTCGGCCGCTTCGAGCCGGCCCGTCCACAGCAGGTGCCGGATCCACAACAGCCTGGCCTCGGCCACCAGCAACGGGTCGCCGTCGGCGATGGCCCGATGCAGTACCCCCTCGGTCCGGCGCCCGGCCTCGACGGTTCGGCCCAGTTCCAGCATGGCGGGATAGCCGTATCGGATCCGGAACAGGTCGGTGGCCCGGCCCGGCCGGTGTCGGCTGATCTGCTTGAGCATCGACAGCCTGGCCTCGGGCTCGATGACATCGTGGAACCGTTGCAGCAGCGCCTGCTGTACGATGACGGCGCTGTCGGCGTTGTCGGGCCCGACCTGTTTCCCGGCGCCGGCGGCCACGGTGCGGGCCCCTCCCATGACCTCGGTCTGGCCGGCCAGGCCCGGTTTGTTGAGCCCGCCAAGATACGAGCGGTGGACCTGCGCCACAAAACGGACCGGGCTCTCCGCCGCCAGGCGATCGACGGCCTCCGCCACCAGCTCCAGGTCGGACTCCGACGGTGTGATCAGGTCCGCCGTCGAGGTCGGCCCGACCGCCTGCCGGGGTTGGCCAATGATGTTCAGGATTGCCCGTTCGAGCCGTTCCAGGGGATCGTGGGGCTCCAGCGGATCGGGCCCCGCCGGCTCGGATTCGGTCGCCCCGGTCGGCTGCCCGGCAGCGACGTCGGGCGGTGCAGGGCACAGGGTCAGCGCCTGTTCCAGCCAGCGGCGGGCGCTGACCAACCAGTCGGTTGCCCGGCCGTCGACCCAGTCTCGCCAGCTGGTGTAGGCCAATGCGTCGAGTTCGAAGTCGGACCCGGTCCGGTTGGCCCCGGCCGCCTGCAGCCGGCGCAGCGCCTCGGCGCCGACCCGGACGTAGGTCGCCATCTCGGCCAATCGATGCCCGTCGGCGTCGAGATGGAACTGCGCCAATGCCAGCCGGGCCCCCAGCAGTCGGTCCTCGGGGGAGCGGCTCCGGGACAGGTGGTGGGCCGCCTCGAAGCCCGGTCCGGCTGTCTCGAGCAGGCGATGGCCGATGGCCCCGTGGGCGCCGGCCCTGGTGGCGGCCAGCAACTTCGAGGCCAGCACCTCGGCGATGAGAGGCTGGAGGAAATGGTAGGCCTCCGGTGTGAACCGATCCTCACCGAGGACCCGGGACCGGACGGCAACATCGAGCACCTCCTGCACCGTCGGTGCCGGTTGCTCACAGACCGCGGCCAAGCCCTCGGTGGTGAACTCGCCCTGGAACAGCGCCGCAATCTCCAGGACCGGGATGGCCATCGGATGGAGTCGTTCCACCCGGTCCAGCACCGTGTCGGTCAGGTTCGACCAGTGCCGACCCTGGCCGACCGTCATGTCGGCGTGGGCCAGCAGTTCGGTGACGAACAGGGGATTGCCGGCGCTGCGCCGCTGCACGTCCTCGACCTGGGCCGCCGTGAGCTGCCGCCCCACCGACCGCGCCAGCTCCCGGATGGCTCCCCGATCGAGCCCTTCGAGCTCCAACCTGATCAGCGTCGGCAGTCTGGAGAGCTCCCGCATTGCCGTTGCGGTGGGGCCCGATGCGATATCGGTGTGCCGCCAGGTGGCAACGAAGCCGACCGGTCGATCGGCCAGCGTCGATCCGGCATAGCTCAGCAATGCCACCGATTCGTGGTCGGCCCATTGCAGGTCCTCGAACAGCAGCAGCACGGGGGCCTCGTCGGCCAGGCGCTCCAGGAGCCTGGTCACCGCCAGCATGATCTCGGCCTGACCGGAGCCGATGATCGGCTGCAACCCCAAGGCCGCGGCCACCGACGGGCCGAGCGCGGCCAGCGGAGCGAGGTCGGTGGTCGGCTCCAGCGCGCCGTCGCCTGCGGTATCGAGCAGGGCCAGCACGATCTGGGCCCATGGCCACAGTGGTGCCGTCGGTTCGGCCACGCAGCGTGACCATGCCACCATGGCGCCGCCACCGGCGGTCGAGTCGGCAAGCGAGCGGGCGAGGGTGGTCTTGCCCATGCCCTGCTCACCGGTCATGACCACGGTGGCCGAGCGCCCCGATCGCAGCGTCGCCCAGACCGAGGCCAACGATTCGAGCTCGACCCGCCGCCCGAGCGGCACCGCCTCCTGCGGGAGGGCGGCTGCGGCCGGGCCGGGCCCGCCGGTGGGTTCGGTCACGTCACGCCCGGGTCCGGGCCCATCGGTCGCTGTGTGGTCGCCGATGGGTGCGCTCTGCTGACCGGCCTCGTCGCCGGTGCGGGCGTTGGCGGCGGCTTCGGCCGCCGGGGTGATGGCCGGTCGAGCCGCCCCACCGGGGGCGTCATTTCCGGCATGGGGGCCCCAGAGGCCGGCCCCCGGCTCGTCGACGGCTGCGCCCCGACCGCCGGCCGAACCGGCGGCGGGGTCGGCCACGGTGGCCGGTTCGGCTGCGCCCGCATCTGCGATCGGACCGGTGGTGGTGCGGCCCGGGATCGGCCGGCCGTTGGGGTCGGTGCCGCCGACCGCAGGCTGGGGTGGGGCATCGTGGCGCTGCCCGTCGGCGGTCCGGCGGCTGCCGGCGGGCCCGGCCTCGGGGCCATCGATCGGTGTCGCCAGCGGTTCGAGACTCCGGTCGTGGGTGAGGATCTTCAGCTCGATGGCATCGATCGAGGGGCTGGGATCGACGCCCAGCTTGTCCAGCAGTCGGGCCCGGAGCTTCTGGCCAAGGGCCAGGGCCTCCGATTGCCGCCCGGAGCGGTAGAGGGCCAGCATCCCCAGCTCGGTGAGCCGTTCCCGCAGCGGGCTCTCGGCGATGGCCGACTCCACCTCGGCCGCGACCGAGGCGTGATCGCCGCCGGCCAGCAGGGCCTCGAACAGCAGCTCCATTGCGGTCTCGCGGAGGTCGGTCAGCCTGGCCTGCTGGGCGACGAAGAACGGCGACTCCGGCAGTCCCGAGAAGGGCAGACCGGCCCACAGCGAGTGGGCGTGACGAAACATCAGCACCGCACCGCCCCAATCACCGGTCGCCAGCTGCTGGCGGCCGTCGCTGATCAGGCGCTCGAACCTGATCCAGTCGATCGATGCCGGGTCGACGGCCAGCCGGTAGCCGGATGGCGAACTGGCCAGGCAGCTGTCGCTGGCCCGTCGCCGCCGATGGGGCTCGATGGCCCGACGGAGGTTGGAGATGTAGCTGCGGACCGCAACATCGGGTCGGGCCGGCTCATCACCGTCCCAGACGCTCTCCACCAGCTGGTTCATGGTGACCACGTGATCCGGCGTCAGCATCAGCCTGGCCAGGACGGCCATCTGTCTCGGCCCACCGATCGCGACCGGTTGACCGCCGACGAGCACGGTGACGGGGCCCAGGAGACGGAAGTCGACAGATGATGACGGGTTCGCTGCGGCGGGAACCATGTTGTGTTGAGAGATCCTCAGAGAAGTGCTTCGGGTCGGCCGAGACCGACGACGTGCGGCATTGTGGTCTACCCAGACCACTTCACCCGTCCACCAATCTAGTGGTTGCTCCATGTTTGCGCTCATCCGAATTTGTAGCTTCGCCGCCAACCAGCGCCGAGCCGATCGACGGTTCCGCCGATGGCTCGACTTCGCAACCCGAGACCGGAGCGGTAAGGTCGAGCGACGATGGGGAACGGCAGCGGGGAGCACCAGATGTCGGGCAATGAACTCACCGGGTTGACCAACGCAACCGTCGAGTTGCTCCAGACCATGATCCGCAACCGCTGCGTGAACGACGGCACCCCGGAGTCCGGCGAGGAGGTCCGAAACGCCGACACC
>CAMYLA010000108.1 GCA_947259095.1 uncultured Acidimicrobiaceae bacterium | reverse complement strand
GGTGTCGTTGTCGGTGGCCGATGCCGTTCCCGGCGGCCGGGTGGTGGAAATGCTCGTCGTTGTGTTCATGTCTCGAGTGTGGGCCAGCGGGCGGTCGACGGCGATGACCTGCCAGGTAACGTCGCCGGTGACGCCAGGCCGATCGGGTCGGAGGCAGGGGGACGGCCGGCTCGGACGATTGCCTACCTCGCAGGTAATGGCCTGGGAGCGGTGTCCGTGGCAATCTCGACCCATGCCCATCGCGGTCGACACATTCGGATCAACCCTTCGCTGGTGGCGGAACAAGCGGCGCTACAGCCAGCTGCAGCTGGCGAACGAGGCCGACGTGTCCAGTCGTCACCTGAGCTTCCTGGAGACCGGCAAGGCCCAACCGAGTCGGGAGATGGTGGTCCATCTGTCGATCGTGCTCGATCTGCCATTGCGGGACCGCAACGCACTACTCCATGCGGCAGGGTTCGCCCCGGCCTACACCGAGAGCGATCTCGACGCACCGGAACTGGACGATGTCCGACAGGTCCTGGTGCGAATCCTGGAGGCCCACGCCCCCAACCCGGCGGTGGTGGTCGATCGGCGGGGGGAGATCGTCGAAGCCAACCCGGCAGCCATCGAGCTGGTGGCGGCCACGGTGGCGGCCGACAGTCCGGCACTGGCGCCGTCGTTGAACGTCCACCGCATCTCGCTCCACCCCGATGGCGTCAGGGGCCGGAACGCCAACTGGGAGACCGTTGCGGCCAACCTGTTGCAGCGCCTGGAGCGGGAGCAGGCCCACCGACCGGCCGATCAGCAGTTGGCGGAGCTGCTCGACGAGGTGCTGGCCTTTCCCGATGTGGCCGACCTCCGTCGCCATGCCGCCATCCCCACCGGCGCCGACCTCCTGCTCCCCCTGGAGCTGACCAGCTTCGACGGCGAACGCCTCCGACTGGTGACCACGATCGCCACCATCGGCGCCCCCTACGACGTGACCCTCGACGAACTCCGACTGGAGACGTTCTTCCCCGTCGACGACCGAACCAGGGACGTGCTGGACCGGTGGGCCGAACCTGTGGCCGCGTCCCAGGCCTCACCGACCGGGTGAGCTGCAGGGCGGTTCAGCGGCCGGCGCCGGGCGTCAGCTCACCGGCCGGATCGTGTTCTCGTCGATGACCAGGCCGTCGCAGGGTTCGCGGCGCCGGACGGGAAGGAACGGTTCGGTCTCGAGGCCAACCGACGAACCACCGAAGCGACACAGGGGCCGGGTCGGGTGACGCCCATGGCGCCGGTTGCGATCGCCACCCTGCAGGGTGACCGAATCGGGGCATCCGACTGCGAACTGCTCCGGGAGCAAGCGCTGGCCCAACCGCTCAATGCGATGACCAGCCTGGCCTACGTGGTCGTGGGCCTCGCCGTGGTCGCCTCGGCCCGCGGCGGGCATCGGCCGCTGGTCCCTGCGTCGTTCTACGGCCTGTGCCTGGTCGGTGTCGGCCTCGGCAGCGTGTCATTCCACGGCCCGCAGCCTGCGGGATCGCGGCTGGGCCACGACCTCCCGATCCTGCTCACCGTGATGTTCATCGTCGCCCACGATCTCAGCCTGGTGTACTCGAAGGCCCGGCACCCCATGGTGCTGTTCGGCATCGCCGGGGCCGTGGCGACGGCCCTCACACTGATCGACATCGATCTCGGTACCGCGGCCACGGGCGTCGGTGTCGCAACGATCGCCATCCTCGAGTTCGCCGTCCGCCGGCGGAGAGTACGCCCGGCGACACGCCGTCAACGGCAGGGCTCCGTCACCATGATCGTCGTCACGGGATTCGCCGCATCGTCATGGTTCCTGGGTCGCAGCAACAGTCCGGTATGCGACCCTGCGTCGGCGTTCCAGTTCCATGGTCTCTGGCATGTGATCTCGGCGGTCGTGTTCGGCCTCTGGTGGTGGCTGGCTTTCGATGCTCGACCGGGGCCACCGGCGCCATCAGGACCGACGAGTCCGGCGACGTCTCCAGATTGACGATCGAACATATGTTCGATACAGTGGAATCACTGGCGGACCGTTGGTTCGCCAGGGGGAGCAGGGTTGGGAACCGGGCCGGCTCGCAACTCCAATCCGTGCGGCACCCGGCGGCTCGACTCCGCCATCGGGCAACCGGGAACGGATGGAGGGCGGGCCGGCCCGGTCGGGTATGCGTCAGCTCCGGCCGGGCCCATCGCAGGGCCCTGCCTCTTCGGGAGTGGGTCCAACGATCCCGATGCCGAACTCCCGACCGGCGTCCACCATGGCGTCGAACAGGTAGCTCCCGAACGACCGGTCACAGGCCAGCAGATACGACGGCCGGGTCTCGCCGCCGCCGTTGCGTCGACCCCCGAGGTCGTGACGGGCGATGTCGCAGCCGACCTTCGCCACCGACGCCGACACGACCGCGCCATCGGGGGTCATGGGATCGCCCCAGTCCAGGCTGCAGATCTTCTCCAGCAACCTGGCTGCGGCTCGGCCGGTCAGTCGGAACAGCGCCAGGCCGTGGGTGAGATCGACCACACTGACATGGCCCGACACGTCGAGGTCGTCGACCAGGTGGTCCACCGCTGCTGCGGGCCCGAGCAACAGCCACTCCGACGGCCGCAGACCCCAGATCATCACCGATCCCTGGCGCCGGGAGGCGGCGAAGTCCACCGCCAGGCGGCGAGCCGCCGGACCGTCGTGATCGGCTCGCAAGAGCACCTTCCTGGTTTCCGACAGATCGGTGATCATCACAGGGCCGTCACCCCCGGCCGTCTCCGGTCCGGGACCTGCGACGACAGGGCTCTCGAACGGCGGGCCGGGGCCGGCTTCGACGTCAGCCACGGAGCCGCTCCCCTTTCGGATCGAGGTGGGCGTGGTGTGCCATCACCGTTGCGGTGACCCGGCGGCCATCGACCAGGACGATGGTCAGCTCGGAGCCGGGAGCGGCCACCTCCGGTCCGACCTGGCCAAGGCAGATCGAGCGGTCGAGGGTCGGTGAGAAACGGGACGAGGTGATCCGGCCGATGATCTCGTTGGTCTGGGGTCGAACGATCTGGCATGCCTCGTCCGGTACCACCGTCGGGTCGGTCGGCTGGATGGCCACGACCAGCCCCGGGATCGGCTCCGACTCGGCCCAGGCCAGCTCCGGTTTCCCGGCGAAGTCATCCTTGTCGAGCTTGATCAACGAACCCATCCCGATGGCGCCGGCCTTGGTCAGGCCGTCGGTGTCCTGACCAACGATGAGATGGCCCTTCTCCAGCCGCATGATCCGCTGGGCCTCCAGACCGAAGACCCCGACGCCGAGGTCGGCTCCGGCCTCCAGCAGCGCCTCCCAGACGTGGAGACCGTGGCCGGCCGGCACGTGCAGTTCGAAGGACAGTTCACCGGTGAAGCCGATGCGCCACATGATGCAGTCGGCCACCCCGGCCACCGTCCCGAGCCTGACCTGCATGTAGCGGAACGATTCCGGGTCGAGGTCAACGTCATCGACCAACCGGGTCACCAACGCCCGACTGTCGGGGCCGGCCACGTTGATGCTGGTGTAGGCCGTGGTCATCGGCGTCAGGTGTATCCGCCACTCGGGATGCTCGGTCTGGAGCCAGTTCTCGGCCCACTCACCAACCGCGGCCGCCCCGGAGCTGGTCGTGGTCATCAGGTAGCGCTGGTCGGCCAGCCGCCCCGTGACCCCGTCGTCGAGCACCACACCGTCATCGGCACACATCAGGCCGTAGCGGACCGAACCGACGGCCAGCCCGGCCCAGCGGTTGGTGTAGAGCTGTTCGAGCAAGCGGGGCACATCGGGGCCCCGGAGATCGAACTTCCCCAGCGGGGTCACATCGGTGATGCCGACCCGGCTGCGGGTGTTGCACACCTCGGCCGCCGGGTCGCCGTAGTGCTCGGGACGCAGCCACTGACCGGCCACCATCGCCACCGCCCCGTTCGCCTCGTGCCAGGGCTGGATCGACGACAGCCGAACCGGTTCGAACAGCCGCCCCGCCAGACCACCGAGGCTGATCGGCGCATAGGGTGGCCGCCAGACCGTCGTGCCGACCTCCTCGATGCTCTGGCCCCTGGCCTCGGCCAGGATCGCCACGGTGTTGACCGTTTCCAGTTTGCCCTGGGCCGGGCCCATGGTTGCGGTGGTGAACCGCTTCAGCAGCTCCACCGAGTCATAGCCTTCGGCCGCCGCCGCCAGCAGATCCTTGGACCCGATGTCCTCGGAGAAGTCGACCATGCCGTGGCTGGTGGCACGAAACATGGCCGGATGGTCGAAGCGATCGAGCTCGGGGCGTTCGTCGACGGGCCAGGGTGGCTCCTCGCCGGCCGGTGTCCGGGCCCGGGCGGTGCCGGCCCGGAGGCGGTGCCCGATCACCGATGCCCGGGCCGCAGCGAGGATCCCGGTCCGGGTGGCGTGATCGACCAGCTCGGCGGTCGAGCCATCCCCCGCCAGTCCACCGGTGGCCAAGACGGTGTCGAGGCCCCCGCCGGCCGACGAGGTGGGGAAGAACCGGGCCGAGGCCTGATCGTAGACCGGACGATCGCCGGCCATGTTCAGCAGCGACGTCGGCGCGGTCCAGCCGGTGGCGGTCACCAACAGATCGGCCTCGACGGTCGAGCCGTCGGCCAGGGTCACCGAACGCAGCTCCCGGGCCGAGCCGTCGGCCGAGATGATGTCGCCGCCGGTACGGGCGTCGATCACCGCCGCAACCGCAACCCCGACCCGACGCAGGTCGGCGGCCGCGGCATCGCCGTCGGGATTGGCGGTCAGCACCACCGCCCGGTCACCCGGTCTGACCGCGTACAGGTTGACCAGCCGCCGAACCGCGCCGGCCAACATCACGCCCGGCCGGTCGTTGCCGGCGAAGACGTACGGCCGCTCGATCAGGCCGGGCGCCGCGACCAACACCTTGGCCCTGGCCTTGATCAACCGCTCGACAACACCGGGGTGGCTGCGTTGGACGATGGCGATCCAATTGTCCTCGTAGCGCCCGGTGACGGTGGCGTCGGCCAGCACCTCGACCCCGGCCGACGCCACCTCGGCAATCAGCCTGGCCGCTTCGGCCCGATCCTCCGGGCCACCCCAGCGAAGGCTTCCGCCGAGCTGGTGCTCGTGTTCGACCAGCATCACCTTGGCCCCGGCCCCTGCCGCCGCAACCGCAGCCGCCATCCCGGCCGGCCCCCCACCGGCCACCACCACATCGGGGTGGGCGTAGCGTTTGTCGTGGTAGCCGTGCGCGGTGTCGGGATCGACGGTTCCCCCCGGGGCGAACGTCGACAGGACCCGCTCGTACGTTGGCCACAGCCGGCCGGGGCGGATGAAGGTCTTGTAGTAGAAGCCCGCGGTGAGGAACCGCCCCACCAACCGATTGGCCGATTTCACGTCCCGGTCGAGCGATGGCCAGACGTTCTGGGCCGAGATGTCCATATCGGCGGCGAGCAACCGATGGCCGGACCGGACATTGGGTTCGTCACCGACCTGAACGAACCCGTTCGGATCCCAGTAGTCGGCGGTCATGAAGCTGCGAGGGCGGTGGTACTTCATGCTCCGGGAAACGATCCGTATCCCGTTGGCCAACAGGGCCGAGGCGATGGTGTCTCCCTCGAAGCCCTGCAACCGCCGCCCCTGCCAGCGGAACCGGATCGGCCGGGTCCGGTCGATCACCTCACCGGGCTGTCTTGGCAGTCGGGCCGTCTGCTTGGCCCTCACGCCCGCCCTCCGACCTTGCCGCCTGGCAGTGGCGGATCCCGGAATTCATTGGTTGCGGTGTTCCGCTCGATGGTGAAGTAGCGACGGCAGCCGGCGCGGCAGTACCAGGTCTCCCGCAGCCATCCGGCCGGATTGGCCTCCAGGTAGAGGTGGGCCCGCCACTGCGCCGGTGAGGCGGTGGTTGGATCCGGCCGGGATCCGGCCTCGCCGACATAGCGGAAGTCGGCGGCGTTTCGAGGTCCGCAGTTGGGGCAGGGAACCAGCAGCATCGGGGTGTTCCTCCGGAATCAGTGGCCGACCGAGGCCGCACCCTTCTCCCCGACCAGCCGGCCGGCGGAGAAGCGCTCGAGGGAGAACGGGGCGATCAGCTTCGGGGTCGACCCGGTGGCGATGCACTCGGCCATCGTCTCGCCGGAGACCGGACCGGCCTTGAAACCGTAGGTACCCCAGCCGACATCGCAGAGGAAGCCGTCGACCGGGGTGAATCCCATGACCGGGGAGTAATCGGGGGTCATGTCGCACAGTCCGGCCCACTGGCGCAACAACCGCATCTTCGACACCGCCGGCATCAGCTGGAGCACGTGCCCGGCCAGCTCCTCGGAGAAGTCGAGCGAACCGCCGATCGAATAGTTGCTGTAGGGGTCGACCGAGCCGCCGAACACCAGCTCGCCCCGATCGGTCTGGCTGACGTAGACGTGCAGCGAGCCAGACACCACCACGGTGGGAAGGAACACCTTGACCGGCTCGGTCACCGCCGCCTGCAGCGGCCGGGTGGAGATCGGCAACCGGACGCCGGCCATGTCGGCGAGCAGGGTGGCCCAGCCCGCAGTGCAGTTCACCACCAGCGGGGTTGCGATGTCGCCCCGGTTGGTCCGGACCCCGGTGACCCGCCCGCCGGGACCCTTGCCCGAGCGACCAGCCACGCCCTGGCCCCCTGCCACCACGATGTCGAGCACCTCGGTCTTCTGGTGGAGCTCCACTCCCCGGTGGTCGGCGCCCCTGGCATAGCCCCACACCACAGCGTCATGGCGGATGATGCCGCCCGGCGGGTGGTACAGCGCTCCCAGGATCGGATACCTCGGCCGGTCCGACACGTCGAGGCTCGGGGCCACCGATGCGATCTCCTCCGGCCCGATCACACTGGAATCGATGTGCTGCAGTTTGTTGACCTCGGCCCGCCACCGCATCGTCCGCAGTGCGGCATCGGTGTGGGCCAGGGTCAGATGGCCCCGCTCGGAGAACATGACGTTGATGTTCAGGTCGACGGCCATGGTCTTGTACAGCTGCAACGACCGGTCGTAGAACGCCACGCCCTCCGGGGTGAGGTAGTTCGACCGCAGGATCGCCGTGTTCCTACCAGAGCCACCGCTGCCGAGGTAGGACTTCTCGAGCACCGCGACATCGGTGATGCCGTGGTTGGTTGCGAGATAGTAGGCGGCGGCCAGGCCGTGGACACCGCCGCCGATGATGACCACGTCGTAGCTCTTCTTGAGCGGCTGCTCCCGCCAGACTCGGGGCCAGGCCCGGTTGGTGAGACCTCTGGCCACCAACCCGGCCGCCGAGTACCGGGGCGGACCGGACCTCCCAGGGCGAAGTGATCTGAGGCGACCGGATCTGAAGCGACCGTGGAGGTCGGGCCGGGAGCTGGCTGCTGGCACTCGATCAGCGTAGATGGCAGCTCAGACGAGCGACAGCGGGCGGAACGGTGCCGGTCAGCTGCGGGGTTCCCTCGGCAGTCCGAGCACCCGCTCACCGAGGATGTTTCGCATGACGTTGGAGGTGCCGCCCATGATCGTGTACCCGGGAGCGTAGAGCAGCCCCTGCGTCACATCATCGAACAGGGTCGCCTCCGGCCCCAGCGTCCGGGACACGAACTCGGCAACCCGCCATTCGTGCTCGGTGCAGAAACACTTCGTGGCCGCACTGAACCCGGCGGGGGCCTGTTTGAGGACCTCCCGATAGACCAGCAGCCGGCCGATCCGGTAGCCGGCCTCCAGCTGAGCCACCTCCTGGCGGACCAGCGGGTCGGAGAGGTCGGCCCGCTCCAGCGCCAGATCGTAGAGCGCCCGATTCGAGACCAGCCGGTCGATCCCGCCCCGTTCGTGCTCCAGTTGCCGCATGGTCTGCTTGAACGCGTCTCCCTCGACGCCCACCAGGTTCTCGATCGGGACCCGGACGTCGGTGAAGTACACCTCGCAGAAATGGCGGTTGGTGGTCATATCGGTGATCGGCCTGACCTCGATCCCCGGGGTGTCCATCGGCACCACGATCTCGGAGATCCCCCGGTGGGGCGGCCCTTCTGCGGTGGTCCGGCAGATCAGGTAGCAGTAGTCGGCCACCTCGCCGAAACTGGTCCAGATCTTCTGCCCGTTGATGACCCAGTCGCCGCCGTCTCGGGTGGCCGATGTCTTCAACGATGCCAGGTCCGATCCGGCGTCGGGCTCACTCATGCCGATGCACCAGGTCGTCTCGCCGGTCAGCATCTTCGGCAGGTACTCGGCCTTCTGGTCCTCGGTGCCGTAGGCGATGAGCGTCGGGCCCATCTGCCGGTCGGCAAACCACATGGCGGCGATCGGGGCCCCGGCCCCGATCATCTCCTCGGCCACGATGACCCGCTCGATCGGCGGCCGTTCCTGGCCGCCGTACTGCGTTGGCCAGCCCATCCCGATCCAGCCCTCCTCGGCCATCACCTGGGCGAACTCCTTGGAGTAGCCGTTGATCCAGCTGTCGTTGTGGCGACCGAACCGGGCAACGCCGTCGGCGGCCACCTCCCGGGCCCGCTTCTGCAACGTTTCCAGGTCCGGGTTGAGTTTGAAGTTCAGCATCGGTCGGGTTCCTCGTGTTCGAAGCCGGGTCCAGTTGACGACCCATTGTCGCCGGTCGGACCCGGCATCGGCCACTCGGACCGCTCCCGACCACCCGGTCCGGCACCCCGGGCACCGGAGTGGGGCCTCGGACCGCCGCCGGAGCGGGAATGGGTTCTGGCGCCGAACCACTAGGCTCCGTGCGATGGATACATCCCAACGTCCGACCATCACCGTGCCAGAGGGTGAGGCCCCCGCCGAGCTGATCCTCGAGGATCACGTGATCGGCGATGGCGGCGAGGCCGCCGCCGGCGTCCAGGCCAATGTCGACTATGTCGGCGTCTCCTGGAGCACCGGGGCCGAGTTCGACGCCTCGTGGAACCGGGGCGAGCCGTTGTCGTTCACCATCGGCGCCGGACAGGTCATCTCCGGCTGGGACCAGGGTGTGGCCGGCATGCGGGTCGGTGGCCGCCGGACCATCACGATCCCGCCCCACATGGGCTACGGGGCCACCGGCGCCGGCGGGGTGATCGGACCAAACGAAACCCTGATCTTCACCGTCGATCTCCGCTCGATCGGCTGACCGGCCGGGCCACCCGAAAGGCCCGAGGCCGCATTCGGGTGGCCATCACCGGTTCTTGGGGCTGTCGCCGATGTAGCGAGCCCTTGGCCGGAACCGAAGCGGCTTCTCGTCGTACTCCTCGATGGCATGGGCCAGCCAGCCGGAGGTTCGTGAGATGCCGAACAGGGCCTCGCCTGCGTCGGGCGCCATGTCCGCCAGGTAGGTGAGGGCACCGATGGCCAGATCGATGTTCGGGATCTCCTCGCTGCGCTCGCCGACGACGTCCCTGACCCGGAAGACGCTCTGCAGGCGCCGATCGTCGGACCACGCCTCGACGATCTGGCCCATCAACACCCCGTATCGGGGGTCCTGGCTTCGATAGACGGCGTGGCCGAAGCCGGGGAGGCGGCCCCGCCGTTGCGCTTCGCCGACCGCAACGGCGACATCACCACGACGATCGGCATCGAGATAGAGCTGATGGACCTCGGCACTGGCCGCACCGTGCAACGTGCCGCCCAGCACGCCGAGGCCGGCGCCGATGACCGAATAGGGGTCGGCCCGGACCGAGGCCGCAACCCGGGCGGCGAAGGTGGAGGCGGCGAGACCGTGATCGGCCAGCAGGGCCAGGCAGCAGTCGACCGCTCGGACCTGGCCCTGGCGTGCGGTCCGGTCGGTCAGACGGTTCCACAGCACCGCCGCCAGCGAGCCACGATCGAGCCCCGGCCGCACCGGTGAGCCGACGCCGTTGGCCATGGCGACGATGGCCCGGCGCCCGGCGGCGCGGACGCTGCGCGGTGAGAGATCGTGGCGGAGGGCGTCGGCACTCGACTCGGCGGCGATGATCGAGCGGAGCTGATCGAGCAGCGTCTGGCGGCCCCGGACCTCACCGCCACGGGCGGCTCCGGGTCGTTCCGAGGTTGCTGCATCCGAGGTGGGGGCCGGCCCCGATGGGACCGACAGCGGCCAGACCTCGCCGGGCCGGCTCTCCCACAGCAGGTCGGCGACCTCGACGAAACCGGCCCCCGCCTTCACCAGTTCGATGAGATCGCGGCCCCTGATCCACAGCCCGTCGTCGGCAACCCGGGTCAGCCGGGTTGCCAGCATGATCCGCAGCTCACCCTCCTGCTCGGGCCGGCGCCCGAGACGGAGCTCTTCGACCTGGGCCCGGTCGAACAGGCTGGTCCGGCCGTCGAGGGCCATCTGCCGATGAAGGATGCCTCTGCTGACGTAGGCGTAGACCGTCTGACGCTTGATGCCGAGCATCTCGGCCACCTCGGCGGTGGTCAACCCCCATCCCGGTTCCGGATTGTCGATGGACAAGGCGATCTCCGCGGTTGCGGCCGCTCCCAACCGCGTGAGCGGCGACTGGCCGGCTGACCGGTTGCTGGTTGACGGACTCAACGTTGACATTGATCAACATTGACGATATCAATCTTGTCGCCACTCGGCCAGATGATCATCCTGAGACCATGACCAACAACAGGACCGATCGGCCGACGACGGGAACGGCCACCACGACAACCACGGCTGGAACACCCGCCACCACAACAGCGACGCCGGCCGACGAGCTGATCGCCCCGCCGGGCCTCAAGGGACTGGTGGTGGCCGATACGACGATCGGCAGCGTGCGAGGGGCCGAGGGCTTTTTCCACTACCGGGATCACGACGCCATCGAGATCGCCAGACACCAGACATTCGAGGGGGCGGCCCGGCTCCTGATCGACGGTTCCCTACCCGATGGGGCCGAGGAATCTTTGTTCCGGGCCGAGCTGGCCCGGGCCCGGATGATCGAGCCCAGGATCTTCGATGTGCTGGGGCCGTATGTCGGCGCTGAGCTGTCGCCGAGCGCAGGGCTCCGAGCCGCCCTGTCACTCATCGTCGACGACACCCCGACCATCGACCTCTCCCCCACCGAGCGCCGCAACATCGCCCTCGGCGCAGCCGGCGCGGTGCCGACCATCCTGGCCGGCCTCCATCGGCTGGCCGCAGGCGCCGCACCACTCGATCCCGACCCAGGGCTTGGCCATGCCGCCGACTTCATCCGTCTGACCACCGGCGCCACCCCCAGCCCCCGAACGGCCAGGGCGGTCGAGACCTACCTGCTGTTGACCGCCGATCACGGCTTCAACGCATCGACCTTCACCACCAGAGTGGTGACCAGCACCGGCGCCGGGATCAGCAGTGTGCTGTGCGCTGCGGTCGGGGCGCTGTCGGGGCCGCTCCACGGTGGCGCCCCCAGCCGGGTGCTCGACATGTTCGACGCCATCGGCGAGCCGTCCAACACCGAGCGATGGGCCGAGACCCAACTCGAAGCGAACAACAAGCTCATGGGCTTCGGTCATGCGGTGTACCGGGCCGACGATCCCCGCTCCCTGCTGTTGCGGGAGGTGGCCCAGGGCCTCGGCGGCGAGCTCGTCGATCGGGCGGTCGAGATCGAGGACCGGATGCTCCGCTTGCTGGGCCGGTGGAAGCCCGACGCCACCATCGTCACCAATGTGGAGTACTACGCCGCAGTGGTGCTGCATCTGGCCGGGATCCCCCAGGAGATGTTCACCCCGGCGTTCACCACCAGCCGTGTGGTCGGCTGGGTGGCCCACCTGCTGGAGCAGGCGGCCAACAACAAGATCATGCGGCCAAAGGCCCGCTACGTGGGACCGGAGCCCCGCCGAAGCGCCACGGTGTCCGATCTCGAGGTCGGGGTCTGACCGCGCCGGCCCGGCCCCGGCACACCCGGCCTCAGTCGGACCGGGGCCGGCCGGCCGGTTCGGTGCCGGCCCGGAACACCAGCAGTCTCCGCACCGGGTCGGTGGTCTGATCATCGATCACCGGCCCGGCGTGTATCTGACCGAAGCCGGGGAACACCACGATCCGGTCGGCCGGCGCCTGCTGGTGGATCATGGCGCCGGCCGCGAACCGGTCGACAACGCCGTCCGCCGGTTCGATCGCCAGCATCGGTGCCAACCGCCGGGTGCCGAGCGGTTCGCAGGCGATCCTCGGCCCGGCGTGGCTGGCGACGATCGCCACCACACCGACACCGTCGTTTTCGTTGTAGACGTCGTCGTCGAAATGGGGGGTGGTGGTCACCTGCTCGATCGGGAGCAACGAGGCCGTGAGGTAGGCGGGCCACCGCAGGGTGATGCGATGACGAGCCATGATCGCCAGCACCCGATCGGCCATGGATGCCACGATCGGCAGCCAGCCGGCGATGAGCTCGGTATCGGTCCCGGTGGCGGCGCAGGACCCGTCGGCCTCGATGACAAAGGTCTCGATGAGCGGTTCGCAGAGCTGATCGGGGCCGCCAACCGGCACAGGAACGGGGAATGGGTCTGCCAGGCAGGCGGCCCCGGTCTGTGTCACCGTGCAGGCGCCATCGCCGGTGTCGATGAGCGCTCGTTTCTCGAACCGAAGCACCTCGGCGAAGTCGGCCGAGAGCAACGGCGGGACCATCGGCACCTCTCGACTGCTCGACCCCGTTGCCGCCATGTTCGGATTCCTCCCGGCCGCTGGCAGTGCCAGCCTACGACCACAGGCCGGGTCTTCGGGCCCATCGAGGGCCCGAAGCCGGCCGTCGAGCTATGCCGGACTACATCTCGACCGCTTCGGCCACCTCCACGGTGCCGCCGCTGTCGAGAACAGGGCACCCCGAGGCGAGCTTGACCGCAACGTCGAGATCGTCGGCATTGAGCAGGCTGTAGCCGGTGATCGGGTTGGCCCCTCCCCCGTCGCTGGGCGCCCGGTCGGGGCCAACCGTCATCGTTCGCCCCACCGGGTTGCCACCGTCGACGACGGCATCGCCCAACTCGGCGAACCAGCTCCCCCACGCTTCCATGATCTTGGCCTGCTCCGCTTCGGACTCGGGCATCCCGCTGCCGCCGTGATAGGCCAGTACGTACTTCGGCATTGCTGTTCCTCCTGTGTCATGGCATCGACCCCCTCGGCCGCTGCAACCTGCTGATCTGGCCGACCTGACGGTGGCAGGGACCGAGCGGGCCAGACCGACACCACCCAACACGGACCGACGCCTTGAGGCCGCGGTCCTGGCTCGCTCAGGTTGGGCCCGGGCGGTGATCCACGAGGACCGGGCACCCGCCGGTGGTCGCACTTTCGGCTGCGGCGTCGAGCACCCGCTGAACCGCCAGCCCCTCGTCGAACCCGGGTTCGATGGCCCGCCCGTCGGCTATGGCCGAGATCCAGCCCCTGGTCATGACGTCGGTCGTTCGGAACACGTCACGGTAGGTGTTGTGCACGGTGTCCCGTCGCACCCCACCCCAGATGTCATCGGGGATGGGAAGCGGCTGCGGGCCGCCACGATCGCCCCGTTTGATCCCGCGGACCTCCTGTACCGTGTCCCAGTCGCAGGTGGCGTAGATGGTGCCGTCGTCGCCGTGGATCTCGATGTGGTGGGACTGACCGAACGGGGTCCCCTCCCAGCAGACCGCGCTGGCCTGGAGGATGGCGTAGGCCCCGGACCGGTAGCGGACGGTCATGGCCACGCTGTCCTCCAGTTGCTCGTAGGGGCGGCCATCGGGTCGAGGTCCCCGATCGACGAACACCGACGACACCGCCGAGACCGACGTCTCCTCATCGGCCAGCAACCACCGGGCGAGGTGGACCCAGTGTGAGCCGAGATCGCCGATGATCCCGGTCCCGGCCACCGCGGGATCGAACCGCCACGAGTAGTCGGTATCGAAACCAAAATCGGTGTAGTAACGGAGGTTGACATGGAGCGGCCTGCCGACGAAGCCGTCGGCCACCAGCCTGCGAACCCAGCGGTTGACCGGCATGTAGTGGTAGGTGAACGGTACGAGCGTGATCGCCTCCCGTTCCTCGGCCCGGGCCGCCATGGCCCCCGCCTGCTCGGCGTTCAACGCCAGCGGCTTCTCGCACAGCACGTGCAGGCCGGCGTCGAGGGCGGCCATGGTCAGGTCGTGATGGGTGTCGTTGGAGGTGGCGACCACCACCGCGTCCAGATCGGCCGATCGAAGCATCTCGGCCGGATCGGTGAAGCGGAGCGGTATCCGCCAGGTGTCGGCCAGCGCTTCGGTCGGTTCGACCCGGCGGCCGCAGAGCGCCACCAGCTCGGCGTCGGGATGGGCGGCGATGGGGGGAAGGTACATGGTGTCGGCCCACCAGCTGGTGCCGAACACCCCGATCCGGACCGTCACCGGGCCGCGCTCGGGTCGGTCATGCGGTCCGGTGCGGCGACTGCAACCGGAGGGCCTCGTCGAGCCGCTCGGCACGCCAGCCGTCGTCAAGGGCCAGGGAGACCAGCTCGGCCTGCGACGGCGGGGCCAGCCCGTCCACCGGCTGCTCCTTGTCGAGGTCGGCGGGGAACGCATATCCCTCGGCCGAGGCGGCGATCACCCTGGCCACCGCCGCCGGGTCCCGGCCATCGGCCGCCCAACGCCGCAGGACCGGGAAAAGAGCGTTCGCCATGGCCCGCCGATCGATCTTCTCCATGGCCCGACCCATGGCCGACGACACCTGGAGCAGGTTGGCCATACGCTTCACCGACTCGGTTCGGTTGGTCCCGGCGGCGTGGAAGACCGCAGGGTTGAAGAAGATGGCGTCACCCTTGGCCAGCGGCAACTGGATGCGATTACCGGCGAAGTAGTCGACGAAGTCTGGCCGACGCCAGGCCAGATAGCCGGCCTCGTACTTCTGGGAATGGGGCAGGTACATCGTCGGCCCGGTCTCGACCGGCATGTCGCAGTGGGCCACCGCGCCCTGGAGGGTGAGCAGCGGCGACAGTCGGTGGCTGTGGGCCGGGAATCGTTCCGCCTGGTCATCGGTCATGAACCCGAGGTGGTAGTCCCGGTGCGGCTGCTGGGCCTCGCCGCCGGGGTTCACCACATTGATCTGGGAGGTCACCTGGTAGGCGGGGCCCAACCAGGCCTGGCAGACCAACGCCAGGATGCTGTTCTGGTAGTAGTGGCAGAACACCTCCGGGTCGGCCAGGGCCAGCTTCTCCAGGGCGTTCCACACCCGGTCGTTGGCGCCGGGCTTCGCGAAGTGGTCGCCACCACCGGAGCCGGCGCGGTTCTGCTGGTCGATGATCCGTCGGAACACCTCGGTGGCCCGGTCGATGCCGTCGTTGGCAAAGGCGGCCCGGAACACCACGACGCCGGGGCCGTGCAACAGCACCGCCGCCAGTTCCTCCATGACCGTCCGCCGCAACCGCTCATCATCGACCAGCCGACCGAGCTCGGCGTTGTCGTACACCACGACCCCGTCGACGACGGCCGCGGCGTTCGGGTATGCCGACGGGTCCGTCGGTTCCGAGACGATCGCCACCAAGTCGTCGAGGTCGCAGCCCTCGGCCGACAGGGACCCGGTTGCCGGGGAGAGCGCTGAGCCTGCCATGGGCTTCACGATAGCCCGCCGCTCAGGCAGCAACCGGCCGGCGGCGGCTCCGAGCCGGCGCCCGCACAAAGGCCCGCGGCAGGAGCGCTCGCTCAGCGGCGGGCGCTCAGTACCACTTGCCCTTGGAGAAACCA
Organism: uncultured Acidimicrobiaceae bacterium; assembly: GCA_947259095.1. Taxonomy (GTDB): domain Bacteria; phylum Actinomycetota; class Acidimicrobiia; order Acidimicrobiales; family SZUA-35; genus JAHELU01. The sequence continues at coordinate 2,941 of CAMYLA010000108.1, read as the reverse complement.
CCGAAGCCGATCAGCCCCACCAGGGTCAGGATGATTCCCCACCCGTTGTAGCCGTTGACCGGCCAGATCAAGAGAAGCCCCAGGAGGGTGACGATCGCACCGACACCGATGCCGGCGATCTGCATGTCTTTCATGGCGAAGCCCTTTGACCTTGAGTAGTTTTCGGCGCCCGAGCTGAGTCGCCGCCCCTCACTCTTATCACCTTCGGCGACACGGTCCCACAACCATCGCAACAAGTTCTCCATCCCTTCACCTGTCCTGACCTGACCTGACATGCAAGAACGTGGCCCTGCCAACAACAGCGGCGGCGCAGCCCGGGACCGACCGGCCCTGATCGGCCGTCGACCGACCGGCTCTGCCTCACTCGCCGGGTCGGGGTTCGCAGCTGGTTGAATGGGCGGCTATGAGCACGTTGCACCTCGTTGCGATCGTTGGAAGTCTGCGCACGGCCTCGGCCAACGCGGCAACGGCCAGGGCTGCGGTCGCCGCCGCCCCCGACGGCGTTTCCGTGATCGTCCAAGACGTTGCCGACGTGCCGCTCTACAACGGCGACACCGAACAGGCCGGTCTTCCGCCCGCAGTTGTGGCACTGCATGACACCGTCGGCGACGCCGACGGGCTGATGCTGTTCTCACCGGAGTACAACGGGTCGTTCCCGGCGGTGACCAAGAACGTGATCGACTGGCTGTCCCGGCCGCCGAAGCGATGGGAACAGACGCCGGTCACCCTGATCACCACGTCGCCGGGGCCCCGGGCCGGGAAATCACTCCGACAGCACTTCTCGGCCATCATGGCCTTTCAACCGGTCAGGTTGTTCGACACCCTCGGCATCGGTGAGTACGGCGGCAAGCTCGACGAGGGCGGTGAGTTGGTCGAGGCGGACACCCTGGCCGAGCTGGCCGACTTCATCGAGCGATTCGCCGACTTCTGCCGCCAGGAAGGCTGAGCGGCGACACCTGGAGGCCACTTCGCCCGGCGAAGTGGTTGGCCGCTGCGCCTGCTTCGGCCCGATCCCGGGCCGACTGCAGTCCGGCGGTGACGGCCTCGATGTCAACGGTGGTGACCTGACCGCCGGCGACGACGTGGCGTCCGTCGACGAAGACGTCGCTGACCGCCCGGTCGGCTGCGGTGTAGACCAGGCTCCGGAGCGGGTCGCGCACCGGTTGCATCGCCGGATGGGTGAGGTCGACGAGCACCACGTCGGCCTTGGCCCCCACCGCCAAACGACCGAGATCGGGCCGGCCGAGCAGGTCGGCGCCCCCGACGGTGGCAGCGGCGAAGACCTCACCGGTGGTGACCGAGCCGACGTCGCCGGTGGCCACCCTGGCCAGGATCGCGGCCTGGCGCATCTCCTCCAGCATGTTGTGGGGGAAGCTGTCGGTCCCGATCCCCAGGCGCACGCCGCTCCGGACGTAGTGGCCGAGATCTTCCAGGACCTGACCGTTCCTGGCGAACACGCCCGGGCAGTGGGCCACCCCGGTGCCGGAATCGGCCAGCAGACGCACGTCGGTTCGACCCGGCCACCGGGTCCAGCTGTGCTCATCGGTGAAGATGGCATGAGCCAGGATGCAGTCCGGGCCGAGCAGCCCGATCTCCGACGCCCACTGCACCGGGGTCACCCCGTGCCGGCGGGTCATCTCCTGGAATTCCACCAGGCTCTGGGCGGCATGGGTGTGCAGCGTCCAGCCGTTGTCCCTGGCCGCGGCCTGGCTGGCGGCCAGCAGTTCCTCGGTGCAAGTGTCGATCTGGGCCGGGCCGAGCATCGCCGACAACCGACCGGACGGGTCTCGTTCGGCGCTGCGACCGACCACCACCGCCTCATCCAGCAGCGCCATGCCCCGAGCCTCGTCCCAGATGTAGTCGACGCTGTGGCCATCGCCGGTCGACCAGTGGGCCGAGGCGTAGCTTGGCACCAGCCAGGCCCGAACACCGGTCCCGGCCATGGTCTCGGCCCATCCCTCGTAGGGGAAGGACAGGTCGACGACCGAGGTCACGCCGCTGCGCAACAGTTCCCACATGGCGTACTGCAGCCCGATCCGTTGACCGGCTGCATCGGTCTGCAGCATGAAGGCCCGGTCGTACAGCGGGCTCATGTACATCCGTGGGTTGCCGAACTCCTCCCGGAAACCCTTCTTCAGCGGCTCGGTGGAGGGGTGGGCGTGAACGTCGATCAGGCCGGGCATGACGAACCGATCCCGGCCGTCGATGTCGGCATCGACCGGACCGTCGTAGCCCGGGCCGAGGTGGCCGATGCGGTCCCCCACCAGCACAACGTCGATGTCGTTCAGGTAGTGATGGGTCGCCGCGTCCTCGTCCCATGCCGCCACCCAGGCCGCCTTGGCGATCCTGGTCACCGTGGCCGGGCCGGTGGCGGTCGTGGCCGGGGTGGGGCCGCTGCCGGGGTCGCCGCTCATGCCGGGTGGTCGGCCGGGAACGCTTCCCCGGCCAGCATCGTGCCCCAGACACCGATGTCCTTCAGCTCGACGGGATCGACCCCGAACGGGTCGGCGTCCAACACCGCAACGTCGGCGAACTTGCCCGGCTCGAGACTGCCGACGTCGTGGTCCATCTTGATCTGGTGGGCCGCACCGAGGGTTGCGGCGTGCAACGCCTGATGGACGGTGATCCGCTCGTTCGGGCCGAGCACGTCGCCCGAGGCGGTGTGCCGGTTGACCGCACACCACATGGTGTGGAGATGGCCCATCGGCGTGACCGGGGCGTCGGAGTGGATGGAGAACGACACACCCTCCCGGACTGCGGTGGCGCAGGCGTCCATGCCCCTGGCCCGCTCCGGCCCCACGGTGGCGTCACGGTGCTGATCGCCCCAGTAGAAGATGTGGTTTGAGAAGATGTTGGCGCACATACCGAGCGCCGCCATCCGTTTGTACTGGGCCTTGGTGGTCAACTGGCAGTGCTGCACCGTATGACGGTGATCCCACCG
>CAMYLA010000107.1 GCA_947259095.1 uncultured Acidimicrobiaceae bacterium | reverse complement strand
CCGCCCTCGAGGCGGCAGGCAAGACCGTCGGCGAGGACGTCTTCGTTGTCTCGGTCGACGGCGGCTTGGCCGGGGTCCAGGCGGTGCAGGCCGGCGGCATCCAGGCCACCTCCCAGCAGTACCCGCTGCTGATGGCCACCCTCGGGCTCGAGGCCATCAAGGAGATCGCCGAGGGTGGTGCTCCGCCGGAGAACACCTCGGCCGACGGCACCTTCTTCGACACCGGTGTCGCGCTGTGCACCGACGAGCCGATGGACAGCGTCACCGTCGCCCCCCAGGAGGACTCGCAGTACTGCATCGACAACGCCTGGGGCTGATCCCCGGACTTCGTCTGACGTCGACGGGGCAGCGATCTTGCGAGATCGCTGCCCCATCGGCAACCTGGAGGAGATCGTCAATGACCTGGAAGGGCCACCGGTGAACACCACAGCAGCTCCCGACCTCGCCGAAGAGTTCGGCACCGCCTCGGGCATCCTCCCCAAGATCCAGGGCGTCCTGCACAAATATCCGTACCTGAGCCCGCTCGCCGTGCTCATCGTGGCCATGATCATCTTCACCCTGTTGAACGAGCGGTTCATCCTGGCCACCAACCTGTCGCTGATGACCCAGCAGACCGTGATCGTCGGGACCCTGGCCATCGCCCAGACGCTGATCATCCTCACCGCCGGGATCGACCTCAGCATCGGGGCCATCATGGTCTTCGGTCAGATGATGATGGCCAACCTGGTGGTCGGCTCCGACGTGTCGAACGTGGCCGGGTTCGGCTGGCCGGCCCCGCTCGCCATCGCAGCCGGGATCCTGATCGCCGTGGTGGCCGGTGCGGTGAACGGCTTCCTCATCGTCCGGTTCAAGCTGCCGCCGTTCATCGTCACCCTCGGCACCCTCAGCATCTTCACCGCCCTCAGCCTGATCTTCTTCAAGGCCAGGACCATCCAGGGTCCGGAGATGCCGGAGACGATGACGTGGATGGGAACCACGTTCAAGATCGGCCCGTTCACGGTCATGACCGGCGTGCTGGTGATGCTCGGCCTCTATGCCGTGTTCGCCTACATTCTCCGCAACACCGCCTGGGGCACCCACATCTACGCCGTCGGCGACGACCCGGATGCGGCGGAGCTGTCCGGCATCAACACCGGACGGGTGCTGTTCAGCGTCTACGCAGTGGCCGGGCTGGTCATGGGCATTGCCGCCTGGATCACCATCGGTCGGGTCGGGTCGGCCAGCCCGAACGTCGCCCCCAACATCAACCTCGATTCGATCACCGCGGTGGTGATCGGCGGCACCTCGCTGTTCGGTGGCCGTGGCACCATGATCGGCACCCTGCTGGGAGCACTCATCGTGACCGTGGTCGAGAACGGGTTGGCGCTGGCCGGTCTCGACCAGGCCTACCGGGTGCTGGCGGTCGGCATCCTTGTCATCACCGCGGTGGCACTCGATCAGTGGATCAGGAAGGTGAAGTCGTGACCACCACCCAAACCGACGACCGGCCGGTACCCATTCTCACCGGCCGCGGACTGGTCAAGACCTTCGGCAAGGTCGTCGGACTCAACGGTGCCGACATCGACCTGTTTCCCGGCGAGGTGCTGGCCGTCATCGGCGACAACGGGGCCGGGAAGTCGACCCTGATCAAGTGTTTCTCCGGAGCCCACGCCCCCGATGCCGGCACGATGACGGTTGCCGGAAACGACGTCCTGTTCCGCACCACCCACGAGGCCCGGGAAGCCGGCATCGAGACCGTCTTCCAGACGCTGGCGGTGTCGCCTGCGCTCGATATCGCCAGCAATCTGTACCTGGGTCGGGAACTCCGAAAAAGCGGCGTCCTCGGCAGTGTCTTTCGGAGCCTTGACAAGAAACGTATGCGAACCGAGGCCGCCCAGCACCTGCAGGACCTCGGCATCGGGACGGTCCAGAACATCAGCCAGGCGGTGGAGACACTCTCCGGTGGGCAGCGCCAGGCCGTTGCGGTGGCCCGGGCCGCCGCCTTCGGCAGCCAGGTCATCATCCTCGACGAGCCCACGGCGGCCCTCGGGGTGCGGGAGTCGGCCCGGGTGCTCCAACTGATCGACGATCTACGGGGCCGGGGCATGCCGGTGATCCTGATCTCGCACGACATGCCGCAGGTGTTCGAGGTGGCCGACCGTATCCACGTGCAGCGACTGGGCCGCCGAGCAGCGGTGATCACGCCCCAGTCACACAACATGAACGACGCGGTGGCCATCATGACCGGCGCCCTCACCGTTGACGAGGCCGACCAGACCTTGGCCCCGATGGGGGCAACCAGCGGCTGAGCCGGCCGGGCCTACTGGAAGGGAACCTCGCCTCTGGTGGTCACCCGGTAGCCGTGGCGGGTCTCGGGGAAGTAATCCCAGCTCGCATGGTGTTGCACACACCGGTTGTCCCAGATGGCCACCGAGTTCGGCTCCCAATGGAAGCGGGTCTGGAAACGCACCCCGTAGGCGATGTGGTCGAACAGGATCTTCAGCAGGCCATCGCTCTCCCGACGGGAGAGGCCTCTGATGCGCTGGGTGAACCCGCTGTTCACGTAGAGGGCTTTGCGGCCGCTGATGGGGTGGGTCCTGATGACCGGATGCTCATTTGTCGGGTACTCGGTATCGCGATCGTCCTTGGTGTAGCGGCCCCGGTATGCCAGGTCACCGGTGTGGACCGCGGTCAGACTCGACAGGTACTCCCGGAACGACGGCGACAGCGTCTCGTATGCCTCGTACATCGACGCCCACAGGGTGTCGCCGCCGGCGGACGGCACCTGCTCGATGCGCAACATCGACAACCCCGGCGGTCGGGCGTCACACGAGACGTCGGTGTGCCAGCCGTCGCCCGCGGTGTAGCGGCTGTTCTCGTCGGTGTGGACCAGCAGCACTTCCGGATAACCGTCCGGCGCCTTGGCCGCGGGATGGATGTGCAGCTCACCGAGGCGGCTGCCGAACTCGACCTGCTCGGCCAGGGTCATCTCCTGGTTGCGGAAGAACAGCACCCCTCGCTCGGCGGCCAGATCGACCAGTTGCCGGACGCCGTCGTCGTCGAGATCTCGGAGGGTCACGTCGGAGAGCAGCGTCCCGATGACCTTGTTGGTGTCGACTCTGGGCGCCGTGGTGAGAACGGACATGGCAGGCTCGCTTTCCACGCCTCGGTCGGGCTGGGGCGATCCGAAGCCCCCTGTGAGGCGCTGTCACTTCACGGTAGTCGGCGTCGGCACCACCCTCCCAGTTACGGCGGCGCGAGCGGCGGCGGGGTTCGGCGCCGGGCGCTCAGTAGCCCAGTTCGGTGGCGGCCCGTTCCAGAGCGACGGTGACCGACCATTGGGTTCTGGCCAACCGCAGGTCGGTGTTGGCACCGTCTGCGTAGAGGCCGGCCGCGCTCATCCAGAACGCAGCCGACCGCATGGCGTAGAGCAGTTGGTAGTAGCGACAGCGGTCCTCGTCGATCTCGATCCCGGTTGCCGACTGGTAGCGGTCGAAGAAGAGGTTCCGGGGAACAACGTTCGACAGCAGCTCGGTACCCTCCCGGTTGAGTTCGGTGAGCATGTAGGCCACGTCGTACATCGGATCGCCGATCACCTGGAGCTCCCAGTCCAGCACCGCCGAGACCCGATCATCGTCGATCAGCACATTGCCGGTCCGGTAGGCGCCGTGAACCAGGGTCAACCGCTCGGTGGACGGAGCATTGGCCTCCAGCCAACCGGTGAGATCGACCAGGATGGGATGGACCGGTTGACCGGACCTATCGATGAAACGGCGCCACTTCGCCACCTCCCCCAGGGCGAACCGGGGCCCCGGTTCCGGCACCCCGAGGAAGTCGAGCCCGGCCTCCCGCCAGTCGAGTCTGTGGATGGCCACCAACCCATCGGTGAAGCTGGTCGGCAGCACCCCTCGCTCTGCTGCGGCGGTGTAGTACTCCCGGCCGGTCTTGCGCCACGGGCTTGGGCACTCCCCGGCCACCTTCTCCATGAGCAACGCCGGGGCCCCCAGCACCTCTGGTGACGGCTCGTACCAATAGGCGATGGGGGCGGGGACGTCGGTGGTCTCGAGGCACCGCAGTACCCGGAACTGCTGCCCGAGGTCGGAGTAGTCCCGGAGCAGGGCGTTGCCGGGGTCCCGTCGCAGGCACAGGCCCCGGTGCTGCTCGGCACCCTGGCCGTCGATCCAGTGGGCGTCGAACAGCCAGGTCTCGTGTGACCAGCCGACGGCGATCCGGTCCATGTTCTCGATCCGGACCGGGCCCTCGGCCTCGAGGCGATCGGCCAGATAGGCGGCCAGGGTGTCCTTCAACGATCGCCCGTCCGGCCCGGCCCCGATGGTGTTGTCGGCGTCGGCGTCGGGGCCACCGTCCGGTCCTCCCGTCCCGGTCACGAGGCGACCTCCATCCGCCGATCGACGTCTCGACGGAGGGTGGTGCGAATGGCGGCCAGCGCCCGGTCGGCTCCGGGTTGGTCGGCACCCCACCGGTGGAGGGCCTCGACCAGTGGACCGAGCCCGGCGACGGTGGCCGACGACCGGGCGGCGGCTGCGGCGTCGAGAACCGGTGCCGGCGGCCCGACGCCCAGGATCGGCTCCAGGCGCTGGTGCAGTTCGACCATGTCGGCCCGTTCGGCCGCCCGGTGATCGGGCCCCAACGCCACCTCCTTCGCCACCTTGGCCAGGATCACCGAGGCCATGAAGGCCTGGGTTCTGGTGTACTCGTCGCCGACCGCCGGCCCGATCTCGGACCGCAGCGTGGCCGACAGCCGACCGAGCAGATCGCTTGGTTCCATGGTCACGCCGGCAGCCCCCAATCGCCGGTTCGCTTCGCCGCCGACCATCGGTGCATGGGCCACATGTCCTGATCCTCGCCCCACCACAGCAGGCCCTGGTCGTCGCCCTCCAGCCGCCATTCGATGACGCTGTTCACGTCGATGAACGAGTGCCGGTTGATGATGATCCGGCTGACCGAGCGACCGGCGGCCACGAACGGTGTCCCGGCGGCGTCGACCCCGTCGACCCGGATCTCGGTCACCCAACCATGCTCCGGATGGCGAACCACCGACCGGTGGCCATCGACCAACGGCACCTGCTCGTCACCCCGCTTGACGAAGCCGTAGGCGATGCGATCGGTTCCGTCCCTGGTGTTGGTGACCGCCAGGAATCCGGTGCCTTGGCCACCGGCACCGGTGACGTAGGCCGCCTGCCTCGGTCGGTCCTCGGGCCGCCGACCCCAGGTCCGGTCCCGCATCGACCAGCTGTCGATGTCGATCGATCGGCCGTGCAGTTCGATGGTGCCGGTGACCCGGCCCAGCTGATCGAAGTGGGCCGACCGGCCGAAGGTCGAGCCGGCGGCGGCCAGCGGGCGGGGTCGGTCGACGGCATCGAACCGCAGGTCGGCCCGGTACCGACCGGGATCATCGTGACCGAGCCGGTACGACATCATCGGCTCCAGCACCTCGATGGCAACGCCGGTCGGCAGCTCCACATTGCGCAGATCGGCACCGGCCGGGAGCTCCAGCGCCGAGTAGTTGGTGCAGTACGGCACCTCCCACGGCAGATGGGCGCCGTCGTCCCACACCCAGGCTCCCCCGGCCACGGTGCCGATGTTGTGTCGGACCATCGTGTAGAACCAGCCGCCAAGCTTGTTTTCGACGTTGTGAAACGAGAACCAGGCGGTTTCGGTGAACCACCAGTCGTCCCCGGCCGGCGGGGCATGGAACCCGTCGTCCTCGGGGAGAAACAGGGACGGCTCCGCCGGTTCATCGGGCATCGCCAGAGCGTAGGCGCTGCACCATGGGGCCTCCAGCTCCCCGGCCGCGAAACGACCAACCTGCACGAACCCGGGCCAGTCGGTAGATTTCGGTCATGACGCCCGGTCGTCGCACCATCGACGAAACCACGGTTGCCGCCTATCACCACCGCGGCGCCTGGCGATCGGAGACCCTGCTCGACGACTTCCTGGCCCGGGTCGACGACGATCCGGACGCCCCGGCCATCGTCGGCTACCGGCGAGGGGTGGCGGCGCCGGACCGGCTGAGCTACGGCCGGCTGGAGCTCCACAGCCGCCGATGTGCCGCAGCGTTGCTGGAGCTCGGAGTCGAACCGGGCGATGCGGTTTCGGTGCAGCTCCCAAACATCTGGCAGTTCCCGGCCCTGGTCTACGGCATCCTCCGGGTCGGGGCGATCGCCAATCCGCTGGTCCCGATCTTCCGCCATCGGGAGCTGGCCTTCATCCTCGGCCGGACCGGGAGCCGGGTCCTGGTGGTGCCGGACCTGTTCGCCGGCCATGACCACGCCGCCATGGCCCGGGGGCTGTGTGAGGCGGTGGACACGCTGGAACATGTCGTGGTCGTCGCCGGCACCGGCTCCGAACCCGGCGACCCTCCGGCGGGGATCGGCTTCGAGCAGTTCTTCACCGGCCGGACCTGGGAGCACGATCCGGCGCTGGCCGACGAGCTGGCCGCCCGGCGGCCGGCGGCCGACGACCTTGTCGAGATCCAGTTCACCTCCGGCACCACCGGCGAGCCGAAAGGTGTGCTCCATTCCCACAACACCGTTCGTTCCGGCGGCCGGGTCATGGCCGAGGTCTACGGGCTCGGCGCCGCCGACGTCGGTTTCATGGCCTCGACCCTGGCCCATCAGACCGGGTTCGGCTACGGGCTGCTGCAGCCGCTGTCGATGGGCATGACCGTGGTCTACCAGGACGTGTGGGACGTGGAGCAGATGCTGGATGCGGTCGAGACCGAAGGCATCGTCTGGACGGTCTCGGCCACCGCATTCGCCATGGACATGGTGGCGGCCCAGCGCCGCCGCCCTCGCAACGTCGAATCGTTTCGCTACTTCATCTGCGGCGGCGCACCCATCCCGCCAGTGGTGGTTGAGGATGCAGCCGAGGTGCTGGAGGCCGAGCTTATTGCGGTCTGGGGCATGACCGAGAACATGATCGTCACCACCACCAGACCCGGCGATCCGGTGGAGCTGGTGTCGGACTCCGACGGCACCCCGCTGGACTGGATGGAGATCCGGATCGTCGATCCGGCCGGCCGTCCGGTCGCCGTCGGCGAGAGCGGCGACCTCCAGACCCGGGGACCGAGCCAGGCCCTCGGCTACTTCCACCGGGAGGACCTGTACGCCGATGCGTCCCCGGGCGATGACTGGTTCGCCACCGGCGACGTGGCCCGGCTCAGATCCGACGGTGGGATCAGGATCGTCGGGCGGACCAAGGACCTGGTGATCAGGGGCGGCGAGAACGTCCCGGTGGCCGAGGTCGAAGACCTGCTGCTGCGGCATCCCGCCGTGACCGAGGTGGCGGTGGTCGGGGTGGCGGACGCCCGGCTCGGTGAGCGGGCCTGCGCCGTCGTCATTTCGACCGACCCCGACCTGCACCTGCGAAGCCTCACCTCGTTCCTGGAGCGGGCCGGTATGGCAAAGCAGTACTGGCCCGAGCGGTTGGTGGTGACCCGGGACATGCCCCGCACCCCGTCGGGAAAGATCCAGAAGTACAAGCTGCGACAGCTCATCGGCGAGCGGACGCCCGAGCAACGACCGGCGGGCGGGACGGGCGGCGACAGATGAGGGAGGCGGGGGCGCTGGCCACCGTTCTCTCGAGTCTCCGCCATTTCGCCAGGCTGACCGAACCCGACGGGGCGCTGCCGATCGACGTTGCCCTGATTCACGTCAGCCCCCCGGGGCCCGGTCGGCGGGCTGGCATCGCCGTGGGAATGACGCCATCGCCTCGACAGCCCGGTACCTGCTCGACCGACTCGATTCGGCGATCGGTGCATCGGGCGGAGGTCTGGCAACGAAGTACCGGTGTGGAACAGGTTCGCCAGCGCACCCTGTCGATCGGTGACATCGATCTGACCGGCACGCTTCGCACGCTCTTGATGCTGTCCGGCGACCCGACGGTGCGGCTGACAGACGGGCGCTTCGAGCGGGCCACCCTGACCCCGGACGGTCCGGGGTCGATCAGAGCCGACTGGGGCGACGATCCGTCAACCGCCCGGTTGTCGGCATGGGGGCCGGGAGGATCCTGGCTGCTGGAGCGGGCCGAGGGGCTGCTGGGGCTGGAGGACCGGATCGACGGGTTCGACCCCGCCGACAAACCGCTCCGCGATGTGTGGCGCCGACAGCAACAGCGACGGCTCTTCCGGACCAGGACCCTGTGGCACGACCTGGCGTGGTTGATCGTGCAGCAACGGGTGACCCGAGTCGATGCCGGCCGGCAGTGGACCCGGTTCGTCACCGCATCGGGGGCCGATGCCCCCGGGCCGGTCGAGCTGCTCACCCCGCCGACACCGGCCGCCACCGCTGCCCTCCACTACACCGACTTCCACCGGTTCGGTATCGAGCGGCAGCGGGCCGAGTACCTGCGGGCCGCGGCCCGGATCGGTGATCGTCTCGCCGGGTCGGTCGACGGGCCGTTCGACGAGGTCCGGCCGAAGTTGGCGGCGATCCGCGGCCTCGGCCCGTGGACGATGAGCAGCGTCGCCTCTCACACCTGGGGCGACGCCGACTCGGTGGTCGTTGGCGACGACGGGATCCCGTCCATGGTGACCTGGTTCCTGGCCGGCGAAGCCCGAGGAGACGACGAGAGGATGCTGGAGTTGCTGGAACCGTATCGCCCCCACCGTGCCCGGGTGGTCCAGATGGTCTTCGCCAGCGGGGTTCGCCCACCGCGACGCCATCACCGCTACGCCCGAAACCCGATCCAGAACCGATGACCAGAACCACACCCATGTACCGGTTACGCCGGCCCGGCCCGACCGAGCTTTCGTCATTGCTGGAGAACCAGTCCGCCGCCGATCTGTCCTACGGGCCGACGGGCGCCACGCTGTCGAGCACCGAAACCCCTTCCGGGTATCACCGACTCCGGGCGACCCGGCCGATCGGCAACGGGACCGACCGGTTCGAGGCGGCCAAGGCGGCCATCGAGGGGTGGGCCGGCCACCGCCGGGCCGGGGCGCTGCTCAAACCGTCACAGCCGGCCCTCGAACCCGGGGGCAACGTGGCGCTGGCCATCAGGGTCTGGCCGCTGTGGGTCACCGCGGCCTGTCGAATCGTCGACGTGATCGACGAGGCGAACCGGTTCGGCTTCGCCTACGGCACGTTGCCCCATCATCCGGAGTCCGGCGAGGAGTCGTTCGTTGTCAGCCGCGATCCCGCCACCGATGTGGTCACGTTGGAGATCACCGCCATCTCCCGCCCCGCCTCCTGGCCGGCCAAGCTCGGCGGCCCGGTCGGTCGGGCCTTCCAACGGTTCATGGCCGGCCGCTACCTGGACGGATTCGAGAACCCGGCTCCCGCAGTCGCGGGGCCGTCGTCGAGCCCGAGCCGGCCGGTCACCTCGTTGCGATGGTGGTTCGAGAACCGGGAGACCGGCGAGCTCACGATCGCCCAGTTCCCGAACTGGCCGCTGTTTGCCATCGGCGCCGCCACGGTCGCCCGGCTCCTGACCGGGGAGGGCACCGCAGTCAACGACGGGGCCGGGTTGCTCACGACCGCACTCTGGATCTACTGGGGCGGCGACGAACTGGTCCGGGGCGTGAACCCCTGGCGCCGGGTCCTCGGCGGCGCCGTCATCGGCTGGCAGCTGATCCGACTCCTGACCTGATCCCATCAGCGGGTCCGGCAGCGTCCGGTCGGGCGGCGTCGGGGCCGCCAAACAGCTCGACGGCCAATGCCTCCTCGTTCAAGGGCTGCACCGGCGGGCTCGGGGCGGCGGCGAGGGCCGCTTCGACCGCGGCGGCGATCTCGGGCCCACCGGCTCGGTTCGGGGCCAGGACCGACGCCAACCCGATACGTTCGAGGTCGGCGGCGTTGGCGAACTGATCGGTGGAGAACGGCATGACGATCTGGCGCCCGCCGGCCGCCAACGACTCCTGGGCGCTGTTGTTGCCACCGTGATGGATGACGAGGTCCGCCACCGCCAACATGGCGACCTGGGGCAGGATCGGCGCAAGCGACCAATCGGCCGGAACCGGGCCGAGTGCTGCAGGCGATGTCGACCCGAGGGCGATGGCGGCCCGAGCTCCGACCGAACGCAACCCGTCCGCCACTGCGGCCAGGACATCATCCCGATGGGAGAGGAAGGTGCCGAAGCCGACGTAGACCCGAGGTCCGCCGACGTTCTGGTCCCGCCATGAGACGAACTGGTCGTCGAGGGTCTGGCGACGGACCAGCGGTCCGACGAACCGGCTGCCGGAAGGGAGCAGGGCCGCCCGGTCCGGGGTGGTCAGCTCCGCGATGCTGTTGTAGAGCACCCGCTCGCCGTGGACCCCGAACGCGTCGTCGACCGGAGGCCGGGCCGAGCCGGACGCCGCCAGGGCCTGATTCCAACGCTCGGTGAAGGCATCGGTCACCCGGTCGGCCAGGCGATGGACGGCCGCCAGTTCCTCCTCGTCTTGGGCCATGGAGATCGGCCAGGTCGGCGGCACACCGTAGCGCTCGGAGCCGACGGGGAGCTGGCTGGGATGACCCGGTACCAGCGTGGTGAACGGTCGGCCGGTGGCGTAGGCCCCGAGGGTGGCGGCGAATGACACATGATCGATCACGATGTGGTCCGGGTCGAGCCGGTCGATGATCGCCGCCATCTCGGTGATGATTCGTTCCGGCTGCCACAGCAGATCCCGCTCCCGTTTCTCGGCTTGATGGCCGATGGTGGGCAGGGGCCCGGCCGCGGTGGCGGCCAGGAACTCGGCGATGGCCGGATCGTTCTCGGCAACGCCGCGGTTGGATGCCGGCCCGAGGGGGAGCTCACGCCACTCGTGGCCTTCGTCCTCGACCCGGGCCCGCAACCCGGGGCCGGCGGCGACCACGACCCGCTGACCGGCTCCGGCCGCGGCCCGAGCGAGAACCGACAGCGGGTTGTAGTGGGAGACGTAGTCGGGGCTGATGATGAGTGTTGTCACAACAGGACCGGGACCGAATCGTACAGCCCGACGAGGCGGTCGGCCATGGTGTCGACCGAGTACCTTTCCTCGACCATCCGGCGGGCATGTTCGGCTCGGCCCGGCCGATCGACCAGGGTGAAGGCCTGCCGGATGGCGGGACCGAGGTCGGCTTCGGCGTCGACCAGCACCCCGGTCACGTCCGGTTCGACATAGCTGGGAGGGCCGCCGACGCTGGGAGCGGTGACCACCAGGCCCGCCGCCAGGGCCTCGATGAGGGCCAGGCCGAATTCCTCCTTGGAGGCCCCGTCGACATAGGTTCCGCCGGCCGCCCAGCCGCCAGGGAGTCCCGCTCCGGCGGCGGCCAGCAGCAGGGCGACATCCTCCCGGGGTCGCCCCCCGAGCAGCACCAGGCCCTCGGCCGCAGGCGAGGATTCGGGCACGACGCGGCCGATCGCGTCCAGGACCGACCGTTCGACCGGTGTCGGATCGATCAGAGAGCCCCCGACGATCACCAGGGTGCACGACTCGTACAACCGGGGATCGGACCCCCACGCTGCTGCGACACGATCCATTCCCTTGATCGGGTTGAACCGCCCGACAGACATCAGCAATGGCAGGTGGCGGCGTCCGTCGGGAATCCGGGCTGCCAGGTCGGCCAGCACCTCGGGGACCGGATGCTGTCCGGTGCCGCTCTGGCCGAGCGCCCGCCGGGCCTGGTGGGTGAGGTCAAGGTCGATGCCTTCGGGCACCACCACCGCCGGACGCAGGGCCGGCCGGTCGCCACCTTCGACGTGATCGCCGGCAGCAGGACTGACGCCGTGCGCAGCACCGTCGACGCCGGCAACAGCACCGCCACGAGCGACACCGCCGCCATCGCCCAGACGCTCGACATCGTCGGGGAAGGTGAAGAACCGATCGAGATCGGCCCGGGGGAACAGGGCGAGACGGGATGCCTCCCTCGTCAGCCGCTCCACCAGGCGGGCCCGGAACCACACGTGATCGCTGGCGGCCAGGTCGACGAACGAGCGTCGATCCAACTTGCCCTGATCCTGAAGCGACTGGATGACGCCGTGGGGGTCCGGGGCCAGGCTGAAGCAGGTCTCGATCCCCAGGGTGGTGGCGGCACCGAGTCCGGCCAGGGCGCCGACATCGGCCATGCGAAGGTGGAGCACGTCGACGGCGGGTCGGTCCCGCAACACCCGGACGATACCTCGCTCGATGGCCGGCAGGTGCTCCCACGAATCGCCGGGAGCGGCGCCGGGTCGGACCGGGTCACCGTAGGCCAGGGTTCCGTAGGCCAGCTTGCCGTCATCGGGCACCAACTGGTCGGCGACGACGGCGGCCGGGACGCCGCGACCGATGGTGAACACGTGGGCAACGTCTTCGCGTCGAACCAGGGCTTCGCCGAGGGAGACCATCAGGCTTGCGACACCGCCGGTGTCACCCCGGCCACCTCGGCTGAGTCGACCATCGAGCTCCCCGGCCAGGGTGAGCTGAGCTATCCGCAGGCCCTCGGCGCCGGCTGATCGGTTGTAGAGGGCCGGGGCGCAGAGGTCGCCGATGGCGATGGCGGCGTGGACGCCCAGTTCGTCTTCGGTCCTGGCCAACGTGACCAGGGCCCGCTCGACGTCGGGGCCGGGGCGAGAACCGAGTGCGCCAATTGTGGCGATCCGGGCTGACATCGCCTCGTCACTGTCGAGGGCCATGGTGATGAGCGCCCCGTCGAGCCCGGCATCGGCGATGGCGCCAAGGGCATCGGCGAGCCGGGCTCTGGCCGCCGGCTCGGTTGCGGAGGCCAGTCGTTCGACGATGGCGGCCACCACACCGTCCCGGTCCGATCGAGACCATGACCGGAGCGTCCGGTGGGCGTGCATCGTCTCGATGCCGCCGCCGGTGAGCCGTTCGGTCAAGGTTCGGTAGGCCCCGGCCCGAGGCGGCCGGGGGCCGAGCCGCCACGCGGCGTGACGGCGAACGATCTCGGCCGGATGGTCGAGGTAACGAACCAGCTGGTCGCCGGCGCCAGTGTCGCGGAGCCGAGCCAGCGATTCGATGGCGGCCAGAGTGGAGAAGGTGTCGACGTCGGCAAGATCCGCCAATACCTCCCGCATGGCGGCCGGGTCTCCGCTCCTGGCGGTGTGTTCCGCCAGCAGGGCCGAGGCCCGCAGCGCCGCGATCAGATCATCGGAGGCGGCGATCGATTCCAGCAACG
>CAMYLA010000106.1 GCA_947259095.1 uncultured Acidimicrobiaceae bacterium | reverse complement strand
CCGCTGCCTGGTCTACGACGTGAACCCGGATGCGGTGACCGAACTCGTTGCCGAGGGAGCGGTCGGTGCCGCCTCCCTCGAAGAGTTCGTCAACGCGCTGGAGCTCCCCCGGGCGATATGGGTGATGGTTCCGCCCGGCCACGTGCAGGCGACGGTCGACCAGCTGGCCGAGCTGCTCGACCCGGACGACATCGTGATCGACGGCGGCAACTCCTACTACCGGGACGACATCGCACGAGCGGCCCAACTGGCGACCCACAGCATCCACTACGTCGACTGTGGCACCAGCGGGGGCGTGTGGGGACGGGAGCGAGGCTACTGCCTCATGATTGGCGGTGAACCCGCCGCCGTGCAGCGTCTCGATCCCATCTGGCGGACCATCGCCCCCAGCGCGGACTCGGCCGAGCCCACGCCGGGCCGCAACCGAGCGGGGGGCACGGCCCAGGACGGCTACCTCCATTGCGGATCGAACGGAGCAGGCCACTTCGTCAAGATGGTCCACAACGGCATCGAGTACGGCATGATGGCCGCCATCGCCGAAGGCCTCAGCATCATCAAACACGCCGATGCCGGGCTGCAGGACCACGAGATCGACGCCGAAACCACCCCACTGCGGGACCCTCAGTACTACCAGTACGACATCGACGTCGCCGAAGTGGCCGAGGTCTGGCGACGAGGTTCGGTGATCAGCTCCTGGCTGGTCGATCTCACCGCCGCTGCGCTGGCCGATTCCCAGGATCTTGACGGCTACGAGGGCAGGGTGTCGGACTCCGGGGAGGGTGTGGGTGCCCAATACTCGGTCGTGGGTGCTGACCAGGCATGATGCACCGCATCCTGGGTCCTCATGTTTCGCATCCTCTACCGGTTACTTGCGTCGTTGACACGCCTCGCTGCGCGGACTGGCCGTTCCAAGGACCTCGAGATCATCGTGCTACGCCACCAACTCGCCGTCCTGCGCCGCCAGACCGAACAGCCGCAGCTGACCGACGATGACCGAACACTTCTCGGCGCGATCGCAGCTGCGCTCCCCCGCCCACGACGTGTCGGATGGATCGTCACCCCCGACACCCTGCTCCGTTGGCACCGACGCCGCATCGCCCGACACTGGACCCAATCCACGCGACCACCGGGCCGGCCATCCACCGCCGCCGAGATCCGACGGCTGATCATTGACATGGCCACCGACAATCCCACCTGGGGCTACCGCCGTATCGCCGCCGAACTCACTGGACTCGGCCACCAGATCGGTGCATCCACCGTGTGGCGAATCCTCAAACAGCGCGGCATCGACCCCGCCCCACAACGATCAGAGGTCACCTGGTCACAGTTCCTGCACTCCCAGGCTGCAGTCGCCTGCGACTTCTTCACCGTCGACACCGCCCTGCTGCGCCGCTACTACGTGCTGTTCTTCATCGACGTCACCACCCGCGAGGTCTTCTACGCTGGCATCACCGCAAACCCATCCGGCCCGTGGACCACCCAAGCCGCCCGCAACCTGTTCCTCCGCCACGCCGATCGACTCACCGACGCCCGTGCCCTCGTCCGTGACCGAGGCAACCAGTTCGTCGACACCTTCGACGAGATCTTCCGAACCGAAGGCCTCAGGATCCTCAAGACGCCGATCCGAACGCCCGTCGCCAACACGTTCGCCGAGCGCTGGATCGGGACCCTGCGACGCGAGCTCCTCGATCGCACCATCATCTGGAACCAGCGTCAGCTCGAAGGCCTCATCGTCGACTACATCGACCACTACAACACCCACCGGCCGCACCGATCCCTCGATCACCGACCTCCACGCGTTAACGACACGCAGGTGAACGCCAGCCGAGATCCAGCATCGCTTCGAGTCGCCAGATCCGGCCGATGCGACGGGCTCATCAACGAATACAGAAAGGCCGCATGACCAGCCACGACGGAGTTTCGGGCACCCACACGTCGGAGCCCTCGTCGACCGCACATCCTCGACAGAATCCCCAGTCGTCACGCTCACCCGCCGCGAGCGCGACGTCCTGTCCCTCATGGCCGAAGGCAGAACGAACAACGCCATCGCCGACCAACTATGCCTATCGACGTCCTCGATAGAGAAGTACGTCAGCTCGATCTTCGTCAAGCTCGGCCTCAGCGACGAACCCGAAGTCCACCGCAGAGTCGCCGCAGTACTCACGTACCTACAGAACCAGCGTAAGGCACGACCAATCTGACGTTCCATCCGAAGCCGTCCACCCAGCGTCACGTCGAGGCGGACCCGAAGAACGACGTTGCCGCGGCGGCAAGCAAACTTGCGATAGTCGAGCAGCGATCGCGTCTTTGCGCCGTCTCGGCCTTGACGATGAAATCGAACAGGTGTTCGGTGTCGGAGGGGGGGAATTTCACCCCAGTACACGCGCCCCCTGGAGCGTCGAGCTCGTTGCATCCTAAGCGTTTCGCCTGTTCAGCGCGTCACGACGGAGTATCCGGTCCCCACACGCTATCGGTTGGTGCCGAGGCCAGGGAGGTCGAGCCCCCGCCGATCGACCTCGTCAGCTGGCGAGGAACGCCTGCGTGTGACCCACGCAGGACTCCGGGTCGTCGATCCACGGCGCGTGTTCGGCACCGGCGACAATCACCAACTCGGCGTTCGGGAGCCGGGGGGCGAAAGCCTCAGCGACGGCCGCGCCCCCGTTGGGATCGAGTTCGCCCCACAGGAACAGCACCGGCATGGTCAACTTCGACAACAGCTCGTCGGCCAGCAGCAGGTCGGTGTTGAAACCCTTGATCGGCGTGACGACCTCGGGTGACGACCGAGCGTCGTTGGCCAGGGTGTCGGTGTGGCGCATCAAAGCATGGGCCCAGTCGAGCATGTCGTCATCGAAGGCGCCGCTGTCGATCGCCCGGCCGAGCCCGAACTGTCGCAGCGCTCCCTTGACCATCCCCCGGGTCATCGGCACGCGGGTCATCAGTGCCTGCATGCCGGGGACCCCGGCCATACGAGCCGAAAACGGCGTTGACTCTGTCGGCGCACCCATCAGCCAGCTGTACTCGATCAGCTTCGCCACCCGCTCGGGGACTGCGGCCGCGCCGCGGAAGGCGAACAGGCCCCCGTAGGACGTGGCGCCGACCATGGCGCTTTCAAGCTCGAGAGCGTCGAGGAGATCCGAGAGGAGACGATCGGCGTAGGCCTCGACACTGGCCAGATCTCGCAGTGGTCCGCCGACGATCGGATCCGAGAGCCCGCAACCCGGCCGGTCGACAAGGATGCAGCGGACGCCGTCCAGCCCCGCCGCCAGCTGGTACCAACTCGACCCCGCAATCGAGATGCCGTGGATGAACACCACAGGAGGTCCCTCCCCCACCTCTTGCACGCGGACCTTGCCTCCCGACGAGAGGGTCACCCGACGGTCGACTGGAGTCACGCCAAGTCTGTCCCGGAGAACCCGCTCGGCCTCGTGGTACCCCGGAAATGTTCAGAACTCCTCCACGATGGTGATGAATTCCAGGGCCGCCGCAGCGAGGATCACGAACACCACCGAGACGGCACCCCATACCCACCATCGATTCCAACGGTTGACGGCCCAGGTTGCTCCTGCCACCGATCCCATCAGCAGCCACACACCCAGGATGATGGCGGTCAACCCGACGCCATAAGTCGCCCGTGCCCACCACCCGAACATCATCACGACCACAACCATCGGCCAATACCACTCCGCCCGGATCGCTCCATTCTCGTCGTCGCTCATAAATGCTTCACTCTCGTGGTCGTTTCACGGACAGGTAGGAGTCCGGCCGAGTCCACCAGCACGACAGTCAACAACATGCCCAGCAAACCTCGCCTGTCCATACCGGGTCCTCTCGTGGCCCTTACCTCTACAGACGTCTGGATTCGATCGACGGGTGACAAGCTCGGCGAGATCGCCTCAACAGTCCACCGGCGCTAGCGAGTCGCGGACCGATTCGGCAGCCGCTAGGCCGCCGCCGCCTCGACCCGTATGTCACCCGCGCCCACACTCTCGTTCGTCTGTCTGGGTAGTGGCAGGATTGGATTCCCATGGATTGGAGAGGAGTGGGAGCTGAGCGAGTGGTCCGACCCGGACGCGGTGATCGCGGAGTTGTACCGGGAGCACGCGCGGGCGCTGGTGGGCTTAGCGCGGGTGTTCGTGGATCACCGCGACGCGGCGGAAGACATCGTGCAGGAGGCGTTCATCCGTATGGCTCGATCGCTGGGCCGGCTCCAGGACCCAGCCCGCGCCCCCGCGTATCTGCGGTCGATCGTGCTGAACTTGGCACGGGATCACAACCGGCGAGGTCTGCTGTCGCTACGTCACCGCGCGCCGGCCAACGATCTCGATCCGGCCGGTGTCGACGAGACCATCGCCACCAACGACCAACACCGCCGTCTCATCGAAGCGGTACGGGACCTGCCACGGCGCCAGCGCGACTGCGTCGCCCTCCGGTACCTGATGGAACTCCCGGTGGCCGACATCGCCGCCACGCTCGAGGTGTCGGAGAACTCGGTCAAGACCCACCTCAAACGAGGCCTCGCACGGCTACGCACCGACACCGATCTCGACGACGACCCAGAGGAGCACCGATGACCCGCCTCGAGTCACAGCTCCAAAACGCACTCGCCAACGCCGGCACCCACATCGACCCCGCACCGGACCTCTTCGACCGCGTCAAGGCAGGCATCGACGCCGACCGGTCCCGCCGCCATACCCGTCGACGTGTCGCCGCCGCAACGTCAGCCCTCATCGCAATCGCCGCCGCAATCGCGGTCGCGTTCATCTACAGACAAGGAGAACCCCAAATGGACTGGTGGATCCTCGAGATCATCGCCGCTGTCACGCTAGGCGCCCTCGCACTGGTGCTCGGACCCTTCATCAAACGATTCGGTCGCAGCTACGCCGCCGACGTGTTCAGATCGAACCCGTCCACCGGCAAGAGCTTCATCGTCTTGACCGACTTCGCCTACTACCTGATCTTCACCGCCTACATCGCCTTCACCACCACCATCGACCGGCCCAGCAACTGGACCGCAACCGTCGGTGCTGAACAGGTCCAACACAACATCATCCGCCTGGGCGGCATCTTGTTGATCATCGGCGTCCTCCACGGCGTCAACCTGCTGGTTCTCCCCATCATCGGCCGCCTCCTGACCCTGAACCGGCGCCTCGACCAGCAGATGCGCGAACTCACCGACCAAGACCTGTCCGACCGCGATCTCAACCAACCCGACTGATGCAGACCACGTCCGAAACAGGCACCACCCGCCTCGAACCCAGCTCACGCGGCGTCCGATGGACAACCCGGTCGCTCACCGTCGTCATTGTCGTCAGTCTCATCGGCGGGATTGCCGCCGCGGTGCTCGGCGGGGCGCTCAGCAATCTGGGCTCGGGAGCTGGCGGACTCTTCGGCATCCCATCGATCCTCACCACCCTGATCGCACTGCTACTGGCCATGCCAGCCGCCGTCGGCATGGTCCGACAGACTCGCCGCTCCCCCGGCTGGCTGCGCTCCGCGACCGTGATTGCTGTCGGCGCATGGATCGTCGCCATCGGCTACTTCATGGTTGCCCACGCCGTCGATCCCTGTGTGAACGGCTGGTGGGACTCCCGCAGCCGCATCGGCGACCAACCCCTCTGCGAACGATTCGGACCCGACCTCAACTGGCACACCCGTTTCCACCTCCTCGCCCACGCTGCCCCCGCAACCGTCCTGCTCGCCACATACCTGTGGGCTGCCAAACGCTGGGCCCAATTGGACTCATCTCCCCCACCGGCATCTGGTGTCGTCCTGCGGTAGGACCGCCAGACCAGATGCCGTTGGCAAACGGCTAGCAGGACGACACCGTGCTCCATTAGTTGCCCGTTCCCTCAGGGTGTGTTCGCCCAGACACAATCATAGTTAGCCGCGTTTGTCTCCTTGTCGAAGTCCGTCCCGCGGTCGTCCGAGCCCGGCCGACCCGTATGGACACGTTCATGAAACGCATGCCCCCCAGGCTCATCAGCGGCCTTCTGCGTCTGGCCCGCCGCGATGTATCGACAAGTGGCTGGATGATTACCCTGCGCCGGCTGGTAGATGAAGTGGGCGTGGTCGGCAGCGGCAGGAGCCGCGCTGAGACCCAGCATCAGCATTCCGGTCGCGATGCCGACCGTCAGGCTTCGTGATGAAACTCTCACATCTTTCTCCTTCTCTCGCCCCTCGCCGGGCGGCGAGCGGCTCTCATTCCTACAGACGAGCTACGGAGCGGTCGCGGGTGACATTCGTCAAGAGCGTGTGATCAAAAACGCAGTGTCGGACACCCGAGGATCTAGACCCCTCTGTCCACGCCAGTCGCGCTACAAGCGCTCAGTGCGCTGCCGTCAGCTCGCGACGTAGACCACCGCGGACCACGCCGACATGCAACAACAGCAGCGCCAGCGCCGCCGGGACGAACATCCACCAATACAACCCGACCGCAATCAGACCGACAACGAGGAGGACGTTCGAGACACGGCGGGTAGTTCGACCCGAACGCAAGCCCCACATGCCCGCGGCGAGTGCGGCGGCGCCAGTCAGATTGACGATGCCCAACGCGACGAACTCGCCACGATCACCCTCTCCCGCTCCGGCAAGAAATGCCACGCCAACTATTGCCAAGAACCCCCAGGCGACCACCGTCAGGGCAGTGATCCAATGCGCACGCAAAATCTTCATCTCCAGCTCCCATCCTTTGCTCACTGCTTCTGTCGCGCACTCGGTGCAAAACGGTTCTGGAACAATCCCTCGCGCCGACCACGGCGAGCAGTTCATGCACACGCTCGAAGACCCTGCACGAACAGACGGGCCGCCCGGTGTTCGATACGACCGGTAGAAAATCGTACTATATCGACTCTTGACCTACTAGCTCGATAGTCGATATAGTTGCGGCATGGCGAAACGGAAACCGAACCCCGACGACATCGACAGCTACCTGCCGCTGCCGGCATCAGCGATGCACATCGTCGTCGCGTTGACTGGAGGTGAAAGGCACGGCTACGCCATCATGCGCGACACTGACGACCTCTCGTCAGGTTCTGTCACTATGGGACCGGGGACGTTGTACGGGTCGATCAAGCGCATGATCGACCAGGGCCTCGTTGAAGAAACCGACGAACGCCCCGACCCCGCCCTCGATGACGAACGACGGCGCTACTACAAGCTCACGGCGCTGGGCCAACGCGTCGGCGCCGCCGAACAAGCCCGCCTGACCGCACTGCTCAACGCAGCACAGCTGCGTCAACTTGGACTGAGCGGCCTGACATGAACCTGCTCGTGAGAGTCGCACTGTTGGCATACCCCCGATCGTTCCGCCGCCACTACGGCACCGAATGGACCCGCACCATCGCCGACATGCGCAACCACAGCCATCACAGCTCGGTGCGGGTTGCCGGCGCAGTCGTCGCCGAAGCCTTCACCACCGCCCTTCATATGAGATGGGAGAACCTCATGAAACCAACCAAGACAGTGCTCACCGTCATCGCAGCAACGATCGCCCTCGCCGCGCTCGCGATGGGATCCGAAGCCATCGCCGTCCTCGTCGTCGCCATCGTCGTCCTGGCCGGGTTGCAGTTCGCCGGCAAAGACCGGCCCATCACCCCAACCGACCGCTCGATCACCCGACGCTGGTACGTATGGCTCGCCGGGTCCCTGGGGCTGTATCTGCTCGGGTTCGTGTTCCTTGCCTTCTGGCTCACGGAGATTGGCTGGGCAATCTGGATGCTCAGCTGGGCGGCTGCCACTGTCGTCGGGCTGACGGGACTGGGCCTCGGCGCCACCCGCCTCGTCTCCAACCACCGAGCACACGCGTAACGCAGCGAGTGCCCTGACCGCACAACTCACAAGGGAGTCACTCTGATGCCTCACCTGAAATGGATCGCCGTTCCAGTCGCCGCCCTCGGACTTGTCTTCTTGTTCTTCGGCATGATCTGGCAAGGCGCCGTCCAACTCACCGTCGCCATTGCGTTGTTCGCCATCGCCGCCAGCATCTGGCGCCCGACCACCGGCACCTGGCCCCTCACCCCGACCGAGCCACGCTGATCGCCGCCACCGTGCCCTACCTTGGGTCGGGAACGAGCGCTACCCAGGGGGTGTGGGCATGCACAAGATTCTGGTGAGCGGGTGTCTCAATGGCCGCCCGATCCGCTTCAACAGCACGGCAGTTTCGGTGGAGTCCGAGATCTGGGACCGCTGGGATTCAGAGGGCCGGCTGGTGGCGTTCTGCCCCGAACTGGCAGCAGGCTTCCCGGTGCCACGCGCCCCAGCGGAGATCGTTGGTTCGACCGCGTCAGTGGTGCTGAAGGGCGAAGGCCGGGTCGAAGAGGACAACGGCACCGACGTAACCAACGAGTTCATCGATGGTGCCAGATTGACTGCGCAGCGGGCCAAGGCCGAGGGCTGCATCATGGCGGTGTTGACCGATGGGAGCCCGTCGTGTGGCACGACCTACACCTATGACGGAACCTTCACCGGTGGCACGGTGGAGGGTATGGGCGTCACGGCCCAGCTTCTCCACGACCAAGGCCTTCGAGTCTTCCCAGAAGACCAGATCGACGAGGCCGATCGCTACCTCCGCTCCCTCGACGAGTAGCCGGCGCGTCAGGGGTTGGCGAGCGCGATGAACGCGAGGTCTCGGTAACGCTCGTCCCAGTCGAGCCCATAGCCGTAGATGAACTCGTCGCCGATCTCGAGCCCGTGATAATCCGGCTCCGCGTCCGGTGCTCGCCGACTGGTCTTGCTCACCAACGCAACCGTGGCGACACGGCGCGGTCCCTGAGCTACTACCAATGCGGACAGTTCCTGAAGGGTCCGGCCGGTGTCGATGATGTCGTCGACGATCAACACGTCACGCTCGCCCACGTCGACATCGAGGTCGTCCCGAAGGCTCAACGATTCTCCTGGAGTGAACCCGTCGACATACGACGAGGCCGTGAGATAGGCAAGCTCGGTCTCGGTCTCCATAGCCCGCACCAAGTCCGCGGCAAAGATCGCCGCGCCCTTCAGTACCACGATCACCACGACGCCGTCCTCCCCGTGATCGCGGTCGATACGGTCCGCCAACTCATTCACCTTCTCAGCGATCGTGTCAGCGCTGAACAACACGGTGTGGTCAGTTGCCATAGACAAGGTCTATCGCACCACCCCACCCGCCGTCACAGGGTCCGCTCACCATTCCTATCCGTTCGGCGGTCTGCCCCGCCCGCCATTGGCGAGATCTGGCGGGTCCCCTGATCGAGGCGGTCATTGCCATCGGGCACCCGATGGAGGCGACCTCGAGTCCCACCCCCGAACATGCCTCTGTCATGGAACCGCAGACTAACCCGATTGACTTATTTTCAGATATCTGATCATAATGAGATATGCCTCGTCGACGACCCGGATCGCTGCTCCCTCTCGAAGTCTCGATCCTGGCGTCGTGCCTCGAGGCCGGCGAGGCCGGTTCGCACGGTTTCGCGTTGGCCAAGGCCATCGCCGACGCTGGCGACTCGCGTGAGTTGACCGCAACCGGCACGATGTATCGGGCCCTGCATCGCCTCGACGCGGCCGGTCTGGTCGAGAGCTGGTGGGAGGACCCCAACGACGCCGCCGCAGCGGGCCGACCGCGCCGCCGCAGCTACCGCATCAGCGGCGCCGGAGCTACTGCGTTGGCCAAAGCCCGAGCCGAGGCGACCAACGCAGCCGCCTTCACCCGAGCAGATCCCGGGTTCGCGACATGAGCAGCGAACGTGACGACCGTTCGATGCGGTTCGCCCGGTGGTGGGTTCAGCGCTACACGGCCGGCCTGCCCAACCACGAGAGCGTGTCGCGTCGGGCCGAGATCGAAAGCGACTTGTCCGAACACGCCCAGTGTCGTGAACGTGACGGCTGGACCTCGAAGCAGATCACGAGAGAGCGTGTCCGCCGCCTTGTCCGTGGCATGGCGGCCGACCTGAGCTGGCGCCACGAACTAGTGACCGGCAACTGCCAGACCCGGGCTCTCGTCAGGACGTCGGTGCTGTCGGTGACATCGGTGGCTGCAGTGACACTGGCGATGTTCCACTTCGTGTTCGCCGCGTACATGCTGGGCAACACGACCCTCGCTGAGCAGCGATACCTCGGCGGGCTCGACAACTACGCCGACGAAGTCGGCAGGCCCGTCGCCAGCGTGATCGCAGCGCTGATCATCGCCAGCCTCGGCGTTGTGCTACTCGCCGCTAGCCTCGCTCGACCGGTCTCACCCATCATCGCCAACGCCGCCACCATCGCGATCGCCGGGGTAGCAGTGATGTTCTTCTGGCTCGGAGCGTGGCCCGTCGCCCTCGTGGCAATCGTCGGCTCCACGATCGACCTCGCCACCCGAACCCCGACCCCGACCCCACAGCCGTGACCCGGCGGTGGCCGCTTCTGGTCGCCGCCGTCTGCGCTGCTCTGTTCTGGGCGGGATGCGGATCGACCGACGTCGCAGCGCCGCCTGAACCGTCAGTTGCAGTCGACGCCCCTTCGACGGCAACTGCCTCGGCCAACGCGCCCGAGGCTCCAGCGTTCACGATGGAAGACCACATCGGCTGGCTGATCGATGTCCTCGACACCGGCCAGTTCGACTCGGCCGCGGTGACCGAACGCTTCGACGCATCCTTTCTCGCCCAAGTCCCGGTCGCCGCGTTGAATGCCCCGCTCGGCCAGATCGCTCCCCCCGGCAGCGCCCCATGGCGAATCCTCGACGACAGCCGAAACGGACAAGTCGCGGAGGTCACCGTCGAAGCAGCCGACGGCAGCAGACTCACGATCACCGTGGCGCTCGCCAGCACCGACCCCCACCAGATCGAAGGCCTGCTCCTCCAACCCGCAGACACAGACCTGCCCGAGGGATACACGCTCGCACAACTCGACACCGACATGGCCGCAATCGCTCCCCAAACAGCCCTCGGGATCTACGACGTCACCAACGGCAGCTGCGACGCCGTCCACGAACACAACGGCGACCAACCCCTGGCCATCGGGTCGATCTTCAAACTGTGGGTCCTCGCCGAACTCGCCAACCAAATCCAACTCGGCACCGCCGACTGGGACGAACCACTCGCAGTGCGAGCCGAGCTACGCAGCAACCCCGCCGGTGACGTGTTCCAGCTCGACGACGGCGACACCCTGACCCTGCGCGAGTACGCCGAAGCCATGATCTCGATCTCTGACAACACCGCCACCGACCACCTCATCGACCGGCTCGGCCGAGAGGCCATCGAAACCGCCATGGCCCGAGCCGGAGTCGCCCAACCAGCGCTCAACCAGCCATTCCTGGCCACCCGCGAACTCTTCTGGCTGAAATACCTGGCCGATCCCCCCAACCCGACCGACTGGTACAACGCCGACACCGACGGACGCCGCACCATCCTCGCCGACCTCGACGGCAAGACCGTTCCCTGGGTCCTCGACCCCGCACTCGAAGCCGCGGCGAACATCGAAGGCCAGGACCAACCCCGCAACATCGACATCGAATGGCTGGCCTCGCCCAACGACCTCTGCCAGACACTCGTTCATCTCGACGAGCTGACATCGACGCCGGGCCTCAAACCCGTAGCCGACATCATGTCGATCAACCCCGGCGTAGAACTTGACGACACCACCTGGACCGACGTCCGGTTCAAAGGCGGATCCGAACCGGGAGTCTTCGCCCTCGCATGGTGGCTCGAGCACGACGACGGCCGACAATTCGTCGTCACAGGACTACTCAACAACCCCGACACCGCCTTCAACATGTTCGCCGCAGCCGACCTCATCAACAACGCAATCGACCTCATCTGACGCCGCACCGGCCAATGTCCGGTCCACCGGCTGGCTACCGGCAGCGCCGGTGGGATCCAGCGGGCCGTGGCCGTTCAGGGCCGCCCGATGAAGGCGCTCAAGCCCTAGTCCTCGCCCCGCACGGCCAGACTCAACCCACGGCCTCACATGAGCTTGGGCGAATCGGAATCGGTCGCTCATCGGCGATCGGTTCGCTCGATATCAGCCGCCGCGGACCGCTCGTCATCGGCACCTGTGAGACCCCGGGAGGCTGTTGTGGGTGACGGCGAGGGCTGGAAAGATGGGGCGGAATGGATTGGCTCAGGAGCAACCAGATTCGAGTATTTGCGGCTGCCGGAGTAGTCGGCGCGGGTTTCTTGTGCGCCAAGGGAGCGATCCGAGCGACGTCGGGCGACGACGTGTCGCTGGTCCCGGCCTTCCTTTTCTTCCTGGGTTTCGGCCTGTTGGGTCTGGCGGCAGTCGTCGCCGATACGGGCCGTCTGAGTGCCATGGTGCTGCTCGGACGGGTGCTCGCCGTCGTCGGCATCCTGGCGGGCGCCATCGCTCTGGCGTACGTATTGACCGGCACGATCCCGGAGACCGACGACGCTCCGGCCACAGTCGGGGTGAGCTACGGCCTAGGCGCGGCTGCGACATTTCTGGGGCAGCTCGTGTTGGGGATTGCCGCGGTCCGCACCGAGGCGCTTCCGGGCCGACTTCGATGGGCGCCGATCGGGGTCGTGATCCTGCAGTTCCCTGTATTCATTGTCGCTGGGGCGATCGGAGACGGGATCGGCGACGAAACTGTCACCGATGGGTTGGGCATGCTGCTAACCGGCGCACTGTGGGCCACCTCCTCAGTCGCTGTATGGATTGCAGGCGGCATGCCGGCCAATGAGCCGACTCCGGTGGCCTCACCCGCTTGATAGTTCACGCAACTCCACCGCGCCCTCAGGATCGAGATCGGAACGCAACACATTGACTGATGAACCATCGAGCGACCAGGGCCTCATCGTGGAATTCGAGGATTCGGTTGTCGTTCCCGTACCTCCGGCCGCGGCGTTCCGGCTGGCTGATATGGCCGACCTGTCCGCGTGGAACCCCGCTGTCCGAAGATCAGAACTTGTGTCGGGCCCAGCCCTGACCGTGGGGGCCGAGTACATCTGCACGGTGGCCAATGGGCCAATGCGAATGACTGCTCATCCACGTCTCGTCGAGGTCGAGCAGGACCGCCTCGTCGCGTACGAGGGCACGTTCGGCCCTGCGCAAAGCTGAGACTCGATCCGATTCGAACCCGAAGGCGACGGCACTCGCCTGACCTTCACCAACATCAGCACGCTCCCTCGATGGGCCCGTCCGCTGCGCGGCCCGATCACACGCATCTTCCATCGCCAAGCAGGCAGGGCGATCCGGGGCGCCGTTGACTACCTGGCGTCGACAAGAGATCCCTCAACGTGACAGCCACCCGCTGCATGCTCCGCCCGAGGGCGTGGACCGAAGACATGAACAGCCACCTGAGTCGGTTCCGCGAGTCGGACGAGACGCTGTGGCGATCACTCGATCTCGCCCCAAGCACCAGCGGGGCTGTCTGAAGCTCGTCTGCATGGCCCTGCGGGCCGCACAGCCCGGCAACGCCTGTTTGGGCGGCCATCAGGTTGGTGATGTTGCGGTGGCCAGCACGCAGGAGCTGGGCAGTGCCAGCGCGCCGTCGTGGGCTGTCCATTCGTGGAGGCCGTGCGTCATGGCATCGATGATCCGGCTACGCCTGGGTTGACCGAGCGCGTCGATGGCTCCGGCCGAGGGCAAGGCCGCGAGTTGTCCGTCGATCGCGTCGCGGACGTCGGGGTGGGTGGCGGTGAGCTGGACCTCGACCGCCTCTACGTCATCAAAGCCCGCGCTGGTGATGAGGCGATGGACTTGTTCGGGGTTGCCGAGGCCGCAGACACTCTCGCTTCCGTGGCGGGCGTCGTCGCCGAGCTCGTCCCCCAGGGCGACGCTCATCGCTTTCGGCCAGGGGTTGTGGTCGAGGTGGCCCCAGACCGCCAGCGCGAGTCGGCCGCCGGGGCGTAGTACCCGGGAGATCTCGACAAGCACGGTGGCGGGGTCGGGGAAGAACTGCAATCCCTGGTTGCAGACAACCAGATCGAGGGTCGAAGCCTCCATGGGGATGTGTGTCGCATCCGCTTGGTGCCATGACGCCCTGTTGTCGCTGGCTCGGCGGGCGGCGTAGGCGAGCATCGAAGGGTCGGCATCGACGGCGTGAACGTGCGCGTCGTCGCCGCGCCGTCCCAGCAGCACCCGAACCAACAGACCGGTGCCGCAGGCCAAGTCCAGGACCTGCGCAGCGGGCCCGGGCTCAGCGACGGTCACGAGTCGGTCCGCCCAGAGCTCGAACAGCCACGGGACCAACCGCAGGTCATACGCGACCGCAATGCGCTCCGCACCGGCATCGGCTTCATAAAACGTCACTCCCCTATGGTCGCACGACAATCCGAGACAGGTGGCTCTGGGCCGGCACCCGACCGCACGGGCCTCTCTTTGGGCTGTCGGGATAGCGCATCTCCTATGGTGAGCTGATGTCGATCGTGGTCCGCCTGCACATGATGTCGACAGGGATGATGGAGTCAGCCTTGGGTGGGTTCCTCGAGGGTGAGGTCGGCACGCTGAGGTACCCGGTGCCGGTGTTCGTGATCGAACATCCACGCGGACTCGTCGCTGTCGACGCCGGCCTTCACCCAGACCTATCGACGGGCAGCGAGCGGCTCGGTCCACTGGATGGCCCGTTCCGGGTTCAGCTGCCTTCCGACGGAACCGGAACCGTGGGCGCACAGTTCGCGTCCGCTGGCTTCGACCCCGCCGAGATCCGCCAGGTCATCGTGACCCACCTCCACTTCGACCACGTTGGTGGCCTCGTCGAGCTTCCCAACGCCCGTATCGTGGTCCAGGCCACCGAATGGGCGGCTCGAAACGACGAGCTGATGGTTTCGAGCGGTGCCTACAACCCCGACGACATCACCCACGGCCACGACCGCCTCGAGGTCGAAGGCGACCACGACCTGTTCGGCGACGGCACCATCACCTGCCTGCTCACCGACGGCCACACCGCCGGCCACCAGTCAATCCGTGTCCGAACCGAGGAGAACACCTTGGTCATCTGCGGAGACTGCTGCTACCTCCGCCGAACCCTCCTCAACGAACACCTCCCCCCATTCGGCGTGAACCGCGATCGCCAACTCGCAGCAGTGCGCCGCATGGCCCGCGAACGCGCCGACGGAGCCACGCTGATCTTCGGCCACGACCCCGCACAGTGGAAAACCATCGAACGCGACGGCCTCACCACCGCCATCTAGCACCCCAAGATGGAGCCCGGGCCCGCCCATGCTGATGGGTTGGTGCAACACTGACAAGGTGGAGGATCTGTTCGGATGGGACGAGGTCGCAGCGGCCTATGCCAGCCGCTTCAGCCACGAGTTGGACGCCAAGCCATTCGACCGCAAGCTCCTCGACTGGCTCGTCGAACGCGCCGACCCGATCGGACCGATCTGCGACCTGGGATGCGGCCCCGGCCAGGTCGCCGCATACGTCCACACCCGCGGTGGCGAGACCTGCGGGATCGACTTATCCCACGAAATGGTCCAGCACGCAGCGACATCGAACCCCGACATCTCGTTCCAGGTCGGAGACATGTGCGACCTCGCAGACATCGAGGCGGGCGCGTTCGGCGGGATCGCCTCGTTCTACTCGATCGTGAATCTCCCACCCACCGACCACGCCCGAGCGTTCGCCGAAATGCGTCGAACGCTTCGACCGGGGGGTTGGCTGCTGCTGAGCTTCCACATCGGGGACGAAGTGAGGCACGTCGAGGAGTTTCTCGGCGAGCGGGTCCGGCTGGACTTTCATTTCTTTCGCCCCGAAGACGTGTGCTCCCGGCTTCAGTCGGCTGGCCTCGAGGTCGTCGAGACCATCCAACGCGGCCCGTACCCCGAACCGGTCGAGGCCCAGACCAACCGGGCCTACCTCTTCGCCACCACACAACCCGAGGACCGGCCTCGGGTCAGCGCAGAAGCAACCTCGCCGGGGGAGAGCCCCGGACATCAATGAATTCCGGCAACAAAGCCCGCAAGACCTGGAACGCCATGGCCGCCAGCTGGGAGGCCCACGACAACCTGCGGCGTAGAAACGATCGAGTACGCCACGAGGCCCGACCAGAATTCTTCGATTCGGCGCCGCAGCGAGACCAAGTTCGCCGGGAAAGCGATCCATTTGATCGAACACTTGTTCAAGTGTCGGAGGGGCGACTTTAACCCAAAGTACACGCGCCCCTTGGAGGGTCGAGCTGGCGGCAGCGTAGGCGTTTCGCCTGGTCAGAGGCTCTGCGCCGCGGTCCCGGGACACGACCCAGGAAGACGCCAACCGCTGAGGCCGTAGCAGCTCGGTCTCGACGGTGACAGTATCGAGCGCATGGACGATTCATTGGCATGAGCACGACCCGCAGCTGTTTGCCGGCTATCGAGCTGTCAAAGGTGCTCGTATCTTCGTCGTTATGGGTGCCTTGCAGCGTGCCGGAGTCCCCTGCTCAGTCGGATAGCTGCGAGCGAAGCCGACGCTGGTTCTCGAGGAGGTCGGCGCGTGCTGAGAGCGTCCGACGGGAAAGTGTCATGTCGAGCACTCGACCCGCTTGGACTTCTGAGTAGCCCGATGTGATCAACCGGTCCATTGCGTCCGACCTGTGGGCGCTCTCATCGATCAGGTTCACGAGGTCCTTGTCGTCCAAGGCTCGGAGCATTCCTTCGACGACGTGCAGCTGAGCCAGGACGCTGTCGCGATCGGGTTCGTCTTGGGAGTCCATCGATCAAGCATCCCACGTCGTGTTGGCCTGATCGTCTCGGAAGGGTGCGGACTCGGCGTTTGGTGTGCGAGCGAGATGGATCGTTCCAGATCGCCCCAGGAAGTGAAGACTTGCCGTCGCTTCGGCCGGATAGACGTGGACGGACCGAAGGGGCGGGCTACGGGTAGAAGCTGCGAAGTGCACGGCTGAGCACGACTGCGGGGACAGTAGCGTGGAATTCGTCGGCGATCTCGATGCTCGCGATCTTGAGTCCTTCATTGTTTCGCGAGGCGAGCTGAGCAACGAAGCGTCTCATGTCGGCCACCATGTCGAGATGGGCGGGAGGCGGTTTGGCCGGATGACCGTCGGGGAGGTTGTCGCCTTCGAGTCGCCGACCAGCGTCAGTTTCCAGCGAGCCGATTCCGAGGAACGCTTCAGCGCGCGCAGCGCGGTCGGCGGTTGCCCGCTCGAGGTCGAACATCACTTCGTTGTCCCACCAGAGCGAGGGGCTGCTCAGGATGTAGCGGTGGAAGGGGGCTGTGTTCGACATCAGGGCGTAGGCGCCGAAGAGTCCGCCCAGCGAGTGGCCGAAGTAGGTGAGGTGGTTTGCCGCGACGGGGTGGTGGTCGGTGAGCCATGGGTGGAGTTCGGTGCGGATGAATGTGAGGAAGTCGTCGGCGTGTCCGGAGCCGTTGAAGTGTTTGCTCGGAGTAGGTGTGAGGTCTCGTGTTCTGGCTCGGATGGTGTCGATGACGTTCTCGGAGCCGGGATAGCCGACACCTACGACGAGTAGTGGTGGTACGAGTCCGGGGATCTGCATGAGTCGGATCGTGTCCACGGTGAGTCCGAAGAGGCCGTTGGCGTCTGTCACGAACAGGATGGCCTCGGGTTCTTGCCCGCATTGCCCAATGAATACTCG
>CAMYLA010000105.1:2920-28345 GCA_947259095.1 uncultured Acidimicrobiaceae bacterium | reverse complement strand
CGAGTCGAGGGCTGATCGACATGGCCACGCCGGGCCAACCCACGGCCTCCCCATCGGCCCTCGCTGGTGACGAACGACGACGGCCCCGCCCGACGCCGACGACCCAACCCGTTGCCGGCCGATCGGCTGCTACGTCGCCGCAAGGCCCCTCGCGGATGCCGACGATCGATCTGTCTCTTCGTGGATCCGGCGGGCGGTCGAGCATGAACTCGACGATCACCACCAAGCCTCCTGAACCGATCAGAACAGCTCCGGCCGGAGCCGAGTTGGCGGGCGCAGGGCCGGCAATCTCGATCGGGCCGTGTGTCGTCTTCAGCGGAGGAGTCGGACTGGGTTTCGTTGCGGGCCGGTCCGTACCAGGAAGACCCGTTCCAGCCGTTGCCGTGGTCGGTGGATCCAACGGCGGAAGTCGTCTCGGTAGAGCTGGGACGTGGTCCGTTCCGGGCTCGGTGAGATCGACGCCGCGACCCACGCCTCGGCACGGTTTGGGTGCCGTTGCATTGGCCGGGCGGCGTCCCACGCCGATGGGTGTGATTGAGTCATGATGAGTTGGTGGCCCGCACGTGGTTGTCGATCAACGTGGAGTTGATCTCGGGGGGAGGACTTCTGGCCTCGGCCGGGTCGGGTGTTCGTTGCGGCCCGGTCGCACACCTTCGCCGCAGTGGCCGGGGCGATCAATGCCGGGTTTGCTCGGTGGGACCTGGCCCATCTCTGGCAGCACCTGTGCACGGTTGGCCCGGAGCGGGTCGATCCCGAAGAGGTGTACGGCATGACACCGAGCCGACCGGTGCCGTATTGGGGGTGGGGCGACGTGCCCGACCAGTCTGGTCGTCGCTTCGCCAACGACGACGGCGATGGCCCGATCCCGCCGGATCCCGAAGGCTGGGCCCTGCTCGGCAAGTTCTTGGGCTGGTACATGATCCGCAAAGGTCACGGCCGGCCAGGAGCTGTTGAAAGCGGCCGGCACGGTCACCAAGAAGCTGTCGGCCTGGCTGGGGAGGCCTGTCGCTCATCGACGAGCTGGGACCGCAGCTGACCGTCACGGGGTTCGACCACCTCTAGACTGCTATCAGACCCATTGACAACGCGAGGACGTTTGGCCGTGAGCAGATTCTGGCTTCTAGACCAGCACGGTAGTGATGGCCCGACGGCACTTGTTGAGACTGATGGCAGGCTTCAGATCGTTGCTGTGTTGCGGTTCGGGCCTTCGATCAGCGGGCTCGATGATCAACAGGAGGTCTGGGACAAGTTGATTGGCCGAGTTGCTCCGACGATGAAACCTGTCGTTAGCGCCTCGTCGATCGATGAGGAAGGGATTGCACCTCATCCGGATCTCAGGCGGGGCGATCAAGCCGATGCTGGCTCTGTCAATCGGGCCGGCCGACGTGCTGCTGGTGGAGATCGGGGGCCGGTCGGACGAGTTGGTGGTGGGCCGAGCCGTAGGGGCGGCCGCGGGGAGAGGTGACGCCCATGGGGTTGTCGAACCACGGCGCTCGGAACCAAGAGCTCGGCGACTTCGTCGAATGGACCAGCGACCGCAACCAAGGTGGGCCCTGCTTCGTCGTGTGCAGCGCGAAGCCCAACGGCCAAGCAATCGCCCGGCAACCTGCGATGTTGTGGGTCGCTTCATCGGAGCGATAATCCCGCCCCTGGCGAGGTGCAGCCTCGACGGCCGAACGACGAGATTTGTCGGAGGTCTGCGATGTTGTGCAATGCATCGCGGGACGCTCGCGGGATCGGCTTCTGTCTGTCGCCGCACGATCGCCCAAAACACGCCTGTTTTGTGGTGGAGCTGATGGGATAGGGCACCGCGACTCGGGGACCCTTTGCGCGTACGCCAGAAGGCCAGAAACCGCTACAGGGTGGCCCTTCCTCTTCCTGGTCGTCTCACTGGTTGTCGCTGGGTTCTTCTCAGCTATGAGCGGTTGGGTAAAAGGTTGGCAGCGGACCTAAGAACACCGCCGTCTTGTTCGTGGTTCTGATCATCGCCTGCTTTGTGGCTGCAGCTCAAGGCCGCGTCTAGGGAACACGCTTGGCAAACACCGGTGGCCACTCGCATGCCGCGGGCGGGACTTGGCCGGTGGCCGTCACTGGTGTTCGGTAGCATGGCTGTGTGGCTCGAAACCCGTCGGCGATTCCGGCTGATACGTCTCCTGAGGTTTGGCGTATCCAGATGGAGGCGATCGCTCGTCGTAGTGTCGCCGAGCGGATGGCTGAATGGGAGGCGCTCAATAGGGAGGTGGCTGTGATGGAGGCCGATGCCATTCGTCGGCGCCATCCTGACTCTACCGAGCGTGAGGTGTTCCTGGCCTTGGTCCGTCAGCGCTACGGCGATGATGTTGCTTTTGAGGTCTGGCCTGACGCTGTGGCTTCGGTCGATGAGGGCGCAGCGCTCTGATCGATCTGACCGCCGCCTTTGAGGAGGTCGTTGCGGCGCTCGAGGGTGCCGAGGTTTCCTATTTTGTGGTGGGCTCAACCGCTGCGGCTGCTTGGGGGGTTGCGAGAACCACGCGGGACGTCGATCTGGTGGCACAGGTTGGACCAGAGGATTTGGAGGCGGTTCTCACCTCACTCGAGGGTGACGATCTGTATGTCAATTCGGGTGATGCGAGGCGCGCTGCTTTGGACGGCGGGTCGTTCAACGTCATTCACGTGACCTCCGGCGGCAAGGTCGACGTGTTTGTGTCGCCGCCCGGTGACGAGTTCACCCAGTCCCGATTGGTCAGGCGAGTCAAAACGAACGTGCTCGGAGTCCCGACGTGGGTTGCCACTGCGGAGGATGTGGTGCTGGCGAAATTGCGGTGGCGGCTGCAGTCGAGGTCGGAGACTCAGTGGCGGGACTGCGTGGAGATCGCCGAGGTCCAACACCTCGACCGGTCGTATATGGCCAAGTGGGCGCCGTCGCTTGGCGTGAACGATGATCTCGAAGAGCTCTTCGCTTTCATCGACGAGATCGGCTCCACTCCCGGTGCCGTTGGAGACGGAGATTAGCCGGCTGCGGCGAGGGGTTCCGTACTTGGGTTGTGCCGCTTGTTTGGAGACGCCGAGCATGGCGCCGATCTCGGACCAGGATAGATTTGAGCGTCGTGCTGCTTTGACGGCCTCGAGGAGTTCGTTGTCGATCTCGTCCCTTTGTTCGGCGAGCTCGGCGATCTGTCGCAGACCTTCGGTATCGGCGGTCGTCAGGTCTTCGGTGTTGACGGCTTCAGCCCAGCGATCGAGGGCGGCGGCGGGCTGCTCGCCAAACGTCGACATATATTGACGACCGTTCGGGCATCACTCCGCCGATGGAGCCGCGCCCGGAATCCCTCTCGTCTACTGGTGGAGCTGATGGTGTGAGCTGATGGTGGAGCTGATGGGAATCGAACCCACGACCCCCTGCTTGCAAAGCCAGCGGGGCAGGGTTGGGTTGGTCTGAGATGGTCGGGTTGGTGGCTCTCGTGGCTCGTTGGGGTTGGCCGGGGCTCGTGAGGGCCAGCAGGTGCGGATAGCAGCTGGGCTGGCATTGGCGTGGTGTCTCGGCGCTTGAGCATGATCTCGATGGTGTCGTCGCGGGGTCGGCGTCGAGCGGGCCGTGGGTGTTTCGCTACTCAGTAGGTATGACCGGCAACCGAGGTTGAGTCGAAGGAAGCTGTCGAGCGGTTCGCGCAGCTTTCGTCGGCTGAGCAGGACGCCGTCATGGCTCGTGGCCATCGGATTGAGACGTTTGATGACCTCGAGGGTCTCTCGGAGGCCGATGCGGAGCGTTTGCGGCCGATTATCGAGGCCCAGACAGCCGACTCGTAGCTACTGGCTTCGATCGTCCTCCGCGTGAGAGTCGAGTTCGCTGGGGACGTCCTGCCTTGATACACGATGCTGGGGTAGCTAACGGCTTCTCGGCTGAGGTGGTAGACGGCTGTCTGACTGCGATCGCCGGAGACATCGAGTGTGACTTCGATTCGTTGCGGCTGAGACCGCCAGGTCGCCGCGATCGGAGACTTTCAGAAGAAGGTCGAGGCCCTTGGTCTGGTGGAGGCCGTCTGCGAGGAGAGAGATGACATGGTGCTTATCATCAGGCTGCGGGTTGAGGCCTTTGTTTGAAGTCCTCGGGTGGAGGAACGACCGAATGGGTCGTCGTCTGTCTGGCCCGCTCTCGCGGATTGATGCTGAACGGGCCGTCCTCCACAGGGGCCAGGTACCCGTAGAGGGTGAGGAGGCGGAGCGGGTCCGAGACCGTTCTCCGCCGGGAGATCGCTGAGTTCGCCCGATGCCACCAAGGTGAGGGCCTGCGGTCCGGTTTGGTTCTTCCTCGACTCCGCTTTATCCGCCCGAGTCGCCTTCCCGGTGTGAGATGGAGTGGAGACGCTGTGCTGGCTTATGCTCGTCCCATGATCGAGACGGTCGAGCTTGCCATCGCTGATGGTCGGCTTCGAGCTGATGTCTGTGGCCCGAAGGAGGGGGAGCCGGTCCTACTGCTGCACGGCTTCCCCCAGACTCGCTACACCTGGCGCCACCAGCTCCGGTCGTTGGCAGAGGCCGGATTCCGCGCCGTCGCGCCCGATCAGCGCGGCTACTCACCCGGCCTCCGTCCGCTCCCGATCGAGGACTACCACGTTGACCGACTGGTCGCCGACGTCATCGAGCTGGCCGATCAACTCGGTGGCCGGGTCCACCTCGTCGGCCACGATTGGGGTGGCCAGGTGGCCTGGCTGACGGCCAGCCGCCATCCCGATCGGCTATCGACTCTCACGGTGTTGAGCCGGCCTCATCCGGCTGCGTTTGCTGCCTCCTTCTCGGTCGACCCGGCCCAGGCCGAGCGCTCGAAGCACCACCGCGGGTTCGACGATCCGGCTACGGCTGATCTTCTCCTCGACGAGGATGCACGGCGACTCCGCAGGCTGCTCGCCGGCAGCGGCGTTCCTGCCGAGGACATCGACGGCTATCTCCAGGTGCTCGGCGAGAGGCCGGCTCTTGACGCCGCACTCAACTGGTATCGCGCCGCGTCCGGTGGGGGCCTTCGAGCGGCCGACACCCCGGCCGTGACCATTCCGACCTGCTACATCTGGGGTACCGAAGATGCTTCGGTCGGGCGGGCGGCGGCCGAGGCAACGGCGGGACACGTCACCGGGCCCTACCGCCTGGTCGAGGTGGCCGGCGGCGGCCACTTCCTGACCGATGACGGCTCCAATTCTGTCGTGACGGAGTCATTGCTGGACCATCTCGCCAACCGATAGCCTCGTTGACGTTCGTCACCACTCCGACTCGGGCTGGTTTCCGATCGATGTTGGGCGGCGGCATCAGCTGATACGGATCCTCGAGGGGCTTGCTGATGTGACTGCCAAGGTGATCTCAGCACCAGGCGGCCGACATTGATCGTTGTTCGAATCGCCTGAGAGTCGAGACCGATCCCTTGCCGAACGCGCAGTCGGTGAGGTGTACCGATACGCGTTCGCGTGCTAACCACGCGTGGCTAGCACCGTCACGAAACCGGATCTCCGCTGCGCGCCAAACCCCGACTGTTTACTGGT
This sequence comes from uncultured Acidimicrobiaceae bacterium, assembly GCA_947259095.1. Lineage (GTDB taxonomy): Bacteria > Actinomycetota > Acidimicrobiia > Acidimicrobiales > SZUA-35 > JAHELU01. The sequence goes on along the minus strand of CAMYLA010000105.1, from coordinate 22,838 downwards.
GGAGCTGATGGGAATCGAACCCACGACCCCCTGCTTGCAAAGAGGCCGCAAGGTGTTCGCAGGCGTTCGCCGGTCAGGAGAACCGTGCGCCGGTGGCCGCCGGTGGTCGGTGGCGTGCGCTCGATGTGGCTCCCAGGTTGGCCCCCACTGCCTAGGGTTCGCTCGGGTCAGCTTGCGGCGGCGAGCGGCCCGTACTTGCGTTGCGCTGCTTGTTTGGTGACGCCGAGCATGGCGCCGATCTCGGACCAGGACCGGTTCGACCGACGAGCCGCTCGGACGGCCTCGAGGAGCTCGTCGTCGATCTCGTCCCGCCGCTCGGCGAGCTCAGCGATCAATCGCAGGCTCTCGGTGTCAGCGGTCGTCAGTTCTTCGGGGTTGACCGTGTCCGCCCAATGCTCGAGGGCGGCAGCGCGTTCGGCTCGGGACTTGCCGGTCATTCGTTCCACCAGCCTTTCAAAAACTTGGGTCGAGCAGTCATCGCATGGATCACAGCGGTTCCGTCCTCATCGGTCACGACGCCCACCTCCAGTGGTGCGCCCGACTGATCCGGGCCGATGAACATCATCACCGCCCGATCGTCGGTTTCGAAAGCTCTCCAGTGATGTCGTAGGGCGTGGAGCATGTCGTCGTCGGGGACACCGTGCTTGCGGGCGCTGGCCTCGATGTCCACTTCCTGGAGCGTACCCAACACCTACGCAAGCGTCAACATATATTGACGCTGGAGGTCGGGCCTGTGTAAAGAGTTGTCGAGGCAGCCGTCTTGGCGAAGGATGATCAGGTGGTGGATGAATCGCAGCTGCCGAGTCGGTCGGAGCTGCTTGCTGAGGTGGAGCGGCTCCAGATCGAGGTTGATCGTCTCTATCGGTTGTTGGGCTTCGACTCGAGGCCGGACGACGGACATAACCGGGCGTGGGCACCGACCTTGTTCGGCGGTTCCGAGGCGTTGGCGGAGGTGTCATTGGCCTCGCGGCTGGACGAGAAGGTCGGCTTGCTTCGGTCGCTGTTTGGTGGTCGCTCGGACGTGTTCGCCCAGCGGTGGGAGAATCGGCGGACGGGCAAGTCCGGTTGGTCGCCGGCCGTGCGCGGCGGGTGGTCGAAGAAGCGGCCCAAGCCGGCTGACTATCTCCCGTTGACTGACGAGGTGTTGGCGGCACATCTTCACGGGGAGATGACGGCCGGGATCTATCCGCTGCAGCCTGGCGATACATGCACATTGCTGGCCTGCGATTTCGACGGTGGAAGTTGGGCGCTCGATGCCTTGGCCTTTCTCGATCACTGCCATGGGGCTGGCGTCCCAGCGGTGTTGGAGCGGTCGCGTTCGGGCGATGGCGCACATGTGTGGGTGTTCTTCGAAGAAGCCGTTGCCGCCTCGACGGCGCGGGCCCTGGGGGCTGGTCTGTTGCGGCGGGCGATGATGACAAGGGCCGAATTGGATCTGGCCGATGAAGCCGTGGCCTGATCAGTGGGCGTTCCTGTCAGGTGTCTCGCGTATGTCCGCCGACGCCGTGGCCGGATTGGCCGACGCCGTTCGCCCGGTGACCGCCGGTCCGAACCTCTCGTTTGCGGACCTGGCCGCCGGTGACGGGCCGAAGCCGCCAGCAGTCATCGAGGGGCAGATCGCCGGCATGCTGTCGATGAGGCGGGCAGGTCTTCCACCTGCGCTTGTGGCTGGGTTGAAGCATCTGGCCTCGCTGGCCAACCCGGAGTTCCACGAGAAGGAGCGGATGCGGTTCTCGACCTGGGACACGCCCCGGTTCATACGCTGCTACCGAGAAGACCTCGAGTGGATCCATCTCCCAAGGGGTCTCATCGAGCGGGTGAGCGGGCTGGTCGAGGATGCAGGGAGCCGCCTCGAACTCACGGACCACCGTCCCGACCACGACGACGTGGTCTTCAATCTCCGAACCTTGCTCCGACCCCACCAACAGGCGGCCGTGGACGCCGTCGCATCTCACGAGCTGGCCGTGATCGTCGCCCCACCGGGCTCGGGCAAGACCGTGACCGCATGTGCGGTCATCGCCCATCATCGACAGCCAACACTGGTTCTTGTGGACCGCAAGCCCCTCCTGGTCCAGTGGCGAGAGCGGCTCGGCGAGCATCTTGGCCTCGCGGACGATCAGATCGGCATCATTGGCGGCGGGAAGAACGTCGTCAGCGGAGTGGTCGATGTCGCCATGATCCAGAGCCTGGCTCGCCGAGAGAAGCCGGACGAGGTCTTCGCCCCCTACGGGCTCGTGGTCGTCGACGAGTGCCACCACCTCCCGGCCGTCTCATTCGAGAAGTGCGTCCGTACCGCTCCGACTCGCCGCTGGCTGGGACTCACCGCGACCCCGTACCGTCGTGATGGGCTCGAAGGGATCATCGCTCTCCAATGCGGTCCCATCCGCCACGAGACCCAACCCGGCGAGCTGACCGATACCGCCCTGGTGCAGCGCCGCCTGATGGTGCACCCGACGAGTTTCGTCGCCGAAGACGATGCTGCGTCGATTCAACAGATCTTCAAGGAGCTCGCCGCGGACGACGACCGGACCGAGCAGATCTGTGTCGATGTGGTGGGAGCGGTCGACAAGGGTCGAACCTGCCTCGTGCTCACCCAACGCACAGGTCACATCGACGACATCCGACAGCGGCTGCAGGCGACAGGGTGCGACGTGCACGTCCTAAAGGGCGGAAGGGCTCATCTCCGACAGCGGTCGTGGCGGATCACTTGATCTGTGGATAACAAGGCTCCCGAATTGGCTCCCAGACACTGCCAGGGCGCGCAAAACCTCAGTGGAGCTGAGGGGATTCGAACCCCTGACCCCCTGCTTGCTAAGCACCCCGGCAGGCAGGGGCCTGACCAGGGCCAACACGCGAAACCCCTGCTCAGCGCCATCCGGGGTTGTCGGTTGATGACCGCTGCACCCGGTTCACCCCCCTTGCTACGCGCGCATGGCGCGCGCGAGACGATGCGGTGAGGTGGCGTGCGTGGTCGCGGGAATCGGCTGCGTGCTCGGCCTCACCGGCCGCTGCGGTCGATCGTTCGTCGCTTCCTCTCCACCGGCACGCTCGAACGGAGCCGATCCCAGGGTGACGGTCTCGGCCCCACAGGCCTCTTCGGCACCATCTGACGAAGACGCGGCCCCGGCTGAGGGTGCTGGTCGACCCTCTCGTCCTGACTGCTGGTAGCGCTACCGTCGCCTGAAGCGACTGCGATTATCGGTCACTCGAGGCGCGCATATCCCTGCGGGGACTGTTGTGCTGTGAGCCCGTGATTCTGGCCGAACTGTTATCGGGTGACCGGTCGATCTATGACGAGCTCGGCTGCAGCGGATCAGGCGACCGCTGTTGCTCCGCCGGGTCCTCGACGAATCGACTGGTAGCCCGTTCGGTCAGCGGTCGACGCAGATCTCGCCGGTCACCGTTTCGGTGAAGGATCCCTGGGGGTCAGCCAGGTCCTGCACGCCGTCGAAGGTGAGGGTGCCGACCGCCCCGTCCAGGGAACCGGTTGCCCCGGTCACCGGTCCCGTTGCCGAGAATGCTCCGGTCACGACGTCGAGGGTCCCGTCGAGGGCGACGGTCAGGGTCGCCCCCCGCTTGGTGGTGAAGTCGAGCTCGCCGACGAAGGTGAACACCGGTGGGGTCGGAGGATCTCGGCCACGGTCCGGATCAGGTTGGAGGGATCGCCCGCTCGGGGCGGGGCTCCCGCCCCCTCGCCGGTGGCGTCGATTGCCCGGCACGACAGGGGCACGCGGAAGATCTTGTACGGTCCGGTGCCCGATGTGAACCGGGCGTCGGCCACGTAGAGACCATGCTTGAAGATGGCGGCCGTGGTCGGCGTTTCAGCCCCCCGGACCGGGAGGACCCGTTCGACCCTGCCAGTCTTGCCCCGGCGATGGAGTTGCACCGCTGATATCCGGGCCGCCCCGTTCTCGACGACGTACAGCGTGCGCCCCTGCCGAACGAGACCATCGGGACCGGTGAATGTCGCGCCTCCGAGGTCGACCTCCGAGGCGGACCCGGTGGACGGATCGACGGTGAACAGGGTGCCGAGCACCGTGTGGGCCACGACGAGCCGTCGTCGGTCCGGGGTTGTCTCGATGCCGTTGAGGTTGGGGAAGGCGACATCGGGCACGTCGAGCGGCAACTCCTCGACCGCCTCCGGGCCCGGCAGCCGGTGACGGTTGCCAAACGGCACCAGGAACAGGCGGGGCGAGCCGGTGAATGCCGCGCCAGGATTCTTGCTGCCCGAATCGGTGAACCACGCCCCGTCACGGTTGACGATGACGTCGTTGATGAACGATTTCCCTGGGCCGGTCAGGGCGTAGCTGGCCAGCAGCTCGCCGCTGCGTCCGTCGTAGACCCGGGCCGTTCCCGACGGCCCGCCTGCGGCCCAGACCCTCCCGTATCGGTCGACATTGAGTCCGACGGTGCTGAACGGGCCCGCAGGGTCGGTCAGCACGGCCCCGTCACCGCTTCGATAGTCGCCGCGGTAGATCGAGCCGTCGGCCAGGGAGCCGACATAGAAGGTGGAACCGCGGCCGGAGGCGATGCCTTCGGGAAAGAAGCCGTCGGGCAGATCGATCTGCGACGGGAGGCGGTCGCCCGATCTGCCGGAGGCCCCCGCCGGTACCGCGGACAACAGGACGAACACGGCCAGTACGGCGATGATCAGCTTTCGCATCTCTTTCCCCCATCTCTCGGAACGAACAGCCCCGGCGCGGCTGTGCACGGGGGTGCAGGGCGGCCTCGGGCGACAATGGAAGAGCATAGTCGCTGCATCCACCTGCGTGCCGTTGGAACGGGGAGGACCGGTACGCGGGAGCCAAGGCGCTCATGGCCGAATGCGCTCGGCCGATGGCCCCAATAGCGCCGAACCATCCGGACGTTCCACTAACCTGTGACCTCCCGCCGCACCAAGAAAAGAGATCGTCATGTTCTCCAAGCGTTCGATGACCCCTCTCCGCGCCGCGCTACTCGCACTCTTCGCCCTCGTCGCGACGATGGCTGTGATCACGACGGCGTCGGCCGGTGATGCATCAAGAAGCAGTGCCACCGGCCGGCCACCCCTTGTTCTTGATCGTTCGCGCACTGGCGAGGACGCCATCACCGCACTTGGCGGTCGGCTGAATGAAATCGCGGCTCAGAACGATCTGGCCGGACCCGATCTCGCCGCCCTTTTGCGGGCCGATTCGGCGGCTTGGCTCGATGCGTCGGGGCGCTTGTTCTTTGTGGAACCCGCCGCTGGGACCGCAGAAGCCCCTGTTTCAACCGGTGCGGCACCTTTCCCGGTAGAGCAGACATTCTTACTGCACAGCATGCCGGCAAGTGACCGCGTGATCTTTCTCGACTTCGATGGCCATACGGTCGAAGGCACGGGGTGGAACCAAGACTATGGCGAGAGTTTCACGACCGAGCCGTACAGCATCGACGAGGATGGATCGACCTTCTCCTTCGCCGAAAGAGAGGAAATCCAGCAGGTCTGGCAACGGGTGGCTGAGGACTTCGCACCCTTCAACGTCGACGTGACCACCGAGGCCCCTGCCCAGGATGCGATCACCAGAAACGGGGACAACGATTCGGCCTACGGGACCCGCGTCTGCCAATGCGGTGGGGTCGCTTACGTGGGAACGTTCGACAACTCGTCGTCGCACGCCTACTACCAACCGGCGTTCGTGTTCACGCAAGGCGTCGGACACGAGGACAAGTTCGTGGCAGAGGCGGCGTCACACGAGGCCGCCCATAACCTCGGCCTGCTTCACGACGGCACTCGCAGACAGGGGTACTACGAAGGCCATGGATCTTGGGCGCCGATCATGGGCGTCGGCTACTACAAAGCAATCACCCAATGGAGCCGCGGCGAGTACAACAAAGCCAACAACAGCGAAGACGACTTTGCCGTGATGACCAGCCATGGGGCCGAGCCACGAGACGACGACCACGCTGACACGCTTCTGGCTGCCACGGCGATCTCGGGCCCGACGTTCGCCGAGAATGGACTCATCTCTTCTCGGACCGACGTCGACACGTTCGAACTCGTTGTCAACGAGCCCGGCCAGCTCTCGGTCGCGGCTTCACCCGCTCCCAGGGGCCCCAACCTCGACATCGGCTTGGAACTGCTCAGTTCGACCGGCCAGGTGGTGGCCTCGGCTGATCCGGCATCGGGCTCGGTGGCGGGCGACACCAGCCTGGCGACCGGGTTGGACGCCTCTTTGAGCGCGAGCGTCACCACCGGCACCTATTTCTTGCGTGTCGACGGCGTTGGCGCGGGCTCACCGCGGTCAACTGGGTATTCCGACTACGCAAGCGTCGGCGCCTACTCGCTGACCGGTGAACTCAACCCGTCGACAACACCCGTTCTGCGTGTGTCGTCAATCGAGATGAACACCGATAACGCTGGCCGGAAGATCGCTGCATCAGCGACGGTGACGATCACTGACGGGGACAACCCTCAGGGCGGGGTGAGTGTCACGGTGACCTGGAGCGGCCGCGTGACCGGCACCACGACCGGTGAGACCGATGCCGATGGCTCGGTCATCCTCATCTCCCCGAGTACGAGCGCGAAGCATGGAACGTTCACTGCGACGGTCACTTCCGTCGCCGGACCGGGTTCGGACTATGACCCAGGTCTCAACGCGGAGACGACGGACTCGATCAGCGTTTAGCGCAAGCACGGCGAAGAAACCGTGATTGACCCACACCAACTCACCAACACCAAAACTGGAAGGGACCCCTTCAACCGCCTACCTTCCAGCCCCAAAAACCCGCTGGACAAGTGCACTTTCGGGGTCTCGAGGTTTGGCGGTTCAGCTCAGTGTTCCCGTTGGCGCTTGTTGGACCCCTTTGATCGGCGGGCGCCAGCGCGCGTGGATCTCGGCGACGAGGATGGCCGCAGGCTGTGGGACCAGTCGGACGTACCGGACGGCATCTTGCCGGATGGTCCGCGGGACAACTCATCCACATCGACGTCAAGAAACTCGGTCGGTTCACCAAACCCGGGCACCGAGTCACCGGCCGAGGGCCAGGTAACCACAACCGCAACGTCGGCTGGGGAGCCGACCACGTCTGTGTCGACGACACCAGCCGTGCCGCCTACGTCGAAGTACTACCCGACGAAGAGGCCGTCACCTGTGTCGGGTTTCTCCAACGGCGATCACTTGGTTCGACGAACGAGGCATCACCGTCGAACGGGTCATGACTGACAACGGGCCAGGCCACAAATCCAAGGCATGGGCAGAGTTCTGCGCCGACCGCGAGATAAAACACCTGCGAACCCGCCCCTACCGGCCACGAACCAACGGCAAAGCCGAACGATTCATACGAACCATGTGCTCAAAGAATGGGCCTACGCTGTGGTCTACCAGACATCCGACCAACGCCAAGGCGCTCGGCCCGGGTCAACTCAGGTGGGTCCGGCGAGACAATAACCAACTGACTACGCAGCGCCCTCGGCCACAAGACACCCACCAGCCGCCTTCACCACGAAGACGACAACTGGACAACCCCAATGGGATCTACAGCTAGCCTGAAGGCCAGCCAATGGGAGGCGACGAATGAATGACGACAAGACCGAGGCGATCGAAGAAGTCACCGAGGGGTCGCCATCGGTAGCGGCTTCAGAAGTCGACCCAGATGATGACCAAGCCGACGCGACACCCAGCCGTCAATTCGGAAGAAACGCGATCTTGCTGGCAGGCGGAGCCGTTGCAGTCGTCCTCCTGGTCATCGCACTGCTGACCTTCGTCCGTGGTGGAAAGGGGATCAGCGGCTACGACGACAACCTCGAGATGATTCTTGCCCAAACCGGACGGAACACGAACCACGATGAGTCGCCGTTCAGCGATACCCCCCAGGACGAGCTCGACATCTCCGATGCTTCCCCGCTCATCACCCTCGACCGAGGCGACTATCTGTCTTGGGGGCAGGTCGGGTCCGACTACCTGCATCAGGAGTTCGCTTTTCCGGTCGAGACAGGCGGCCAGTTTCGGATCGCCTGCGAGTTCTCCCATTTCGCCTATGACGACCCGATCCTGAGTCCCGGCGAGCCGGGCGGGTCCCATCTGCACATGTTCTTCGGGAACACCGACATCAACGCCTTCACCACCTACGAGACGATGCGCGACTCCGGAGCGTCGACCTGCAATGGTGGCGAGCTGAATCGAAGCGGCTATTGGGCGCCGGCGATGATGGACCCCGATCCGAGCGCCCCTGGCGGCGCGTGGGTCCGAGTTCCTGAGCGGGTCGTGGTGTACTACAAGGGCGAGTTGCTCGCCAACGGCTCAAACCCGGAGGCCATATCGGGCGGAGCGCAGGTCTACCGGCCGGGGATGGCCAACGTGGCACCACAGCCGGGGATCGCTGCCTTGGCCCCCGAGATAGGCGGCCTCGCCGGGAGCGGGTCATCTGAGTGGAAGTGCTCCAACAACTACAGCGTGGCCGGCGACCCAGAGAGCGTTGGCGAGCTGCCCATCTGCTTTGGTGACCGATGGGTCGAGGCCGATTGGCAGTGGACAGTGCTCGAGATGGAGGTGCGCTTCCCAAACTGCTTCAACACCACCAAGGCCGACGATGACTGGACGGCTTGGGAAACGGTCGGCCCAAACGATTGGTTTGTGGCGAACTGCACCGGTGAACTGGGCGCCGACACCTGGGATGACACTTACGAAGTCTTTCCCCACCTGGAGTATTTCGTGAACTATCGGGTCGATCCGGGTGAGGACACCAGCGATTGGTTCCTTGCGTCTGATGTGGATCCGGTCGATTTCAGCGTGCAAGAACCAAGGGGTTCGACGCTTCACGCCGATTGGTGGGGTGCGTGGCACCCCAAGATCAACGAGGAATGGATCGACAACTGTGTCAACACAGGCTGGGCACCCGGATCGGGGCAGACATCCGGTTGTGGGTTCGGGTACCTCAGCGATGGGGGATCCGACTACGAGTCACCTTTGCCCGGCCGTGCTCTCGTCCGCCGACCCGAGTGGAACGGCGACTACAAGATCCCTCTGCAAACGTTGTTCGAGGAACTGTGCGAACCCAACAATCCTGCGCACTCGTACTCGACACCCGAGACCGGGGCCCACTGCAGGGGCTAGCCAAATGGGAGTGTCAATGCATCGCACCGCTGCCGGGAACGCCTGGTGGGTTCGACAATGTCGAGCTCCCGACGAGAGTGCAGGCCGTCGATCGTCGCGTCGTCGAGGCCATCGGTGGCGGTCCAGATGCGTGCCGCACGGCGGTGTCGTGCGTTCCATGGCGGCCACTCCAAGGGCCGGTAACACCACTGCATCGGCCGCTTGGCCAACCGGAGCTGTTCCCCGAACCCACTCACCGGCCGGGTGCACTGCTAGCCACGGTAGCTCGGCTGGTGGCACGTCGAGTTCGAGGATCACGCTGCCCGTTTCGAGATCGCCGTCGGTGTCGAGCAGGTCGCCGGTCGCCCACAGCGCTTCCAGGGGCCAGCCGATGTCGGTGTCGCGCAGTCGCAATAGGTCGGTGGCTTCGGTGCCCATCTCCACCAGATGCCGGATCGCCGTTGATCGTTTCACCCGACCATCTTGGCAAGCCCTGTTGACGCCCAGCGAGCGCGGATCTGACGACGAGGCTGCAAGCAACGCTGTACAAAGGCAAATCGCGTGGAGCTGGGGATTCGAACCCCTGACCCCTGCCTGCAAAGAGGCCGCAAGGTGTTCGCAGGCGTCCGCCGGTCAGTAGAATCGGCAGTGAATGGCTGCTGGTGACCGGGGGCGTGCGCTGGATGTGGCCCCCAGGTTGGCTGCCCGCCGCGGTCCTTGCGCTGGTCTGAGGATGTTCTCGACGCTCATCGCCGGCGTCGGGTCCGCAGGGCCCGCCGGATCAGCGCGGCCTCGACGTCTCGGGGGTCGAGGCCGGCCGCCGTGGCCAGGGCGACCAGCTGGTCCCAGTACCGGTCCGGATGGCGCCCGAGCGGGATCCGGAGGGCTCGGGCCGCCTCGACCGCTCGCCGGTCGACCACGACCCCGGCGCCTGGCCAGACGCCGCGCAGCTCGCGCAGGAAGACGGCGGTCGTCGTCGGCCCCCAGCCTGGTAGGGCCTGGAGCTCGGTCGTGACCCGGGTGGGATCGGTCTCGCCGGCGAGCGTGGTGATCGAGCCCCCAAGGTTTTTGGCGACCCGTTCGGCCAGCGCGTGTAGGCGGGTGGCGGTTCGAAAGTCGTAGCGGCCGTAGCCGCCGTCGTCCAGCAGCTGAACCAGTTCGTCCCATGCTCGGAGGCCAGCATCGGTGATGGTCAGGATGCCCGCCGCGGCCAGGACACGCCATGTTCGCATCGCGGTCGATGCCCGGATCGGCGCCCCGAACAGGGTGGCGGCCAGGAACCACCGGTCGGCGTCGGCCGGTCGGGCGTCGAGATCGAGACCGAGCTCGGTCGAGAACCGGCCGCCCTCGTCCGCCACCAGGCGCTGGATCCGTCGATCGGGGAGGCTGGTCGACCGGCCCACTGGTCACCGCCGGCCAGCATCCGCCACCGCTCCGGTCACGACCGAGGACGGCCGACCGGCAGCAGGTAGCGGGGCTCCCATCCCGGGGGCAGTTGGAGGGTCTCGGCAACGGCGTCGTCGTCGAATGCCCCGATCGGCACCGCCTCGAGGTCGATGGCCGCCGCCTGGAGCAGCAGGTTCTGGGCTGCGTGTCCGGCCTCGAGATCGACATAGCGCCTGGCTCGTTCGCCGTAGGTCGTGGCGGTCCGCTCGGGAACGACGATGATGGCCACGATCAGCGGTGCTCGACCGATCGCCTCCTGGCCGCGTGCCGCCGCCATCAGCGAGGCCCGGAGATCCCGGTCGTCGATCGGCTCGGTCCGGTGACCGTCGGGCACGTAGCGGTCGGTGCCGGACGGGGTGATGTCGTACAGCTCGAGCGGGTAGAGGGCGCCGGCCGACGGTGCCGTCCGCCCGCCCCAATCGGCGGTGACGCCCTGGGCTGCCCACAGCAGCTGGCCGATCTCGGTTGGGGTCAGCGGCTCTTCGGCGAACTCCCGCACCGATCGACGTCGCCGGAACGCAACCTCGATCGAGACGCCGCTCTCCGCCGGCGGGGGGAGTTCGCTGGAGGGCAGGCCTGTCGGGGTGGTCATCTCGTCCTCCTCACGGTTGCTTCGCCGGCATCCGGAGAGCACCGGCAGGACGGCCGAGGCCGCCAGACCGCCGACGAAGGCCCGTCTCGTGAGCCGGGTCACCGGGGCGACCGTTTGAACGTGATGGGCAGGCGGGCGGCGCCCCAATCACCGACCGGCCCGTCGAAGTGACCGGGGATCCGGGTGCCGCAGGCCAGGCACGAGCCGGTGTCATCGAGGCCGTAGCGGCCGATCGTGTAGCGATCGCGCTCGATCACCACCTGGCCGCAGCCGTGGCACCGGGTGCTCTGGCCCTCGGGGTCGAAGATGTTGCCGGTGTAGGCGTAGCGGACCCCGTTGCCCATGGCGATGTGCCTGGCCCTGGTGAGCGTCTCGGGCGGCGTCGGCGGCCGATCGAGCATCCGGTAGTCAGGATGGAAGGCCGTGAAGTGCATCGGGACGTCCGGCCCCAGCCGCTCGACCACCCAGCGGGTCATCCGGTCCAGCTCGTCGTCGGTGTCGTTGAGGCCGGGGATCAGCAGCGTCGTCAGCTCGAACCAGATATCGGTCTCGTGACGCAAATACACCAAAGTGTCGAGCACCGCGCCCAGCTCGGCTCCCACCTGGTTCCGGTAGAAGCCCTCGGTGAAGGCCTTGAGGTCGACGTTGGCCCCGTCGAGATGGCGATACAGCTCGGCCCGGGGCTCCGGGCAGATGTAGCCGGCGGTGACCGCCACCGTCGACAGGCCGAGCTCGTGGCAGGCATCGGCCACGTCGATGGCGTACTCGAGGAAGATCGTCGGGTCGTTGTAGGTGAAGGCAACGCTGCGGCACCCCAGCTCCCGGGCGGCCTCGGCGATGGCCGTCGGTGAGGCTCCCTCGGCCAGGGTGTCGATCTCCTTCGACTTGGAGATGTCCCAGTTCTGGCAGAACCGGCAGGCCAGGTTGCAGCCCGCGGTACCGAAGCTGAGGATGGCTGAGCCGGGCAGGAAGTGGTTGAGCGGCTTCTTCTCGACCGGATCGACGCAGAACCCGCTGGAGCGGCCGTAGCTGGTGAGCACAATGGCGTCGCCCTGGCGGCTCCGGACGAAGCACACGCCCCGCTGGCCGTCCCGGAGCTTGCAGGCCCTGGGGCAGACGTCGCACTGCAGCCGCTCGTCGTCGAGCCGGTGCCAGTACTTGGTCGCCACGGTGAAGTGGTCGGTCATGGCTCGGGGGACGGGGGACGGTCGGCTTCGATCGACAGCTCGTCGCGGAGTTGGGAGATCCCCGGGGCGTGGCCGGCCGCGCCGACGACGGCCGTTCGCTCGGCCGGCGACTGCACCGAGCCGCGGAGCGTGACCGTCGAGCCGTCGACCACGACGTCGATTCGGGAGGCGCTATGGGCGGCCCGTCGGCCGAGAGCCTGGACGATTGCGGTCCGCACGTCGTTCGGTGTCGGGGGCGTGGTGGCCACCTCGATCCGGTTGAGCACGGCCCGCACCCCGCACAGGTGGCTCACGGCCCGCTCGGCCTCCCGGGCCTGGGCTCGGGTTGGGCATCGTCCGGTCAAGGCCACCAGGCCGTCGGCCACCGAGACCTCGATGTGCTGCTCGGGGACCAGGGCATCCCAGGCCAGCACCTGCTCGAGAATGGCCAGGAGCTCATCGTCGCTCGGGCGCATGTCGCTGGCCGGTTTCACCTCTATGGCATTGGCCAGGTCGTGGACGCCGTCGACCCGCTGGGACACGTGCTGGGCAATCAGCTTCTCGGCGTAGCTGCCGACCGTGCCGACCAGCGTGACCACGCCGTTGGCCACTTCTACGTCGATCTGCGACTCGTCGATCAGCTCGTCGTCACTCAGCGCCGCACCGACGCGGTGGCGCAGCCGTTCGGTCTCGGCGTCTCGATCCATGCGGTCAATGCTGACCGCTCCGGCCCGGTTCGCCCAGGGGCGAAGGTCGGTGATCGGGCCCCCGGCAGTGGTCGATCACGAAGGCCGATGAGCCGTCGAGTGGGGGTGATGGCCGGCGTCGGGGATGACGGCCATGGTCGAGGCCGGGATCCGGTCGACAAAGGTGGCATGGTTGCGTTCCGCCACAATCCGGGCTGCCAGCCGTAGTAGGCCTCGGCCTCGCGCCCGCGGGCGAGCACCTCGAGCTCGTCGTCGCTGCGCTCGGTGTAGTCGATGGTGGCCAGCCGCGCGTCGTTGAACTCGAGCCTCGCCCGCTGCGCGATGGAGATGGCGAACACGTCGGCGATCTCCCGCAGCTCGCGGTCGCCGGACTTGATGCCGGACGGACCGATCAGCGCCAGGCGCTCGAGACGCTCGGTGGAGCGGACTGCGATCTCGGCCGCGATCCAGCCGCCGAATGAGGATGACGTCGTCGAGGTCCCAGTCGTCGAGGAGGTCGAGGTTGCAGGCGCTCAGCGGGCTGTGCGGAACAGAGGTCGGGTAATCTTCGAGACCCGCAATCCGGCCAAGCTGGCTTGGGAGCAGTGGACGGAGAGGAATACGCGTCGCGAGATCGGGGTCCCAGGCGTCGGCCTGATCACAACCTGGATGGAGCTTGTCGATGTGCAGGAGCCACTGGTCTCGTTTCGGCACGTGTTTCAATTTGTAGAGAGCGACGACGAACTCACCGTCCGTATCGCGACCTTGCGGTTTCGAGATCGCTCCGGCGCAGCATCGAGATCATGTCGCTCAGTGGGATTCGTATTCGTTTGTGATGCAATTGGCGGGCGTGAGCGAACCACTCGACCTGGACTCACTCGACGATAATGACCCCTTCCAGATCGATACCCAGACCGCACACCCTTTTCAAACACGCTGGACTCGGCGTTGATGATGTCCCGTACTGGCGGTGGGGCGCTTGACCGAGTCGAACCAGGCAAGCTCCGCTTCGCCGGTGTCCCAGAACCGGTTGAAGTCCCCAAGGCGGCGTCGGACCTGGCCCGACCGGGCTGGGTTGTCACGGGTCCTGGGTCTGGTACCAGGAGATGGTCGATTTTTGCCTCGATTCCCATCCGGAATCCGGGGTCCCTGACAGAACCGGCCACCGGCTCGAATCGGCCTGGTACAGTCATGATCCGTGGTGTTCGGCGAGGCCGTATTCGTACCCGATGAGGTCCCTCGACGGGGGCGGCTCGCCCTGTGGGGCAACAGCGGCGGCGACTCACTCGAGCTGGTGTTTCCCTGCAGTTGGCACGGGGTTCGCAAGCGGACGGTCCGAGCTGGCTTCCTGACCGTCGACCAGGCGTTGCCGCTGCTCCTGACGACACCATCCCCAGGCCGGGACAACGGGGGCCTCGGGCGGCGCCACAGTTTCGAGGTGTGGTCGGCCGCTGCCATCGCCGGCGTTGGGCTGGTGGCGCGGGGGCGGTTGACCCCGACCGTAACCGCCTCGGGCCTGGACGCTTGGAGGATCGGTCCGCTGGATGACGCCGACCTTCGATGGCTCGATCTGCTGGCCAACTCCTTCCCGGCGGCGGCGCATGCACTGCCCATTGCGAGGTCGCGTCCCATGCGGGTGCATTCCCCCCAGTGGCTGGTCCGCCAGTTCTGGGACGCGATCGCCGACACCCTGGTGCGAACCGGGGCCGCGGCCCGGACCACCGCCGCTCCCGCCTTCGCCGCCATCGAGCCGAGCCCGGTTCCGCACCTGGCCGGCTGGCTGCCCTCGACGGTGGATCTACCCCGGGCCGGAGCCCGCCTCGGCCTGCGGATCGAGGCGGTCCCTCCGGTTGATCGCCCGACGCTCGTCGGCCAGGACCTCGATCCGGAGGAGGAGGAACCGTCGGCGACGGCACCGGGATTGGCCGTTCGGATCGTGCTCCAGTTGCGGAGCCTCGCCGACCCGAGCCTGATTGTGGACGCCTCCGAGTTGTGGCACCGACCGGAGCGCGTTGTGGCGGGTTTCGGTGCGAGCGTGGACGCCGACCTGCTGGTGGCATTGCGGCAGGCCGCGCAACTGTGGCCGGCGCTCGGTCCCCTGCTGGACGAGGCCCGCCCGTGCGAGCTCGATCTGACCGACGCCGCGCTGGCTGAGCTGCTCGGGCCGACGGCCGAGGAGCTGAGCGACGCCGGCGTCGAGCTGTTGTGGCCGGCCGAGCTCGCCGGCAGCGGACTCGTCTTGCGGGCGGTCGTGGTCGCGGCCCCTGGGCAAGTGACCGAGGCCGGGTTCGGGCTGCACGCTCTGCTGAGCTTCCAGTGGCAACTCACCCTTGAGGGCCAGGTCCTCGACGCCGAGGAGATCTCCCTGCTGGCCGAGGCCCGCCGCCCGCTCGTCCGGCTGCGTGGACGGTGGGTCACCGTTGACCCGGCACTGCTCGAACGCCTGCGCCGGCCTCCGCAGACTCGGATGGCGGCGGCCGAGGCACTCGGCATGGTCCTGGCTGGAGCGGCAGAGATCGATGGCCAACAGGTGGAGGTGGTCGCCGACGCCCAACTGAAGGAGCTGGCCGACCGGCTGGCGGCCCTCTCCGAGCAGGCGCCCGACCTCACAGCGCTCCCCGGCCTGTTGGCCACCCTGCGGCCCTACCAGCAGCGCGGCGTGGCCTGGCTGGCCGGCATGTGTGATCTGGGCCTGGGCGGATGCCTGGCCGACGACATGGGGCTTGGCAAGACCCTTCAGGTCATCGCCCTACACCTGCACCGGCGTCAGCACAAGGCCGGTCCGACGCTGGTCGTGTGCCCGGCATCGGTGCTGGGATCGTGGTCCCGCGAGCTGGCTCGGTTCGCCCCGGACGTGCCGGTGCGTCGCTACCACGGCGGGGATAGGCACCTGCAGGCCGTGGCCCCCGACGAGGTCGTCCTGGTCACCTACGGCGTGGTGCTTCGCGACACCGAGGAACTGGCTGCGGTTGGGTGGGGCCTGGTGGTGGCCGACGAGGCCCAGCAGGTCAAGAACCCGCACTCGACCACCGCCCGGCGGCTGCGCACAATCCCGGCTGGGGCTCGGATCGCACTGACCGGCACCCCGGTGGAGAACCGTCTGATGGATCTGTGGGCGATCCTCGACTGGACCACCCCCGGGTTACTCGGGCCGATGGAGGCATTCACCCGCAACACCGCCGTCCCCATCGAACGTCACCGGGACCCGGATGCCACCGCCGCCCTGGCCCGGCGGGTGCGTCCGTTCCTGATGCGCCGACGAAAAACCGACCCCGGGATCGCACCGGAACTCCCGCCCAAGACACAGACCGACGTGATCGTGCCCCTGACTCCGGAGCAGGTCACGCTCTATGAGGCCGTGGTGCGCGAGACCCTGACCGCACTCGCCGGCATCGAAGGCATCGAACGAGCCGGGCTGGTTTTTAAGCTGATCACGGCACTGAAGCAGATCTGCAACCACCCCGAGCAGTACCTCAAGCAACGCGGCGGGCTTGCCGGCCGCTCCGGCAAGCTGTCGGCGTTCGACGAACTGATCGAGTTGGTCATGACCGGCGATGAATCGGTGCTGGTGTTCAGCCAATACAAGCAGATGGCGACACTGCTGCAACAGCACCTTCACGCCAGGGGTATCCCGACGTTGTTCCTGCACGGCGGGACCCCGGTGGCGCGACGGGAAGAGATGGTGGCCCAGTTCCAAGCCGGGCAAGTGCCGGTCTTCCTGCTCTCCTTGAAGGCCGGCGGAACCGGCCTGACCCTGACCCGTGCCACCCACGTGATCCACTACGACCGCTGGTGGAACCCCGCCGTTGAGGACCAGGCCACGGACCGGGCCTACCGCATCGGACAGGACCGCCCGGTGCAGGTGCACCGGATGATCACCGAAGGAACGCTTGAAGATCGGATCGCCACCCTGCTGGAAACCAAACGGGACCTGGCCGACGCAGTGATCGGGTCGGGTGAGGCCTGGATCGGGGAGCTGTCCGACGCCGAGCTGGCCGACCTGGTCACACTCCAGGGGGCACCGTGACCGGGCCCGAGCCCGGCGGCGCGGCTGGCGATGCCCGACGTTCCGGGGCGGCCGGCCAGTTCGGGCAGAGCTGGTGGGCCCGGGCCTGGGTTGAGGCACTGCAGCAACGGGCACAGCTCGACCCCAACCGGCTCCCCCGTGGCATCGCCTACGCCCGCAGTGGCAACGTCGACGACCTGGTGATCGGCCCCGGCGAGGTGCAGGCCCAGGTCGGAGGTAGGGAGCGGAAGCCGTACCAGGTCCGGATCCGGGTCCGGACCTTCGACGACGGCCAATGGGCGCAGGTGCTGGACGCCGTCGCCGCTCGTGCCGCCCACGCGGCAGCGATGCTGGCCGGCCAGCTGCCGGCGGAGGTCGCGGCCGATGTGGTCGACGCTGGGCTCAACCTGCTGCCCGACGCCGGTGAGCTCGGTCCTCGCTGCACCTGCCCAGACGAGGCCGACCCCTGCAAGCACGCCGCTGCGGTCTGCTATCTCGTGGCCGAGGCGCTGGACAGCGACCCGTTCCTCGTGCTGCTACTGCGGGGTCGCAGCCGCGACGAGGTGCTGGCCGGGCTGCGGTCCCGGCGGCGGGAGCCCGCCAAAGCGGGCAGCGGACCGCCAGGGCCGTCCGACCCCGGCCCGTCCGTCGTCGATCAGGGCTCAACGGTCCTCTCGCCGATCCCTTCGCCGGGCGACGAAGGCCTGGACGCCCGGGCGGTGTTCGCCATGGCTTCAACCGATGCTGCTCCGCCTCCCGTCCCACCCCCCGTTCCGCCGTTGCCGCCGGAACGGCCGGGGCGGCCATCCCCGCTCCCGCTCGACCTGCCCCTCGAGCTGGGTGGGCTTCGAGCTGACTTGCTGGCGCTCGCCATCGACACCGCCCGTCGGGCGTGGGATTTGGCTACCGGGGCCAGCGTCGACGGCGGCCTGAGTCTGGATCCGGACGCCGACCTGGCCCGCCGCGCCAACGCCGGGCTCGGCACAACCGACTTCAGCCAACTGGCTGCCCGCAGCGGCGTCCGGGAACGCGAGCTGGCCCGGCAGGCCCTGGCCTGGCGTCACGGCGGCCTGCCCGGTTTCGACACCTTGCGCGCCCGCTGGGAGCCGGCGACGGAGGGAGAACCGGGCACCGCAGAACTGCTCCAGGCGGCGCAGGCCGCCGTGCGTGACGCCACCGGGTTGACGCCGCACCTGCGCCACGATCGGATCACCGTCGCTGGGCTCCAGCTTCGGCTGGGCCGCGACGACCGCTGGTACCCCTACCGGCGGATCGGTTCGAGCTGGGAACCAGCTGGTAGCCCAGACCTCGACCCTGCGGCTGCCCTGACGCCCCTGCTTGGCTCCTGACACACGGCGAGCGCGCACCGTTTCGGAGCGCTTGGCCGAGTGGGACCAGAACGAGTGTCGTTCCTCGCTGCCAGCGTCGGGCCCGGAGCGCAATGGCCTCTCCTGGCCTCCAGCACGGCCGACCACAGGAATGGGGGCAGATCACCGTGGTCGAGGCAGCGTCAAGTCCCACCGCCAGCTGGATGGCCCGATCTTCGCGCACCCAAGTGCCGGTGATCCGGTCACGGATGGCTCCGCCTCGGGTGACTCTGAGCGTTCTCAGAGATCGTTAGAGCCCTGGTCGCCCGAGCGCGAAGACTTCCAACCTCGAGCCATCAATGAGCACGAACACGCCCTGGTTCTCAACCAGTCGGACCTCGACGCCATCGACTGCTGCGTGCGAAACGACCCGCAGGTGACGCCAGTCTCCGGAATCGCTCACATCATCGAGACCGGCTCGGACCTGGTAGACAGCTTCGAACTCGGCTGCCGGCAGCATTGCCCATTCGTTTCTGGCCCGTTCGGTGAAGCTTGGCGTCATCCAGCCTGGGCGGTCTTGCGGTCAGAGCGGAGCTGCTCGTACCACTCGATCGCCTCGGAGCCGGTCATGCGACGACCGGTCTGTTGGAGCGCTCGATACTGCAGCACAACCTCAGTCGCCCGGTCCGCCGGAAGCGTGCCCCCAGGATCGAACTCGTTCACCTCCGTCATGGCAACGAGACTACCAGACCACCGTGACTACCGATCGCACCCCAACTTCAGGAGGGCACGGTCCGGCACTGGGTTCGGTCGGGAGCTGGAGGAGCAAACCCCTGCCTACCGAGCAACCCCCGAAACCCGCTCAACGAGTGCCCGGCCGGGCCAACCTCGGTGAAGGGCTGCGGTTGGAGACCTTCCTGGCCGACCTCGGCCCCGGTCGCGTCGATCCCGGCGTGTGGAGCTACCAGGCGAACCACCGGCCGGCTCCGCCGGTGTAGTCGGCCGCATCGGCCTCGAAGAGCTCGATCAGCACGCCGTCGGGTCCTTCGACCATCACGTAGCCGAGGTCGTCGACCCTGGTGATCGGCTTGGGGAAGGCGACACCGCCGGCCCGCATCCGCTCGACCAGCGCCTCCAGGTCGTCGGTCTGGATCCCCAGGTGGTGGACGGCGTTCCTCCCCCGGTCGCGAGGGGGCTGGTCGTAGAAGTTGAGCCTCCCGTCGCCGATGGCCACCAGCACGTTGCGAGCACCGGCGAACACTTCGTCGCCCAGCACCTCCGCCCCGAACCACCGCCGGTAGAAGTCGAGGCTGGCCTCGAGGTCGGAGGCGAACAGGTGGGTGTGGTGGAGGCGGGCCCGGGGAGGCGACACCGGTTCCGGTCGCACGACGGCTCCGGCCGGGGCCACGACGACCTCGTCGTCGACCCGGATCTCGAGATCGACGGTCACCGACCGGTCGGGGGCCACCGCGGCGACCACGCCGGAGCAGACCACCGTCGAACCGGACAGCACCGGGGCCCGGTTGCGGAAGTGGAGCCGGGCCAGTCCGGCCCCGGGTGGGGCCCAGTCCAGCACCTGCTGGGCCAGCAGGGCGCCCAGCATCTGACCGTCGACGACGGGCCGGTCGAACCCGGCGTCCCTGGCCCACTCGGCGTCGTGGTGCA
>CAMYLA010000105.1:0-2855 GCA_947259095.1 uncultured Acidimicrobiaceae bacterium | reverse complement strand
CGACCGACGGGGCGAAGGCGTCGTCGGTCATGGTCCGGCCACCCGGTGGATCAGCGTCTCGGTGTTGATGGCCAGCACGGACCCGTCCTGGCGGTGGTAGGTGGCGGTGGTGGTGACGATGGCCATCGGCTGGCCGGCGTTGTCGGTCCGCTCGACGATGGCGTCGAGGCGCCACACCGTCACGATCGGGTCGCCGGCCCTCACCGGCCGATGGAAGGTGTAGTCGTTGCCGCCCCGGATCATCGTCGTCGGCCGGGGGAACGGCAGCTCCCAGGTGTGGCCCAGATACCCGTTGGCGTCGGGGTGGCGGCGCCCGGTCAGCTGGGTGGTGTCGCACACCAGGGTCGGTGGTGCCTCGTCCCGCCAGCGGTCGGGGTCGGCGCCGATGGCCAGGGCGTAGTGCCGGATCGAGGCCGGGCCCAGCGGCTCCGGGGCCCGGTAGGTGACCTCGGAGCCGACCAGGGCCAGGACCTCGTCGGTGACCAGCGGCCGGCGGTGAGGTGATCCGGGGGCGGAGGTCTCGCTCATGGCAGCGCGGCCGCCGCCTCGACCTCGAGCTGCCAGGTCCGTCCCAGCAGCCCGGCCACCACGACTCCGGTCGACACCGGGAACGGCCGGCCGAGCACCTCCCGCCGGACGTCGGCCACCTCCCGGTAGCGCCCCAGGCCGGCCGGGGTGACATACTCGACCGTCTTCACCAGGGCGTCGATGGACGTGCCGGCCAGCTCGCAGACGCGGCCGATCTCGCCGTAGATGAACTCGGCCTGGCCCCGGATGTCGTCGGGGGCGATCGTCTCCCCGGAGGCCGGGTCCCAGGCCGTCGTGCCGGAGATGAACACCAGGCCGCCGGCGGTCACCGCGGGGCTGAAGGCCAGCGAGGCGTAGGCCTCGGTGGCGTAGGGAACGACGGCCTTGGGGGCGGCCGACGCCCACACGTCGAGGGCCACCAGAGCGTCGGGGTGGGGGAGCCGGGAGACGAGGATCCCGGTCGACGCCGGGAAGGTCGGGCCGAGCAGCTCCCGGCGGGCCGCCGCGGTGTCGCGGTACTGGCGTCGGGTGGCCGGGGTGGTCTGCTGCACCACCCGCACCACGTCGTCGAGGCCGAGCCCGTGGTCGGCCAGCCGGCGCCCCGCCTCCTCCAGCACCCAGGCGCACTGGCCGACGAAGTCGCCGGGGGCCACGACCCGGCCGTGGTCGTCGACGGGGAGGAGCTGGGGCAGCCGGACCAGCTCGGGCGGCCCGCCCGCCACCACCTCCACCTCGATATCGGCGTCCGGTCGGACCAGGGACTCGACGACCACGACCGACGCCGCCCGGCCGGTCGGCCGGGCACGAGCGCGGGCCGTCTCGTCGGCCAGCCCGTCGGCGGTCACGTACTCGACCAGCTCGGTGACGTCGCCCGGGCCCCGGCCGGCCGCTTCGAGGACCGCGGTGGCCTTGGCCCAGCACACGGCGGCCTGCTCGGCCACCTCGCCGCCGCTGGTCACCCGGCCGTCGTCGGGGTCGTGGCGCGACGCGGTCTGGCCCGACACCCAGGTGGCGCCCTGCGCCTCCACCCCGAGCGAGAAGGTGTACCGACTCGGATCGAGCCAGGGGAACCGATCCGGTCGTAGCTCGTTCACCGTCACCACACACCTCCCGCCGATCGACACTAGGCCACCGGAGGCGACGATGTCGCCGTCGATCGGACTCAGATCCGCCGCTCGATCACCCCGCCGCGGGTGTCCATCTCGAAGCGCAGCCCCTCGATCGGGGGTCGGGCATGGAACCATTGCACACCGTTGCGGGCCGCAGCTCCCAGGCGGGGCAGGACGGTGGACTCCAGCACCTCGCCGATGCGCTCGGTCGAGTACACGACCACGGAGTCGGTGTCGACCCAGGTCAGGCCCAGGGTGGAGAGGCGGGCCTCCATCTCGTCGAGCACCGCCCCGGCCCGGGCCGGGCCCGACCCGGCCCACGCGGTCCGACCTCCGACGATGGCCTCGGGCCGGAGGTCGGCCTGGTCGGCGAGGTCCCCGGCTCCGGCGATCACGAACGACGGGCCCGTGCAATCGCCGGCTCCGGCTTCGCCGCCACCGGAGCGGCCCACGGCGTAGGAGAAGGCGTGGAGCTCCGTCTCATCGCCGCCGGCGACCGCCGGGGCGACGTTGGTCCGGGCCACCGGGTTGGTGCCGTCGGCCAGCAGGACGCCTCGCTCGTCGAGGGCCTGCCGGTAGTCGTCATTGAACGACCCGAACCCGTCGAACGAGTGGGGGGGTCGGGCAACGGAGCTCGATGGCGCAGAGGGCCTGGGCCGGCCGGTCTTCGGCGGCCAGGACTCGATCGATCAGCCCGAAGCCGTCGAGCCACCCCGTCGGCTCGGTCAGGGCCACCTTCACGATGATGTGGTCGTCGTCGGCCCGTACCCCGGCCGAGTAGGGCGGGATTCCGGGAGCGTACCGGTAGCCACCCGAAGGGTTGGTCGCGCTCGCCATGAGCCCGAGCGTAGACGGGTCACGCGGGGGCCGGCTCGCCGGCCGCCGCTCGCCCGGTCGGGTCGAGGGCGTCGCCGCAGCGGCGGAGACCGCCGCTGGGGAGCTCGACCGCGTCGACGGATTGTCGGGCCTCGACGCGGGGCCGGGTCAGAGGTCGAGGTCTCCGCCCAGCATCCGTTGGAAGACGGTCCTGGCCAGGATCTCGCTTGTCCCGTCGGCCACGTTGATGGCCCGGATGGTGTGGTAGGCGTCGGCGAAGCCGAGCTCGTTGGTGAAGCCCATGGCGCCGTGGGTCTGCATGGCCTGGTCCACGGCCCGGTAGCCCACCTGCACCGAGTAGGCTTTGGCCATGGACAGCTCTTTGATGGCCGGGCTGCCCTG
>CAMYLA010000104.1 GCA_947259095.1 uncultured Acidimicrobiaceae bacterium | reverse complement strand
AACCAGCCGGGGATACCGGCGATCGTCGAATCGATCAGTTCCATCATCGGCCGCGACTCGGCGGACAGGTTGCGGAGATCCAGCAGTGCGTCAACCACTCTGGTGGCCGAACTGTACTCCCCGCTCACCTGCGACCTCGATGCAGCGATACTTCGGTGGATGGTGGTGCTCTCCATGACCTCTTCCTCTTTCGGGGGTATGGAGCGATCCGCGAAACCGGTCGTCGCGCGCCGACCGCTCCAGCGGACACGTTCCCAAACCGGGCTCTCGGTAAACGCCGTGTGACGGCTGCAACTGAACAGCTCACCCCCGCTGGACGGGCCTTCGGCGACCTGCGATGTCGTCGGCTTGTTTCGCATCCGCCCGGCGAGGGTAGGGGACGCTCATGCTTGCTTCAGACTCTCGGGAGCGAAACCGATGACCGAGATCATTCTCCTCGTCGTCGGATCTCTGCTCTTCGCCATAACCACCGGCGCTTCGTTCGTGGCCCGGGGCATCGCCCTCGGCCGGCTCACCGAGCACAAGAACCTGCACCTGCAACCTGTCCGCGTCCCGGTCGTTTCAGCCGACCAACGACGCCGGTCGCGGTAGTGCTCGGTGGGGGACGGGGACAAGCCGATGATCGGTGAACAGACAAGGACGAGCCAATTCTCGTGCCGGTTCGAGCCGACTCACCGAGATGCGGCACAGATTCGTCGAGAAGTGAAACGTCATCTCGAGGCCCTGGGAGCAGAAAGGGGCCTGGTCGACGACCTGGAACTGGTGGTGGCGGAGCTCATCTCCAACGCAGTGGAACAGTGCCCGGCGGAACCGGTGGAGGTGTTGGTGGTCGCCGACGGATCCAGCATCCGGCTGACGGTGACCAACCACCGACCGAGCGGTTCGCTCGACGAACTCCTGGCCGATGCCCCCGATCCAGAACGGCTGGCCGATCGAGGCTGGGGTCTGGCCATCGTCCACGCCCTGGTCGACGGCATGTGGCTCCACGGCGATGAGAACTCGACGTCGGTCAGTTGCCTTCGCAAGCGGATGCGCTGAGCGACCGGAACCCCAGCACGGCGATGTCATCGGTCGAACCTTCGCTCAGCCGCTGTGAGACCAGCCAGGACCCGAGTGCCTCGATGGACGGATCCTCCGACGACCAGCGATCGGCCGTCCTCGAGACCAGGTCCGCCAGGCTGGCGTCGATGGACTCCTGCCGCCGTTCGACGAGCCCATCGGTGAACAGCACCACCGAGTCCTCCGGGTCCAGGTCGAACGCCTGCTCCTCGTAGACGGGATCCCCGCCTATGCCCAACAGCGGGCCGGGCCTGAGGTCCAGGAGTTCCATGGCCCGCCCCCGCCTGCGCATCGGCGGGGGATGTCCTGCCGCGGACACGTGCATGACACCGCTCGGCCGCCCGCCGTCGTCGAGCTCCAGGGTGACCGCCAGCACCGTGGCGACCAGATCCTCCTCCGAGCAATACTGGTTGAGCTGGGCGAACAGGCTCGGCACGTCGGCCCCCTGCTGGAGCATGATCCGCACCAGGAGACGAAGTCGGCCCATGTCCGCTGCGGCCCGGACGCCGGAGCCCGCCATGTCGCCCACCACCAGGACCGCACGGTGGTCGTCGCTGAACACGTCGTACCAGTCACCCCCGATCCGGGTGCTGAACGCCCCCGGCTGATAGAGGGAAGCGATTTCGAGGCCCGGGATCTGGACCGGTGTTGTCGGCAGCAGGCCTCGCTGCAGTTCGATGGCCAACAGCCGTCGACGCTCGTATTCTGCCACGCTCTCCAGGGCTCGGCCGGCGTCGTCCACCACTCGATGCAGTCCGTCGTGATCGAGGAAGTCCCGCTCCGCCGGGGTGAGGCCCCAGGCGATCATGACACCGTCAACGCCGCTGCGTTCGTTCCGCAGCGAGCAGCCGACCCACAGGTGTCCGTCGAACCGGCCGCTCTGCAGGCGATTGGAGTCGCGGTCGAGCTCATCGATCAGTTTGGCCCGGTCGGCCAGCGACGCCCCGGAGTGGAAGTGCTGCACCATCGTGCCCACTTTGATGGAGCCCTCCAGCGACACGTTCCCGTACCGGACCACCCCGATCGCGGCGGAGACGATCTCGGCCCCGAGTGATTCGAGGTTCTCGGTGATGTCTCCCGGCCGGCTCATCAACGTCGACACGGCCCGGCCGATGGTCTGCTCCGCCGCCAACAACCACTCGGCCCTTCGGAGCCGGGTCACATCCTCCTGGGTTGCTATGTAGTGGGTCACACAACCGTCGGGAGCCAGCACCGGGTCGATCCGCCAGTTGATCAGGTAGGCCGACCCGTCCTTGCGATAGTTGACCGTCTCACCGACGAAGGGTCGCCCCGCATCGAGGTCGGCCCGCAGTTGATCCAGCACCGTTCTGCTGGTCAACGGTCCCTGCATGATGCGGGGTGTCTGGCCGATGACTTCGTCGGCGTTGCGGCCGGTCATGGCGCAGTAGGCCGGGTTCACATAGACGATCTCGGGGCCCGGCCAGTCGAGCTTGGACGACGTGATGCAGGCCGCGGACCGGGTCTGGTCGAGTGCCAGTCGAAGAACAGGCAGGAGCTTGTCGTCGGTTGATTCGTCCATCGTCGAAACCGAGCCTATCCATGGAAACGGCGAGCGTCCGGTCCGCTCGTCCGGCATGGTCGAATTGTGAACGTGCCGTGGGTAGCGGTCAAACCCGGGGATCGTCGTCCTCGTCGAGCGAAGCCCGGAGGGTGGCCAACGCCTTGCGCAGCAGCCGGGAGACGTGCATCTGGCTCATACCGACCTCGCCGGCGATGTCTCGTTGGCTGCGTTCTCCGAAGAAGCGAAGCTCGACGATCCGCCGTTCCCGGTCGGGCAGGCGGCCGAGCAGATCGACGATCAACTCCCGATTGTCCAACAGCTCCGGTCCGATGTCGCTGCTCCCCAACGACTCAGACATACTCGAGTTGGACTCGTCACCGGCGATCGGGGCATCGATCGAGTCGGCTCGGTAGGCCTGACCGACCTCCATGGCCGCCACCACCTCGTCCATCTCGGCCCCGACCGCATCGGCCAGCTCGGCGATCGTCGGGGATCGCCCCAGTTCCTTGCTCAGGGTGTCCATGGAGGCCCGGATGGCCAGGCCGAGGTCCTGGTACCGCCTCGGTACCCGCAACGACCACGCCTTGTCCCGGAAGTATCGCTTCAACTCCCCTTCGACCGTACGGCCGGCGAAGGTCTTGAACCGGACGCCGACCTCGGGATCGAACCGCTCGACCGCACCGATCAGGCTGAGGCGGGCGACCTGCTCCAGATCGTCGAGCGGCACCCCCCGCCTGGCGTACCGCCTGGCGAAGCCCTGAGCCAGGGTCAGGTGGTTCTCGACCAGGCGATTCCGCAGGTCGACGTCGCCCGTACGACGATATTCTTCGAACCGATTCAGATCGGGGTCGGGCTGGTCAGCCACCAGTGCGGTGCTTGATCAGGCGGAAGCCGGCACCCAGTCCCGCATCGTCGAGTACCAGCTCGTCGACCGTGGCATCGAGGATGGCCTCGGCCAGATCGTCGACCTCGAGCCTGCCTCCCGATGGGCCCGTCGCCTCGATGATGATGCCGTTGTCGTCGGCCAGGAACCTCATGGCCAACCGATCGGTGTCCGCCGAGGCCGCCATCACCAGTGAGCACAGCTCATCGACGGCGATCTTGACGTCGTCGATCTGCTCGGCGGTCAGTCCGGCCTCGGCTGCGGCCCCGGCGCTGGTGAGCCTGATGATGTGGAGGTAGCGGGCCGCCGATGGCGTTTCCAGGGTCAGGGCCCACCCATGATCGGGATTCACTGGCTGATCGTCAGTTCCGAGGTGAGTCCGGTCATGTCGAGCAGCCGGCTGACCGGCTCGCTCGGCTTGACGATGGTCAGACCGGACCCGCCGCCCAATTGGCGCTTGTGGGCCCGAACGATCACCCGGAGACCGGATGAGTCGACGAAGTCCACCCCGGAGAGATCGACCGAGATCGGCCGATCGGCGGGCAGACCGGCCAGGGCCTCGTCGAGTGAGGTGGAGGTGAACGAATCGATCTGGCCCTGCGCCGTCACCACCGCCGGGTCGCCATTGGAAACGGTCACGGTCAGATTGTCCGTCGCAGCCATGGGGCCAGGCTATCGGCGCCCTCGTCGACCACGGCTCGTCTCGCAGCCCGGGTGTACAGCGGGCCGATCCTGGCCGACGCCGAGTTCCGGTTCCTGTGCGGGGCCGACGCCGCCGTCCCGGCCGATGTGGAGACCACCATCCGGCCCGGCGGCACCATCCACCATCGTCGGGTCGGGTCGTCATTGGCCGACCATGGTGGCAGTCGATAACGTCTCACCATGCAGGCGGCCGACGATCCGAACCACGGGGACCGACCGGAGGACGACGAACAGCCGCTGACCGGTCTGCGGGTACTGGAGTTGGCCACCGAGGTCGCCGGGCCCTTCGCCGGCAAGCTGCTGGCCGACTTCGGGGCCGAGGTCATCAAGGTCGAACCGCAGGACGGCGACTCGGCTCGACGCCATGGCCCGTTCCCCGACGATCGGCCCGATCCCGAGCAGAGCGCACTGTTCCTCCACCTCAACGCCAACAAACGAAGCGTGGTGGCCGACCCCGGAGCCGCAGACGGTCTGGCGCTGATCCACCGACTTGTGGCCGAGGCCGACGTGGTGATCGAGTCGTTCCAACCGGGGATCAAGGCCGACCTCGACCTCGACCACGATTCGTTGATGGCCTCGAACCCCGGGCTGGTGGTGTGCAGCGTCACCCCGTTCGGCCAGTCCGGCCCGTACTGCGACCTGGTCGGCGCCGACATCGTGACCTACGCCATGGGCGGGCCGATGTACGGCACCGGGGTCGAGACCCGCGAGCCGGTCAAACTGGGTGGCAACCTCACCTCTTATCAGTGCGGCAACCTGGCCGCCACTGCGGTGCTGGCCGCGGTGACAACGGCCGAGCGGTCAGGCCGGGGCTGCCACATCGACCTGTCCATGTTCGAGGCCCAGGCCGGCAGCGTCGATCGGCGCGTCACCTACCTGCTGTGGTACCTGTGGAGCGGCCTGGTGGTGGGTCGCCAACCCCTGGACGCCCTGCGGACCCTGCCGAACGGCTTCTTCCCCACCGCCGAGGGCCACATCCTGATCTTCACGCTGCTGGCGTGGGTCGACCGTCTGCTGGCCACCCTCGACGACGACGAGCTGCGCAGCCGCTTCGCCGACCCGGACTGGCTCAACGACGATGACCTGGCCGATCTGGTTCAGGCGATCCTGTTTCCCTGGCTGTTCGAGGGAGACAAGATCGACCGGGCCGAAACCGCCCAGGCCAACAAGTGGGCGGTCACCCCCCTGAATCCCCCGATCGACGTGCTCAATGACCAGCACTTCGTCGACCGGGGCTACTTCGTGGCGTGTGAGCATCCGGTGGCGGGGCGATTCCGCCAGACCGGGGCCCCGTTCCGTCTCGGGCCCCGCTGGGATCGGGCCTGGCAGCTACGACGGCCGGCACCGACCCTGGGCCAGCACAGCGCGGAGATCAAGGCCACCGGCTGGGCACCGCGAGCCGGCGATGGGGCCGCCCCGCGGCCCCGGACGGTGACCGTTGGCGAAGCGGGGCTGCCGTTCGAGGGGGTCAGGGTGCTCG
The DNA here is from genome assembly GCA_947259095.1 of uncultured Acidimicrobiaceae bacterium. GTDB lineage: Bacteria > Actinomycetota > Acidimicrobiia > Acidimicrobiales > SZUA-35 > JAHELU01. The sequence continues at coordinate 12,042 of CAMYLA010000104.1, read as the reverse complement.
ACCTGACCGTGGTCTGGGCCGGCCCGTCGTGCACCATGCACCTCGGCGATCTGGGGGCGGAGATCATCCGGGTCGAGAACCCCTGGGTCTTCCCCCCTGCCACCAGGGGCAACGCCCCCCGCCCCGACCCGACGATGCTGGTCGATTTCGGCCCGCTCGGCGGTGGCTATCCGAACCTCGACACCAGCGGTCGGCCGTGGAACAAGCACGGCATGTGGTCGGCCCAGGCCCGCAACAAACGAAGTTGTACCCTCGACATCCGGACCGAGCTCGGCCTGGAGACGTTCTTCCGACTGGTCGAGCAGTCCGACGTGCTGGTCGAGAACAACTCGGTGGCCACCATCGACAAGCTGGGCATCGGGTGGGATCGGCTCCGGGCCCGCAACCCCCGGCTGATCCTGGTTCGCATGCCGCCGATGAGCCTCGACGGGCCATACGCCTCCTACGTGGGGTTCGGTGCCAGCTTCGAAGCCCTGTGCGGTTTGACCCGGCTGCGGGGCTACACCGACGACGACCCGACGACCACCACCCCCGCCTTCCACATGGACCCGGCCAGCGGGGCCTCCGGTGCTTTTGCGGTGATGTGTGCCCTGCGAAGGCGGGACCGGACCGGCCGGGGGGAGCTGGTGGAGCTGGCCCAGAGCGAGAACATGATGCAGCACATCGGCGAGTACTTCATCGACGCCGACCGCACCGGCCGGTCCCACGGTCCGGGAGGCAACCGCCATGTCTCCCGGGCCCCGCAAGGCTGCTATCGCTGTGCCGGCGACGATCGGTGGGCGGTGATCTCGGTTGCCGACGACACCCAATGGGCCGGGCTGTGCCGAGCCATGGGCCGACCCTCGGTCGCAGACGATCCCCGATTCCATACCGCGGATGGGCGGCTGGCCAACCATGACGAGATCGACGCGATGATCACCGAGTGGACCTCAACCCTTGACAACCGCCAGGTGTTCCAACGATGCCAGGCCGAGGGGGTGCCGTCCGGGCCGGTGCTGGACGAGGCCGACGCCTACGCCGACCCCCATCTCCTGGCCCGGGGTTTCTTCCGCCGCCAGGGCTCGGAGGATGTCGGCACCTGGGACTTCCCCGGCCACCAGTGGCGCTGGTCCGGCCCGGACATGAACTGGGGCCCGATCTGCCGCCTTGGCGACGCCAACGACTACGTCTTCCGCGACATCCTGGGCATGTCGGAGGCCGAGTACCGGGAGCTCGACGAAGCCGGTCACCTGTCGCTCGACTACCTCAAGCCCGACGGCTCCCCCTACTGAGGAGGGTCGAGAATTGCAGCTTGCCTTGATCGGCCATGGCGCCATCGCCAAATCGGTTTTCGCCGCCATGGCCGGCGGACCGGGCGGCCCGGGCGGACGGGGTGGCCCTGCGATCACCCACGGCCTGTGCCGGCCGGGGCGGGAACCGGCGGCGGCCGAGGTGTTCGGCCCGGGGATCGTGATCGTCAACGCGGTCGAGCGACTTCCGGCGGCGATCGATCTGGTCGTCGACTGTGCCGGCCACGGCGGCCTTCGAGACCATGGCGAGGCCGCCCTTCGGCGGGGCATGGACGTGCTGACCGTGTCGATCGGAGCCCTGGCCGACCCCGCGCTGGCCCAACGCCTCACCACCGCCGCCGAACTCGGCCAGGCCAAGCTGCACCTTGCCTCCGGTGCCATCGGCGGTCTGGACGCTCTGGCCGCCGCGGCCGAGGGCGGGCTGAGCCGCGTGGTGTACACCGGCCGAAAACCCCCGGCGGCCTGGCGGGGCTCGGCGGCCGAGGAGGTACTGGACCTCGACAACCCGCCCCCCGAGCCGGTCCGTCACTTTCGGGGTGATGCCGGCGAGGCGGCCCGCCGGTATCCCAAGAACGCCAACGTCGCGGCGGCGGTGGCACTGGCCGGCGTCGGCTTCGCCGACACCACCGTGGAGCTGTGGGCCGACCCCGGCGTCGAGCGGACCAGCCACGTCGTCGAGGCGGATGGCAGCTTCGGTCGGCTGCGATTCGAGGTGGAGGGGCTGCCGTTGGCCGGCAACCCACGCTCGTCTGCCCTGGCGGCGATGAGCGTGGTGGCTCACATCCGGCGCCTGGCCGCCCCGATCAGACGCTAACGTCCTGGGCCGTGGCCGACGTTCCAGCACGCCGGGATCGCAACCGGCCCCCAACCGACCGCCCCACCAAGGTGCTCGCCATCGATCGCCTCCCGGCCACCAGGGTGGCGAACCTGGGGGTGAAGGCGGCGCTGGCGGCGGCGTTCTTCGTGGCCCTGGTCTTCCAGCCCGAGGTGGTGGACGGCAAGGCCATGGGGTTCCGGGCCCCACTGTTCCTCGCCCCGGCGGTGGTGGTGCCCATCCTGGCCCGGACCCGCGGTTGGGAGCCATACCCCCATACCGCAGACGCCCTGGCCTCGGCCCCGTTCCTGATCGACACCCTTGGCAACCTGTTCGGCTTCTACGATCGCTTCAACGCCACCGACGACGTACTGCACGCCATCAACTGGATCCTGCTGGTCGGGGCGTTCCACGCCTTCCGGTTCCGCAACGTACACCGAAACGACGATGCGGTGCTGCTGGGCTACGGCTTCGGAGCCATCACCATCATCTGGTGGGAGGTCATGGAATGGGTGGTCTCGACCGACGGCATCGGCGGGGCCGGCGGCTTGAACCTGACCTACGGCGACACCGTCGGCGATCTCCTGTTGTCGAGCACCGGTGGTCTGGTCGGTTCGATCGTCGGCGTGCTGCTGCTCGGCGCCGCCGGCAGCCGATCACCCACCGGCGAGCAGCCTACGGTTCGATGATGGCCACGGCGGTGAACACATCGAGGCCGGACAGCAGGTCGATCACCAGTTGACGATCACCGCTCACGGTCGCACCGTCGAGCGCGGCCTGGTCTTCGAGAGCCCGGACCAGCACCGCCCTTGTCAGTGAGACCGACGTCGCGGCGTCGTCGCTGCGGACCCCCGGTGAGTGGTGGATGGCGGAGCGGCCGATGCCGAGCAGGTGATCCTCGTCGAGGTCGGTGAAGTGCACGTTGATCAAGGCCTCACCACCCCGGTGGGCGGCCGGATTGAACCGAACCCCGATCACGTCGAAGATCTGCTCCGCGGTCATGGCCGCCGCCATGTCCCTGGTCGGCACCCGACCCCGTTGGGGGCTGCCCTCCCTGAGCTCCTTGGCCCCCATCAGATAGGCGTTGCGCCAGGTCGCCGATTCCGACTGGTAGCCGAGCTGCTCCAGCGCATCGGCCTGGAGCCGCCGGGCCTCGGTGTTGCCGGGATCGGCGAACACCACATGGTTCACCACCTCGGCCACCCAGCGGTAGTCGCCCTCCTCGAACGATTGGCGGGCCCGGGACAGCACCGCATCGGCCCCGCCCATGAACTCCACGTAGTTGCGGCCGGCGTCGACCGGTGGCAGCGGATCGAGGTGGGCCGGGTTCCCGTCGTACCAGCCCAGATACCGGTTGTAGACCGACCTGACGTTGTGGGACACCGTGCCGTAGTAGCCGCGGACATGGGACTCGTCGAACTCCGCCGGGAGCCGCAGCTCGGCCGAGATCTCGGTCGGCACGTGACCGTGGTTTGCCAGCCGCATGGTCTGGTCGTGCAGCCAGCGGTAGACGTCGCGCTGCATGGTCAGGAACCGGCGGCCGTCGTCGTTGCCGAACCGGGGCCAGTGGTGGCTGGCGAACACGGTGTGGCTGCGGTCTCCCCACAGCAGCAGGGCCTCCTGGATGTACTTGCTCCATGACAGGGCGTCCCGGGTCTGAGCACCCCGGATCGGGTACAGGTTGTGCAGGGTGTGGGTGCAGTTCTCGGCCATGCACAGCAGCCCCTGAGCCGAGCCGTCGCCGTTCCCGGTGCCGCCAACCGGGCCTATGTCCGGGAAGAAGAAGTTCATCTCGGCCGGGGCTTCGGCGTCCGGGGTCATCTGGAACTCGACCCGGATCCCGTTGAGGGTCAATTCCTGGCCCGTGTGGGTGATGTCGATGGTGGGGGCGATCAGATCGGACCGGGCCAGGCCCATGGCCGACCCGAGGCCGCAGTCGACATGGCCTCTCGGTCCGGGCGGCAGCAGCGGGCCGAACTGGTAGGCGGCCCGGCGGCCCATGATCGGCCCGGCGATCACGAACTCGTTGACCACCTCCCGCAGGAACCCCTCGGGGGCCACGATCTCCACCTCACCGGCCTCGACCGCCTCCCGGCTGGTGACCCCCAGCACCCCGCCGAAGTGGTCGGTGTGGGAGTGGGTGTAGATGATCGACCGCACCGGCCGCTCCCCCAGCGTCCGGTTGGCCAACGCCAGCGCCGCCGCCGCCGCGGGGGCGTTGGTCAGCGGGTCGATGATCAGCCAGCCGTCGGTCCCGGCCAGGAACGTGATGTTGGCCAGGTCGTAGCCCCTGACCTGCCACACCCCGTCTGCCACCTCGAACAGCCCGTGGTTGACGTTCAACCTGGCCTGACGCCACAGCCCGGGATGGACCGAGGTCGGGTTGTCCTCGGACCGGGCCACAAAATCGTGGCGGGCGACGTCGAACACCACGTTGTCTCCCAGCATGACCCGACCGTCTTCGATCTGGGCGATCAGCCCTCGGGTGGCCCGGTCCCGGTCGCCCGGGTCGTCGAATGAGATCCGGGCCGCTGCGTTCGCCGACTCGGTGAACCCGCTTGGTGGCTTCGGCTGGTCGGTGTCGGTCCGGGTTGCATCGGTCACACGTACTGTCTAACAGATGGCGGCCGACCCGGGCTCGGCGGACCGGTAGGGCGCGCCGTGGGCACACCGCGGCGCATGCAGTGGCGCACGCGGTCTCCCACGCCCCGGCATCAAGTTTCCGGCCCCTTGTGCCGATAGCGCGGTTTCGGATGGTCTCCGCCAGATGGCGGCCATCGATGTCGCTCAGGCCGAGAAGGAGACCAGGTGCGGGTAGTGGTTCGAATGGGTGTGGCGGCGTTGCTGTTGGCAACAACCCTGGCCTTCGGCGGTTCATCGGCGGTTTCCGGGGCCAGCGGGAGCTGCGGGATCAGTCCCCCCAACGGGGACTTCAGCCAGCAGGTCGAGGCCTCGACCGGCCACGCCAGGGTGTGGCGGCTGTACCAGGCGTTCTTCCTCCGCCAGCCGGACGAGCAGGGCTTCGAGTACTGGCTGCAGACCCGCAACGGCGGGGCGACCCTCGGGGCCATCGCCTACCAGTTCGCCCAGGGCACCGAGTTCAAGAACCGCTACGGCAATCTGAGCCACGCCCAATTCGTGGACCTGGCCTACAGCAACGTGCTGTGTCGGCCACCCGATCCCCAGGGCCGAGCCTACTGGACCAACCTCCTGGAGACCGGAGCGCTGACCCGGTGGGACATGATGATCAACTTCGCCGAGCTGCGGGAGTACCTGAACCGGACCTCGACCTGCCACAGCATCTATCCGAACGAGTCGGCTGCGGTCAGCTCCTGCGCCGAGAGCAACGTGGTGGCGCTGGCGTCGGCCAACATGGCCGACCACGGCTACCGGCAGATCGACTGGAACATCCCCGGCGGTTCGTTCCGGGGGGTCGAGGTGGACTTCACCCGCGGTGTGTTCGAAACCGGATCGTCGCGATGCTCTGTGGCGTCGATCAACGCCAATTGGCTGGTCGGCTCCCAGAAGGACCGCCCCAATCCCGGGGTCCTCGGCGTCGGGGTGGTCGACGGGGTCCACGTCAAGGGATCGTCGGATCGGACCGACCGGGGTGTGTTCGGGCTGCGGTTCGACCCATCGCCGACAAACGTCGTCGAGGTCTGGCCCGGCGACACCCTCAGCAGCGACGACACCCGGCTGAGCAGTGTGGTCCACCACAGCGGCCGCAAGTTGCTGGAGTCCTGGCATGCCGCAGCCGAGCTCTCGCCATACCTGAGCGAACTGGCACCCCAGGAAATCGTTGCCGGCAAGGAATGGGTGTGGGCCGCGGCCGGTGTCCCCCTCATCATCGATGGCCAGGTCGACCAGGACTTCTCGTCCGATTACGCCAACGACCCGTACACCTATCAGACACTGCGACACCCCTTCGTGGCGTTCGACCAGAACACCAACCGGCTCATCTTCGGCGCAACATCCAACGCCGACGTGCGGGATCTGGTCAACTGGGCCCAGGGTGCGGGCTACGAGGACCTGATCAAGTTCGACGGCGGGGCGTCGGCGGAGTTCAACATCGCCGGCCAGGCGGTCGTGGCCGGAACCTCACGGGACATTCCGGTCTGGCTGGGCATCGGCTGCTGAGTCCCCGGGCCATGGCACCGGCCGGTTGCGGGCCCGCGGTCTTCCGCAAGGCCGGCAACCGACCGGTTTCGATGGTGGGCCGGTGTCCGGTGTCTAGGAACCGATCACCCCACCGTCCTTCCTCGTGAGGACCACGGTTGCGTCGCGCGGTACGGCGCCGCCGTAGTCCGGGAATCCGGTGAGGTTCGGATCGCCGTTGCCCGGATGCTGAATGTTGATGAACATCGTTCGGCGGTCCGGGGTGACGGCGATGCCCGTCACCTCGGCGCTCGGCACCGAGGTGAAGATGCGGCGTAGCTCGCCGGTCTTCAGGTCGGCCACCAGCATCTGGTCATTCGCTCCTTCGGGCTGAGCTCCGTCGGTCTGGATGAACAGGCGATTGTCGGGGTCGGCCCAGATGCCGTCCGGCGAGCCGAATGCGTCCTCTCCGCCGAGGGTCGATGATGCCAGGATGAAGATGTCCCATTTGAACGTTGTGCCGACGTGGTCGTCGCTGTCCCGCCACCGGATGATGTGGCCGTCAGGATTCGGGGCCTGAGGATTGGCGGGGTCGGCAACGGTCCTTTCCGTGTTGTTGGTGAGGGTGCAGTAGACGTCGCCGTTCCGGGCAACGGTGGTCCATTCCGGGCGATCCATCGGCGTTGCTCCGACCAGGTCGGCGGCCATCCTGGCATAGGTCAGCAACTCCGCCTGGTCGGCGAATGCACCGCTGAGCACCGGATTGTCCGTGCTCAGCTCCAGCCACTGGCCGGTGCCGTCCTCATCGAAGCGTGCCACGTACAGCGTGCCGTCGTCCAGGGGTGACCGTCCCCGCCGAAGGAGGCTCTTGTAGTTCTTGCTTGAGACGAACTTGTAGATGTAGTCGAAGCGTTGATCGTCGCCCATGTAGACCACCGCTCGGCCACCTCGGCCGACGGTGACCGCGGCTCCTTCGTGTTTGAATCGGCCGAGCGCCGTCCGTTTCACCGGCTTCTTCGACGTGCGGTAGGGGTCGACTTCGACAACCCAGCCGTATCGGTTCTCGGCGTTGATGTGGTCCGGATCGCTCAGGTCGAATCGCGGATCGAAGGTCTCCCACCCGTATCCGAAGCCGGTCGTGGTGAAGCCGTACCGAGACTGGGCCGCGGTCGGGGTCCACTCGCCGGTGGCTCCGTAGTAGCCGTTGAAGTTCTCCTCACAGGTCAGATACGTGCCCCAGGGGGTGTAGCCGTTCGAGCAGTTGTTGAGGGTGCCGGTTCCCGGCTCGCCGGCCGGTGTCTTCAACAGGTCGCTACCGGCCGCCGGTCCACTGAAGTCGACCGGGCTGTTGACCGTGACCCGCCGGGACCGTCGACCGTCCGGTACGACCTCCCAATTGCCGGTCGATGTCTCCTGGATTTCGACCGCACTGATGCCGTGGGCCGCCTGGGAGATGCGGACATCCTCCAGGCTCTCCGGGGCCGTTTTGCCGAAGACGTGGGTATTCCTGCCGAACTCGTGGTTGATACACAGCACACCGCGGCGATTGCGATCACGACCTCGGCCGGTGGGGAAGAACCACATACCATCATGTCCGATGCCGATCTGACGCTCCTGGGCGGCCGACGAGGTCTGCGGCCAGGAGAACGGCGGATCACTTGCGCTGAGGCCGGTCCCCCACGGGATGACCACCGAATACTGGTAGTCGGGAGAAACCACGGGTTCGGCGCCATCGTCGAGGGGTATGGGCTCGAAGCCGAGGAGCGGTCGGCGGCCGCGGCCGCCACCTTGTGCGCTGTCTTTCTCTTCTGCGCTGTCGGTCTCGTTTTTGCCCATCGAGGAGACGGTGGCACCGGCCGTACCGGAGGCGAAGAAGGTTGTTGCCGCCATCGCCAGGCCCCCCGCCAAGACGGTTCGTCGTTCCAATCTGGCCTGGAGGATTTCCTCGAAGGGTCGGTTGTTCGTCGGGTTCGTCGGCTGTTCGTCGTGTGACATCTGAGCTGCTCCTGTTGGTGTCTTACCATCGCTTTGCCCGCGACAAAGATGCCGACACATGAGCAAGAGCCTTGACACGACAGAAGACATACACACCGGATGTCGATAGCTCTCATGAATCAACGGTGATGGCGGCGGTGGCGGCAGGTCTGAGGCAAGTATTACAGGTCGTACATATTTGTCAATTGCATGACAAGCATGGACCGGCAAGCCGGGAAAATCCCCGTTGCCCGGCCCGACCAAAGCAAGATCGGGCGGCGTCAGAGCGCGGGCTACAGCGTGTCGAAACCGACGAGCATGAGGATGCCGACGGTCAGACTGGCCACGCCGACAAAGGCGGCCACGGTGGCGTAGATCACGAAGTTCCGCTCGGCACCCAGGAGGCCGAACGCCGCCAAGCCGGCCAGCATCGAGTTGGCGATGATCAGACCGAGCACCCACGCCACCAGCAGGCCGACCCCGGCCCAGGCACCGACCACCGACGTGGATGCGACAAAGACCGCGATCTGGGTCGGGCTCTCGATGCCGACCCCGTGGAGAATGCCGATACCGGCCGCGGCTGTGGCTGTGGCCCAGACCGAGTCGCTGAGCGAGCCCGTGGGAGTGCCCACCGCCGACCTCCTGCCCGGTCTGCGCCGCCCCGTCGCCGACGCCGTGGGTCACCTCGGACCGGACCGGCTCGGGCATGGGCTCGCGCTCCGCCAGGTGGGCGTGATCGTGGGCGAATGGCTGCTCGTGGTCCTCGAACGCCGGCTCGTCATTGCCGGTGTCACCCGTTTGGCGGGGACGATCGTGTTCGTGGGGGTGCTCGTGGGCGATCGTGAGCCGCCGCCTGGCGTTGGCCTCGCGGACCCGTCGTAGTCCGGCGAACGTGCCGTTGAGGACCAGGATCCAGCGGCTGCGGAGCCGGAACTGGCGGCCCTTGCGAAGCAGCTCGATCAACACCCAGGCACCGAGGGCAACGAGCGTGAGACCGACGACCCGACCCATCCACACATCGACCCCGGCCGGCAGTGCGGCGCCGAACACGATGGCCAGGAAACCGAGCGCCACCACCACCACGGCGTGGCCAATGGCATAGAGGAACGACAGCAGGAAACCACGCCGCCTGGTCTCCGCAGTGCTCGACAGGTCGGCGATGGCTGCGATGTGGTCCCAGTCGATCCCGTGCCGCAGCCCAAGGCCGAGGGCGGTGAACAGCAGGCCGGTGGTCACCCATCCAGTAGATCAGCTCGGGCGCCCGAACACACCACCGGCCTGCCCGGCGCGGACCACTGGGCTAGGTTTTCCCGATATGCGACTCGGCCTCACGCTTCGTACCCTCGACGGTGCCACCACCGAACTCAGCGTCATCGACGGCCACTTCCGCCCGCCGGGCGAACCGGTGGATCGAGAGCTCGACACCGCCGGCTGGTGGGCGGTGCCCGGCCTTGCCGACTGCCACGCCCACCTCGGCGGGGGTTACGCCGATGACCACGGCGACAGCGACGAGACCCTGGCCAGGACCATGGCCAACGCCTGGGCCCAACTCCAGGGCGGGGTGTTCCTGGTTGCCGACAAGGGCGGGGGCGACAGGGTGACCCTCCGGGTGCTCGACGAACCCCCGACCACCAGGCCGGAACTGCATATGGCCGGTCGGTTCATCACCAACCCCGGCGGGTACTACGCCGGGTTCGCCCGGGAGGTGGATCAGGACGAGCTGCTGGCAACGGTGAGGGACGAGACCGGCGGAGGGGCGACCTGGGTCAAGCTGGTCGGCGACTGGCCCCGAAAGGGCCAGGGTGCGCTGACCAACTTCACCGAGGAGGCCATGCATCAGGCGGTCCAGGTGGCCCACGAGTCCGGCTGTCGGGTGGCGATCCATGCCGCCGCCCCCGACACCAGCAGTGTTGCGGTGGCGGCGGGGATCGACAGCATCGAACACGGCCTGTTCATCACCCAGGACGACCTGGCGGCCCTCGGCGCCCGAGGTGGCGCCTGGGTTCCGACGCTGGCCGCCATGGAGGCGGTCGGCAACATGCTGGGCCTCGAATCGACCGGCGGCAAGCTGTTCGGCCGGGGGCTCGACAACGTTCGGGAGATCCTGGCAGAGGCGCCGGCGGCCGGGGTGACGGTACTGGCCGGCACCGACCTGGAGGTGCCTCACGGCGCGGTGGCCGCCGAGGCGTTGAAGCTGGCCGACTACGGTCTGGCCCCGGCCGACGTCGTTCATGCCGTAACCGACGGCGCCTACGCCTACCTGGGCTCGGACCACTCCTTCAGCCCCGGCGGCCATGCCGACGTGCTGTTTTTCGATGCCGACCCTCGAACCGACCTCACCATCCTGCAACGCCCGGTGCTGGGCTTGCGCCACGGCGAGGTGGTGGTCGGCTCGATCGGAGCGGACTAGCGGTCTAGCCGATCGCCGCCTCGGCATCGGTCGCCTGCTCGGCATCGGTCCCGGTTTCCGCATCGGCTCCGGCTTCGTCGTCGACACCGAGGCCCAGGGTCGCACGCTCCCGGGGTCGGCGACCCAGCGCCGACTCGGGGGGAAGCAGATCGGTGGAGCCGGCGATCCGGGCCGGATCGGAGTAGTAGCCCAGGGCGTAGTTGCCCTGGGTGTACCCCAGCATGTCCTGGAGGTCCGGATCGAGGTCCCGGGCCACATCCGGCGGACACGAGAGGTACTGGTTCTCCTCGGTCCGCAACCAACCGAGCGTGTAGGTGATGTTGATGCCGACCCGCGATCGATCCGACCGGTTCTCACCACCACCGTGGATCACCGACCCCGAATACAACAGCACCGAACCGGCGGACATGACGGCCTGGATCTTCTCATCGTCGACAGCCCGGCGCTCGTCGTCCCAGCCGGGGCTGCCCGGCACCACCCTGGTGGCACCGTTCTCCTCGGTGAAGTCGGTCATGGCCCAGATGGTGTTGAACTGGGGTTCGATCTCCCGGGGGATGTAGCCGCCCCAGGCCAGCCGGTCCCGGTGGAGCGGCTGGGTCGGCTGACCGGGGTCGATCCTGATGACCTGGGTCAGGTGGAGTTGGATCCGGTTGGTGTACGGGCCGAGGAACTCGTTGGCCAAGGCCACGACCGTCGGCGCCATCACCAACTCGCGGGTGGCCGGTGATCGGGCCACCAGGGCCCCGGTGCGGTGGGTGCTGAACCCGGTGAACCGATCCCGGCCGCCCGGTGTGGCCTCGACCCAGGGCGCCAGCTCGGCATTGACCCGATCGAGCATCTCCTCGTCGAGTACCCGCTCGAGGATGGCCGCCCCGTCGGTCCGGATCGCATCGACCACCTCGGCGGTCGGCGCATCGACATCGAACGATCGCAGCACTGCCATCGGCCAATGGTAGCCCACACCCCGGAGCCCCAACCATCTCCATCCACTGCTCCATCCAATGCTCCATCCATTGCCCCATCCACTGCCGGAACCGGCGCCGGGGCTGCGGAATGGTCGGCCGGGGCCTCGTGTTCCCCCTCCGTGGAACACGACGGCAAGGCGGCGTGGCTGGACCGCTGCCTCGGCAACTCGGCCCGCTGCGCTGACCCGACCGGCCCTCGATCGCACCCCGATGCTGCAGATCCTCCACCCCGGCGACATCTTCGGCGACCTGGCGGTGTTGTTGGGGGCCCGCCGGCCCAGCGTTGCCCGAAGCCTGGCCAATCTGCAACGCCAGGGTCTGATCGACAACCACTACCACAAGATCAGGATCGTCGACCGGAACCCGGCAAGTGGACGTCGTGGTGATTGGCATGGGTCCGGCGGGCGAGACCGTCGGCGGCAACCTGGCCGAAGCCGGCCTGTCGGTGGTCGGTGTCGAGGGGGGTCTGGTCGGCGGCGAGTGCCCGTACTGGGG
>CAMYLA010000103.1 GCA_947259095.1 uncultured Acidimicrobiaceae bacterium | reverse complement strand
TCTCAGCTCCGGGGCACGAGCACCAATCCGCTAATCCCGACTGCGTCACCAGGTGACGCATGTCGAGTCGCCGGCAACACCGGCCCTCTGCCCGGTAACACCACCCCAGAATCCCGAATCAACTAGCGCGGCAACCGGCGTTCTGGCCTGCATCTAGCGCTCGGGAATGCGACCACGCAGGGTGCGACGGGCGCTACCAGCTCGACGAGCGCCGGGTCGTCACCGTCGGTTACGATCGGGGGCCGGCCGCCGGTGATCTCGGGTGCGCTGGTCGTGCTGTGGTGCGTGTCTTCAGCCGGAGATTGGTGTCGAGCGACATCGGGTACGGCGTGCGATGATCGATCCATGGTCGATGCGGTGTTGCTGGACTTCTACGGGACGGTCGTTCACGAGGATGATGTGGTTATCGACCAGATCTGCTCAACGATCAGCGAGTCGGCGACAGTTGCGGCGACGCCGAGGGAGATCGGCAGCTATTGGTGGGCGGTCTTCTCCGATGCCTTCAAGCGCAGCTATGGGGACAACTTCGAGACTCAGAGGCGGCTTGAGCTGGCGTCGCTGGTGCAGACCGTCGAACACTTCGGTGCCGAGCTCGATGCTGAGGAGCTGAGCCACCCGCTGTTCGCCTACTGGGAGCGTCCACCGATCTTCGACGATGCGATTCAGTTCCTTGACGGCATCGACATCCCGGTTGTTGTCGTGTCCAACATCGACCGGTACGACATAGAGGCTGCTATCGACCACCACGGACTGAAGTTCGAGCATGTGGTCACGAGTGAGGACGTTCATTCATACAAGCCTCGTCCGGAGTTGTTCGTCGCCGGCCTGGCGGCGGCCGGCTGCCCGGCTGATCGAGCGCTCCATGTCGGCGACTCACTGACGACTGACGTCGCAGGCGCACTTGAACTGGGGGTTCCCGTTGCTTGGGTGAATTGGGCCGGTAGGCCGTCGCCGGAGACAGCTGGACCGACGTACGAGGTGCCGAGCCTTGCAGATCTGGGTGCTTCAATTCTCAGCTGACCGCTGCCTTGAGATCGGGCACCGCTCGGAAACTCACGCGGTCAAGGGTCAGCAACTAGCCCTACAACCGGCGAGACCGGACGACTGCAGCGGGCCATAATCGCACCAGCTTCATTCACCCGGACACGCCATCTCGGCGAACTTGTGTAACACCACGAATCCCACCACGAATCTCTTTGATACGCGGTCTGACAGGAGTGAACTCACCGGACAACTCCGACTCGTTGACCAGCCGAAACGCCACGGTAGGCCATGGGTTGTACACCGGAACCTACGTTCGTAATGCGTAGGTCCGGAGTTCGACTCTCCGTTCGGGCTCGCTGACCAGCGGAAACGTCTTCGTCGGACGGTGCTCGATCAGGCCGCCCATAGCCGAACCACGAAACTTCGGATCGGTCGCTCGCTCGCTCGAACGGCTGTCCGGTGCTCTGGTATCGTTGGACTGATACCTAGAGGAGCGAGATGTCCGTTCGCCACGAAGCACTGACCGAGGCTGAGGTTGCCCACCAAGAGGCCCTTGAACGCTCGTGGTTGGCCGCGAACGAGGCGCTGGCGGATCCCGACGTTCGTGCCAGGCTGCGGGAGTCGCTTGTGCGGGTGAACGAGAGTCGGTCGTCGGAGACGATGTCGAAGGCGGAGTTCCTTTCGGCGACCGAGTCCTCTACCGAGTAGTGCCGCTTCGCGAGATCGGCGCTTACTTCGAGTGGATCGAACGCGAGACACCGAGTCGTCGGGCTCGAAGTGTCGCCCGGACCTTCATCGCAGAACTCGGCGATGAACCATGGCGGGCACCGAGTGTGCCCATCGGTGAGCTCTCGAACCAGCCGGAGTATGAGGTGCGCACGGCGCTCCTGACTGACGACGGTGGGTTGCAGGTGCAGGTCTGGTACCTCGAATCTTGGCGGCACGGGTTCGGATAGAGCGAGACGGGATGGAAGCTGGCGGCACTCGATCCAGCCTGAGCAGGACACCTTGCTGCCAGTTGGACTGGGTGGTCTCCGTTCGTAATGCGTAGGTCCGGAGTTCGACTCTCCGTTCGGGCTCCACCCCTGAGCAGGGGAAACGTACTCCGGCTCCTCGGCTCAGCCGACGCCGCTAAGGCCTGGCCCCGGAATCACCCCGGAAAGCGGTCAAACTTGCCACCCAAACCTGGAGCGGGACCAAGTGGTCTGGCGATCAATTGCGAACAAGCCGTGGTTTAACAACAATCACCCCGTGACCTACGGGGTGGTCTTGGTCGTTTCTGGCATCGTGGTCGCCTTTGTTGCGGCTCTCTTCAATGGATGGCTCGGCTCCGACGACGGTCCAGGATCTGAGGACGTAGCAGCTGGTATCTCGACCTCAGAGACGTCGTCGACGGCGGGAGTAGAACCGAGATCCGCAACGACCTCCACGACCGGTGGTGTCTCGACGACATCAGGCACTTCGTCTACCACCGGAGCAGAACCGACATCCGAGACAACGTCGACGACCCAAGGGGCATCGACCACCATTACCGTAGCCTCGGGCTTGGAGTTGCCTCGGGCACCGTTTGACTGTCCGCAGGAGTACGTGATTCCGACCTCCGGGCCGGCTGGTGTCACTGTCCAGGCCGATCGCGATGGATGTCCCGAGGTCAGCGGACGGATCAGCGTCCCCTACGACCCCCATGACTACAAGTTGGAGCTGGCAGCCGGTCAGCGTGTCTCGGTACTCGCTGATTCGATCGCACCGTTCTACATCTCGATGACGGTTGTCGACCCATCGGGCGAGGTGCTGTTTCAGGAGCGAAGCTCATCGTTGATGGCGTATCCCATCGAGGCGTCCTCGGGCGGTCTCTTCACGATCGAGATCAGGGGCGATGGCGATACTGGTGGTTATACGTTCGCCGCCTTCGACATCAACTAGATCAGATCTCCACCTAGGAGCTTGGACATCGCGTTGGCCAAGGCACGGTCGCTTTCACCTACGCGGCCGGTGTAGCGCTTGCTGGCCACGGCTGGGTCGTGGCCCGCTCCGATAGAGACCTGGGCGAGGGAGAAGCCCAGCTCTTGGCCGTAAGTGTCCATGAACCGGCGGAACACCTTGAACTTGATCTGCTTGCTGAGTCCTAGGCGGCCACGGACTCGGGCGAAGAACTGGGTGATGGTGTCGGGATCCCACGGCTCGGAGCCGTCCACCGAAACCGTGAAGAGGTAGGGGTCCTCGACCAGGTCGATTCGGACTGCTTGAGCACGCTCGGTCGAGGCGTCGAGTTGGAATCGGAGGGACCGAAGACAGCGGTCGTCGACCGCCACGAGGCGCATACGTCGGTTCTTCGTCGGCCGGTCGATCTTACGACCGTCCTGCTTGACGATGTTCCGGGAGATCAGCACCGCGCGCTGGTCGAAGTCGACGCGGCTGCGGCGAAGCGCGCAAATCTCTCCTCGGCGAGCGCCAGTCGTAGCGGCCAGGTACATAACCTCGGCGTGTTCCGGTCGGTTCGACCGTTCGGCTTCGCCGATGAGCGCCAAGACCTGCTCGGGCGTCGGCACGACGGGCACCGCGTCCTCCAGTGGCCCGGCTCGGCCCACTCTGCAGGGTTTGAGTCACGCCAGCCCCAGCGGCAGGCCTGGCTCATCATCGAGGAGATCGTGGCGTGGATCTTTCGCACCGAGGCTGGAGACTGGCCCCGCCGCTGGTGCGCCCCATAGAGGTCTTTCAACATCTTGGTGGTGACCTTGCGAACGGGTACGTTGCCGAGCGCCATCTGGATGTCGTGGTAGTACCGACGCTCGTACTCGGCGACCGTTCGCGGCGAGCGGTTCTTTCGCTCCAGCTCACGCAACCACTCGGGCACCAGGTCGTCAACCGTCGTGTTCGCTCCGACGTGACGGCCTCGCTTGAGCTCGAGGACCAGCTCGGCCCGCGCCAGCTTGGCCTCCCGAAAGGTCCCCCGGAAGTACCGGGTGACTTCCGGGTACCGTCCGGTCAGCGGGTCCCGACCCGCCGAAGCCCGTAGCTCGAAGACACCGGACTCGATCTCCCGCACTCCCGTGGCCCGACGTTTCCGTTTGTTGCGGGCCATCGTCAGCTGGGTGGTGTCGATGGGTTTGGTGCTCAACACGATGGTTGCATTGGACAGCTGCCGCTACTGCTCGGCGGGTGTCGTCGATTTCGAAGGCGGCGAGGAGCTGCGCTCGGGCTCCGTTGCGCGCTTGGCCAGCAGCGCCCAGAGGGGCCGATCGATCTCGGCCACGGTTTCACCGCCGGGGTCTTCGTTGGCCAGTTCCTCGTCGGACTTGTCGACGCCGAGCCCGAGGGTCCGGCGGATGTCTTGGGACCAGCTGATCGAGTGCTTCCGGTACGAGGCCGCAACCCACTCCCGGATGAGGTTGATGTCGGCCATATCGCCGGTCTGGGCTGCGTCGTGGGCGATCGCGAACGGGGTCCGGTGCCCGTCTTCGCAGCCGACCTTGGTCTCGACCATGGCCATCTCGTAGCCGACCTTGGTCAGGTACTGCCCCGCCCCGTTCGCCTCGTCTGCCTTGACCGGGTCGACCCGGATACCGAACTCGGTCGACATCGTGCGGCCGTGCATGCCGGCCATACGGGTGCACCACCGGTTCCGGATGGCCTTGCGGAGTGCGTAGAACCCGTCCTCGTTCTCGACTGGCGACATCGGCCGGTCGACGAACAACAGGACATGGCAGTGGGGGTGCCAGCCGGACGCCCAGGAGTGGGTGACCTCGGTGGCCCGGACATAGCCGGCCACGTTGTGTCGGTCGCAGAAGGTCTTCCACCCACCGCCAGAGGTGACGTGGGCCCAGCAGTCCGACAGGATGCTCCACAGGTCAGCCAGTGCCTCACCGGCCCGGTGGGGCATGGTGACCACGATGTGGAGAACACCACCGCCCCGATCCAGGTGACGGCGCACGGCCAGCGCGATCTCGAACGCCCGCTTGACCCGGACCTTGTACGAACACGCCGGGCAGCACCACACGTTGCCACACGTCTGCAGACCCGCCACGTAGGCGTGACCGTTGGCCTTAGCTTAGCCACCCTGGGGTTCCCGGCACCCGTTGGGACCCTACCGCACTTGATGATCCGCTGCGCCGTCGGCAGGTCACCGCAGGTGTCACGGATCAGCGCCTGAGCCTGGGCCGCTGCCTGGCGCCGTTTCCGGCGGCGACGCTCGGAGTTTGAAGACTTAACCGCCATGGTTACTGAAGACTTAACCGCCATGGTTACCAAGGGCCGCCCTTCGCCGCCGCCTGTGGCCTTGCGGCTCCCGCTGACGCTCCCGCCTCCGGCCTCGGCCCTCCGGGGCTCGGCACGGCCAATCAACTCGGTGTAGGTCATCTCGAGCTCACCGTCGTGCAACGTCACTGCGAACCTCCGGGCTGGTCCTGTTCGGTGGCCTGTTGTTCCAGCCAGTCGGCGAGCTCCTCGAACCGCTCCGGGATCCCGGTGTGGCCAGCAGCGTTTCGGGTCGCTTCGACGGTCCGCCAATGGCACGGTCGAGTCATATCGAGCGGCCTCTTGGTCGTGCTCAATGGCGTGTCGACTCGTCGGCCTCGTCGCTGGGCTAGGATCGAGGTCAATGGCCACGTCACCGGCTCCGAAGATCCGGAACCTGCACCATACAACTCTGGGCGAGCTCAACCTGAGCGATGACCAGTTGGCTGAGTTCCACCGGACCCAGGCCGTAGTGGTAGCGGCGATCCTGGACGATCCCGTTCCGAGCGACGCCGCGTTCGATCACTGAGGTCTTCGTAGCGTTGGAGTGGGCACGGCTCATCGCTGGCTCAACAACTGGTCGACGTGCGATCTACGGCGAGCGTTTCCCAGCCCGATGGGACGAACTCGAGGCCGACGTCGGAATTCTCGACTTCACCGAACATGAAGCTGGGCAGTTGCTGACGGTGTTCGCCACCCACTGGGACCACCTTCCCATCGCCGCGGATCGGGACGACGTCCGTTACCACCTCGTAGTCCTCTCCCTCGCCAGCACCAACGAGAAGGTTGCGATCGCCTTCTACCCACGGGCAGTCGGGCGCGATCATCTCGTTGTCGCCTATCCCGTCATCGTGGGTCAGCTATGACGCCTGAGCCTCTCCGTAGCCGGGGCGCCGACGCTCGACAACGCCGTTCCAGAATCCCGTCCCAAGCCTGGGCAGCGCTGTTCGTCACTGCTTGCACATCGTGGCATACGTTCGTAATGCGTAGGTCCGGAGTTCGACTCTCCGTTCGGGCTCGCTGACCCTAAGAAATGCAAGGGTAAACGCAAACCGCCGCGTCAAGTCCTCGGTGGTCTGTGACGGAAAGCTACGAAACGTGGAGCCGTCCGGGTGGATCGTGGCCCGGCTCACCAGTGGGGAGCACGGCGGCGTCCGACCTCGACGTCGGTGTATGCTGATTTGTATGCAAAGCACGAGTGTGCGGATCGATAGCGCAACCCACGAGCATCTGAAGCGGTTGGCTGCGGAGCTCGATACCACGGTGGGTAATGCGGTGACGCTTGCTGTTCGCGCTCTACGACAGGACCGGATCGGCTCGGATCTGGGCGCAGGTTTGCGTGACGACGAAGCTGCCTGGCTCGATGCCGAACTCGGGTGATGTTGTCGACCTCGATCTCGGTACTTCGGAGGGGCGTGAGGCGGGCTTCGCTCATCCTGCGGTGCTCGTGACCGCTCAGCGAGTTCTGGATGCTGAGCCCTCGGTTGTTCACGTCGTTCCGTTCACCTCGACGATCCGTCAGTTCCACACTGAGGTCGTCATCGAACCTGACGAGCGGAATGGTCTCACCGTGTCGTCGGCGGCCCAATGTCAACACCTGCGCGCCGTTTCCTCTGCGCGACTTCGTTCCACCCGAGGCAACGTGGGTGGCGTCGCCCTTACCCAGATTCGGGAGACGATCGCTGTCATCCTCGACCTGCCCTAGCCAGTTTGATCCCGCCGAAAACTACGAATCGCACCACGAATCCTGGTGGCACGGGTACGAACGGAGCGGAACCGGTTGGACGGCGGCTGCGGTGAATCCGGCCTGAGCAGCGCCCGCGCTCATCCTGCCCGCTGCTGCGCTGCTGGGCTTCGCCACCTATCGGGGTGGGCAGTCGATGCAACCGGCTGCTTTGTCTCTGGGTCCGACCGGTCCGGACCCGGATCAAACCTCTTTCGAGATCGCCGTCATCGACCCATGTCCTCGTGGCGTACCTCCCGCCGAAGACGACGGAGAGCCCTTTCGGAGATCTGCTCCCACCTGAGCACCTCGAGGAGGAATGGGAGACGGAAACTGCCGACTCCGACGAGGCGCAGTCGGAGTCCGTCCCATCACCAGCCCCGATTCAAGATCGAGGTGACTGCGACGCAGCGCGCAGATCTCGCTTCGACGGATGCCGGTCGTTGCTGCGAAGGAGATCACCTTCCCATCGACCGGGCGTCGGGAGTCTTGCCCGCCCCGGATCAGCTCGAGCACCTCGGCCGGGTCCGGGACGATCGGGTCCTCTCGTTCAATCGGCGGAGGGTCGGCCCAGGTCGCGGGATTGGAGTCCCGCCATCCCTTACGGCACGGCACGCCTGGCTCATCATCGACGAGATCGTGGCGTGGATCTTGTGCACCGAGGCCGGAGCGATCCCACGGGCCTGATGTGCTCGGTACAGGTCCGTCAGCATCTTGGTCGTCACCTTGGCCACTGGTTTGCTGCCGAGATGGTTTCTGATGTCATGCTCGTAGCGGCGCTGTTACTCGGCGACGGTCCTGGGCGACCGTCCCTTCCGCTCCGGCTCCCTCAACCACACCTCGCACAGGTAATCGACGGTCGCTTGCGTTCCGGCATGTTGACCTTGACGCACCTCCACAACAACTCGACCGGGCCGCCTTGGCATCACGGACCCCGCCATGAAACCGACGGGTGACCTGCCGGTACCGCCCAGTCACCGGGTCTTTCCCGGCCCCGACGATCAGCTCCCAAACGCCAGGCTTGAGCTGCCTCATGCCCGAGGGCTTGGACGACCTCCTCGCCACGATCAGCTCGCTTCGTCGACGGACAGCAGATCGTCGATAACTCTTCGAGGCACGACGATCCGCCCGCCGAGCGGTGGATGCCTCGACCACCTCCGGACACGGCTGTGACGCGATTCACTCGGTCACGTTAGTTGCCCGAGGATTCGCTGTGGAAGGCTGGTGCCATGTCCGACACCCCGCTCGACTTGTTGCCCGATGGCCCAAACTGGCGAGGGGTGAACCATCTCGCCCTCGTCACCAACGACATGGACGCCACCACCAGGTTCTACGCCGGCGTGCTCGGCATGCCGCTCGTGTCGACGTTGATGGCCGGCCCGATGCGCCACTACTTTTTCGAGATCGCTCCGGGCAACACGGTCGCCTTTTTCGAGATTCCCGACGCTGAGATTTTCGACAAGGGAGCCGGAGGCCCGGCGCCTCATCCGATTCAGCTCGACCACCTGTCGTTCAATTTGGCTGACGAGGACGCCCTGCACCAACTCCGCAACCGGCTGAAGTCGGCCGGGAGCGAGGTGACCGACATTGTCGATCACGGCATGGTGAAGTCGGTCTACTTCACCGACCCGAACGGTATCGCCCTCGAAGCCTCCTACTGGGTGATCGACGCCACCGGTCGCCCGTACGACCCGGGTGACGATCGGTTGTTCATCGACCCCGATCCAGTTCCGGCGGTTGCCGAGTTGGTGACCGGTCAGCTCGGCTCGGTGCCGACGACCTCGCTGGTCTGACGACGCCGGTACCGCCGCACTGAGCGGCCAACGTGATCAATACCCACGAGCAGGTGGCCAACGTCGTTCGATGAACAATTTCGAGCGGGCGTCGGTGCGTCGTTCTGAGCGGGCAAGGGTCATCGTGTGGCGCGCTGTGACTCGAGGCGGACCTTCGGCCCTGTCGACGAACTCGGTTTGGATGCACCATGGACGTCGCGGTTGGGAGCGAACGTGAGCGAATACCGAGTCCACAGGTTCGACATCAAGATGACCAAGGACGAAGGGAACCTGGAACGATTCCTGAACAGCCTTGAGGGTGACGTGGTGTCCGTCGTGCCGAACGTCACCATGAAGGCCTTCTGGGTGCACGTCATCAACTTCGTCTACGTCGTGGAGCGACTCCCAGAGGGCGCACAGGTCTCGTAGCGGACGAGGATTGCAAGCATTTCAGGGTCGACCCGGCGCACCAGGACCGCTCATCGTCCCCGCCCTGAAGGGGCGCGCTATTGGCACTGCGGCGCTCGATCACCCGACAGCTCTAGAATGTGCGGCTCAGCGGCCTCACAGCATCGCCGGGCTGGCTCGGTCCCGGGTGTTCGATCGTCGAGATGTCAAGCCGGCCTGCCGATGTCATCGTCCAGTGAGTCGCTGCTGGGCGAGATTGGTCGAAGGTCCCTGGCGTCCTGGAGAGGTCTGGGATCTACTCCTTTTGTGAACGTTCAAGATGCGAGTGTGCCTGTCGATGCGGGTTCCAAGGAAGTTGTCGGCGGCGTGGGAACCGCGATCCGGTTCTACCTGCTGGCGTTCACCATCAGCTGGGTGGTTTGGGGATCTGCCATCCTGTGGTCGAGCCTGGAGGACTGGGAGCCGCTCATCATCATCGCTGGCGCCTATGGTCCGCTGCTGGCCGCCGTCGTGCTCCCGAAGCTGACCGGAGGCGCGCCGTACCCATTTCGTCGTGTCGCCAGCCTCCGGGGGCGTATGCGATGGGTGCTCTTCGGCGGTCTGTTCCTTCCGCTGGTGATCGCCGTTGCCCATGTGGTGCTCTACCGGGTGAGCGTCGACGCCGTCACGCTCTCCAGCGACCCGCCCTGGTATTTTGCCGTAGCCGCAGCGCCGATCAACATCTGGCTTCTGTTCTGGCTGGGTAGCGCCGTCGAGGAGTTCGGCTGGCAGGGTGTCGCTGTGCCCGCATTGACCGAGCGTGTGCATCCACTGGTTGCGGCTGGGCTCCATGGAATCGTCTGGGGAAGCTGGCATCTCCCGCTGTTCTTCGTCGGTTCTTGGAAGGGAGGCGGACAGTCGGTCGCTGTGCTCTACGGGATAACCGTGGCCTTGAGCCCAATCATGGTGTGGCTGACCCGCAGCGCGGCAGGTGGCGTCATGCCGGCCGTCCTCTTTCATGCTGCCACCAACCACTACACAACACTCTTCACAGAGACCGACGACACCGGCCTCTTCAGACCGCCACTGACCCAGTCCTTCGACGCGATCAAACTCATCATCTACCTTGCCGTCGCGTTGGTCATCGTCCTCGCAACAGGAGGGCAGCTCGGGCCATCTCGATCCTCAGATGCAAAAGGCGCGGATCGGTGATCGTGCTGGATTCAGGCGGGCAAAGGTGAAGGGGACCTCGTTGCGTACGACGACTGAAAGCGAGCTCCCTACGATCACCTCGACGCCTCCGCCACTACCTCTGGGTTTCCACCGGAGCTGCCTCTAGCTCTTCGAGGCCTCAATTGAAAGTCGCAGGCTCGCGCTCCGGATCAACTCAACTCGATCAAGAACGTGCGGAATGTCAAGTGACTACTTCGAGCCGTCGTCTACCAGCGTCACGAAGAGCGGGATGAGCGGCCCTCTCCGACGCGGTTCAGCGAGGTCTGTCGTCGATGGATGGACGCCGCTGCTTTGCGTACCTTGGCAACGAGAACGGTCGGGTGCGACACGCCAGAATTCGTATTGGAGACTCGATCGTGATGCTGAACGGAACGTGCGATGAGTATCAAGCAACGGTCGCAGATGCACCTCTACGTCGATGACGTCGACGCCACCTTCACGATCGCACTGCACGAAGGAGCGATCGCCGTCATGGAGCCGAACGATCGGGGTGGGTTGCGCTCTCGGCTCGCTGGTGAGGAGGACTATCGACCGGGTTCAGATCGTCGCCCGGTCAAGTCGATGATCTGTTCGGGCAGTGCTCCTGATTGCCGGGTATGAGCAGTTTCGACGGTCTACACCGCTGATCGGTCGTACGGTAGGCCGTCGTGGTTCGAAATCTGTCGCCGAACACACTCGGTGCGTTGCACATGACGCTCGGATCGATCGCCGCCGTGGCGAACGACGGCCTCGTGCGCGTCGCCATCGAGGAGGGTTGGAGCTGTCGTTGTTGGGCTGACCTTGTTCGGTGAGAGGCCAGACTTACCCACGATTGTCGAATGCCGTTTTGGGCTCTCCGCGACCGCTCGGGCACGCCGTCCGGCAATCACGATTCGCAGTGCCCTGGTACCGGCGTGGCGAGCGGCCAAGGTGATCGGAAACGCTCCGGCCGACTACGCGGAGCGGCGTCAGGTGATGAGCGTGGTACCGCAGCCGACTCGGACTGGTGTACCCGCGCACGCGAGTAGTGAGGTTGAGTTGTGTTGGACGTTGGCTCAGCGGTGTGGGTGGGTGAGATCATCAGTGTTGGGCCGAGACGTGTGGTGGCAGACTGGTCGTGGGAACCGATCTGGGGAGTGGAGAATGGGGAGCGAAGGGTTGCGGATCGTGATGACGTTGGCGTTCTACCCGAGGGGTGGCTCCGCGCAGGTGGCGCGCTATCTGGCGGGTGCTCTAGGAAGTCATGGGGTCGAGGTGACGTTGTGCAGCGGGTCGTTGGGCAGCCCCGGCGCGAGTTCGCATGCCCAGACGTTCTTCGCCGGCCTGGAGGTTCATGAGCTTGATTTCACCGAAGCGGTGGCTCGTTTCGAGCGGGGCCAGGACCCGATGGCTGCGCCGGTGCCGATGCATCCTTCGTTCGAGGGCCGTTCCTCGGTGCCTGACCGCGTCTTCACCTCTTTGGGTGAGGTTGAGTACCGCCACCAGGTCGACGTGTGGCGTGGGTTTTTGGAGAAGGTCGGCCAGCCTGACCTGTATCACGTTCATCATCTGACTCACGTGAACGATGCGGTGGTGGGTCTTGGTGAGATTCCCGTTGTTGTGCATTTGCACGGTACTGAACTGAAGATGTTGGACGCGATCCGCCACGGTGCGGGTGATTCCTGGCCTCATGCGTCGGCGTGGCAGTATCGTCTGCAAGCGGCTGCTCAGCGAGCGAGTCGTCTGGTTGCGGTCTCGTCGACTGATCGTGATCTGGCTGGCGAACTATTTGGGATCGAGCCGGATTCGATTGACGTGGTCCCCAATGGTGTGGATGTAAAGCGTTTCTCGGTTGATGAGCTCTCCCCTGAGGAGCGGCTGGCCAGGTGGCGTCGGTGGCTGGTGGACGATCCACGAGGGTGGGACGAGACGGGTGAGGCCGGCTCCGTCCGCTATTCGGTTGGCGATCTGCAGCGGGGCTTCACTCATCCGCTTACTGGAGAACCGCTGCCAGTGGTGCTGTTTGTTGGACGCTTCGTGGGTTTCAAACGATTGCCGTTGCTCGTCAGGGCGTACGCCAAGGCTCGGTCCGTGCTTGGTTCGTCAGCTCCCCCGTTGGTGATCTGGGGCGGCTACCCGGGTGAATGGGAAGGCGAGCATCCACACAGCGTGGTGGAATCGTTGGGCGTCGACGGGGTCTTCTTCACCGGCTGGAGAGGTCACGACGACCTATCCGTGGCGCTCAACTGTGCTGATCTGTTCGTGGCACCGTCGGTCGATGAGCCCTTCGGGCAGGTGTACTTGGAAGCGATGGCCTCGGGCCTGCCCGTGATCGCAACAAGGTCGGGTGGACCTCTCTCCTTCATCAACACCGACCCAGCGCGACCAAACGGCTGGCTGGTGACTCCCGATTCCGAAGACGACTTGGCGGACACGATCGTGACTGCGGCCAACAGTGCGACCGAGCGACAGCGTCGCGGCCGTCAAGGCCGGGAGATCATTGAGCGCGACTTTGATTGGCGTCAGATCGCCCGGCGATTCGAATCCATCTACCGCGAGGTAGCCACAGCCGCCAAGTGAGGCACCCCAGTCCGTTTGACTCGCTCGAAATCGCCACCGGGAACGACCAAGCGCGCCGAGCGGAGAGAGCGTCGAGGCGTCGGTGACAGTCAGCTTGATCCGCGATCTCGGCGTTTGCATGCCTGTCGGACAGCCCTGCGCCCGGCGGGTTCGCGGGGTTGTCCATAACCGCCAACGGTGCTTCTGCAATGATGTGGATACTGTCCGGACACGGGCGGCCCCGGGACCGAACACAAAACCGACTGTGTTCGAACACGCGCCTGGCGTAGTCGGGACACGGATCGGACCAGACCAATCAAGAAGCGACTCCCAGGAAGCTTGGTCATAGCCACCGGCAAAGGAGGGTGCGGCAAGACGACCTTGACCGCGAACCTGGCGACGCTCGCCGCGGCCCGGGGAGTCGACCGGGTGATCGCGGTCGATCTCGACCCACAAGCCAACCTCGCAACAGCGCTCGGGATCAAGGGCCACGATCGCGGCCTGTCGATGCTCTCAGCCGCGTTGGGAGAGGGCCGAGCGGCACCGAAGCTTCACGACACTGGGCGAGACAACCTCTGGTATGTCGCAGGAGGCTGGCACCTGAGACGCCTGAGGTCCGTGGCCATATACAAAGGCGGTCCGTACACCCTGGCTGGGTGGATCCGGGACTCGCTCAGACCCCTCGCTGACGGCAGAACAATGCTCTTCATCGACACACCC
Organism: uncultured Acidimicrobiaceae bacterium; assembly: GCA_947259095.1. Lineage (GTDB taxonomy): Bacteria > Actinomycetota > Acidimicrobiia > Acidimicrobiales > SZUA-35 > JAHELU01. Next base: position 4,676 of record CAMYLA010000103.1, on the reverse strand, counting down.
CAAGCGTCAGGTGACATTCTTGCCAGCGCTGCGTTGTTAGCTGGTGAGTCCTTGTTGATCCCAACGAAGCTGGACGCTTTCAGCCTTGCTGGAGTGTCCGCATTGGTCGAAGAGCTTCTGGATCTGCACGATGGCGACCGAGAGGAGTGGGCGGTGATCAACATCCTCGGCGTGGTGTTGTTCGCGGTGAACCGTCAGGCGTCAGCGATTGAACGCCGCACCCGTGAGACGCTCCAACACGAGCTAGGGGTGTCACGGGTCCGGTTGCTTGACTCGTCCGTTATGGCCTCGGACAAAGCTCAGATCGATGCGATCATGGCCGGCGTCTCCGCGGCCGAGTACGCGCTGATAGCGAAGACCACGACACTGCCGCCGTGGTACGAGACGCTCGGCACCAACGCGGACGACCGGCGGAGCTTCGCTAACAACGCGGACGCGCTCGCGGCTGACTACGAAGCGGTCGCGGCGGAGGTCGACAAAGCCCTGGCCGAGGATCTCGGATGAGCGTCAAGCAGCGGCACCAGTGGCGGACCTACGTTCGAACGCCTTCGACCGAAAGGACGAAGCGCACGCAGCGGACGATTCGACCGCTGCGTCCAGCCAAGGCTTTGGTCCCTACCAACACCCGTCTTCTGGTTGTTCCAGGGATTTGATCCGCAGCACCCGAAACCAGTTCCAGAAATCGATGGCGGCACGGCCGAGGTGCGCGGGTACGGCGGGTCCAGGCGTTCGCCCAGGTCGGCCGCATGTTGAAGAGCGGGCCATAGGTGCCGTACCCGGACGGTGTCGGCCCGGGCTGTAGGCACATCACAGGGCAATGTAGCTGACCTAGGTGACACTGACTTGACAGAACCCCATCAGATTGAAGGTCTCAGACGCTCGATTGCGAGGTTGATCGGCGCTCTCCAGTACGCTCTGAGGGCGCTCCCGTTGGATGGCGGGGTCTAATCGTTCAACCGGAAGACGTGCCTCCCCGTGCCAACCAGGTACCAAAATCGACGTTGCCTTGCGGTCGTCAACGGTCAACAACGGTATGCGCCGACGCCGATCCGCGGGATCGCTGACCAGGGCGAACGCCTGGTGGGTGTCGTGGCGCGGCTTCGCAGAGTGTCGTAGTGGTGGGTCTGGTTGTCCGCAGTGGGTCAGTGGGTGAGTGATGCGATCTTGGTGAGGTTGTGGCTTAGGACACCCCATCCGCACCAGATGCGGGTGCCGTCGAGCCCGGCGAGGCGGGTCCGGTCCCAGCCATGCTGACGTTTGAGGGCGGCGATGCGCCCCTCGGATCCGGTACGCCATTTCACCAACTCGACGAAGGAGTCGCCGGTCTCGATGGCGTGCCGCCTCGCCGACACCTTCCCTTTGCGGAGCACTGCGACGAGATCGACGCCCAAGTCGTCGAGGGCGACATCAACCGATGATTGGCCGTAGCCCCGATCGGCGGTCACCGCGTCGGGTGTCTGACCAACAGCGTCGATGATGCGACGAATCGCTGGGGCGAGGCGGGGCGCGTCGGGTGGCATGCCGGGCTCGATCTCGTAGTCCAACACGATGCCGTCGATGTTGTCGGTAGCTTGGCCGGTGTAGCCGAACTGGGTCGGATTCTTGAGGCTGCCTTTGCGGATCGGTCGGGCATCGCCGTCATGGAGCGACACCCGCCGAGACTTGCCAGCCGGGGTGACACCCGACAGCCGGAGCCGAGTCTGGGCGATGATCTGGGCGACAGCTTCGATTGCTGCGTCGAGGTCGGCCAGCATCCGCCGCAGCCGTTTGATCGGTCGATCCCGCATCCTCCTCGCGTTCCGCAGCACCCGTTTGGCCTGGTCACACACTGTTTCGGCGAGCACGGCAAGTTCACCGGTGATCATCAACACTTCTTCTTTGGCGGTCTCGTTGCGGCGCCGGAGCTTCGATCCGATCCGATGCGCAGCCTGGCGGGCCGCCGGCGTTTCATCATCGAACACGGTCCGCCCGGCTGCACCGGCGCTCTGGATCCGGTCCACCAGACCAGTGATCTTCGCGATGCCCTTGGTCAACAGCCCCGAGTCGGTCGGGTACTTGATGTTCGCCGGGACCACCGTCGTGTCGGCCCGCAACCACGACACATCCACCAGCCCCCGATCGACCGCAGCCGCTATCAGCTCGGCGTTCAACGCCGCGATCGTGTCGGGCCCGATCCGGGTTGTCAGCTTCATCAACGTCGACGGATGCGGCGCTGTCCCGCCGACCGGGATCCGACAGAACCGCAACCACGACAACGAATCCGACACCTCCGCACACAACGTCTCGTATCCGAGCCGATACAGCGGGCGTGTTCAGCTGAGAGGCGCAGCGAGCGCCTGTCGGCCGAGCACGTCATCATCAGGTTTCCCCGTCACGAGTCCAACGGTGAGATCGTGCCCGAGGTGTGTCGGACACGATCGCATCGATCACCTCATCCGCGATCCCCGGTTTGCGTCCTCGGCCAGGGGCGATTCGGCCGACCCCATCAACACCTTCGACTTCGAACCGACGACGCCAGGCCCGGACCGACTCGGCCGTCGTCCGGCAACGCCTGGCCACCTCGTTCGTCGCAAACCCATCGGCTGCAAGCAACAACACACCAGCCTGGACCACCTTGCGATGAGGCAACGACGATGACCGAGCCATCGCCTCCAACGCCTCGCGCTGCTCGACTGACACTCTCAGCGGCTCCGCGATCGCCACCGACATGATCACACATTAGCCAACCAAGCGATTTCAGCGACGGACCACTAGGGTACCCACCGACGCGAACGTGGGAGGGTACCTTTGCCGGCAGTTGTCAGCATCTTCGTGGTTCTGCTTCTCTGGAGGTTTCTGATCCTGTTCGGTGCGGCGGTGTTCCAGCGCTCGGGTCTCACCGCTGAAGGGGCTCAGTTCGAGGCCCGGTCGGCGCTGGTCGGTGCGGGGTACACCACCACGCGGTCGGAACTGGTCGTTCGGAATCCGGTGGCGGGCAGGGTGGCGTCGATGCTCATGGTGACCGGCTACTTCGGTCCGGCCACCATCCTTGCACTCCTCGGGGCGAGCTTTGTGGTTCCCACCGACGATGATCTGACCCCACGCGTGGTCGTGCTGGTCGTCTTGCTGATCGGGCTGTACGGCATCGATCGATTTGGCGTTATTCGGGCGGTCGGATCCCGCCCGGCGCGTGCGATCGCCGACCGTATGGTTGGCAGGACCTCATGCGAGACCTGGATCGCCGTCCACGACCATGTGATCGCAGCGATACTCGTGCCCGTCGACGCAGTGCGAGCCGCTCCCGTTCTTGCGGTGCTGGGCGATTCCGACGTCACGATGCTTGCTGTCGAGCGGACGCCACCTGGGCCGACCGTGTTCCCGATCGAATCCGGACCGGCCGAGCCCGGGCCTGGGGACCGCGTGCTGGTGCTGGGGCCGCAACGGGTTCTCGAGCGTCTCGACGAGTTGCGCTGACGATCGCCGGCCGAGCAGTCGACGTCGCTCCAGGGGGCTGACCGCCGGGCCGCCGATCGGTGTGACCGGAGGCTCGGCCCCAGATCTCGTCGAGGGAAACCCCATTGAACGGTGCCTCTTCCTCGTCGTGCTCGCCGGACGCGCTCTGGCACTCAGTGCGGTCCGCACGCGGCAACATCTCCTGGGTGGCCGCGGACCGTCGGCGTCGTCGCGAGCTGGGAATGCCTGCCTTCAGCTTGGCACCGACCGTGTGACGCGGAACGCCCCCTCCCAGCACGAGTTCTTCTCGTTGCGGAACGGGGTCATGCCGGAATCGGGCCAGGTGTTCATGTGGACGCCGTTGTCGGTGCTGTACAGCACGATCGTGTCATCGCCGATGTTCAGCTCGTCGACGAGGTCGAGCATCTGCCCGATGCGCTTGTCGTGTTCGACCATGGCGTCGTGTTACTCGGACTGCCAGTGGCCGGCCTGGCCGCGGATCTCGTCGGCGATGTGGGTCCGAAAATGCATCCCGGTGGTGTTGAACCACACGAAGAACGGGGTGTCGTCGTCGACGGCATCGCGGTTGAAGCGCTGTGCGGGCTCGATGAGCTCGTCATCGATGGTCACCGAAGTGGTTCTTGCCGAACTGCCCGGTTGCGCAACCCTGCTGCTTGAGTGCCGTGGCAATCGTGGGATCCTCGTCACGAGGACAGAGGTCGGCGCCCGGCGTGCCCACCTTCGTCAACCCGGTCCGGTACGGGTTCTGCCCGGTGATGAACGCCGCCCGACCCGCGGTACACGATTGCTCGCCGTAGTAGTCGGTGAACCGTGCCCCCTCGGCCGCGATGCGGTCGATTCGGGGTCTGATCGCCCATCAGACCGAGCGAATAGCAGCTCGAGTTGGTGATCCCGACATCATCGCCCCACAGGACGAGGATGTTCGGCTTGTTGTCGGGCATGACGCCTCGCTTTCATCAGTGGCCGCTGCCGTCGACATGCCGCCGTCGACAAACCGCACCCTCGGGACGACATGGATGGTGTCTGGCTCATCCCCCCGATCAGCACTTCGACGACAGCACGAGCCATCCGAGCAACGTTCGCCGACCGAACGTTCGCCTGATCGCCTCTCGGCTGCGCACGGTTCGCTCAACAAGCACGCCCGGCGCTGTCGGTGGGCGGCCTCCTCGGATTCGGTGGGCCCAAGCGGCTCATTCTCATCTACTAGCCATGGCCTCGGTCAC
>CAMYLA010000102.1 GCA_947259095.1 uncultured Acidimicrobiaceae bacterium | reverse complement strand
CGCGCTGCAACGGATCGAGCTCCCGGGCGTCCGGACGATCCCGGCCGATGCACTTCGGTACGACTGGGGTGACGACGCATTCGACATCGTCATCGGCAACCCGCCCTTCCTCTCCCAGATGGCGGCGGCGACCACGCGACGAGGAGCGAGCTCCCACGGCGGCGGCCCCTACGCCGACGCCAAGCTCCAATCCGAGCGGCTCGGGGCGACCGTGTTGCGGCCGGCCGGTGCGCCCTTCGCCGCGTTGAGAATCAGCGCCCCCTACGGCCCCGGCCAGGGCACGCGAACGGTGGTACAGCACTTCCTGCGCCGGGCGCTTGCCGGCTTCGACCTCGGGGTTGCGGTCCAACAACATGGTGACCTCGGCCCCTGGAACATCAACCTCGATCGGCACGGCGCCATCGGCGTCATCGACTGGGCCGGGGCGGTCCGGTCGGCGCCGCCCGGGTGCGACCTGGTGCACTTCCTGACCCATCTGGCCCTCTGCGCCAAACGGGGGTACGGACCCGACGAGGTCGTTGGGATCGCAGCCTCGCTCAACGACGTGGCGACCGGGCTCGGCGCAGTCGCCGATCACTGCCTGGCCCGCTATTTCAGCGGGCTCGGCATCGATCGACCACCGGATCTGCAGTTACCCATCCTGACCTGGGCGCTGGCAGCTCGGCGGCAGGTACCGGACGAGCGGGCCAACTCGATCTACACCTCGCTCCTCGTCGACCTGCTCGACCAACTCGGGCCACCGACCGCGACCACCGCCAGCACGACAGCGTGCCGGCGGGTCTACAGCTAGCCGAGACCGAGGTCGGTCCAGCCGGAGCCGGCCTTCAAAACCTCGACCACCCGGGACCAACTGGCGTCGAGCTCGGCGTCAAGGCTTGGGTCGTTGCCGGGGGCTCGGCCGTCGGGGTTGGAGCGATGGACCACCAGCGTTGCCCGATCAACGAACAACGGGAACGCCCGGAGGTCTGTCGAGAACGTCCCGTCCGCCCGCTCGGTCACCGTGACCTGGACCAGCAACTCGTCGCGCCGTGGCTCGCTGCCCTGGGCCGACAGCAGGTTGCCGAGGCCGTACACCAGCCATTCCCCGGCGATGCGTTCGATCGGCTGAACGACGTGGGCGTGGTGACCGATGATCAGATCGACGTCGGCCGAGCCCAGGAGCCTGGGGCCCAGCTCTTGTTGCTGTCGGTTCGGGGTGTGCAGATACTGCTCTCCCCAATGGAGGGACAGGACGACGTAGTCGGCCCCGAGGCGCCGGGCCCGGGAGGCGTCGGACAGGATACGTTTCTCGTCGATCAGGTTCGACAGCCACGGTGCGTCGGAGGGGACGGCGAACCCGTTGAACCCGTAGCTGTACGACAGGTGAGCCACGAGAACGCCACCGAGATCGACCCAGATCCCCTGAAACGACTCGGCGGCGCTGCGAGCCGACCCGGTGTGTTCGAGGCCGGCGGCATCCAGCACGTCGAGCGTCTCGGCAACGCCGTCGGCACCGTGATCCAGCACGTGGTTCGAGGCGGTGGTGCATGAGTCGTAGCCGATCTCCCTGGCGTCCCTGGCGATGTCGCCGGGGGCGCGGAACACCGGGTAGGGGCTGAGGCGGGTGTTGTCGGCTGACAGGCTCACCTCCATATGACAGACCGCCCAGTCCACTTCGGCCAGCAACGGACCGAGCGCAGCCAACAGCGGCCGGTAGTCATAGTCCCGGGAAGGATCGTCGGAGACGCTGTTCATCGCCACATCGTTGACCCGCTCGTGCAGCAGAAAGTCGCCGGTGAACGCCATGGAGAACGTGCGAGGACCTCGACTGGTCCGATCGGTCACGATCGCCTCATCCGGGGCCTCCGTGGTCGGGGCAGGATCGACACCGGGACCTGATCCCACTTCGACGGCCTCCCGACCGACGTCGGCCGGGCCGCCGCCGGCGCAGGCCACGGCGAATGCCAGTCCCCCTACGACGAGAAGAACGCCGAGCCGTTTCATGAGATAACGATCGACGATCTGCGGCCGCTCGGTCAGAGTCGATGGTCCTCGATGTTTCGACACTCGTCTTGGATCGTGGAGTGGGACCTAGGTCCCTGGGTCGCCAGGACTCCCGGGCGGATGATGAGTGACGAGCACCACATCGTGCGGTCGGGCATTGGCCCGTCTAGAGAAGGAGCGCCTCGATGGCAACGAAGACCGAGACCAACCCAGTGACCGGCAACACCCGGGCCGATTCCACCGAAACCGGCCTGACGCTACAGACCGAGCGCGGCATTACCGTCATCGCCGACGATGTCGTGGCAAAGCTGGCCGGTCACGCCTGTCGAGAGGTGGAGGGTGTCGCCTCGATGGGCAAGTCGTTCCGGCGGCTGCTGGGGCGGGTCAGCCCCGGCGAGGAGTCGCTGAGCCAGGGAGTGAACGTGGAGGTCGGCAAGAAAGAAGCGGCGATCGACGTCGTCATCGTCGTCCGCTACGGCTATTCGATCCCGACGCTGGCCCAGGCCGTGCGGGAGAACGTCATCACCCAGACCGAGGCCGGTACCGGGTTGATCGTCAAGGAGGTCAACATCGAGATCAACGATCTGGAATTCGAGGAAGAGGCCCCCACCCGGCGGGTGGAATAGGCTGATCCGTCTCCGAGTCGATGGGATCCTGTCGACGTGAACATACACCAATCCATCTTGCGGGGCGTCGGGCTGGCCGTGGCACTGGTCATGCTGGCGTTTGCCATTCAGCTGCTCCTGCTCGGCTTCGAGGCCTCACCGCTGATCGGCGGGGAGCAACTGGACGACCTGACGTCCTGGCTGCGGCGACGACCGCTGGTCGGTGCGGGCCTCCTCGCAGGGATAGGCATCTTGGCCGTCTCGGCCGGGTTGTGGTGGTCGATTGCCCGATCCTTCGGCGTCGATCGACGAGTCATCACCGTGCGCGAGCGCGACGGCTGGACCAAGCTCGACCTCCCGACGCTGGAGGACGCCATCGAGCGCGACCTGGAGAGCGTCGATCGGCGAAACGACGTCACGGCCTCCATCGGCCGGAGCGGCTCGACCCGATTGAAGATCACCACCCCGGACCCATCGGCCAAGGGGCCCGTCGACGAACTACGTCAACGCTTCGCCACGCTCTGCCGAGAACGGGGCGTGCCGTGTCGGCTCGGCCGGGTCACGGTTTCAACTCCTCGACGTCGAACGGGGAGGCGGAGAATTCGATGATCTGGCTCCGACGACTCGGTCAAGCGGCGGGGACCGCAGCCCTCACCGCGGTCGGCGCCCTGCTCGTGCTGGAGGCCACAGACGTCATCGGAGGCACGTGGCGTGATGAGTTGGCCTCGGCGATCACCGACGTGGCCTCCCCGACCTGGAGCCTCTGGGTCACGACGCTTGTCGGCGTCGTCCTGGCCGTCTTCGGGATGGCGTTGGTGGCCGCCCAGCTGCTCCCGACCGGGGAAGGGTTGAGCACCGCCTACGAGGTCCATGTCGGCGACGACGGGACGACTCGGATACGAGGGCGGGCGGCCGTCAGCGCCGTCCGCCACGAGCTGGCCGCCATCGAAGGTGTCGTCGATGTCCACGCCGGCGTCGGGCGCCGACGGATCGATGTCGACGTCGAAGTCGACGACAGGGTCAACCTCGAAACCGTCGAGACCGAGGCTCGCCGCCGCCTCGGCCACGGGTTCTGGATCGATCTCGGACTGGCCGACTTCACCGTCAATCTCCTGGTCACCCACCGCCGAAAACCACCCCGCGTCCGCTGATGCGGGGCACCGAAATCGAAGAAAGGCCACAGGAACCATGCTCACAAGCAGACCCCTCTTGGGAGCGCTCGCAGGGGCGCTGCTCGCCATCGTGTGGATCGTTTTCGACGGTTGGGCAGTCCTGCTGGTAGCCGGCCTGGCAGTCATCGGGTGGCTGATCGGGTCGATCCTGGACAAACCCGACGTCGTCATCCGGATGCTCGAACGCCTCCAGAACCGTTGACCATCGGCCGCCGGCTGCTCCATCGAGGACAACCGGCGACCGGTATCGAGACCGACGAGCCTCGGACCTCGCTCGTCAGCCCTGGGACATCGGCACGCCCATGCCAGGGTCGACCTGATGGGGGCCGTCGCTCGACGGCGCAACCGGGAAGTCGAAGATGGCGGTCGGGATGTAGACGGTCGAGCACGAGTTCGGGATGTCGACCACCCCGGACAGGCGGCCCTCGATGGGCGCCGCCCCGAGGATCATGTAGGCCTGAATGGCGCTGTAGCCGAACTTGGTCAGGTAGTCGATGGCGTGAAGGCACGCTCGCTGATACGACAGGTGGGAATCGAGGTACTTCTGCTCCCCGTCGAGGGTCACCGAGGTACCGGAGAACGCCAGCCACTCGCTGTATTGGGGGTCGACGTTGCCCGGCATGAAGATGGCGTTCTCGGAGACCCCGTAGGTGGTCATCCCGCCTTTGATGAGATCGACATGGAGGTCGATGAAGCCGCCCATCTCGATCGCTCCACAGAACGTGATCTCACCGTCGCCCTGGGAGAAATGCAGATCGCCCATCGACAGGTTGGCCCCCGGAACGAAGACCGGATAGAACACTCGGGTTCCCTTGGTGAAGTTCTTGATGTCCTGGTTGCCGCCATTCTCTCGTGGCGGTGCGGTGCGGGCCGCTTCCGCCGCCACCCGGTCGAAGTCCGCCCCGGACAGCGTTCCGAGGATGGCGTCATCGGGCAACGGAGGCAGGGCCAGAGGCGGTACCCGGTCGGGGTCGGTGGCGATCAGTGCCGTCTCGCGAGCCGTCCACCGTGCCAGCAGTTCGGCCGACGGTGCGGTACCCATGAGGCCGGGGTGAACGATGCCGGTGAACGACACACCGGGAACGTGGCGAGAGGTCGCGGTCTGGCCCCGGAAGTCCCAGATCACCTTGTAGGCATCGGGAAACTGATCGGTGAGGAAACCACCACCGTTGGACTTGGCGAACACCCCGGTGTAACCCCACCCCTGCCCGGCCAGCGGACCGGAATCCTCCTGGGGGATCTGACCGACGTCGACGATGTCGACGATGAGGAGGTCGCCCGGTTCGGCGCCTTCGACGGCAAAGGGTCCACTGAGCACATGAACGGTGCTGAGCGGGGCATTCAGGATGTCGTCGGCGGAGTCGTCATTGACGATCGCACCGTCGAACCATTCCCGACAGTCGACCCGGAAGACGTCGCCGGGCCTGACCGTCACATTTGCCGGAACGTCGGGATGCCACCGGTTGTGACCGACATACTGCTGGTCGGTGAACGACTTCGTCGAGTCGAGGGGGTAGACGGCTTTTGGCATTGTGGCTCCTCTGTTCTATGGGCTGGCTGTTCGATGGACTGGCTGTGTTCTGATCGTTTGTCGACCGAGTCGCGATGCGGCGACCGAATCTCGGGCCGGACCGGCGGCCTAGGCCGCCACCGCTGTGGCCGGTTGCGAGGCGTCGCTCGGTTCCCGCAGCATGTACCAGAGAGCGCCGAAGGCGAGTACCCCGAAGACGGCAAGGACCACGGCGGCGGTGTCCGCATTGTCGGTCCAGTTCCCCGTCAGGAGCAGGAACGCAGGGATGGCACCGGTCACGATGCCCTCCACGGCGGCCACGGCCCCGGTGTAGCGGCCGAGGCTTTCCTGGCCCAGCCCGAGGAGCACGAAGAAGAGTGCCCAGAGAAAGGCCCAGTACAGCCAGATGACCCCGAACCCGTTGTCGCCGAACCCTTCACGCCAGAAGTTCAGCCCGGCGAAGACAACGGCGCAGCCGACAACGAACGCTGAGAAGTACCCCAGACCGGTGCCGTCCAGGTCGAAGAACAGATTCATCGCCACGTAGAGATACGTGAAGCCGAACAGGTAGAGCCCGGATGCAGCGAGGATGGTGTTTTCATCACCACCGGCGGTGAAGATCAGATAGGTCGGCGTGACCACCTGCAAGATCCCGACAAACAGGTTCAGCGGCGCCGCCGATCGGCCGTCGATCCACCCCAGGAGCATCGCACCATTGAGGAACAGGATTGCTCCCACGTAGAGTAAGCCGACATTTCCCATCGTCTCTCTATCCCTTCATTTCACATTCATTCTGACAGGCACGGCAAACTTGACCCCGGACCGGAGTTGCGACATTTCCACTTCTCGTCGACCGACTCTGGTCGACTTATGGCCGAGGAAGCTTCTGGAGAGCCGGATTCGGCGGAGCCAGCGGGGTCCGTCGGCTCGGGTGACGCTGCGGCAAGGAAGACACCACATCCGGTTCGTCGCGGCTCTTCTCGGCTTTGTCGATGAGGGCCAGACGATCGGCAGGCGCCCGACGGAGCATCGGGGCTGAAAAGAGCCGGGTCGCTTCGCCCTCACACGTTGCGCATGCAACGGTGTCCGGTGCACCACCCATCGGGCGGTCCACCACAAAGAGGCCGTGATGACCACAGCGATACTCGTAGGCGACCACGGTTTCCCCCTTCGGTCAAGCCTCGGACTTGGGTGACGAAAGTCCGTGTGATCAGTATGACGGCTATTTCAAAGCTGTGTCAACTAGCACAAATAATCAATGCTAAGCAGCACCATTCAGCCCGCGATCACCCAACGACTGCATGGCCGTTCCCGCCCGACGGCACGCCATTGCAGCGCGATGACAATGGCGTGCGCAATGGCAATCGCCCAAGAATGGCTCACGATGCGGCCTGCGAACGAGTGGACTGGGCCGGTCACGATGGCCAAGATGGTCTCGCCTCGGTGGGACAGGGGCGGTAGGCTCTCGTCCGACCGCCCCACTTGTTGAACCTCATCTCTGGGCGAAATACTTCAGCGCTATCCAGGTTGGATGCCAACGTGTCATTTGCCAATGAAATCGGTTCTCTCGGAGTGCTGTTTCTGGCATCGGTTGGTGGAGGATACGTCGCCAAAGCTCTACGACTGCCCCCGCTGCTCGGCATGCTGCTCGCCGGCATCGCCGTTCGTAACCTGCCTGGCGAGCTACTCGACGACCTGCCGGAGAGCTGGTCGGTGGCGCTGCGTTTGACCGCTCTGGCCATCATTCTGCTCCGTGCGGGGCTGGGACTGGACCTCCCGGCGCTGATCGACCTCCGAGTGAATCTGGTCCGCCTTGCCGTCCTGCCGAACATGGCCGAAGCGGCAATCGTGGCCGCCTCGGCAATCTTCCTTTTGGAGTTCCCTGTCGTTTGGGCCTTGCTTCTCGGATTCGTGATATCAGCCGTTTCGCCGGCAGTAGTGGTTCCCTCCATGCTCGAATTGCAGGAAGGAGGATACGGGGTCAAGAAAGGTATTCCCAGCATGATCCTGGCGGCAGCCAGCTTCGATGACGTTGTGTCCATCACCGGCTTCGGTGTGACACTGAGCCTGATCTTCGCCGGCCGTGGGGAGGCCGGCGTTGCAGAGACACTGCTCCGAGCCCCGATCGAATTGGTTCTCGGTCTCGGCTTCGGCGTCGCCAGCGGCTTCCTGTGCATCGCGGTGGCGAAAGCACCGGCCTCCTTTCGATTCGCCATGCTGTCCATCCTGGGTCTGGTTGCCATCTTCGGCGGCTGGGCGATCGGCTTCACCGGCGGAGGAAGCCTGGCCACCATGACGATGGGTGCCGTCGCCTCCCAGGGTTGGCACGATGCCTCGATTCCGGTCGCCAGGTTGATGGGCCGGGTCTGGGCCGTTGCCCAACCGGTCTTGTTCGGACTCATCGGCGCCGCGGTGGCCTTGGCTGCGGTCGAGCCGGCCTACATCACACGGGGCGTCGTGATCCTCGCCCTCGGGCTGACGGGCCGGTTGCTGGTGACCTACCTCTCGACCGAGCCGGCCCGGTTCACCACTCCTGAGCGCCGCTTCATCGCCGCCGCCTGGATCCCCAAGGCCACGGTCCAGGCTGCGGTCGGAGCGTTGGCCCTCGACCTGGCCCGACAGTACGAGTCGGGAGCCCAAGCCGAAGTCCGGGGTACGCAAGTGGTCACGATCGCCGTCCTCGCCATCGTGATCACCGCCCCACTTGGGGCCATCGCCATCGCCAGAACCGGACCACGCTGGCTCCAACGATGACCGCACACCATTGGACACGGGCGAACCCGTGTGGATTGGCCGGGTGCCCCATGGAGCCGTTGCGACGATAGTGGTGGCGGGGGTGTCGTTTCGCCCAGTGCCGTATCTTGGGGGCGGGGCGCCGCACTGGTATTCCGTGGCCAGAACCCCTCCCCTGTCCGCCGCCCCATCGGCCGATGTCAGCGACGAATCGATAAGGTACGGCGGGCCAGAACCGGTGGCACCGATCGACGTCTCTCTGGTGGTGAGCACCATCGGCCGGGTCACGGAGCTGGACCGCCTGCTGACGTCCATCGCAACCGAGCAGGCCAACGGCCCGACCGTCGAGCTGATCGTCGTGGACCAGAGCCCGGACCGGGCAGTTCTGCCGCTGCTCCAGTCCAACCGCCACCAGATCCGCTGGGTCTACACCGAAACCGGACCAGGGGTCTCGCTGGGCCGTAACGCCGGTCTGGCGCTGGCAACGGGGCGCTACGTCATGTTTCCCGACGATGACGCCTGGCTCCCCGGTCCGACCCTCTCCGGTGCGGTGACGCACCTCGACCACCACCCTGACCACATCGGCCTGTGCGTGCAACTGAAGGACAGCAGGGGACGACCCAGCATGCTTCGCTGGGCACCGACAGCACGGCGGGTGACGAAGCACAACCATCATCGGACGTCCATCGGCTCGACGATGCTGTTCAGAACCGAGGCGGCAAAAGCGGCCGGCGGGTTCGACGTGACGATGGGGCCGGGAGCCGGGGGTTGGCTCGGCTCATGCGAAGATGCGGACTTCCTGCTTCGCATCATCCGGGATGGGGCCGTCTGGTACAAACCGGATCTTGCGATTCACCATCGCGACAGCCGCCGCGACGGTGGCCCGGAGGCCGAGCGCAAGGCCCTGGCCTACGGGTGCGGACAGGGTCACATGTGGCGAGCCCACGGTTTTGCGCCGTGGCTCATCGCCCTCATCCTCCTCCGCCGCTTCGCCGGCGGCCTGTTCTGGGTGCTCCGGGGCCGGCCGGACATCGGACGGGCTCATCGAGCCTGGGGCCGTGGTGCGCTGAACGGCCTGCTCGGTCGCCCTCCGCTCGACCTCACCGCCCCGGGCGACAATCGGCCGGGGGCAGCCCAGAGCCTCGGCGGCGGACCTCCGCCGGCCGAGCTCGGTCGAGTACTGGGTTTCTCGGTCCTCGCCACGGTGATGGCGATGGCCGCCACGGTGGTAGTTTCCGCCATCGCGGCTCGCACTTGGGGCCCGTCGGGGGTCGTGGCGGTCTGCTCGCTGGTTACGATGGCGATGCTCGGTGCCGCGGTCGCACGGGGATGGTGGATCGGCCGGGCGGCCCGGTGGCTCCCGGCCGGCGGCGAGGAAGAGCGGACGTCGTGGCCAAACGTCGCGGTGATTACTTCGACGGCCGCCCTGATCGTCAATGGCGACGTCTGGCTCGGCGTCTGGCTGCTCGACGGTGACGCCGCGGCCCGCTACGGAATGGCGGCCGTGGTCTCAGCCCAGATCGCCACGCCGACGATGCTGGCGGCGACGGCGCTGGCACCGAGGATCGCCCGATCGATCGGTGGCCGAGCACTGGCCGATGCCGAGAAGCTGATCCAAGCGGTCGCCAGGGTGGCGCTGGTCGTCGCGGTCGTCCTGGCCGGGCTCGGCGCGGTGGCCGGAGCCGATCTGCTGCAGGCCACCCACGGGCCCGGCTACGCTGCGGCCCACAGCTCGCTGTTGGTGTTGTTGGCCGGCGATCTGGTGGCGGCCACGCTCGGCTCGGCGTTGGTCGTTCTCGTGCTGGCCGGCCGTCGCCGCATGGCGGGGAAGGTGACGATCGGATCGCTGGCCGTGGCCGGTCCGGTAGCAGCGGTTGCCGCCCGGCTCGGCGGCGAGACCGGCCTTGCGGTGGTGGCGGCGGCGACGACGGCGGGGCTCTACCTGCTGCTCTCGACCGTGAGCTGGATCACGACCGGGATCTCGTCCCGCCCTCACCTCTGGCGGTGGGCCCGTGCCTCATTCGTCCCCGCCCAGCGGCGGCTGCGATCGGCGGGGTCTCCCCAACTCCCGGCCGGCCAGGGGCCGATCGATGCCGGCTCGGCATCGTCGCTGTCCGACCCGGATCTTTCCCTGATCGTGAGCACCATCGGTCGGCCGGAGGAGTTCCGGCGAATGGTCAACTCCATCGCCAGCGAGTCCGGTGGCGGCCTCGACTTCGAGCTGGTCGTGGTCGACCAGAGCTGCCGCAATGAGACCCGACGGATCCTCGAGGAGGCAGCACTCCCATTCCCTTGGCGTCATGTGCGCTCGGCGCGGGGGGTGTCGCTCGCTAGGAATATGGGACTCTCGCTGGCCCGGGGACGATACATCACCTTCCCTGATGACGACGTGTGGTACAGCGGGGCCATGCTGGCACAGGCCGTCGATCGCCTCAACCGTGCGCCAAACCTGGCCGGCCTCTGTGCGCGGCTGGCCGCGGGGGACGGATCAGACAGCATGCTGCGCTGGTCCCGGACTCCCAAGCCGGTGACCCACCGCAATCATCACCGCACCTCGATCGGCCCGGTGATGGTGATGCGGCGCGAGGTTGCCTGTCGGATCGGCGGCTTCGATGAAGCCCTCGGCCCGGGCACCGTACCGTACGGGGCGGGCGAAGATGCCGATCTCGTCCTCCGCATCATCGAGAGCGGGGAAACCATCTGGTACGACCCCGACCTCTACCTGCACCATCGCGATCCCCGTCTCGACGGCGACCCGGACGCCCAAGCAGAGGCGCTGGCCTATGGGTGCGGGCAGGGACGCATGTGGAGGCTGCACCACTTCGGTCGGGGCTGGATCTCATTCCTTCTCGTCCGGCGGCTCATCGGCTCGATCCTGATGGCGTTTCGTGGCCACACCGGCGTCGGTCGGGCCCAGCGGGCCTGGGTCCGGGGGGCGCTGGCCGAGCTCGTGGGCCAGCAGCCCATCGAACTGCGTCCTGTCGAGCCCGACCCTGCGATACGGCCTGCCGCTGGAGCCGACCCGCCACCGGCGGGCCCGGGGGCCGACGGGATCCTACGTCGACCGACCGCCAATGAATTTGCCAGGGGATTCAAGTTCCGGCTCGCCATGTCGGTGATCGGCATGACTGCCACGTTCGCCCTGACCGCGATCGCCACCCGGCTCCTGGCCGACGGCGAGCTGACCCGGTTCTACACCCTGTTGGCATCGCTGGCCATCCTGCCGGTGCTGAGCCGGTTCGGACTCAACACCAAGGCGATACAGGAACTCGGCGCGGCTCGAGGTCGGGGTGATTGGGCTGCAGCCCTTCGGCTCGCCGACCACTTCGTCCGGGCCTGCCTCGTGCCATCGCTGCTGACCGGTCCGTTGGCAGCGGTCGTGTTCATCGCCTGGTCGAGCGGTGAGTTGTTCACGACCTACGCAATTCTGGGGGCACTGATCCTGGTGACCGAATCGGTCAGGCTCACCTACAGTGAGGTCCTCCTCGGGCTCGGGTACCCCGGTTGGGGTGCGGCGTTGGGCCATCAGGTGAGAGCGGTCGCCGTGGTGGCGATCGTGGCCGTCGATCGGCTGGTCTTCGATACATCGATGAATCTGGTGCGCCTGCTCACCATCATGGCCGCCATCGGGGTCCTACTGGCCGCCGTCGGCCAGATCAGGCTCTGGCTCATCCCCGGACGAGCAGGTGGTCGACCGATGACGCTCGATCTTGCGGCCCTGGCCCGGGCCGGCGCGCCGTTCGCCATCGCCGAGCTGGGTTTCATCGTCATGGCCAGCGGCGACATCTGGCTGGCCAGCAAGGCCTTCGACCCGACATCGGCTGCGATCTACTCGACCGCCTCGGTGCTGGCCAAGCAGATCGTGGCGCCCGTCGGCCTGGCCAATCTCGCCCTCGGGCCGGTGGCGGCCGGCTACCTGGCCCAGCGGCGAACAGCCGACCTCGAGCGGATCGTCCGGGCCGTGCTGAGCGGCCTCGGGCTTCTGCTGCTCCCGGGACTCCTCGTCGTCGCCGTGTTCGGCGACCGTCTCCTGTCGTTGGCCTACGGGGAGCGGTTCGAAGCCGCTCACGTTCCCTTCGCAGTGCTCCTGGTCGGCTACGCAGCCGTGCTTCTCCTGGGGCTCAGTCAGACGGTCCTGTTGATGGCCGGCGGTCAACGACTGTCGATGGCCATCTCGCTCGGCTGGACAATGGCCATCATCCCTTTCGGCATCGCAGCAGCCGTCCTGGGCGGGCCGACGTCACTGGCGGTGGCGGCGGCCTTCGGCACGACCGGGCTGGTGGGGATCCAGGCCGTCGGGGCCTGGATCATCACCGGGATCCGGGTGTTCCCGTCCCCGCAGGCCCTGCGTGACCTCTTGCGACGCTGGGACCGGCTGTCGAGCATCGTCCCCGGAGGTTGAGGCGCCACCGGTGCTGCGGCGGGCGACTCCGACGATTCGACCGTTGGCCTGCGAGTGGTCCCGTTCGGCTCGGACCTCGTGTCGAACCGGTGACGCAGGAACTAGCCGATATTGAGCCTGTCCCGGCTCTTCCTCGTCACCGCCGCGTCTTCCAGGCTCACATCCCAATGGTCGTCCGAGTACACGAACTCGTTGTATGCCGGATGATTGAAGAGATGACAGGCAAACATCTGTTCGTTCCACGCCGCCGGGATGAGCCGCTTGTGAGTCAACCCATGGATCTTTCCGATCTTGCGATCGGAATGTGAAGCGTTGAATTCGTTCACCGCAAGCAACTCTCCGACGAATTCGCAGTGAAGCTCCATGTCGTCGCCGACCACGTCGTCCAGATAGCACAACACCCTGGGGAGCAGCTTGCCAGGACCCTGGTCGAACACCTTCAGAACATCAACCGTGGCGGTGTAGTAGTCCACGTCGACAGAGATGAATCCAATCGGCGCATGGCTCTCGTTTTCGCAGAACTGCGGCACCGTCTCGGCGACATCCCCCAGGATGAGAGACGCCGTGGTCAGTCTTGCTTCGAGGGCACGGACGTCCATCTCGAAGTAACCCGGTTGATAGATGTACGGCTCGTCCCGGTGGTCTCGGGGCTTCGGCATGCCACTGCCGGTGTCGAACCCGTAGCATTGCACGGAGACGCCGACCTCCTGCTCGACCGCGGCCGCTACGGACTCCAGGGCCACGAGACCGTTCCCCCCTGCCACACCGAATTCCAGCGCACTGATCTGTTGGATCCCCAGTGCCTTGGCCTGGAGGGCTGCAAGCAACGTG
Organism: uncultured Acidimicrobiaceae bacterium; assembly: GCA_947259095.1. Lineage (GTDB taxonomy): Bacteria > Actinomycetota > Acidimicrobiia > Acidimicrobiales > SZUA-35 > JAHELU01. The sequence goes on along the minus strand of CAMYLA010000102.1, from coordinate 1,435 downwards.
CCGTAGGCGTAGGCGGGCTTTGGCACCGCATCCCATCGGACCTTCTTGCTGAACGGGGTCGACCGTGATCTCAGATAGTACTGCTGGATCAGACGTCTCGGCTCAAGAACGTACGGCCCCATCTGCGGCATGCGCATGTGATGCTCCCTGTCGATCCGTGGGCGGTGAACCCGCCAGATGTCGATTTAGAGTAGACCAGACGACCACCATACGACGACGAATCGGGCGTCGATTCTTGTCGAAGGGTCCGGGCGGTGGCCGTGGTGGAGGGACCGAAGGGACCAAGGACCCTTGGCGGCTCGCCAACTCCCCGGATGGAATGGTCATGCGACCGCAGATGAAGCTCGGCGCTCCTGACAAAACGGAGGGAACCCGTGGCCGCAACGACCAAAGACGAGCTCATGGCGGTGACGTCGAAGGAGTTCGCCAAGCTCGAGAAGCTCCTGGCTCCGGTCGACGAGAACACGGCCCTGGCCAAGGATGAAGACGACACCTCGATCAAGGACATCATCGGGCACCGGGCCCACTGGATCGACCTCTTCCTCGGTTGGTACCACGATGGTCTTGCCGGCAAGGAGGTGTTTTTTCCTGCCGAGGGATACAAGTGGAACGACCTGAAGCGGTACAACGCCGAACTGCGCAACGCCCAGGCCGGTCTCGGTTGGGATGACGCCACGAGCATGCTCGGCGAAGCGCACACCAGACTGGTCGGTTTCATCGAGGGTGGTTCCGAGGGCGATCTCTACGGAGGCCCCATGGCAGGCGCCAACAATCAATGGACGCCAGGCCGGTGGGCGGAGGCAGCGGGACCGAGCCACTACCGGTCCGCCGCCAAGTACGTCCGAGCGAGGCTGAGGTCCTGAGTTGCGCCCGGCCGGTCGGCCACCGGCTCGCACCGTGGGCGCCGGGATCGAGTCGGCGTTGCCCCGCATGTCCATCGCAACCGCCCGGTACCCGGCCTCGGCCAGCGCCGTCAGCTGATGGCGCCACGAGTACCACGACTCCGGGAAACCATGGCAGAAGACGACGAGCGGCCCGTCGCCGACCTCCACCACATGCACGTGTATCCCGTTGGCCGCAACCGTGTGATCGTCAACTCCATCGGCGCACGCCACCTGCAATCGACCCGTCGTGCCGGAAGCCGACGACGGCGGATCGACCGGTTCGACCGTATTGCCACAGGGGCGCGGTTGACGATGGGACCTTGGCCTCTTTGTCGGGGTCCTTCGCCCCGGCAAAGATGTCATGACGCAGACCTACCGAGATCCACACTGCGTCCCTCCGTCCCCCCGAACCCAGTCGGTCGACGTCGGCATGGTGTTCTTCGGTCAATTCGTCGACCATGACATCACGCTCGACGCCTCGTCCAGCCTCGGCATGGTGGCCGATGCGGAATCGATCGAGAACGTGCGCACGCCGACCCTCGATCTCGACT
>CAMYLA010000101.1 GCA_947259095.1 uncultured Acidimicrobiaceae bacterium | reverse complement strand
GTCAGGTCAGCGGTGCGCACCCGCCCGAAGTAGCCGGTGATCAGATCGCCGAAGCGTTCCTCGCGTGCGAGCGACGAGGTGCTGAGCCCTGCAGCACGGCGACCGTCGAGGTAGTCGGCGACGGTCTCGGTGATGAGACGTTGCCGATCGGTCAGCCGCCCAGTGGCCGAGAACTCGTCCCGCATCCCCTGGAGCAAGCGCATCGCCTCGGCTCTCGTACGCGCTCGCCGGCGGATGCGGCGCCTGCGGCCCCGGGCGTCACGGGGCAGCTCGATCTGAGCTACCCAGCCTCGGCCGCGCTCGCTCCGGTAGACGGAGCCCTCACCCTGCGGGCGACGTTGATTCACGATGCTGCGGCCTCCCGTCGCCGTTCCTCGACGAAGTCGACCAGGTCGACGTGGGCGACGAGCCGGCGGTGGCCGATCTTGATGCTGCGAAGCTGACCGGTGTTGATCAGCTCATAGACCGTGTAGCGGCTGAGCCGCAGAGCTTCGCAGGTCTCGTTGACGGTGTAGACCATCGGGACGATGTTGGCGGTTTCGTCAGTGGTGGTGTCGTCGGTCATGGCAGTGGCCTCCGTTCGCCCTTGGGCCATGTGGTGGAGGATTGGGTCAGGTAGCGGGCGAGCTGGGTGGCCAGGAGCGGTGCGTCGTTGACGAAGACCATGAAGCCTTGCTCGCCGTCGGCGGCTGGACCGGCCGGTGTCAGTGACTTGAGCCGCCATCGACGGCGGACCCGGCGGTGCGTGCCGGGCAGGTCGACGGGCTGCCACAGTGTCTGCTGCTCCGGCGTCAGCTCGTCGTACTCGTCGGGGGTGATGGTCTCGCCGCTGGTCACGCTGGCGTAGCGACGTTGGATCTGCCGGGCGACCTTGCGCTCGACGATCCGCTTCTGGGAGTCGACGTAGCGGCGCATCATGCGCCGGATCTCGATGTCGGTCTCGGAAATGATGCCGACCTGGGCGGTAGCCTTGATCAGACCCCGGTGCCCCCAGAACGCACCAACCGACCCGTTGGCGTTCGCCCACGCCTCGGGGGCTTCATGCTGGTACGCCTTGTCCTTCTCGCAGTAGCCGGCGAAGTAGGCCGCCGCCCTCGAGTTGCTTGACGAGTACCTCGCGATTGGTCACCTCGCCATAGAGGGTTGGCAGGTAGCCGATCGTCAGTGCCACGAAGATCATGCCGGTTGCACCGGCGAGGATGTCGAGGGCGACCGGCACGGCCTCGTCGGTCGATGCGAAACCCAAGGTGAAGACCGACGACCCGCTCTCCTGGAGCGCCTCGCCAAACGTCAGCTCGGCCCACGGCAACAGGAGGAGGGCGAACGACAAGACGAAACACGCCAGGAACGAGCTCAGGATGCCGATGATCACCACGGGTGCGAGGAAGCCGAGGAACCGGTCGGCGAGATCGAACGATCTGAGACGGATGGCGATGCCGTGGAACAATCGGAAGGCGTAACGTCCGATGAGCCACGGGATGAGCGACCACGAGCGACGGGGCACGATGAAGGTCTTCATCACCCCGATCACGGTCCCGATCGAGATGGTCACCCCGCAGGCGAAACCGATCCAGCGCAGCGCTTCGGTCATGAACCGAGCTCACGTTCGAGCGGCTCGGGCTGCGCAGCTCCCGCTCGGAGCAGGATGGTGGCCCCCAGTACGGCGGCGACGATCGATGCGGCCAGGATGCCGATCTTGGCCTCGCTCACCGTGGCCGCATCGTCGAACGCCAAGCCGGTGATGAACAGGGAGACGGTGAACCCGATCCCAGCGAGGGCGCACACCCCGATCACCTGGGTCGAGGTGGCCTGAGCCGGAAGAGGGGCGACGCCCGTGCGGACGGCAACGAACACGGCACCGGCGATGCCAACAGTCTTGCCGACGACGAGACCGACGGCGATCCCCAGCGCCACCGGCGAGGTGACGGCGGCCGAGAGCGTGTCGGTGTCGAGGGCGATGCCGGCATTGGCCAGGGCGAAGACGGGAATGATCACGAAGCTGGTCCACGGGTGCATGGCACGGATGAGACGCGATCCGACTGGCACCGACTCGTTGATGAGCCGCGCCGCCTCGACCGCAGCGGTGATGTCGTCGACGGTTGGATCCTCGATTGTGGCTTCGACCTGTTCCCGGGTCACCTCGGGGTTGAGGGCATGAGTTGGCGTGATGATGCCGACGATGACCCCGGCCAGGGTGGCATGGACACCGGACTCGAACATGGCCAGCCAGATGCCGCCGGCCAGGATCACGTACACCGGGAGGTACCACACTCGTATCCGCTTCAGGACATAGGTGGCGGCGATCATGGCCCCGGCGAGGCCGAGCCAGCTCCAAGCCAGGGCGCTGCTGTAGAACACGGCGATGACCACGATGGCTCCGATGTCGTCGATGATGGCCAAGGTCAACAGAAAGACCTTGAGCCCACTGGGGACCCGGTCGCCAACCAGGGCGATGATGCCGAGGGCGAACGCGATGTCGGTCGCCATCGGGACGCCCCAGCCGTTGGCGTCACCACCGTTTGTGTTCAAGGCCAGGTAGAGGAGGGCAGGGACGACCATTCCGCCAAGCGCTCCGGCGGCGGGGAGAAGCGCCGCCCGTCGATCGACCAGCTCGCCGATTTCCCATTCCCGCTTGATCTCCAGACCGACGACGAAGAAGAACACCGCCATGAGCCCGTCGTTCACCCAATGCAACAGGTCTTCTTGGAGTTGGAAGCCGGCGACGTCGACGCTGATTTCGGCGTGCCAGAAGTCGATGTAGGACGAGCCCGCCGCATTGGCCCAGACCAGCGCGGCGACGGTCGCCACCAGGAGAACGATGCCGCCCGAAGCCTCGACGTGAAGGAATCGCTGCATCGGTCGGCCAACGGTGCGAGCCATGGCCCGCTCGCTGGTCAACCAGGTCGGCAGCCTCGACCGGGTCGGCCGGGTGTCGCTCATGGCCCGAACCCGACGAGGCGACGTTCGAGGATGGCGTTGGCCCCGCCCCCGCAGAGCACGCCAATCGCGGTTGCGACGACAAAGACTGCGGCCAACGACCCAGACTGCATGATCGCCGTTCCGGCGTGGCGCCATCCGGTGTGCATCACTGTTCCTCGTCGGTCAACGGCTGGGGGCGTCCTATTGGGGCAGGTCGGAACGGGTCAGCCATGTGGGTTCATCCGATATCGAACCCGGCGTCTCTGGCACCTTGACGAAGTTCGCCGGCTGGGTAGAAGCCGAGGGCGTCGTCAGCATCCGCCGCGACGGTTTCAGCGAGGATCCCGTTCGCATCGAATTCGTAGGTGATGCAGCCTCCCTCAAAGGTGAAGAACCAGCTCCCTCGGTAGAAGACGCCAGGGGCTGTATCTTCGATGCGGTCCAGTGCGTCGTCTGGCTCTAGATTCCGGCCGGCAGTGGCCGCAATGTTGCTTCGTAGCTGCACGGTGCCTTCCTCGACGTCGAGCTCGTCGATGATCCACACATAGGCGCCTCGGGAGAGGGCGAGTTCGCTCCGGGAGCTGACGGGATCATTGATGGCGCCATCGACGGTGTAGGCCACGGGACGGTCGTCGATCTGGGCGCCGTCGAGCTCTTCGACCAGTAGTCGTGCGGCCGCAAGGGGTTGTTTACCGGACGGAACGATGACAATCTCGATTCTTGCCGGCTGAGACTCGATGTCTTCAAACCGCTGGATGTCCGGGAAACCCGAGTCGCCGGCGACCGCTTCGGACACATCGCAGGTCTCGGTCACCGTCGCGGTCAAGAAGGGTTCGAAGTCGTCGGTGATCTTGATGCCGGAGCGGCCACGCTCTGCGAACCATTCGACTGAGTCCCACCCCAATCGTAGTTCGTTGAGGCACGGCGTGTATTTTGCTGTTGGCACAGCCTGCACGGTCATGATGTTCGACGATGAGACGTCTCCTGATGGCGGCGAACAGTCGGCCTCGCCGAGTCCGAGGTTGCTGCTGCAGCTGCTGGCGGCCACCGCGAACAGCAGCAGGACGAGGAGGGTGGTGTGGCGTTTCATAGGAGCCCTGTTCCTCCGATTTCTTGGATGGCCAGCGCAAGCAGGAGCAGTCCGAGGAGTAAGGCGCCGGCGGTGAGCCTGAGCCGGCGGGGGCTCCAGCGCTGGATTGAGATGGGTTCGGCATCGGGGGCCAGTCGGCGGAACTCTTCGACGACGTCGATGCCTTGCTGTTTCTTGAGTAGCGAGAGCGAGCTACGGGACTGGGTTGGCATGGTGACGCTGCGGGTGGCGGCGAAGGCCTCGGCGATGTCCTCTGGTGCAAACTGGAGTAACGCCCGGTCATAGACGCGATGTGCGTCGGTCCGCAGCGCCAGAATCAGCATCATGTTTGCCAGGTCGACTGCCTGGCGCCATGGGCTCGGCCTGACCGTCCCAAAGGCCACGTCGATCAGGACAACCCGCCCGTCGCTGAGCATCACGTTCGCTGGCTTGATGTCTCGGTGGGCCAAACCGGCATCCCACATACTCCGTACGAGGGCCAGGGCGTCGTCGATGACGGTGTCGTCGATGTCAGCGTCGGTGAGTTCCTGTGAGCGTTCGAGGAAATCGCTCACCATGAGGTATTCCCGCTCGGGGGTGATCTCCACGATCCCGAATGGGGTGGCGCTTGGTACGCCGGCGTCGCGCATCAGGCGCTGGATGTAGTCCTCGTACTCGACCAGGCGTCGCACGGTCGAGAAGTGGACCTCGTCTTCGAGCGAGCCGTAGAGGATGGTGCGGCCGATCTTGTACCAACGATCCGAGCGGACATGGACTTGGCTGTAGAGCTTGGCGAATACGTATTGGTCCGGGTCCCCAGCGACCTTCAGCCGCAGTGGCGTCGATCCGCCGGAGCCCTCGAGCCCGAAGGGTTTGACTTCCAGCACCTCCATACCCAATTGCTCGGCGACAGCGCGGCGAATCGCATCGCCACGCTCTCCGGTCACGTCGAGGTGGGCGGTGACACCGGGGCGCCAGGTGACCGGGAACGTCGCTTCCGGTGCGAACCTTCGTATCAAGACAACGACGACGGCAAGTGAGAAGATCGCGGAGAGAACACCGTCGGTTGGGTGGTCGACGGCGAGATAGACGCGGGCGAGGACCAGAGCGGAGACAAGGACGCCGGCCAAACCGAACGCCAGATGCCGTGGGCGACCCCTTGGTACCAGGGTGTAGGCCATGGTGGCGGCAGTTACGCCGAAGCGGGCGACAGGACCCGATGGGTGGGATGGTCCTTCCCAGTCGCCGATGATGGGAAAGAGCGGCCGTGGCCTGCCAATGACTATCTGGAGGCCGTCGACTACCACCTGGACCAAGATGATGGCCAACAAGACGGCGAAGACATGCCGGAAGCGGCGAACCGCTAGCAGGGCGATGATGGTGCCGATTCGCAGGACTCGAAGAAACCACGACGACCCGAGTAAGGCGACGGCATCAGCGATCGAGGTCAGGGTGCTGTCGCGGATGTCGACAAACCATTCCAGGACCGAGTAATCCCGATCGGTCCACCAGTCGGTGGTCTCCGGGAAAGCGAACAGTGATATCCAGATGGCGACCATGGCAATGCCGCCGAGCAGCCAGAGTTTTCCGGCCGTTCGTAGCTCGCGCTGTAGTGGCGCCTTCTCGCCGCTTGGACGGCGCCGTCGGCCAGCGACATGAACGCCGACGATCCGAAAATCCCGCCGTGCCGCCAGTTCGGGCAGCCCACGGTCGATCTTCGGCGCTTCTTGCTGTGCCGTTTCCGGATTCTCCATTGGGGTTTCTATGTCCAGAACTGTGTTGAGGTTGACTAGTGTCCTGTCAGGTTGATCCGACGAATTAGTGACATGATTAGCCTGACAGGACACTAGATTTGATCGCTGTTTCGTAGGTAGCTGAGGGCGGCCCAGCCCGGGAGGATGGGGAGCCAGAAGGTGACGAAGCGGAACAGGAAGACGGCTGGGATCACAATGGCCGCTTCTTCGACCAGGCTGAACGCGGCGATCAGTGCTGCTTCGGCCGCGCCGAGCCCGCCGGGTGTTGGTGCGGCATTGGCTACCGCGCTGCCGGTGAGGAACAGGAGGCCGACGACGGGGAGCGAGGGGTGTGACCCGAAGGCTGCGAGGCTGGCGGCCATGGCCGACAGGTAGGCCAGTGTGATTATTGTTGAGCCACCAAAGAGGAGGGCCAGTCGGCCGGGGTTTCGCCCGATTTGTTGCATGGACTCCCAACCCGTCCTGAGCTGAGGCACCACGTGCTCGACAACCAAGCCCCGGGTCAACGGGACGGCGATTGACGTGGCGATGACGGTGACCGCTATCGCCAGGCCGAGCCCCACGGCCGCTGGAGACGGGATCGGCAGGCCTCCCGATTCACGGATTCCCCCGCTGAGCAGCAGAAACGTCAGAGTGAGGACGATATGCATGATCAGCCCGGCGACGGCGTTGAGTCCGACTGCGGTCACGCTGACCGCAGTCGGGATCCCATGCTTCTGGAAGTAGCGAATATTGGTGGCCACGCCACCGACTCGGGCCGGGGTGACCCGGTTGGCGAACGACGACGCCACCTGCGCCGTCAGGGCTGGTAGAAACCGGAGCCGGTAGGGGATGGCACCAAGGAGGCTGACCGTTGCCGCCACATAGGTGAGGGCCGAGAAGGCGACCGCCACCAGCGCCCATTGGATGGAAGCGGTTCGAACCTGGGCCCAGATGTTGTCGATGTCGGCCAGCTGTGGGAACAGAAACCACGCGCTGAGCATCACCGTGGCGCCAATGAACAGGCTCTTTCCATCGACTCGCTCGAGCTTGGCCGGCTCCTCCGGCGGGATCTGACAGCGCTCGATCAGTGTCGTCCGGAGCTCGTTGACCCCACTCTTACCGATCGCCTCTCGTGTTGCCGAGCTCAGCGCCAACGGCTGAAGCCAGGGCAGCGCTCGCGATAGCTCGTCAACCCCCGAGGTCACATGAGCGGCCCGGACGGCCCGCTCATCGCCGACCACGGCTGCTGTCGATGCCAGTAGCTCCGCAACATCGGTCCCGAGTTGCTGGTCTGTGGCGGCCAGTTCTGAGAACCCGAAGTCGATGATCCACGGCTCGTCGTTCTGGTCGAGGAAGATGTTGGCCAGTCGCAGGTCGCGGTGGGCGATGCGCTTGCTGTGCAGGTGACTGACCATCGTCCAGATCGACTCCAGCGCCCCATCGCTGATGACCTCGACCTGATCGGCCGAACGGCCATCGATGGCCTCGTAGGCCAACACCATCCCGTCGACGCCGGCATCGCTGACGCCCAGAATGCGTGGTGTCCGTATGCCAAGCGCTCGGGCCTGGAGTGAAACGAGGGCCTCGTGCTCGACGGCTCGGCGGAGGCTGACGAACGGTCGATGGTCGCCGGTCTTTCGCAGCCTGAACCATCGGTAGGCCCTGAACATCAGGTCAGCGCTTCGTTCGTCTCGGCCAAGTGCCTTCACGAAGACACGCTCGCCGTCCACCGAGGTCCCGACCCAGGGGGTTGATCCCCTTGCGTCGACCTCGACGGGGCCCAGCTCGCGCAGGTGAACGCCAACCGAATCGAGCGCTTCGTGGATCTCCTCCCTGTTTGGAGCGAGGTCGTGTCGCCCCACTGTCAACAGAATGGCTGAGGCCGCGGCCATGCCGAGCCCGATGTCGCTCAACAGGCCAAGGGCCGGCAGACCGGCGATCAGTGACGATGTGAAGACGTAGCCGGCGATAAGGATCGCCAGGCGATGGGTCAGAGATCGACGAAGCCACGATGTCGAGACTGCCAAGACCGCCACCGCTGCCGCCAGCACGGGATCGCCGGGGCGGACCCGGTCACCGGTCAACCGGAACCGCCAACCGCCCTGCGGGTTGTCGAACGCGGCACGCACCGGTCCGTCGACCAAGGCGTAGATGGGCTCACCGAGAGCCAAGCTCAAGCCCCCGGCCAACACCGCACCGGCGAGGAGCATCACGAAGCGCCGGAACCTGGTAGTGACCAGAGCCCACAGCAACGCGCCGCCGATAGAGGAAATCACCGCGACAGCCAGCACCGCGGCCGGCACCTCACGTACCCACGATGGGAGACGATCGAGCAGGCTGGCGCCATCCTCGCTGAGTCCGAGGAAGGCCGAGTCGAACACGTTGGCCACAAGCACACCGGTCGCGACCAAGCCGACCGAGACGATGAGTCGTAGAACATCGACGGGGGAACGAATGTGCGCGCGATGCCGAGGCTCGTCGCTCACGACCTCAGCAAGAGCTGCGTCCGGTCTCGCCGGAGCGATCATGGCGTGGGAATCACTTCTTCGAGTTGCTCATCGGCCACACGGTTCAACAGTGCATACCACAACAGCACGGCGAACAATGTCCCGATGGCCGCTCCCGCAACCACGTCCAGGAAGTTGTGCTCGCCGTAGTAGAGCCGAATGATCGCCACAACCCCAGCCCACACCACCGGCACCGGTCGCCACCTCGACGGCAAGAGGGCAAAGAGGAGAATGCCGACGGCAAAGACCGTCGTCGTGTGACCCGAGGGAAAGCTGAGCCCCTCGAAGGCCGGGCCCCGAACATTGATATGAGGGCCGACCGATTCGAACGGCCGGTCTCTCTCGACGAGGTTCTTCACCACCCCTTTTTCGATGACCAGCTTCAGGGGAAGAACCGCCGCGAACGCAACCAGGTACTGCCACCGTCGAGAGAAGTAGTACACGACCAAGGCGGCCACAATCGGGGTGCCGATCACCCCGACCTGCTGCAGAGCCCACATCAACGGTTCAAGCCAGTCGTACCAGCCGTTGAAGAAAAGGAGGACAGACTCCTCCCAGGCTGCAACGGCCCCATCGGCCGCCGCCACCGAGCTGGCAACGATGACAACCATGGCAACACCGGAAACGACAAGGGTCTGAACACCACTGATCTTGTGCCGCGTGGCGAAGAACTGCCGCTGACCCGTTGTCGCTTCCATTTCTCGCATGACCGTGCCACCCTTTCGCCGATTTTCGGTCACGCCAAGCCGCCAACGAGTGCGCTCTTGGCGGTTCCCGAACCGGTTCTCCGCCTCCGCCAGCTCACCAAGCCTCGACCCAGCAGCGACGGCCAGAACGGGCCATACCCAGTGGGCGGGATCCGGGAGAGGGCTTGCCCGGTCTCAGGGGTGGACATGGCTTCGAGTCTCGTCAGCTGTGTTGGCGGTCTCCTGGCCGTCAATGGCGGTCTGGCGGGAGTGGGGGTCGTACTCGCCGGGGGCGATGCCGGTGAGGTCGAGCATGTGTTGGCGTTCGGCCCCGGTCCGGCTTCGGGTCACGACCAGGAGCACGCTGGGGAGGACCATGAGCGATACGAGCAGGGAGAATGCGATCATGACGGCGGTGAGGGTGCCGAAGGTGACGAAGATCGGCATCGGGGCGAGGGCCATGACCGAGAATCCGATGATGGACGACAGGGCGGAGATGGCGAGCGCTCCGCCTGTTCCCTCCCCGGCTCGGCGTAGGGCAGGGAAGCGGCTTGGTTCGTTTTCGAACTCTTCCCGGAATCGCATGGTGAAGTGCGTTGAGTAGTCGATACCGACGCCGACGGCGATGGCGGCGATGGTGGCGGTGACGACGTTGATCTTGTAGTCGGCCAGGTACATGAACCCGTACACCCAGCCAACCACGAGCAGGATCGGCGCGACGGCCGCTATTCCGTATTTGACCGAGCGCATGAACCAGGCCGCAAGCACCGCACACAACACCAGGGCGACGGGCAAGGCGAGGAGCATGGCGTCGGTAAAGGCGGCGAGGCTGTCTTGTTGGGTGACTGCCTCGCCCGAGACGCTGACGACAGTCAGGGTCTCCCCCGCGGGTGATGCTTCAAGCGAGGCTGCAGCATCGTCGAGGGCGGAGCGGGCGTCAAGGATGACGGCGTCGTCGGTGAGCGTCGGGATCCCGACCTGGACGATCGTGGCGTAGGTGCCGGCCCCGTCGGTCCACAACAGCTCCGTGACGCTCTCGGGTTCGTAGGCCGCGGACCCGTCGTCGGTGGTTATTCCTTGAGCGAAGGCGAGGTCGTAGATCGCCTCCACTTGGTCGGCGGTGTCGGGCAGACCGTCGCCGTCGGCGTCGGTGATCTCGACCCCGGCAGCTGCCATAGCCTCAGGAGAGGCGACCGCGGTCCGCACGATCGACACGGCGTTGTCTGCCGCTGTCACGGTGCCGTTCAAGTCACGGGTCAGGTATTCGCCGCTCGATGCCGCTTCGGCAGCGTCGAGTTCGTTGTCGACGTTGTCGAGGGCGGCCAGGGTGTCGGGTTGGGTGAGGTCGCCCTCGACATAGATGAAGCCTGAGCCGAGTCCGCTTGTCTCGCCGAAGTGGGTTTCGAACAAGTTGATGCTTTGAATGGTGTCGCTGTCTTCGGCGATGAAGTCTTCGAACGAGAACGCCGATTCGACTTGGGTGAACCCGATGGCGCCGAGGATGGCGAGGGCAATGGTGACCGGAATGGTCACAACCCTCCAACGGGCCAGGAAGTGCACGACGTCACCGGCCGCTTTGAAGCCGTGGCCGGCGCCCTTGATCACCGTTCCGGTCGGGCGGCCGGCGGCGGCGGCTTTTGCGTAGCTCCGACGGGTCCAAAGCATGGGTAGGTACAGGAACAGCGGGACGAACACGATGAGTGCCACGATGCCAACGATTGGCAAGACAACGCTGAAGGTGACGACCGCGCCAGCCACGAGGGTCATGACGATGAACCCGAACTTGTATGGGATCATCAGGCCCCGCTCCAACGGCGGGTCGCCAATCATGTCCTCCACGGTGAGTAGCCACCGAGGGGCGATGAGGCCGAGGATCACGAATCCGATAAGCAGCGCGATGGCGGTTCCGATACCGAATTGCACGATGGCCTGGATGCCGGCCACCCCGTTGGAGACAAAGGCCGCTGCCGAGGAGATGACGGCCAGGAACAGGGCCGGGAACACGAGGGTGAGGCCTTGCTGGTATGACTGGTCACGTGACACGCCGGCTACTTGTTGCTCGCGGGCACGACCGCTGGCGTGGACGAAGAAATCGACGCCGAACGCGATCACCGAGATCGGGCCGATGAAGCCGAGTAGCAACCCGCCCTCGAAGCCAATGAGGGTGAGCACTGCGCCGTACCACAGCATCGTGATGGCGAGACCAATGGCGACCAGGGCCGCCGCCCAGTACGAGCGCAACAAGGCCCCGACCAGGATCATGATCCCTACGACCGCCAACAAGATGAACGGAGACGACTCGTTGAGCTGCTCTTCTGCGGTGAGACCGAAGTCGATGGCGACACCCAGGACCCGGTAGCTCGCCTGATCGCCTTGCAAGTCGGTTTGGACCTCCCGCAGGAACTCCTCCCCGTCGAGGCCGATGTCGTTGTTCCCCTCGGGGTCACGGCCGCCGAGGTTGGTCAGATCGAGGACGACCGTGGCGTTGAACGCCGGGGCCTCCCACACCACCACCTCTTGCCCGCCTACCTGTCCGGTTCGGCTTGTGGCCGACTGGGCGAGGGAGTCTCGCAGGGGGCTCCCCACTGCGTCCTCGCCGAGAATGTCGGCCAAGGCGATCTTGACATCGGCATCGGTTGCTCCCTCCAAGCCCCCAGCCAACGCGGCGTCGACCTTGTCGGCGATGGAGAAGACCCCGTCGACCTCCTCGCCGAGCTCCGAGCGGAACTGCACCGCAAGGTCAGGGGTCAGCTCGGCGTTGGCTCGTAACGCATCAGAGTTCTCCTTGAACTCCAACAGCACGTCGCGAGTCAGCGCGTCGCTACCGTTGCGAGCCTCGACAACGAAGAACGCAGCCGCGATCGGTGATGAATTCACGAACCGTTCGTCGGCCAGGGCAAGGGTGTCGTAGATCTCCCCTGACGGATCGAAGTTAGGCTCCTCCTCGGAGCGACCTGTAGCCACAAACGCCGCCAGCAGCGTCACGACCACGATCCCAACCGTGACCAAGCGGACGTGGGCCGTTATCCAACCAAAGAAGGACGCCGTCCGCCCCTCGTCGGCCTCGGAGAGCTGCTCGTCACTCATTGTCTTCTCCTCCACTTGCCGGGTCATGAGAAAATCGTAGTTCTGCCGGCGTGAGTTGTCGTCAGTCGATCCGGTGGTCGAGGTTCCCCACAAGGGATGAGTCGATGATCGGGGCCTCATCACATCGGATGGGTCTGAGGGGCCGTGCCCGGGTCCGGTGGTCCACCCATCTAGGGAGGATGGACTCCTCCCAATCGGGGACAGTCCCTGTTGCGAGCGACCAGGGAGCTGACGACGATGATGACCACGGCAACGGCGGAGACAAGCAGCGTCCGGCCGCCGCTTATCGCATGTCGCACAACGAACACCCGTTGCAGCTGGCCCCCCGTCTCAGTCTCCGCCATCGACAATCACTCCAATCCGTGTGCCAGGAGTCACCGGCTGCCGGTTTCAGCTCCGGCCTGCGGACGTTGTCACCAGCACGGTGGTACAGGTCTCCAAGGCTCGACCCTTGACCGCCTGTCCCAGTGTCAACGGCTGACACTCACTCCTTCGCTCGGAAGAACAGCGCCATGATGATGCGGCCAGCCCGACGCATGGTGGCCTGCCGTCGCTCTTCCGTTTCATCGTCGATGACGAGATGCATGAATGTCGCTCGCAACCGCCAAGCCAGGAGCCCATCGGTGAGCACCTGGTCGCCGATCACCACTACCGGCCCATGGCCTCCTCGGAGGCCCAGCCGACGCCGACTCGTCCACGGCTTGTTGCCTCTGCTCACCATGCGATCAACCTGCCGCTGCGGACCGTTTGTCAGGGCGATGACGCGGGCCACGTTCTGGTTCGCTTCGAGGCGATCGATGGCTGCGTTCACGAGCGGGCCGAATTCTGCGAGCGACAGACCTTGTGGCGCAAGCGTGTTGTCGACGTCGGAAATGATCACTTGCTCGCCCTCACCGGATTCGACGTACGCCATGACCTCATCAAGGGATCGAACGTCAAGCATCGGCATGCGACCGAACATCAGCTGCCGCCACCAGCCAGTCGTTTTGAACCCGGCAAGGCCCACGTCGTCATCCGAGTCGGCCCGGCAAGCTGTGGTGGTCTCTGGTAGAACTGGGTAGCGATCATGGGCCGGAGGCCAATGGATTCCACAGGGGAATCAAAGGAATCAACGCCGATCGAGCGAGGCCTTGCCGAGCTTGGAGTACGGCGCGAGGTCCGAATCGCCGGCGTTCGCATCGCCGGCCGGCGCCGCCGGCCGAGCGGAGAGAAGGTACCGCTGCAGCGAGAGCTGGCGACGACCGGCCGGATTTGGCTGCTGGGCGGCATCGCCACGGTCGCAGTGTGGATCTCACTCTTCGCCTTTCCGGAAACCACCGAATGGTGGACCGATCGCGACACGTCGATCTTGGAGCAGTTCGTTGAGCTCCGCAACAGCACACTCACTTCGATCGCCGATGCGGTTGCGCTATCTGGCTCGTCGTGGTTCCTTCGAATCCTTCGAATCGGCACGGTTGTCGCGCTGATCTTCGCCCGTCGCTTTCGACACCTGTTCGCCGTGCTCCTGGCCATCATCGTGGTCCAAGGGACCGTCGAGGTGGTCCAGGAGCTCGTCGGCCGGCCACGGCCATTCGTCCCGATCATCGGCGGCTGGGAAGGGCCGGCGCACCCGTCGGGCCCCGTTGCCCGTCTTGGTGTGACCGCTGGAGCGATGACGTACTCACTGGTGCCGACAGGTCGTGCCCGTCATCTGGCGCTCGCTGCTTCCGGAGTCCTCGTCTCCGCCCTGGTTCTCGCTCAGGTCTATCTCGGCGTCGACCATCCGAGTGATGCCGTGGTCTCGGCGACTTTCTCGCTCGCCGTCGTTGCGGTGCTGTTCCGTTGGTTCGCCCCGGAAAGTGCGTTTCCGGTGACCTGGAAGCGCGGCGTCACCGCCCACCTCGATGTGACGGGCGAACGCGGCGAGGCGATTCGGCATGCGGTCGCCGAACAGCTCGGTCTGGAAGTGCTCGAGATCAAGCCGTTCGGGCTCGAGGGGTCAGGCGGGTCGACCCCGCTCCGTCTGAAGGTCGCAGGTGATCCTGACCAGTACGTATTCGCCAAGCTCTACAGCCAGGTCCACCTCCGGTCCGACCGCTGGTACAAGATCGGCCGCACGATTCTGTACGGTTCCCTCGAGGACGAGGTTCACTTCTCGACCGTTCGTCGCCTTGTCGAATACGAGGACTACATCCAACGACTGATGCGCGATGCCGGGGTGCCGAGCGCTGAGCCGTTGGGAATAGTCGAGCTCGCACCAGAGCGTGAATACTTGATGGTGAGCGAGTTCCTGGAGCGATCCCAGGAGCTCACCGATGCGGAGATCGACGACTCCGTGATCGATGCTGCCCTGGCCCTCATTCGAAACATGTGGGACGCCGGGTTGGCCCATCGAGACATAAAACCGGCCAACGTAATGCTGAGCGGTGGGCGCGTCGTGCTAATCGACGTGGCCTTTGGCACCGTCCGACCGAGCCCATGGCGTCAGGCGGTCGACCTGGCCAACATGATGCTGATCTTGGCGTTGCGGACCAACGCACCACGTGTCTACGAGCGAGCGCTGCTCCAGTTCGCACCGGAGGACATCGCCGAGGCATTCGCTGCTACTCGCAGCGTGACAATGCCATCCCAGTCTCGCAGCTCCTTGGCGCTGCTCAGGAAAGAAAAGGGCATCGACGTCGTGGAGGAGTTCCGTCAACTGGCCCCCGACACCGAACCCATCTCGATCCAACGGTGGAGTCCCCGCCGACTGAGGCTGGCGGTC
>CAMYLA010000100.1 GCA_947259095.1 uncultured Acidimicrobiaceae bacterium | reverse complement strand
GATGAGCGCCGAGCTGCTGGATCGAATGTGGGACGTCATGGCTCACGAACTGCCGGCTCCCCTCACCATCGCTCTGGGTGGAAACCCGCATGTGGCCAAGGCCGTCTATCGTGTCGAAAGCGCCGGCTGAAGACCGGCTCCGTCCCCGAGGAGGCTCCATGCACATCGGCGTGTTCATCTTTCCCACCGATACGACAATCCAACCGGTGGAGCTCGGTCGGGCGGTGGAGGACCTGGGATTCGAGTCGCTGTGGTTTCCCGAGCACTCCCACATTCCCACCTCCCGAATCACGCCGTGGGGCGGACGTAAAGGCGCTCCTCCCCTACCCGAGTACTACTGGCGGACCCACGATCAGTTCGTGGCCCTCAGCGCAGTGGCCGCCACCACCACGACCTTGAAAATCGGAACCGGCATCTGCCTGTTGGCCCAACGGGATCCGATTTGGACGGCAAAGGAGGTGGCTTCGCTGGACACCATTTCCGGTGGTCGGTTCCTGTTCGGCATCGGCTACGGCTGGAACGTGGAGGAGTACGAGGAGCATGGCCACCACTTCGGCCAACGTCGAGATCGGCTACGGGAATGCGTGCTGGCCATGCAGCAGCTGTGGACCCGGGACGAGGGTGAGTTCCACGGCGAGCACCTCGACATCTCACCGTCGTGGGCCTGGCCCAAGCCGGTTCAGTCGCCCCATCCCCCCATCATCCTCGGCGGTGCCGCCGGGCCGAAGACGGCCGCCCATATCGCCGAGTTCTGCGATGGCTGGATGCCCATCGGCGCCGGCAACCTGAAAGGTCGTGACGTCGTGGAGGCCGCTCTGGACGAGGCCGGCCGTAGCCGCGACTCGCTGGAGCTGGGGGTGTTCCGAGCCCCCACCGATCGTGACAAGCTGGAGGAATTGCAGGCCCGGGGGGTGAAGCGGGCCTTGCTGGAACTGCCGCAGGGCGACGCAAACGAGGTGCTGGCGGCATTGAAGGACCACGCCAGGCTGATCAAGCGGTAGTCTCGTTACTTCCGCTGCTTCAATTCCGCCATCTGACGGAAGAGATCGATGATGCTCGTCGCCGGTCGGTCGGGGTCCAGTTCTCGATACACCGAGTCGACATTGATGGCGATGCGCTCCCAGTCCAGCCACTCTCGGTAGTGGCCGAGCTCGATGTCACGTGCCGCCTCGTCGACCCGCATGCCGGCGTCGAATCGGGCTTTGGCTTCGGACCGAACGAAACCGAGATAGTCGGCAACGGCTCGCACTCCGGCCTCGTCCGTCAGGGGCCCGTGACCGGGCACGATGGTGCGACAGCCCATGGCCATGATCCGGTCACACGCCTCGATCCAGTTGCCGATGGGGCCGTCCCATACGATCGGGGTGCCTCCGATGAACAGGATGTCGCCGGTGAACACCACACCGTCGTCGGGCAGATGGACCAGTACATCGCCCGCGGTGTGGGCCGGCCCGACCTCGATCAGCTCGACCCGACGACCGCCGACAGTCAATGACAGCGTCGAGTTGAAGGTCTCGGTCACGCGGGGCGGCTCGATCCCAGTGAAGTCGAAGGAGCCGAACGCCTCCCGCAGATACTGATTGGTGGTCTCGCCGAAGTCGGAGGTCATCAGGGTGGCAAGTGCGGCCGGAGGCAGTAGTTCCATCTCCCGGGCCGAGGCCTCGGAGGCGATGATGCGGGCCTCCGGCACGAGCTGATTGCCGTAACAATGGTCGCCGTTGGCATGAGTGTTGACCACGGTGCCGATTGACCGTCCTCCGAGCACGCGCTCCATGTCCGCCAGCATCTGTTCGGTCAACGTCAGATCGAACAGTGTGTCAACGAGAAGGGCGTCGGCGGCGTGGGACACGATCAAACCGGCGTTGCTCCATCCCCAGCCGCCGTCCGGCTGGAGATAGGCGAAGACGCCGTCACCGACCTCCGCCAACCCCCGTTCGTACGTCACTCGACCCTGTTGATCCCTGATCTTTCGACCGGCCGTCGGCCGGGAATTCGAGACTAGCGGTCGTCGGATCAGAGCGCCAGAACGTCGGTCCGATTGCCGCCGCTGTTGGCGGCCCGGTTGGCCGCCGCCTCGAGGTGGGCCAGGACCCGTTCGATCGACGGCTGGCGATGAATGATCGATCCCACGACGACGCTGGCGGTGAAGGAGACCAGGCGGTGATCGAGCTCGACCGGGAATGCGACCTCGGCCCGCAGGCGACTCGCCACCTCGGTCAACTGGTCGGGCGACGAATCGGACGTCATCAAGACCAGAAAGCCTGCGTCCTCGAACCGACCCAGGATGTCGGGAGACCGCAGCTTCTCCTGGATACGCCCGGCAACTTCCTTCATGATTCGCTGTACCGCCCGCTGGCCGTGGATCTCCCCCAGCGAGCCCAGTTCGTCGACCCATAGACACATCAGGGCGAGCGGCAGCCGCTTCGGCGCGGCCAGGCGGATCTTCAGCTCGGAAAGCACGTGAAAGTGGTTGGGCAAACCGGTGACGGAATCATGGGTCAGCTCGCCGCCGGCCAAGGCCGAGTAGTGATGCTCGGTGAGCATGGACCGGACGCCGACGATCGCTCCTCGGTCGGGTAGCGAGCGCACCGTGAGCTCGAGTGGCATCAGGCCGGAGGCAAGGCGCACTGCGACCGACTCCGGACGCTCGCCGGCCCGCTCCAGCACATCGACACAGGTTGCCTCGAAGTCGGGTACCAGCAGCTCGGCCAGCGGGATCCCGATCATGCGCTCGGCCGGAATGCCCATGGTGGCGACGGCCGAGGGACTCACATGACGGATCACCCCGTCCTCCACCAACAACGCCCCCAGCGGCATAAGGTGAAGCAGCTCGGTATAGCGTTCCAGATCAGCAGACATGGCGGCACCTCATATGACCCCTTTGTACCGCCGATCCCTCGTCAGCGGTGAGAGCGACGTCACCCATTCCGTTAGGCCACAGGATCTAGTGTCGGCGGAGACGACGCCGGGCTGAGCGAATCGACGAGGGTCAGAGCTGATCCAGCGCGTCCAGCAGGGCATTCTCCACCACCTCGGTGAGGGCGGGATGGATGTAGAGCACCGTCGTGGCCAGCTCGTCGGCCGGAGTCTTGAACGTCATTGCCTGGACCAGCGGCTGAATCAAGGTGCTGGCCTGGGGTCCGATGATGTGGGCCCCCAGCACCTGCTTGGAGGTCCGCTCGATGATGACCTTGGCGAACGACTCGGTGTCCTCGAGGGCCCAGCCGTAGGCGGTACCGGCATAGTCCCGGTGACCGACCACATGGTCGATTCCCTCGGCTTCCGCTTCCTGCTCGGTCAACCCCACCGCCGCGACCTGGGGCTCGCTGAACACGGCATAGGGCAGGATGTCCGAGGGGCAGGTTCGGGGCTCGTCGGGGTGGGCCATATTCCAGAAGGCGATCGACGCCTCCTTGTTGGCCAGATGCTTGAGCTGGAAAGCGTTGGCCACGTCCCCGATGGCCCAGACGTTCTCGACGGTGGTGGCCAGGGTCTCGTCGACCACGATCCGACCATCGGGCAGGACATCCAGGCCGCCGGCCTCGGCGTCGACGAGATCGGAGTTGGGGGTGCGGCCGGCGGCCACCAGGATCTCGTCCACCTCCTCCTCCCCCTTTCCCGAGTGCACGACGAGGATGTCGCCCCGCTGCTCCACCAGCGTCGGCAACGTGCCGAGGTGGAGGTCGACACGCTGACCGAAGAGCTCGGTGAAGCGGCGAGCCACGTCCCGGTCGTGGTCCCGCAGCAGGCCCTTCGAGCGGTTGTACACCGACACTCGGGTCCCGAAGGCGGAGAAGACGTGGCCCATCTCGGCGGCGATGAAGCCTCCACCGATGATGGCCAGCCGATCGGGCCGCCTCTCCAGCCGCATGATGGTGTCGGAGGTGTGATACCGGACGGTGGCCAGGCCGGGAATGTCGGGGACCACGGGCCTGGCTCCGACCGCGACCAGGATGCGGTCGGCCGTGACCCGTCGACCGTCGATGTCCAGTGTGCGTTCGGCCGTGAACCGGGCCGTACCCTCGATGAGGCTGATGTTCGGTGAACCCTCCGCCCGGTAGTGGCGGCCGCCGTCGGCAATCGGGTCGATGCGTCCGAAGACGCGATCGCGTATGGCGACCCAATCGGCCCCGTCGAACCGGGTGTGCACCCCGACCGCCGGACCTCGTTCGGCAATTCGGGCCACATCGGCCGGCAGCACGAACATCTTGGATGGAATGCAGCCGACGTTCAGACAGGTCCCACCGAAAACGCCACGCTCCACAACGGCGATATTCCACCGGTCGGCCAGGTGCTCGGGTATGGCGTTTCCCGAACCGCTGCCGATGATGACCAAGTCGTAGTGTTCCATAGCCTGTTACCCAATCAGTGTTCCATTGCCGGCTGCCGCTCCCCTGGTCGACAACCGCCGGCCACTACTCGTTGGTGGCCTTGCGATCAATGTCCGTTGGCTTTCATGACCACCGACCAGTCGACCTCATCCGGTGCCAATGGCCGCATTCCGATGTCGATGGCGGTCCACAGGGTTCGGCTCAGGGGCAGGAAGAAGGTCGGCACCACGATCGCCAACCCGACGTGCCAGAGAATCAACGGCACCACCGGAAAGTCGGGGAACGTCACGACCAGGCTAACCACCAGACTCAGCAACAGTATTCCGAAACTGATCACGGTATTGATGCCGACGGCGCCGATGAAATGGCCCTCGATCCGTTCGAACAGTAAACCGCAACGGTGGCAGCGCTCCCGAACTCGAACCCAGCGTTCGGTCTGCCGCCCGGCACCACAGGCCGGGCAACGGCCGAGCGAACCTCGGAGTAGGGCTCGGCCCAGCGACGGGATGCGGGCGCCGGGACGCACCTCGGCTTCGTTCACGCCGTGCCACCGATATCGGGGTCACGATCGAGGCTCCCGGAGTCGGTGACCGCGCCGGCCCGGGTCTTGGCCATCCAGCGCCCCAGGATGGCCATGGCGGCAGCGATGTCCTCGGCCGAGCCGGCGTAGGAGAACCGCACGAAGCGGTCTCCCTTGAACTGGTCGAAGTCCACGCCAGGGGTGACGGCCACTCCGAGCTCGTCCAGCCAGCGTCGACATAACTCCTGGGAGTCGATACCCAACACCGACACCAGCTCGGACACGTCGGCCCAGACGTAGAACGCGCCGTCGGCCGGGGCGATCGAATCCAGGCCGATTGAGCGCAGTCCACCGATCATGATGTCGCGGTTGGCTCGATACCGCTCCACGTTGGCCTCCAGCTCGTCGCTGCAGTCGAAGGCGGCCAGGGCGGCGATTTGGCTGATGGTGGGCGGAGCGATGGTGAGATTCTGAGCCAGACGTTCGATAGCCGCCGCCACCGCCTCGGGGGCGATCACCCACCCCAGTCGCCATCCCGTCATGGAGAAGTACTTGGAGAAGCTGTTGAACACCACCACGTCCTCGCTCAGCCCCAACGCCGTGGTCGGGTGTTCGGTATGGACGATGCCGTGGTAGATCTCGTCGACGATCAAGCGAACATCGTTGTTCGAACACCACTTGATCAGTGCTGCCAGCTCGGGGTCGGACAGCACGGTGCCGGTCGGGTTGCTGGGGCTGGCCAGCACCAGTCCGTCGAGTTGCCCGGCGGTGGCCAGCAGTTCGGGCGTGGGCCGAAAACGCTGCTCATGACCGACCGGGATCTGAACCACCTCGATCCCCAGCGCGTGCAAATCGTTGCGGTAGCACGGATAGCCGGGTTCGATCACACCCACACGATCGCCGTGTTCGTACAGTGCGAGGAAGGCCAGCAGGCAGCTGCCGGACGCACCGGTGGTGACCACGACGCGGGCCGGGTCGACAACGACGTCGTACCGCTCCCGGTACCAGCGGGCGATGCGTTCCCGCAATTCGGGGAGACCGGCGGCGCCGGTGTAGCCCAAGGTGTGGGTGTCGAGGTGATCCCGCACTGCTTGGCGCGCCCCGGCCGGAGCCGGTGTCGATGGCTGCCCCACCTCCATGTGGAGCACCGGCTGCCCGGAACGCTCTCTGGCCTCAGCCGCCCGCATCACCTCCATGACGTAGAACGGCGGGATCAGACTTCTGGTTGACGGCCGGAGCTTCGAGCCAACCTGCGACGTCGTCTCCACCCCGTGGTGCGAGGTCGACTGATGGCGAGCAGTGGTCATGTGTCAAACCCTAGTTCCGCTTGGCGAGCATGGTGTTCACGAATGAGTCAAGTTTGGGTGCCGGACCCGAGTGGTTGCCGGGAGCGGAACTTGAGGCGCCGCTTGCGGCGTACCTAGTGCTCGGCGCGGAGCGCCTCACGGCAACTCTTCGAGTTGCTTCGAGTTTGGCCTCCGGCCAGACTTCGCTAGTAGTTGACGTGATCGTGAACATCCAAGCCGGCAAGCGAAACCACTTGCTGGGGCCGAGGCCACGATCGGCGAGCGGTGGATTGTGCCGACTATATTCGGGCCCGTGACCGTACAACTCGGTGCCCACGTCGGCCAACAGGGGTTCACCATGGACGAGCTGCGATCCCTGTGGCAGTGGCTGGATTATCGAGGCTTCGATTGGATTTCGGCCTGGGATCACATCTACGAGGCGCCGCCGGCCGGCGGCACCGTCGCCCACTTCGAGGCCGTGGCCACGCTGGCGGCCATGGCCACCGACACCACCAATGCCCGTCTGGGATGTCTCGTGTTCTACGTCGGCTACCGGAATCCCGGCCTCCTGGCCAAGTCGGCCATCACCATCGACCATCTCTCCCACGGCCGGTTCGAGTTGGGCCTGGGCGGCGGATGGCACGAATTGGAAGCCCGGGCCTATGGCTATGATTTCCCCGGTGTGGGGAGCCGACTCGACATGCTGGAGGAGGCGATCGAACTTCTTACCGGTCTGGTCAACGGCCCCGCCCGCGATGGTGCCGGGACAGAAGTCTCCCCCGCCGCCGATACCACCGGTGATGACATCCATGCCTCCGGCCCATCGCCCAATGCAGTGCCTCGAAGCTCGTTTCACGGCCGCCATTTCCGGCTCGAGGATGCGTCGTGCCTGCCGCCGCCCGTGTACGGGTCCATGCCGATCTGGATCGGCGGCATCGGTGAGAATCGCACCCTACCCATCGCCGCCCGGTGGGCTGATGGCTGGAACGCCGCCTATATTTCGGCCGCCGAGTTCGCCGGACTGAACCGTCGGGTCGACCAGTTGTGCCAGGACGCCGGGCGTGATCCCGACGACGTCGAGCGATCGGTCAATGTCATGTTCGGCCTCGGCTTGGACGAGGGCCACGTGAAGCGCACGCGGCACGGGCTCGAACAGGCCTGGGGACCATTGGCCGATCGAGTGGCCCATGGGGCCGTGCTGGGCACGCCGGATCAGGCGGTGGAACAGCTGGCCCCCTACGTGAAAGCCGGCGCCGACATGGTCAACATCGCCATCCGCCACCCGTTCGATCCCGAGACCCTGGTCGCCTACCACGAGGTGGTCATGCCCGCCCTTCGTTCAATGGGCCACTGACGGTCAGGATGCTACGGTTCGCGGCCACTCGGCTGAAACGAACCCCGGGGGCCCACCTTGATCGCCTGTCGCGTCTTGGAGGCGGCCCATTCCGGACCGCCTCCAAGCCGGAGAAGCATGTGGGGTGGGGTCCAACCTGGATCCCCGTCGGTTATCCACCCGCCGGAAATCACCGAGACATGCTTCCAACTACCCGCGTCTCCAAGTAGTACCGTGGGCCGGCGACAGGGGCAATGGGTCTATCGGATCATTCGCCTCCAGGTCACAGCCGCCGAAGGCGGACCTCCCGCACCTCGTGGTTCTTGGCCTTCACCACGATCAAGTCGGCTCGTTCTCGGGTAGGCAGGATGTTCTCCACCAGGTTTCGCTCATTGATCCTGGTCCAGATGTCGGTCGCCGTTGTGCTGGCCTCGGCGTCCGACAACTCGCTGTACCTGCGGAAGTACGACTTGGGATCACGAAACGCCGTCTCCCGAAGGGTCAAGAACCGCTCGACATACCAGTCCCGGATGTCATCGGTCGCCGCGTCGACATAGATCGAGAAGTCGAAAAAATCGGAAACGAACATGGGGGTGGACGGGTCGGCGGGCCCGGTCTGGAGAACGGTGAGCCCCTCGACGATGAGAATATCAGGCTGGCGAATCAGGGTATGGGCGTCGGGGAGCACGTCATAGACCAGGTGGGAGTACACCGGTGCCTCCACTTCGGGCCGGCCCGACTTCACGTCCACGAGGAACTCCAGGAGGCGCCGACGGTCATAGCTCTCCGGGAAACCCTTCCGGTCCGTGAGGTCCCGCTCCTCCAAGACGCGATTGGGGTGGAGGAAACCGTCGGTGGTGACCAGTTCGACCTTGGGGTGATTGGGCCATCGAGCCAGGATCTGTTGAAGGACCCGTGACGTGGTTGACTTGCCGACGGCCACCGATCCCGCCACGCTGATGACGAAGGGTGTCTTTGCCGGCAGCTCGCCAAGGAAGGTATCGGTGGCCCGATACAGCTCCTGGGACGCCCCGACGTGGAGGTTCAGCAGCCGGGACAGAGGCAGGAAGAACCGGGCGACCTCGTCGAGGCTGAGGGCGACGTTCAAGCCCCGCAGCTTGTCCAGATCGTCCTCGGAAAGGGTCAGGGGGGTCGAGGCCCGCAGTTCGCCCCACTCATCGGCCGAGAAGGTGATGTAGGGGGATTGCAGTTCGGGGCTCACGAGCCACTCTCCTCGGACCGGACCTCGGGCCCGACATCGGGATTGATGTCGATTGGCCGATCGGGCAGGTGGCCGTCGACCAAAGGGGGAAGAAGACGAGGCAGATCCGGGGGCAGGAACGGCTCGTGGGAATTCGAGACCTCCTCCGCCGGCCACCAGCGGGCCCCCTGAAAGGCCAGGGCTTCGAGGCTCTCCAGCCCGCCGGGGGTGCCGACATGCTCCTGCTCGGTCCAGGCCACGTGGATCACCTCGTCCTGATCGAAGTGGAATCCCCCGAAGTCGAACTCGACATGCTGGGTCCACACCACCGGCCCGATGGTGGCCTCGTCGATACCAGCCTCCTCCCGAAGCTCCCGCAGGACGGCATGCTGGGAGGTCTCGCCCGGGTCGATTCCGCCGCCGGGGATCTCCCACCATGGCGTCTTTGACGGATCAGCCGGATCGATACATCGAATAAGGAACACCTCACGACGCGGGTTCAAGACGACCACTCGTGCCGCATTGCGCTTGAGAACCCAACCTGCCATCGGGGGCCAACTGTAGCTGCCGGGGCCTGCGGACCGTCCAGTTCGCAGTTGGGCCGGCAGCCGGTAGGGAACCCTGAAGCCCCGCCGTGGCCTGGGCCGGTCCAGTTTCACTTGGCGGCTTGGATGTTCACGATCATGTCAAGTTTCGGCGACGTTTGGCCGGAGGCCAAACTCGAGGCAACTCGAAGAGTTGCCGTGAGGCGCTCCGCGCCGAACACTAGATGGTTGCCGTGTTGCCGAGCACAACCACGACGTCGGCACCGTCCAACGTCACGCCCGGATTGACATCGGGAAGGGGGCGGACGTTTGACTCGTCAAGACCGAGCAGACCGGCGATCTGTAGTGCGTCAGGTCTGAAGCCGTCGGCATAGTACACCAGGCTCTCATCAATCGGATCGCCCGACTTGTTCTCCGGGCGGAGGGTGCCATAGCCCACCGTGGCCAAACGATCGGTGGCCCGGCCCGCCAACCCGTCGCGGCCATCGGAGCCGTTGCCGATGCGAACGGTCACCTCGTTGGGAGGCTTTGAACCGACCACCGCCACTTCTGCGCTGCGACGAGCCAATTCGGCGTCGTCCATGGTCTCGACCTTCTCGGAGTCCCACAGAC
Organism: uncultured Acidimicrobiaceae bacterium; assembly: GCA_947259095.1. Classification (GTDB taxonomy): domain Bacteria; phylum Actinomycetota; class Acidimicrobiia; order Acidimicrobiales; family SZUA-35; genus JAHELU01. The sequence goes on along the minus strand of CAMYLA010000100.1, from coordinate 5,186 downwards.
CACCGGACCAGGTCTCACCCAGGTAGTCGAACCAGCGCAACACCACATAGCCGCACAACAGGAGAGCTATGGCCAGGGCCAACGCATTGACCACGTCGTGGCGTTCGATGCGATTCAGCAAGACACTCCTCTCTGTGTCGACTGCTCCGGCGCAGCGGGAACATTGCCCGTGCGCCGTCGTGCGGGGCTTGTCGTCGCCGACCGCCGCGTCCACCGATGCGGTACGAACGACCTGGCGTCGGGGCTGTAGGCGGCCTTCACCTCAAGCGTAGAGCACGTCCAGCTTTGATTGGTGGCAACCCGAGGAGCCTACCGCCGTTTGCGAGCGGCGCCGTCGGGCAAGAGCCTGGCCTGGGTCAGAAACCCGGTGTGAGCCACCATCCGGTGGTCGGGCCGCACCGAGCTTCCCCCGATGTCACCCCCGTCGATGTGCCAGGTTCGGTGGAGAACCTCGGTTGTTGTCAATTCGGCGAATCCGGCTGCCTCCAGGGCGGTACAGGTCTGCATGACCTGGGTGATGGACGGGCTGTAGGAGACGAGAAGCCCGCCGGATCGTAGGGCTTCGGGGGCGTGGGGAACGACCCTCCAGGGCTCGGGAAGATCCAGGACCATGCGGTCGAAGCCATCGTGATCGACAGCCTCGTAGGCGTTTCGAAGATGGATGTCGTACCGTACGAGGGACTCGGGGCCGAGGAATCGAGCGACATTCTTGGCCGCCCGGGCCGCAAAGTCCTCGCGAAGTTCATAGCCGACGATGTCGGCTCCGGCCCGGAGCATGGCGGTGGACAGGGCGCCGGAGCCCACGCCCGATTCGAATACTCTCGTACCGGGACCGATGTCGGCCATCATGAGAATGGCTCCGATGTCCTTGGGATAGATGACCTGTGCTCCCCGGGGCATCCCGATGACGAACTCGCTGAGAGTCGGCCGGTAGGCTCTGAATCGCTGACCCCGGGTTGTGGAAACGGTCACCCCCTCCGGTTGGCCGATCAGTTCCCTATGGGGAAGCGATCCGGCATGGGTCTGGAACTCGCCGTCCTCGGCCAGCGTGACGATGTATCGCCGGCTCTTCTGATCGACGAGGAGCACGAGCTCGCCGTCGGCCAACTGCCATTCATCGCTCATCGAACAGTCACCCGATCGACGAGCCGGCACAAGGCGCGCACCTCGTTGTCGGTAGGTCCGTCACAGCTCCGGCACCGGCCGATCACGTCGCCATGGGCGTCGTGATCGCCGGTGTCGACCTCGGCTTCCAACAGCGGGGCCATACGGCGGAGGAACTCGAAGTAGAACGCCGTCTTGACCCCCGGCGATTCCAGCTCGATCTCATTCAGTGCCTTCTTGTAGACCGAATGCTTGTTGCCGGCGGCCATGGGGCACTCGTCGAGCTGGTAATCGATCCCCCTGAGAACGCAATAGGCTGCCGTCTCACGCTCCGCCAGCCGGATCAGGGGCTTGATCTTCCGGGGAAAGCGGTTGCCCTCGGGAAGTACCGGCAGTTGGCGGCGCAGCAGGCGCTCGTCGGGCCGACACATGGCGTGCTCGCCGATGGCCTTCTCCACCTGCTGGTGGCAGTAGCGAACGAAATGGTGTGAACAGAAGTTGGCGTTGTGACGGCGAACGTCGATGATGGCGTGGCCCCGGCACACCCGGCACTTCATATGCTCTCACCCGTCCGTGTATGGCGCCTTGCCATCGAACGCCGGGAACGCCCCGGCGCCTCCTCCACCGCTGATGACCGGCCGAATCTCGACGGTCTCGTGGTCGTCCAACACGGCGTCGCCCGGCACCAACGTGCTGTTCCTGACCACCAGCACCGACCCTTGATTCAGGTCCAATCGGCGCAACAGCTTGACGACCGAGACCGGTCCGTCGATGGTGAGTTGTCTGGTCGGGTTGCGGAGAATGACGTTCAAGGCCCGATCCCGGTTGCAGGGGCCTGCCCGTCAGTCACGCTTGGCCGCCCGCCGCTCCCGCTTGGCCGCTCTCCTTGCCCTGCGGCCGGCCTTCTTGGGCTGCTTGAGCTGCTCCTCATAGGAGACAGGCGGGAAGTGGAGCTCGAAGCCGGCCACTTCGCCCGGCTCGATGTCCGTCAGGTCGATCGTCTCTGTGCGGCCGAAGATGCGGCGCTCGAGGTCGACGATCAAGGCCACCGACGTGGTGAAGGACCACGACCATATCGGAAACCTTCGGAACAGCCACTTGGCGGGGCTCGGGATAGGGACATAGGACCGTATGATCAGGCGGAACAGGCGGCCGAACATCAGAGGCGACGAATCTCCAACACTGGCCGGGTCTTCTTGCCGGCATTTCGACCGATCAGGTAGATCACCACGAGGAGGATCACGGCCAGCCCGGCTCCGGCGATGGCAGCCCGTTTCTTGCTGTTTTCGGCCACCACATGGACTTGGCCTTGGATGTCGCGAAACTTGGCCTCCAGGTCGGCCGGAGTGATACCTGTGGTTTCGGTCATTAGCGAACCTCCTCCTGGGCCCTCGACATGATCTGGTAGATGATCAGGATGGCGAGCAACAGAACGGCTAGGGCCATGCCGTATGGGGCCAACGAGGCCCACGACCCACCAGAGAATACCTCGAAGGACTGCAGTAGCCGCAAGCTGGCCAAACTCAGGAAGAAAACGCCGAGGAACATAACCAGCGAGCCGGCCATGCCAACGCCGACATACCGGCCGAGATCCTTCAGCGGCTCGACCGTCTCCTGTTTGGCGTAGTCGACCAGCATCTGCTGGGTGTCTTGGAATTCTTCGATGGGATTTGGTCTCGCCATTCCGTTCGTTTACCTGCCCTTCCCCGTCAAACGCCTCGTGAACCTCCCCGAGTGTAGGACTTGTTCGGAGCGAATGTGTGGAAACCGGCCAAGGGCGTCACGTCGACCGGACCAAACCGTTCTCAGCCCTCGGCAAGACGAAGCCGAAGGAGCTCGGCGGTATCGGCCAGGAGTTCCCGCATCAGGTCGAGACGGTCTACCACGCCGGGCGCGGCCAGCACCCCATAGGCGTCGAGCGGCGATAGGGGAAGGACGGCGGCCATCTGGAATAGCGCTACCGGCAGTGCTTCGGCCACCTGAACATCCTGGGACGGGTAACCCAATTCCGAGGCCAGCGCCAAACAACGCTGGAACTCCTCGTCGATCTCGGCCCTCGCCAATCCGAGCCGCATCTCGTCTTCGGTCGAATCCGGCTCGTCGGCCCATGGGGCCACGACGGCGCGCGGATAGGGGTCGTCGTCCAACCATTCCTCCACCCGGAATCGCTGCCGCCCAGCCACCACAATCACCCACCTGCCGTCATCGAGCTCCTGGGCCTCGGCCAGCTCGACCACCGTGCCCACGTCGCTTCGCACGTCACCCCCACCAACGTCGGGGCCGCGGCTGATGAGACAGGAGCCGAAGAGCCGATCCGAGGCCAAGACGTCCTTCACCAACCGGCGGTATCGGGGCTCGAACACGTGCAGCGGCGCCGCCGTGGCCGGCATTATGACCGACGGCAGTGGGAACTGGGGTAGCTCCCGCCGGCCGCCGAGCGGTCCGTCGGGGCTCGAACCATTGTCGTGGTCGATCGTGTCATCGGACGTCTTGTCGCTCATAGTCCTATTATCCCCCGTCTTGGTGCTCAGGAGGCCACGGCGGCTCGAGGTGACAACTGTTCGATGGTGGGGCCCTCGGGGTAGCGATGCAGTGACTCCAGAACCTCCTGGTGTATCGGCAGGATCTCGATGTCGGCGATCAGATCGGAGTCGTTGGCGATAAAGGCGAACGTCGTCTCGACCTCCTCCTGGACCGAGTCGACGTATCCGGACAGCGCGGTGACCCCTCGCAGCGAGCCGGTCTTGGCCCGGACGATGCCGCTCAGCGTCGGATCGGTGAATCGTTCCCGCAATGTGCCCCGTTCGCCGCTGATGGCAAGCGAATCAGCGAACTCGGAGTCGGAGCCGGCCGCGGTCAACAGTGACGCCACAGCCCCGCACGTCAGGCGGTTCCGCTCCGAAAGCCCCGAGCCATCCGCCACCACCAGGGGCTCGGTCTCGATGCCGGTCGACGACAGCACCGACCGAACCGCGTCGGTGCCGGCGGCCGTCGTCCCCTCCCCCTTGAACTCCAATCCCAGCCGCTTGAGCAGCAACTCGGCACCCAGATTGGAGCTGAAGGCGTTGATGTGGGTCACGGTGTCGATCAACGGTGGCGAGACCACCTCACCCACCATCCGGGCCCCCTCGGGCGTTGTTCCCACGCCGGTGGCGGCCACGGTGACGCCTCGCTCCTGGAGCAGTTGGGCCAACACCGAGGCAGCGTGAAGGGGCGGGTTGTCGGTCTCCGAACGGGTTCGGGGCGTTCCCGGATAGGAGGCGGGCCAATCAACGAAACCCTCGTTGACCGACAGCGCCGACAGGGGACCGCTCTGGGGGTCGAGACGGTCGGCCCACGGCCCGTCCCGCTCGCTGTCGAACAACGACTCATCGCCGATCAGGGTGCCGGTGATGTCGGTGATGCCGGCCTCGACCACCTTGTCGGCCAACACCTCCAGGCTGGTGTGATTGCGCTGAGCGCCGTCGTCGTATTGGGTCAGCCAGTCGTCGGTGTAGAGGAAAGGATCGCCGTCTCCGACCAGGTACAGATCTCCGTCGAGAACACCCTCCTCCACTCCGGCCAGGGCCTTGACCTGGGTGCGGTAGGTGAAGTCGGGGCCGAGAAGCTCCAGCGCAGCGAAGGTGGTCAACAGTTTCTGGTTGGAGGCCGGCACCAAACCTCCGTCGGGTCGATCGGTCACATCGATCGGCCGGTCATCGGAGACAACGACCAGACACGTCTGCTCCGGAGCGCCGGCCAGCGGTTCGGCGATGGCGTCGGCCAGAATCCCGTCGCTGACCGGCGCCTGAAGCGTCTTGGGCAGACGCCGCGCCGAGAAGGCCGGGGTGTCCAACGTCAGGTCGTAGGGCTCGTCGGCAATTCGAACCGCATCGAAATCGGATCGTTCCGCCGCCTGCCACGAGCCGAGGGCAACGGCGGCGAGGACGAGCGGTGGCAGCCATTGGCGGACGAAGGTGGCAACATCCATGACAGGCCCAACCTAGCACCGCCGACGCCCGACGATGCGCCGCCGACTACACCCCGATAGCGGCCCCGCCGAAAGCCGGGGCGAGCGCCGGCGCTACGAACCGGGCGGTTCC
>CAMYLA010000099.1:30859-37408 GCA_947259095.1 uncultured Acidimicrobiaceae bacterium | reverse complement strand
GCTCGAAGGTGGGGCGGCCCAGCTGGTCTCACCCGAGGTGGCACTGGGCCTCGGGGGGTTCGCCGCCGACACCGCCCCCGACGATGCGTTGATCGCCGTTACCGACGGCGCCGGGGGCTGGGTCCTTGGCGAGACGCTGACCGAGGCCCGGTCGGCGGCGGGGAAGGTCCAGGGCAGGCGGACCACGGCTGCCCACCGGTGGCCGCTGGAGGTGCCGCCGGGGGACTGGCAAGCCACCCTCCGCACCACCTGGGTCGATCCGGCCTACCTGGAAACCGACGCCTCCTGGTGTGAGCCGGGAGGTGAGCCGGCATCGATCGTGGCCAACGGGGGAGCCTTCGGCGGCAAGGCGATCGTGGGAACCGGCCCGGCCACCGTTCCCGGCAATGCGGCCGGTGGTCCGGCGGTCGATGCGCCGCTGCTCGACGTCCGGACTGCGGCCCGGGAGCTGGCCGATCGCCACCAGCGGGCGGTGCTCGTCCTGGCCAGCAGGGAGGACGTTGCGGCTCGCAGCCCCAAGCGTCCCCCGGTGGCCGGCGGCATGAATGCCGACTGCTCGGGTCTGCTGCGGGTCGTCGCCACCCCGGGGATCTCCGAAGCGATCGCCGCCGCTGCGCCGGGCCTGGTGGTCGATCAGGTGCCAGTCCCAGGCCCCCCGACGTCGGCCGGCCTGCGGGCCGCCGGTTGGGCCGAGGCCGTCGTGCTCACCGCCGGGGCCACCGGCGAGGCGGCGATGGTCCGTTCGCCGCAGGGAGCAACCGCGGAGGCCGACATCGAGGGCGGGGTCATCAAGGTTGCGGTCGGCTGCGGTCGGGTCCTCGATCACATCGTGTTGCGGTCGTACTGCATCGGTGCGGCCCACATGGCCTGGTCCTGGCTCACCAGCGAGGCGATGTCGGTCGACGAGGCGGGCACGGTCCACGATCTGACCGTGCGGAGCTTCGGGGTGCTGCGGGCGGTCGACACGCCGCCGATCGAGATCGAGATCATTCCCGGTGATCGGGAGCCGGTCAACGGTTCCGACGCGGTCTTCGCCGCAGTGGCGGCCGCCGGTTGGTTGGCCAACGATTGTGCGCAAGACTGGCCGATCGGCTGACCGTGTTGCGGTCGGCCGGTGGCGTTCTTTCATCCGAAAACACACAGGAGCATGTGCAATGACCAAACCGGTTGGCCCCTACACCCCGATCGTCAAAGCCGGCCCGTGGCTGGTTTCGTCGGGACAGGTCGGTATCGCCGACGGTGCCCTGGTCGACGGCGGGATCGGGCCCCAGTTTCGCCAGGCGCTGGCCAATCTCCAGGCTCTTTTTGAGGGCCAGGGTTCGTCGCTGAACCACATCACGAAGACAACGGTCTTCCTGACCACCATGGACCACTACGGCGAGATGAACGAGATCTACACCGAGGTCTTCGGCGACCACCGCCCCGCCCGCTCCGCGGTTGCGGTCGCCCAGCTGCCGCTCGGGGCGCTGGTGGAGATCGAGGCCTCGGCCTACATCGGCTGACCGGCGTCGGTGATGGGGGCCGGTGGTGGGTTGCCGTTCACCGGCGGTTGCCGCAGACTGGCACCATGCTCGGTCCGTTGATCATGGTCGTCATACTCGTCGTCGTCATCCCGGTCGGCTTCCTGATGAGCACCTCGGTGGCCGCGGCGGTGATTGGCTTCCTGCTGAAAGACGGCAGCGAACGGGCCAACGCCGGCAGCGAGTTGATCGAAACCAACTACTGATCCGCACCGGCTGCTGATCGCCGGCCCGCCGGCCCGAATCGCCACAATCCAGGCTCGAAATCGAACCGAACGGGGTGTGGTTGGCACTACTGTCTACGGCAGTGATCAACCTGAAGAGACTGCGCGAAGACGAGCTCTACCGGACCGGTGCCTTGCACAAGGGTGTCGATTCGTCGACCATCGATCGGCTCCTCGATCTGAGCGAGACCCATCGCCAGGCCCTGGCCGCGGCCGAGGCGCTGCGGGCAGAGTCGAATGCGGCGTCGAAGGAGATCGGCCGAGCCGCCCCCGAGGAGCGCCAGGCCAAGATCGACGCCGCAGGCGGGCTCAAGACCAGACTGACCGCAGCCGAGGTTGCGCTGACCGCGGCCGACGAGGAGCTGACCAAGCTGGCGTTGACCATGCCGAACCCGGCCCACGAATCGGTCCCCGTCGGCGACGAGGACGACTACCGGGTCGAGGCCACCGTCGGAGATCAGTCGCCACCGCCTGCGTTCGACCACGGTGCCATCGGCGAGCGCCTCGGCATCGTCGACACCGAACGGGCGGTCAGGATGTCGGGGAGTCGCTTCGCTTACATCATGGGTGATGCGGTCCGGCTGCAGCTGGCCCTGGTCCAGTGGACGTTGGCCAAGGTGGCCGAGCACGGGTTCACCCCGGTCATCACCCCGGTGCTGGTCCGGGAGGAGATGATGGAGCTGGCCGGGTTCTTCCCCACCGATCGCAACCAGGTGTACGCCCTGGAGGCCGACGAGCTCTACCTGATCGGAACCTCGGAAGTGGCGTTGGCCGGCCTGCACCGGGAGGAACGCATCGACCAGGCCGACCTGCCGGTTCGGTATGCCGGCTATTCGAGCTGCTTTCGCCGGGAGGCCGGCACCTACGGCAAGGACACCACCGGCCTGTTCCGGGTCCACCAGTTCGACAAGGTCGAGATGTTCGTCTACACCGACCCCGATCGGTCGTGGGAGGAGCTCGAACTGCTGCGACAGATCCAGGAGGAGATCGTTGGTGGGCTCGGGCTGCCGTACCGGGTGATCACCGTGGCGTCGGCCGATCTCGGGGCGGCGGCGGCCAAGAAGTACGACCTCGAAGTCTGGTTGCCGTCGGAACAGCGGTATCGGGAAGTCACCTCGTGCTCGAATTACACCGACTATTCTGCTCGCCGGATGAGCACCCGCATCAAGACCGACGATGGTAACGTGCTGGCCCACACCTTGAATGGCACGGCGTGCGCCATCGGCCGAACGCTGCTGTACATTTTCGAGAACCACCAACGACCGGACGGATCGGTGGTCGTACCGGACGTGCTGCATGCTTTCTGCCCAGGCCTGGAAGTGATCGGCCCCGCCGCCAACGCTTAACTCTTCCGCCGAGCAGACGACAGGAAAACCCATGAATGGAGCCAGGCAACGGAGCCTGCACCAGGCCGCGGTCGACCAGTTTCAACGAGCCGCCGACCTGATCGACCTGAACGACAGCTACCGGGAGATCCTCTCCCATCCCAAGAACGAGATCATCGTGAATTTCCCGGTCTCGCTCGAGGATGGATCGAAGAAGGTCTTCACCGGCTACCGGATCCAGCACAACAACCTGCTCGGTCCCTACAAGGGTGGGCTTCGGTTCCATCCCAGTGTCGACCTCGACGAGGTCAAGGCGCTGGCGGCCTGGATGACGTTCAAAACCGCACTGGTCGGCGTTCCCTTCGGCGGGGCCAAGGGTGGGGTGACCATCGACCCGTCGCAGTACTCCGATGAGGAGATGCGCCGCATCGTCCGCCGGTTCACCCATGCCCTCGGCTCGAACATCGGACCCGACCACGACATCCCCGCTCCCGACATGGGCACCTCCAGCCAGACCATGGACTGGGTGATGGACACCTACGCCAACATCTCGCCTCCTGGTTTCCGCCAGAGCGTCAAGGGTGTCGTCACCGGCAAATCGGTGGAGGTCGGCGGCTCGGTGGGCCGGGAGGAGGCCACCGGCCGTGGGGTGCTCTACAGCCTCCGGCACTGGTGCGGTGAGAACTCGGTACGGCTCGACGAACTGTCGATCAGCGTTCAGGGTTTCGGCAATGTCGGCGGCTACTTCGCAGAACTGGCGGCCGATGCCGGTTGCAAAATCGTTGGTGTTGCCGATCACACCGGCACGATCGCCAACGAGGACGGACTGGACGTTGTGAAGCTGCGGGACTGGGTCGACCAGCACGGCGGCGTCGACGGATTCCACGGTGCCATGGCCATCACCACCGAGGAGCTGTTCTCGCTCGACGTCGACGTGATGGTGCCGGCGGCGCTCGAAAACCAGATCACCGTCGAACGGGCCAGAGCGCTGCGTTGCCGGCTGTTGGTCGAGGCGGCGAACGGTCCCACCCTGCCGGAGGCCGAACAGATCCTGATGGAGCGGGGCGTCGACATCGTGCCGGACATCCTGGCCAACGCCGGTGGCGTGATCGTGTCCTACTTCGAGTGGCTGCAGAACAAGTCGGCTCGGGCCTGGTCGTTCACCGACGTCGATGCACGACTCAGGGATCTGGTGTGGCAGGCTCACGATCGCGTGGTGGAGCGGCGGGCCGAGTTGAGCTGCACCCGCCGGGAAGCGGCCTACGTCGTCGCCCTCGACCGTCTCGCCGACGTCTACGACCGCCGAGGCATCTTCCCGTAGACTCAGCGCTGCGGCAGCCCGCTAGGGCTGCCCCCGTGAGGGCTGCCGCCAGCGTGATTGGCCGAGTTTGTAGCCGACCCCGCGAACGGTTGAGATCAGGCTGGCGTGTTCTTCGCCCATCTTGGCCCGGAGTCGGCGGACGTGGACGTCCACCGTTCTGGCGCCTCCGAAGTATTCATAGCCCCAGACCCGGCTCAGCAGGACCTCGCGGGTGAACACCTGGCCCGGGCTGGAGGCCAGGAACCGCAACAGCTCGTATTCCATGAAGGTCAGATCCAGTGGCCGGTCCTCCAACATGGCCTGATAGGTCTCGACGTTGAGGCTGAGCGGCCCGTAGGTCACCAACTCGGCCCGCACCCCCCGGCCCGAGCGCCACAGCAGGTGCTGCAGCCTCGCCTCCAGTTCCTGGGGCAGGAAGGGGGTGATGATGAAGTCGTCGAACAGGTCATCCCTGGTCTGCAGTTCGTCGAGCCTGGTCCCGCTGATCAAGACCATCGTCGGCTCGATCGGCACGTCCTGCTTGCGAAGCTCGCGGCAGAACCGCCACGCCTCCTCGGCCTGGTCGTCGACCACGACCATCGCCCCGGCCCAATCACTGCGATCGGACTCGTTGCCGTTGCCGGCCAGCACGTCTTCGGCGTGGCCGGCCCCGACCCACTTGTAGCCGCCGATGTCCATGAACCGTGCCAGTTCGGTCGGTGGGGGATCGGGGAAGACGGCAAAGGCCTCGGTTTGCGGTTTGTTCGACCGTTCATCCATGTCGTTGCAGGCCCCTACCAGGTCGGCAGATACCGCTCCAATTCCCACTGGCTGACGTGGGCCTTGTAGCTGCCCCACTCCTCACGCTTGTTGCGGAGGAACCATTCGAAGATGTGCTCCCCCAATGCATTGTGAACCAATTCCGACCGCTCCATCACATCGAGGGCCTCGGACAACGACCGGGGAATCGGCTCGACGCCCATCTTCTCCACGTCCTCGATCGACATCTGGTAGAGGTTCTCGGTGGTTTCGGCCGGAAGCTCGTAGTCGCCGTCGATGCCGGCCAGCCCGGCGGCCAAGATGACCGAGAACGTGAGGTAGGGGTTGCAGGCGGGATCGGGGGCCCGGTATTCGATGCGGGTCGACGACGCCTTGTCCGGCTTGGTCAGTGGCACCCGGACCAGCGCCGAGCGGTTGTTCTTGGCCCACGAGACCCAGACCGGAGCCTCATAGCCGGCCACCAGCCGTTTGTAGGAGTTGACCAGTTGGTTGGTCACGGCGGTGATCTCGGGGGCGTGATGCAGCAGGCCGGCCATGAACTTCTTCGCCGTGTCGGACAAGGGCTCCTCGGGATCACCGGCAGCGTTGTGAAAGGCGTTGTGATCGTCGTTGAACAGTGAGAGGTGGAGGTGCATGCCAGATCCCTGCACCCCCTCGAGCGGTTTCGGCATGAACGAGGCGAAGTGGCCCTGCTCCAGTGCCAGCTCCCGTACCACCAACCGGAACGTCATGATCTGGTCGGCCATCGACATGGCGTCGGTGTAGCGAAGGTCGATCTCGTGCTGTGACGGCGCGTCCTCGTGGAAGGAGTACTCCACCGGTATGCCCATCAACTCGAGAACCGAGATGGTCCTGCGTCGTAGGTCCGAAGCCACGTCGCTGGTGGTCAGATCAAAATACGAGCCGGCATCGAGCAAGGTCGGCCGGTGCGACGGCTCGTCGTCGGCCAGGTAGAAGAACTCCATCTCGGGGGCGACGAAGAAGCTGTAGCCGGCACTCTGGGCGTTGCGTAGATTCCGCCGCAGAACATGGCGGGGATCACCCTGGAACGGCGCGCCGTCCGGCGTGTTGATGTCGCAGAACATCCGGCCGGTGGTGCCGCCTTCGGTCCAGGGCAGCAGTTCGAAGGTGGACGGATCCGGCATGGCCAGCACGTCCGACTCCTGGATCCTGCTGAAGCCGTCGATGGCCGAGCCGTCGAAATGCACCCCCTCCTCGAAGGCGGTCTCCAACTCGACCGGGGAGATGGCCACCGATTTGAGCTTTCCGAGGACGTCGGTGAACCACAGCCTGATCAGCTTGACGTTTCGCTCCTCGACGGCCCGGAGGACGTACTCCTGCTCACGTTGCACCCAACGAGTACTAACAGCTTTCGGGCTTCGACAACACCTCCGGTGATC
>CAMYLA010000099.1:0-30789 GCA_947259095.1 uncultured Acidimicrobiaceae bacterium | reverse complement strand
TTTCTGACCGAGCGGATTCACATGCCGTTAACAATCCGGATATTGCGACCGGCTCCCGCGCCCGCCAGAGTGAGCGGAGGGTTCTTGGCCGACTCCGACACCGTCGTCGCTTGTCAGCCGCCGTCAACGGCTTCGAACCCTACGTCCACGCCATACTCAGGGCGTGGTCTTGTCCATAGAAGCAGATCAAGTCGGGAGAACGACGTGACCTACAGAGCCGAGTACATCTGGATCGACGGCAACACCCCAACCGCCGAGATCCGATCAAAAACCAAAGTTCTGGCAGACGGCGAAGAGCCCGGCATCTGGGGCTTCGACGGGTCCAGCACCAATCAGGCCACCGGTGACAACTCCGATGTTGTCCTCCAGCCGGTGTTCCAGTGCCCGGATCCGGTCCGCAAGGGCGACAACATCCTGGTTCTGTGCGAGACCCTGCTGACCGATCTCACCCCCCATCCCACCAACACCCGGGCCGCGGCCCGCGAGGCGATGGAGAAATACGGTGATCAGCAGCCGTGGTTCGGGATGGAGCAGGAATACACGATGCTGGAACCGGACACCAAGTGGCCGTACGGTTTCCCGCCCCATGGCTTCCCCGGACCGCAGGGCCCGTACTATTGCGGTGTCGGTGCGGTGAAGATCGCAGGCCGCGATCTGGTGGAGGAGCACACCTCGGCCTGCATCGAGGCCGGGCTGGCCATCTCGGGAACAAACGCCGAGGTCATGCCCGGCCAGTGGGAGTTCCAGATCGGCCCGGTCGACACCCTCACCGTCGGTGATCACCTGTGGATCGCCCGCTACCTGCTGTATCGGGTCGGCGAGTTCCATCATGTGGAGATCTCGATCGAAGCCAAGCCGATGAAGGGCGACTGGAACGGTGCCGGCATGCACACCAACTTCTCAACCCAGGCGATGCGGCAGAGTTACGAAGCGGTCGAGTTGGCGGCCAAGTCGCTCGGCGCCGAGGGCAAGCCGGCCGAACACCTCGCCGGCTACGGCCACGGCATCGAGGATCGTCTCACCGGCGAGCACGAGACCCAGCGCTACGACCAGTACTCCTACGGTGTGTCCGACCGGGGTGCGTCGGTCCGGATCCCGTGGCAGGTGGCCAAGGACGGCAAGGGCTACATCGAGGACCGTCGGCCGAATGCCAACGCCGATCCCTACGTCGTGGCCACCCTGATGACCAACACGGTCTGCGGCGCGCTGGCCTAGGTCCAAGGCCGGCCCGTCACCGGCTCGGACCGGGGCTTGGTCGCCTGAGCTGGGCCGATCGGCCCATGACCGGCGGCACGTTCGCCCACCGGTCCGATCGGACAGCTGGCTGACCGATCGGTACTCTTCAGATTTTGAATAGGGGGGAGCGGCGTCCGGCGGGGATGTTGTTCCCTCCTATTTCAGGGTTTTGGGCGATTCGAGGCGTCTGGCCCCTCCAGGTCGTTGACCCCGGTCAGGGCAGGGGGAAGTAGCCGGGAACCTGATGGTGGGGTGTGTCGAGATAGATCTTGGCCTCGGGCATGCCACCGAAGCGCCCGTGCGACCAGCGCACCTCGACGTGACCGTCGATCGAGGTGGCAGGCCCGCCCCCGGCGGGACGGATCTCGGCTCGCCATCGAACCAGCGGCTGGCCGACCGCGTCACCCCAGGCGTCGAACGCCTCGAGTCGGAACCGCTCCCGGAAATCCCACGGCGTGGCCACCCGGTACCGCAGCGGTCCACCATCGGAGGCCCGGCCCAGCACAAAATACGGCGAGGGGGCGAACCGCAGCAGCCGCCACAGCATCTCCTCCGGGTTGGTGTCGAGCCGCTCCTTCCACCGCAGGGCCGACTGGTTCGAAACGTCGACCGCCAGCCAACGGTAGGCCTCGGCCGCCTCGGGAGAGGGCCAGACCCGGGGCCGAAGGTAGTCCTTCATGGACTTTCGCTCCGGCGGGGTCAGATCCTCGGCCCGCTCCGGCACCGACCCCGGATCGTGCCCGGCATCACCGAACGCTCGGCGGCAGGCCGACCACAGCTCCTGGTAGGCAGCGGGGGAGACCGTGGCGAACCAGTCATTGGCCGCCGAGCCTCGCCGGCTGGCCAGCAACCGATCGAAGAGGTGGCTGGGGCTTGCGTTCATCAGGATGTCGGAGCCGTACTTGCAGCTGATCAGGTAGACGTGGTCGACCCGGAGGTCGGCCGGAATCTGCTCATAGGCCGGCGGCCGGTGCGGGCCCTTCCACTCGAGCCACCACGGCGGTCGGCCCCGCAGGCCCTCCTCGGAGTAGGCGAACCGTTGCCCGTTGGCCCAGGCGGTGTCGAATTCGTCGCCGTAGCGGCCCATCTCCCTTGCCTCGACCAGCCGGTCGAAATGGTGCTCGGTCACGTTGTGGACAAGACGGGGTCGGACCCCCAGGGCGTGGTCGAGCTCCCGGTAGCCGAGCATGGCCAGGCCGGTCACGATCTCGGTCACCTCGGTGCGGAGGTCGGCCATCCCCGTTTTCTAGCCGCAGTCGGCGGCGATCGAGGGTTTTCGCCCTGATTTCTTCTCCGGATGCTGCCCCGGTCATCACAATCCCCTAACACCCGGGCCCGAAGATGAGGTCATCCCCAAGCACAGGAGCAACACCCAGAACATGGTCACCTCGAAGTTCAAGCGATTCGGAATTCCCGCCGCCCTGGTCGTCGGTGGTGTCACCGCCGGTTCCCTGTTCGCCCCCCTCGGCTTCGCCTCGGCCCAGGACGCAGAGGCGGACGACACGGAAACACCGGATGGCGCCGAAAGGCCAGACGCCCCCCACGGTGAGGAGTCTGGAGACCGGGCCGGGCGTCGGGGCCATCGGGCCCGCCACCTGGTGAGAGCCGAAGCGGTGACCGAAGCCCTCGGCCTCTCCGGCGACGAGGTCCGGGAGGGCCTGGCCTCGGGCTGCTGGCCGATCTCCCGGACCGGGTCGACGAGATGATCGACAGGGACCCGAGCGAGCTGCACCGTCACGGCCCTGGCGGCCACCGGGGCGGGGTCGGTCTCCGAGGTTCGGCCGAGGAGGTCCAGGAGCTGCTTGGCCTCACCGCCGAGGAGATGCGGTCGGCCTTGGCCGAGGGTCAGTCGCTGGCCGACCTGGCCGAGCAGCAGGGCGTCTCGATCGACGCACTGACCGATCTGCTCATCGCCAGTGCCGAGGAGCGGATCGACGAGGCGGTGGCCGACGGCAAGGTCGACGCGGAGCGGGCCGAGGACATGCGCAATCGGTTGGAAGACATGATCGACAACGCCATCAACCGGGAGTTCGACGGCGAACGTCGAGGCCGGTCCGGCGGAAACCGCGACCACGGCCGTGGCGGCTTCGGCCGGGGTTCCGCCCCCCAGGATGACGTCCAGCCCGATGCCGACACGACCGAGTCCAGCGTGGTGGAATCGAGCTTCTGAGTCCGTCTCTCCTGGCAAACCGCGGGCGATCAGCCCGGGGTGCCCCGGTAGTGGTTGGTGATCGGCATACGACGATCTCGGCCGAAGCCCCGCTTGGTGATCCGGGTACCGAGCGGACTCTGCCGCCGCTTGAACTCGGCGACGTCGATCAGCCGGGCGATGCGACGGACGACGTCGGGGTCGTTGCCGGCCTCTATCAGCTCGGCCGCAGTCCGGTTCCGTTCCACCAGCTCCACCAGCATCGGATCCAGCACTTCGTATGGCGGGAGGCTCTGGTCGTCTCGCTGGTCCGGCCGGAGCTCGGCCGACGGGGCCTTGGTCAGGATCGACTGGGGGATCACCTCTCGGCCCGCTCGGCGGTTGTAGTCCTCGGCCAGGGCGTAGACCTGCAGCTTCCAGACGTCCTTGATCACCGCATAGGCTCCGGCGGTGTCGCCGTAGAGGGTGGAGTAGCCGACGGCCAACTCGCTCTTGTTGCCGGTGGTCAGCACCAGCCATCCGAACTTGTTCGACAGCGCCATCAACAGCACGCCCCGGATGCGGCTCTGCAGGTTCTCCTCGGTGAGTCCGGGCCGATCGTCGCCGAACGACGGGGCCAGCATCGAGAGGAAGGCCTGGTGGCCCGGTTCGATGGCGATGGTCCTGGCGTCGATGCCGAGGTTCTGACACAACTTCTCGGAGTCGCTCAGCGAGTGATCCGACGAGTAGCGCGACGGCATCATCACCGCATGCACGTTCTCCGGGCCCAGGGCATCGACAGCGATGGCTGCGGTCAGCGCCGAGTCGATCCCGCCGGACAGCCCGAAACAGATGTCGGTGAAACCGTTGTTGCGAACGTAGTCCCGTGCGCCGAGCACCAGCGCCTGCCAGATCTCCTCCAACGGCTCCAGCAGCGGCTCGAGCACCGGTGGCAGCCCCGGTTTCGACAGCGACGGCCGGGTCGTCACCTCGGTCACCGGAAGCATCACCGGTTTCGCTGCGGTGACCTCGAAATCGGCGACGTGGACCTGCTCGACGAACTGACCGGCCCGGGCCACGAGCTCCCCGTTGGCGTCCCGGACCTTTGACACCCCGTCGAACACCAGCTCGTCCTGCCCGCCGACGAGGTTGACGTAGGCGATCGGTGTTGCGGTTTCGGCGATCCGCTTCGTCATCACCGTCCTGCGGGCCTCGACCTTGGTCTGGTGGTACGGGGAGGCGTTGATGTTGATGACCATCTGGGCCCCGCCGTCGGCCAGGACGTTCACCGGGCCGTTGTCGACCCACAGGTCCTCGCAGATCGAAACGCCGACGGTGACCCCGGCGATCGACCACAGCGGGTACTCGACCCCCGGTGTGTAGTAGCGCTTCTCGTCGAACACGTCGTAGTTCGGGAGTTCGTGCTTGTGGTAGCTGCCCTTGATCTCGCCGTTGGCGCAGACCGCGGCGGCGTTGTAGATCACCGGGGGGTAGGGGGCGCCCTCGGCGAACGGGTCGGTGTCGGGATCGACATCCAGGTAGCCCACGATGGCCGCACAGTCCCCGGTGGCCTGCGCCACCCGCTGGATGGCGGCCAGATTCTCCTCGACGAACCGCTTCTTGTAGACCAGATCCTCCGGTGGGTAGCCGGGAATCGTCAATTCGGGGAAGACGGCGACGTCGCATCCGGCCTCCTCGGCCTTGCGGAGCGCAGCGAGGACCAGCTCGACGTTGGTGTCGAGCGCTCCGACGACGATGTCGACCTGGCAGAGGGCAATCCGTAGCGAAGGCACCGGCTCAATCTAGGCGGATACACCCGCGTATCTCGAAAATGTGGCGCCCCGACCTGACGTTCGGCTCACCATGGTCCACTCTGTTTGGAGATGCGGCTATTCTGTCGGGCAGCGAGGCGGTAGGACTTCTATGCCTCCTTCACGATCCCAAAAGAGCCTCAGGCTCGTCGCCGCCATACTGCTGCTGTTCACCGTCAGCCTCTCGGCTCTTCCCTCCGACGCCGATCTGTCGAGCGATCTCGAGAAGCTGAAGGAGGAACGGGCGGAGCTGAAGAAGTCCCGCCAGGCGCAGGCCAAGACCATCGACGCCACCACCGCCGAGGCCAGTGAGCTGGCTGCCGCCCTGGCCGCGTTGAACGAACAGGTCAACGCCCAGGAGGAGGCCCTGAGCAACGCCGAAGCCGAGCTCCGGGCCGCCGAGCAACGATATGCGGTTGCCACCCAGGCCGTTGTCGACAAGGTGGCGGAGATCGAATCGCTCCAGCTCCAGGTGTCGGACCGGGCGATCTCGGCCTTCGTCGATCAGAACGTCGGCTCGACCCCGGTGCTGGAGAACACCGATCCCAACCGGGCGGTCCGCATGCAGTCGCTGGTCCGCTCGGTCACCCGCCAGGAGGTCGACATAGCCGAGCAGCTGAAGGTGGCCAGGGAGGATCTGGCGCTGGAGCAGGGCCGGGCCGACCAGGCGGCCGCCGAGGCCGAGCAGTACCGAACCCAGATCCAGGCCGAGTTGGAGGCGTTGCAGGAAGCCCGGGACCGCCAGGCCGAGCTGGCCGCCGAGGCCGAGGCCCGGTTGGAGGCTCAGTTGGCCGAGGCCGCCGTGATGGCCGAGCGGGACAAGGCGATCGCCGCCGACATCACGGCCAAGAACGCCGAGCTGCAGCGGCAGGCCGAGTTGGCCCGCCGTCGGGCGGCCGCAACCCGGGGTGCGACCAACAACACCAGGTTCCCGACGGCCAACGAGATCGTCAAGGTCGGCACGTTCTGGGTCCACGAGGACATCGCCGGCAACCTTCGCCAGCTGCTCGATCATGCGGCTCGGGACGGCATCGTCCTCGGTGGCTGGGGGTACCGCGACCATTCGGCCCAGATCCGATTGCGCAAATCCCACTGCGGTACCAGCAACTACGCCGTCTACTCGATGCCTTCCTCCCAGTGCCGGCCACCGACGGCCCGCCCCGGGGCGTCGCAGCACGAGCTCGGCAAAGCGATCGATTTCACCAACAACGGCCGAACGATCGGTACACGTTCCAACGCGGCCTACAGGTGGCTGAAGCAGCACGCCGCAACCTATGGGCTCTACAATCTGCCGAGTGAACCCTGGCACTGGTCGGTCAACGGGCGATAGCCCGGCCCCAACGGGACTGACTGCGCTGGAGGCCGGCGCCCGGTTGAGGTCCGGTGAGATCTCGGCGGTGGAGCTGGTCGATGCCTGCCTGGATCGGATCGCCCAGGTCGATCCATCGGTCAATGCCATGGTCACCGTGGCCGCCGATCGGGCCCGCCAGGAGGCTGCCGGCGCCGACCGGACGTTGGCCGGCGGCCAATCCCTGGGGCCGTTGCATGGGCTGCCGGTGGCGATCAAGGATCTCCAGGCCACGGAGGGGGTCCGCACCACGCTGGGCAGCGAGGAATTCGCAGCCAACGTGCCGGCTCACGATGCCGGCATCGTGGCCAGGATTCGGGCCGCCGGCGGCATCGTGATCGGCAAGACCAACATTCCAGAGCGGAGCATCGGAGCGAACACGGTGAACCGTCTGTTCGGTGCCACCGGCAACCCGTTCGATCCGTCCAAGACCTGCGGGGGATCGTCTGGCGGTTCGGCGGTGGCGCTCGCCACCGAGATGGCCCCGCTGGCCACCGGCTCAGATCATGGCGGCAGCCTGCGCATTCCGGCCTGCTACTGCGGCGTCGTCGGGTACCGCGCCACCCCCGGGGTCGTCCCGTTCGAGGAGCGCACCACCCCACAGACCTACTACAGCGTGCAGGGGCCCATGGCCCGGACCGTGGCCGACGTCGGTTTGTTGCTCTCGGTCATCGCCCACAGGTCGGACCGGGGGCCCCGGGATCCAATGGCCTTCCCGCTCGACGCCACCGCCTTCGCCAACCTCGATCGGATCGATCCCGCCGACCTGAAGGTCGGGATCAGCGAGGACCTCGGCGGTGTCCTGGTCTCCGAGCCGGTTCGGCGGGCCTTCCGCCGGCGGGTCGAGAGGATCGCCTCGGTGGTCGGTCGCTGCGACGAGGTGGCGGTCGATCTGACCGATGCGGCCGAGGTCGACTGGCGACTGAGGTCCGACGTGTTCGTCACGCAGTATCACGAAGAGGTCGAGCGATGGGATGCCGGGTTCAACCCGAACATCCGGTCCAGCTACGACGGGGCTCTGCGAATGCCGATGGACGAGATCGCAAAGGCTCGCGGCCGGCAGATGGAGTTGCTACGTGGGTTCCAGGCCTTGACCGACCGCTACGACCTGATCATCTGTCCCGGAGTCAGTGTCAGCCCGTTTCCCTGGAAGGACCTGTACCCGACGGTGATCGACGGTGCCCCGGTCGAGAACTACATGGCCTGGCTCACGCTGACCGCGGCCATCACCGTGATCGGCCATCCGGTGGTGGCGCTGCCGGCCGGCGTCGACGAGTTCGCCATGCCGTTCGGTCTGCAGCTGATCGGTCGCACCTACGACGACCACCGGTTGTTGTCGATGGCCGGGGCGCTGGAGCAGGCGTTGGCCGACGATCCGATGACCGCACGCCCGTCGCCGGACATCGGCCGGCTCCTGGACTCCACGGTCGACCTGCAGGACGTCGCCGGTACCGTCTGAGCCTCGATGAGACAAGTTGCGCTGAGCAGGCCTGCGCCTTCAGGCCCGGCAGAGGCCAGCGCGCCGGAAGCCCGGGTTGTCGCAACAAGACGGAACGATCCGGGCGGGCCGGATGCTCACCCCCGGCCGTGGCGCAGCAGGCGGCCCGGGGTTGCGCCGGTGCACTCGCCGTTGTCGAAGGTCACCTCGCCGTTGACGATGATCTTGTCGTAGCCCTTCGCCCGCTGGACACGTCGCCACTCATCGCCCGGCAGATCGTGTTCGACACCACCGATCCAGGGTGGGTCGATGGCCAGTTCCTCCATGTCGTAGATCAACACGTCTGCCGCCTTGCCTTCCTCCAGCACCCCACGGTCCCGGAACCCGGCGGCCTTGGCCGGCAGATGCGACAGCCGGAAATGCGCCTCCTCCAAGGTCACCACCGCTTCGTCGCGGACCAGCCAGGTGAGGAAGTCGGTGGTGTAGGCACCGCCGGTGAAGAACTTGGTGTGAGCGCCACCATCGGACACCCCCGGGATGGCGTAGGGGTTGTGCATCATCTCGGCCATGAACTCCGCATTGGAGCCTCGATCCGGTCCCAGGAACTCCACGTTGAGATCGCCCTGGAGCGACAGGTCGAGCATGGTGTCGATCACGTTCTTTCCCTCGGCCTCGGCGATCTCACCGACCGAGCGGCCGACGTATGGCTGGAGGTCGGCTTGGCGGTTGACGCCTTGCACCACCAGATTCTTCGGGTTGCCTCCGACCCCGGCCTGGATGACCTGCAGCCGCCGGTCGGCCTCCTCGGCTTCGTCGGCCAGCGCTCGACGCAGCTCCGGATCCCGCATCTTCTCGATCTTCTCCTCCTTGGTGCCGGTGGTGACGGCCCGCCAGGCCGGAGAGGCGTCGTAGAGGTTCCAGTGCTCGAGGGTGAAGGCGAAGCCGGCCCGGCCGGTGGCGCACTGGGCGTAGATCGGGAGTCCCTGATCCCGGCACTTCTCGATCCACCGCAGCGGTCGGCGGTGAACCTCGGGGTCTTGGCGGGCGGGGGCCACCACATTGTGGAGGATCGGGCGTTTCGCCACCCCGGCCAGGGTCTCCAGGAAGGCCAGGTCGCCCCGGATGTCGCCGGTGCCCTGCGTGATCTGGATGAAGCCCTCGTCCCGGTCGGCCAACACCTCGGCCAGGGCCAGGATGTCTTCGTCGTGCATGATGTCGGTGACCATCGGGGAGCCGTCGTAGTCGGCCTGCACACTGTCGGGCCCGAGACGTTGGATGGAGAACCCGCACAGCCCGGCGTCCATGCCCTCGTGGAGCAGCCGCTGCATTTCCTTGCGCTCCTCGGTTGAGGCGATCTCCCCGGCCTTGGCCTTCTCCAAGCCCATGACATAGGTCATGAGCGAGGCGGTTGGCATGTACTGGATGCAGTTCACCCCCTTGTCCTGGCGATCGAGGCTGTCGAGATACTCGGGGATGGTCTCCCAGTCCCACTGCATGCCGATCTTCATCGAGTCATAGGGGATGGCCTCGGTTCTGGTCATCGTCAGCATCGACCGATTACGAAAGTCCGGCTTGACCGGGGCGAAGCCGAAGCCGCAGTTGCCGAGCACGACGCTGGTGACGCCGTGGTACCCCGAGATGGTGCACCACGGATCCCACCGGATCTGGGCGTCGTAGTGGGTGTGGAGGTCGACGAAACCGGGCGCAACGATCTTGCCGGTGGCGTCGATCACGGTGTCGGCCGGAGTGTCGGCCCTGCCGCCGAGCTGCGAGATTCTTCCGTCCTTGATCCATACGTCGCCCCGGTAGCGCGGCACTCTGGTGCCGTCGACGATCGTGCCTCCGGTGATGTGGATGTCATGGTTCGGCGAGTTGGCCATGGCAATGATCTCCTCTTCAGTTGTTCCCCTGGTGTTTCCCCGGTCTCCCCGTCGAAACGCTAGTGGGTTCGCTTGGGGCCGTCAGATCCGGTGGGTTCCGGGTGGGCGGTCAGCTGCCCTTCCACGGCTTCATGATGACCGACCAGGGATCGGGGGTGATCCCGATCGGTACATCGATCAGCGCTGGTTCCCGGGCTTCGATGGCCGTGGACAGCGTGGTACGGAACTGGTCGGGATCCTCGGCCCGGTACCCCGTCATACCGAACGATGCGGCCAACGCCAGCATGTCGGGGTTCCGCAACTCGGTCCCGAGGTGGACACCATCGAACTGCTGCTTGTGCATCCGCTGGACGTTGCCGTAGGCGTCGTCCCGGAAGACGACGCCGATCAACGGAATGTTGTGGTTCATCACCGTCGCCATCTCGGCCAGGCCGTACCCGAAGCCACCGTCGCCATTGACCGAGACCACCGGTCGGTCGGGATTGCCGACCGCAGCGCCGATGGCGGTGGGATAGCCGTAGCCCAGGGTTCCCTGGTAGCCGGGATCGAGGTAGCTGTAGGGGTGGCGCACGTCGTAGGTGAAGCGGGCCATATACCCGACCTGGGTCAGTTCGTTCACCAGCACCGCATCGTCGGGCATGGCGTCGCGAAGCGCCTTGGCGTAGGGGATCTGGGGCACGAGAGGAGCGAGATTTTCGTCGACCCGCTGACGGACCGCAGCGGCATCGCCGAGCCACGGCGCCCGGTCCCCGTCGAGCAGATCCAGCAGGGCCAGCACCCCGGTCTTGGCGTCGCCGGTGATGGTGAGGTCGAACGATCTCGGGGGGCTGAAGGCCGCAGGGTCGCTGTTGAGCGACATGATCGTGGCCCCCTCGGCGACCCGGGTCAGGTTGCCCCGGCCGTCCAGGCAGCGGGAGCCCACGAACAGCACCGTGTCGGCCCGACCGAGCAGCTCCTTGGCCGCCAGCGGCAGGAATGCCAGCGGATGACGATCGTCGTAGCTCCCTTTCCCGTTGGTGCTCGACACGAGCGGGGCGCCGAGGGTCTCGGCCAACCGGGTCAGCTCGTCCCAGGTCCCCGCGGCCCTCGCTCCGCCACCGGCGAAGATCACCGGGCGTTTGGCGGCCATCAGCCGCTCGGCGGCGGCCGCCAGGTCCTCGGCGCCGCCCGGGCTCGGGGTACCGCCGGGCTCGGCCCCGATGGCCGGGCCCTCGGACCGGCCGGACAGGATGTCGGGCGGGAGCTCGACCGCCACCGGGCCCGGACCGCCGCGCAACTGGACCATGGCACCGTGGATGGCCCCCGCCACCTGCCCCGGGTCGGTGACCAGGGTCGACGAGCGACACAGCATTTCCAGGATCGCCGACTGTCCGGGGATCTCATGGAGCAGGCCGTAGCCCTGACCTATACCCCTGCTTGGGATCTGGCCACTGATGAGCAGGACCTTCGACCAGCAGGCAAGTGCGGTGACCAGGCCGCTCCCGGCGTTCAGCACCCCGGGCCCCGGGACAACCAGGGCGACACCGATCTTGCCGGTGCTTCGGTGATAGCCGTCGGCGGCGTAGGTGGTGGTCTGCTCGTGTCGAGCGTTGATGAACGTGATCTGATCGGCGAAGTCGGCCAGGCCGTTGCTGGCGTAGTCGAGCTGGACGCCGGGGATGCCGAAGATGTGCTCAACGCCCTCGGTGGCCAGTTGCCGGGCCATGGACTGCCCGCCGGTCAGGGTGGCGTTGGAGGAGTCGGTGGTGGTTGTGTCGGTCACAATCACCGACCCTAGTTCCCGCCGCCCGGCCCCTTCGAATGGGATCGACCGGGCTCTGCTGAGCGTCGGTTCTTGTGTCGATCCACCGACTCCCGTAGGTTCTGTCACGTCGGGGGCACAACCATCACCAAGCAGGGGGTCCAATGAGACTTGAGCACGCACAATTCCATCTCGATCACGTGAGCCGTCGGGATGCACTGAAATTCGGGGCCGGTGCCGCCGCAGCTGCCGCAACCGCCTCGGCGGCCATCGAGATGGTCACCGCCGATGCCGCCCAGGGCTCGTCGAAACGACCGTCGGACAAGGGCCGGCCCGGCTCCGGGGACTTCGACGACAAGATGTTCGACGTTGACGCGGTCATCGCCGGCGCCTGGGTGCCCGGTCCCTACGGCGCCGACGATCAGCGGGGCACGTTGAACGAGATCACGCCCGCTCGCACCGCTCGAGCGATGCGGAACGCCATGAGCGGGAAGGTGACCGCCTACCAGCTCGGGGAGGAGATGTTCAACGGGTTCCCGGCTTTCCCCGCCGATCCGCCTCGACTGCACGACATGTTCCTCTACGCCTTCGGCTACGACGCCGGGCCGGATTTTGTGGCCGGAGGAGGTATCCAATCGGGGACCGAGCCACTTGGCCCGAATCTGGTGACCGGCCACGAGGAGCGGTTCGCCGAGAACTTCACCTTCCAGATCGCAACCCAGGTCGACGGCCTCGGCCATGTCGGGATCGGACCGATCTTCTACAACGGCTACACCGCAGACGAGCTCTCCAGCCCGACCGGTCTGACCGCACTGGGCAACGAGACGATGGGGCCGATCGCCACCCGGGGCGTGATCCTCGACATCGTCGGCATGAAGGTGGCGGCCGGTGCGACGGACGACTTTTTTGTCGCCCCCAACGGCCGGCCGGTGCTCCGCGACAACTACCGCATCACCATCGATGACATCGAAAACGCCATGTACCGCCAGCGGACCAGACGCCTCGGGGCGGGGGATGTGCCGATCTTCCACACCGGCTGGACCCACCTGGTGCGGGATGACCCCGGACGGTACCTGGCCCAGGAGCCGGGCCCCTATCTTGCCGAGTCCCGCTACCTGGCAGACAAGAAGGTGGCATTGATCGCCACCGACAGCTGGGGTCTCGAAGTGCTCGACCCGGCGGTGACCGAAGGCAACGCCTTTCCCTGCCATCAGGAGCTGCTCGCCAAGGACGGCATCCGGATCGGCGAGTCGTTCGTGACCGACTCGGCGATCGACGACCACTGCTACGAGGGCCTGCTGGTGGTGACCCCGGAGAACGTGCCCGGCGCAACCTGCGGGTCCAGCGCGCCGACGCTGCTCTGTGGTCGGGGCCGGAAGCCGAGGAAGTAGCCGGGGGCATCCGAGGCGTCCCGTCGGCGACGGGCACAATGTGACTACCCCAGTCGGGTCGACACCAGCGAGGCCAGGTCATCGGCCACCACCGCCGGTGTCGGCTCGACCGGCAGGTCGGCGGCCTTGGTCACACCACTGAGCACCAGACCGAACTCGTAGCCGAGTACGGTGGCGAACAGGCCGTCGGAGTCAGGCCGGTCGCCGACCATCAGCCCCGCATCGCCGAGCTGGGATCGCACCAGGTCGGCGGCCACGATGTTGGGCTTCCCGGCGAAGACCGGTTCGGTCTCGGCCGCCGCGGCGATGGCGGCCACGATGGCACCGCCGCCCGGCCGCAGCCCCTCGGCGGTCGGGTAGGTCGGGTCGTGGTTGGTACCGATCAGGCGGGCGCCACCTCGGACCGCGGTCATGGCCCGGGACAACTCGTCGTAGTCGAAGGTTGGGTCGATGCCGACGATGACCGCTTCGGCGGGGTGGGTCCGGACCACGAGACCGCCACGCTTGCCGACCGCCTCGTCGATGCCTGGGCCGCCGATGACCAGGACCCGTTCGCCGGGTTCGATGAGCCGCCCGGCGGCCATGGCCGAGGTCAGCACCGAACCGCCGGCGTCGATGCCGTGGCCGGCCAACTTGGCCTCCTGCTCGGCCTCGGTCAGGCGGGACATGTTGGTCACGAACAACACCGGCGCGCCGTTGGCCTGCAATCGCCGAACCGCATCGGCCGACCCCGGGATCGGCTCGTTGCCGAGCCAGATCACACCATCGAGATCGAGTACCCACGGTTCGGTCACGAGCCGCACGGTATCCACCATCGAGATCGAGTACCCACGGTTCGGTCACGAGCCGCACGGTATCGGTTCGGTCACGAGCCGCACGGTATCGGTTCGGTCACGAGCCGCACGGTAGCCTCAGTCGGCGGCGACCTTGGTCCGACCGATGAGGTTGCGGACTTCCCGGGCCGCCACCAGCAGCGACGTGAGGTCGGTGATGGTGGAGCGGATCGCAACCATGGTTTGGCGGTAGCGGTCCACCTCGGAGCGGTTCAGTGCGATCCACCGCTCCACCCGCTCCTCGGGCTCCAGGTGCTCGTTGCCGACGGCGATGATCTGGGCGGTCAATTCCCGGTGGTCGGCGTAGAGGTCGGTCCGCAGGGTGAGGCGGGCCAGCGTCGACCATTGGGTGTCGCGTGGCAGGGCCAGGATCCGGTCCCGGAGCCAGGTCAGATCGAGGCCGTCGGCCACTGCGAAGTGGGTGGCAGCGACATCGCGCAATGGCACCGAGGATTCCGATGCCACCGCAACGATGTCGAGTGCGGCCACCGCGGTGGACAGCCCGGCGGCCCTGGTGGCCAGCTCCACCGGCGCACCGCCCGAGGTCAGCTCGGCAACCTGGGCCTCGAACGACTGACGGTCGGTTCCCAGCAGGTCGTCCCCGAGGTTGGCGATGCTGTCGCCGACCGGACCGGCCAGCTCGGCGATGGCATCGGCGGCGTTGAACGGCACCGGCCTGCTCCGGAGCAGGAGTCGGGTGGCCCGCTCGGCCAACTGGCGGCACCCGAGGTGGATCGCCAGCTGCTTGTCGACTGCCAGGACCCCGTCCAGGGTGTTGGTGGACCGGGTCACGGTGTCGAGGTCGAAGATCGTCCAGGCCGCCAGGTGAGCCGCAGCGATCTCCGCCGCCGGGGCCGACGTCTCCTGGCTGAGGCGGTAGATCATCGACGGGCCGGCTCGGTCGACGACCAGATTGGCCAGCTGGTTGGCGATGATCTCTCGACGCAGCCGGTGGTGGATCAGCCGGTCGGCGAACCGCTCCCGGAGCTGGATCGGGAAATAGTCGGCCAGCAGTGCCGGCATCGCCGCGTCGTCTGGAACCTTGGAGCCGACGAGCTGCTCGCTCAAGGTGTTCTTGGTGTAGGCGCTGAGCACCGCCAGTTCGGGGGTGGTGAGGCCGGTGCCGCCCAGCCGCCGCTCGGCCAGCTCCTCGCCGTCGGGCAGGGCCTCGAGCTGGCGGACCAGCAGGCCCCGCTGCTCCAGTTCGTCCAGGTACCGGGCGTGTACGTCGACCAGGCTCGGCGCATCGATCCTGGCGATTTCCAGGGCCAGACACTGCCGGTAGTTGTCGGCCAGGACCAGCATGGCGACGTCGTTCGTCATCTCTTCCAGCAGGAGGTTTCGTTGTTTGGCCGTGAGGTCGCCGTCGGCCACCACTTCATCGAGCAGGATCTTGATGTTGACCTCGCGATCGGAACAGTCGACGCCGCCCGCATTGTCGATGGCGTCGGTGTAGATCCGGCCCCCGCCGAGGGCGAACTCGATCCGGCCCCGCTGGGTGACACCGAGGTTGCCACCCTCACCGACCACCGAGCATCGCAGATCCCTGCCGTCGACCCTGATGTGGTCGTTCGCCTTGTCTCCGACGTCGGCCTGGCTCTCCTGCGAGGCCTTGACGTAGGTGCCGATGCCTCCGTTCCACAGCAGCCCGACCGGGGCCCGCAACACGGCCGAGATCAGTTCCTCGGGGGTCAACGATTCCGATTCGACACCCAGCCGGTCACGGACCTGGGGTGAGAGGTCGATCGACTTCGCGCTCCGATCGTGCACGCCACCACCCTCGGAGAGCACCGCCGGGTCGTAGTCGGCCCAACTGGACCGCGGCAGGTCGAACAACCGCTGCCGTTCCTCGTAGGAGCGGTCGGGGTCGGGGTCTGGGTCGGTGGTCGAAGGCGGCCACCAGCCGGATGGCCCGGGAGCACAGCATCCCGTTGCCGAACACGTCGCCGGACATGTCGCCGATGCCGACAACGGTGAAGGGGTCGGTCTCCACGTCCAGTCCGAGCTCCCGGAAATGGCGCTTGACCGACTCCCAGGCCCCCCGGGCGGTGATGCCCATACGTTTGTGGTCGTAGCCCTGGGAACCGCCGGAGGCGAAGGCGTCGCCAAGCCAGAACCCCCGGCTGAGGGCCACGGTGTTGGCGATGTCGGAGAAGGTGGCGGTGCCCTTGTCGGCCGCCACCACCAGGTACGGGTCGTCGCCGTCGTACCGCTTCGTCGACGGTGGCGACACGATCGCACCCTCGACGAGGTTGTCGGTCAGGTCCAGCAGACCGGAGATGAACAGCTGGTAGCACGCAACCACCTCCTTGCCGAGCCCCCCCGAATCGTCTGGCCTGCGTTTCAGCACGAAGCCGCCCTTGGCCCCGGCCGGGGCGATCACCGCGTTCTTGACCATCTGGGCCTTGACCAGGCCCAGTACCTCGGTGCGGTAGTCCTCGCTACGATCCGACCACCGCAGGCCCCCTCGTGCCACCGGCCCGGCCCGCAGATGCACCCCCTCGAAGCGTGGTGAGTAGACGAAGATCTCATACGCCGGCCGGGGGGCGGGGAGCTCCTCGATGGCCCAGCAGTCGAACTTGAAGGCCAGGTAGTCCCGGGGATCGCCGTGCTGGTTGCGCTGGGCCCAGGTGGTTCGGATCGTCGCCGCCACCAGATTCTGGAAGCGACGCAACACCCGGTCGTGGTCGAGGCTCTCGATGGTGTCGATGGCGATCGTGAGACGGTCCTCGATCTCGGCGGTTTCGCCGCTGCCGTTCGGATCGAACTTGGCGACGAAGAACTCGAGCAGCAACCGGACCACCGCCGGGTGGTCGGCCAGGGTCTGCTCGACGAAGACGGGGCTGTAGGAGAACCGGACCTGTTGCAGGTAGCGGGAGTAGGCCCGCAGCACCGCCACATCGGCCGCCGACAGGCCGGCCGAGAGAACCAGTCGATTGAAGCCGTCGTCATCGAGGTCGTCGGCCCAGACCCCGGCGAAGGCCTCCTCGACCAGCACCGCGGCGGTGGTGAAATCGAGATCGGCCCGTTCGTGTTCCAGGGCGAAGTCGTAGATCCACATCGAGTCCCGGCCCTTGGCCTGGACCTGGTACGGGCGCTCGTCGACCACGTTCACCCCGAGGTTGGTCAAGATGGGCATGACGGTGCTCAGCGAGACCCGCTCACCTCGGGAGTAGAGCTTGAGCTTGAAGCTGCTGGCCGGGCGTCCAGGCTCCCGGTAGGCGCTGAGCCGCACCGCCCCGACCCGATCCAGGGCCTCCAACTGCTCGACGTCAACCGCTGCGGTTCTGGCGTCGAACGCCCGCTGGTAGGCCACGCTGAACGCGTCACCGTATGCCGCGGTGAGCAGCAGCGCATCGGCCTCGCCGAAGTGTTGGGCCATGGCCTCCGCAACGTCGTCCTCCCAGATCCGAATCAACGCCTCGATGCGCTGTTCGAGGTCGGCCTCGGTGGCTTGCCTGGGCGAGCCCGGGTCGGTGTGGTCGGGTGCTGCGCTGCCGGCCCCGGGGGCGGAGCCGGAGCCGTCGATTCGCAGCACGTACCGGAGTCGGGCCAGCACCGACTCCGACATCTGGGCGTCCCAGTCGGCCAGGGTCCCGTGATAACGATCGAGCAGCAGGTCTTCGATGCCGCTGCGGGTGTCGGTGTTGTACCGATCGCGGGGGAGGTAGACCAGCACGGTCACGAACCGTCCGAACAGCTCCCGTCGGGAGAAGACCCGAACCCGGCGGCGCTCCTGGAGGCCGGCGATGGCGATGGCGGTGTCGAACAGCTCATCGGTGTCCATCTGCAGCAGGTCATCGCGTGGGTACCGCTCGAGGATCGTCTTCAGCCGTTTTTCGTCGTGGCCGCCCGGCGGGTAGCCGGCTCGTTCCAGCACCTCGGCCACCGCCCGACGGACCCGGGGGATGACCGTCACGCTGCGGTTGTAGACCTCCGAGGTGAACAACCCCAGGAATCGTCGCTCGCCGGCGACGTTGCCCGCTTCGTCGAAGGTCTTGATCCCGATGTAGTCCAGATACGACGCCCGATGGATGGTGGCCCTGGTGCCGGCCTTGGTCAGATTGAGCAACCGAGGCTGCCGGACCTGCTCGCGGGCCTCCGGCGACATCTCCGACAGCAGCCGAGGCCGGCCGAGGTGATGGCCGCCGGCCAGGATGCCCAAGCCGGAGCCGGGAGCGATCCGCAGCACCTCGTGGCCGTCGCTCTCGCCGAGCTCGTAGTCCCTGGCGCCGAGGAACAGGAAGTGATCGCCGACCAGCCAGTCGAGAAGCTCGGCGGTCTCGGCTGCCTCGGCTGCATCGACCGGGAGGTCGCCGGATCGGATGGCGGCGGAGACCTCGACCATCCGCTGCCGCATCGGGCGCCAGTCGGCCACTGCGGCCCGGACGTCGTCGAGCACACGATGCAGGTCTCCGGCGATCGACGCCCGATCCTCCTCGAGCGCCTGCCGGTCGATCTCCACCGAGATCAGCGACAGCAGCGCCCGCCCTTCGCCGGTCTCCTCGGCCGAGCCGTAGCGCGGCTCGCCTTCGAGGTTGCAGGACAGTACGGGGTGCACGACCAGGTGGATGCCGATGCCCAGCCTGCTGAGCTCCATGCTGACCGAGTCGACCAGGAAGGGCATGTCGTCGCTGAGGATGCGGACGATGGTCCGACCGCTGCCCCAACCGTCGATCTGAACCCTGGGGTCCACCACCTCGATGGCGATGGTTCCCGGTTCCCAGTCGGCGACCATCCGGAGGTGGTCGACCGCCATACCGAAGAGGTCCTCGACCGGTCGCTCCTCCAGGTCCACCGGGTCGACGTGCTCGTAGTAGAGGCGGATGGCCGACTCCAGGTCGGGCCGGTCCGGTATGGCGTCGTGGGCGTACCGGACCACCCGGTCGACAACCGTCTCGTCGCCGATCTCGCCATCACCGTTGGAAAACATGGCCCAACCGTACTACCCAACCCCATGACCGGTCTCGTACTCGGGCCACGGCCGGGCCGGTGGCCTTGCCGGCGGCCGGCTGCTCGGCGACGGGAACCGGCGTCCGGCGGTCAGCGGTAACGCTCGATGGCCTCGACCGCCGCGGTCCGGTAGCCACCACCGAACTTGATGGCATGGACCACCAGCGGCACCACCTGGTGCAGAGCCACCCGCTCCTGCCACCCGTCGGCCAAGGGGTGGTGCTCGTGGTAGGCCCGATGGCAGGCCTCGTCGAAGCCACCGAAGAGCCGCATCATCGCCAGATCGAATTCTCGGTGCCCGCCGTGGCAGGCGGGGTCGATCAGCCAGCTCCGGCCGTCGTCGTCGACCAACCGGTTCCCCGCCCACAGGTCACCGTGGAGCCGGGCCGGCGGCTCCTCGGGCACGCCGAGCCGATCGAGTCGACCGGCCAGGGCCTCCAGCTCCGCCACCGCGGCCGGAGCGAGGGCGCCGGCATCGCCTGCCAGCTTGGCCAGCGGCAGCAAGCGCTGCTCGCAGTAGAACTGGGGCCAGGTGTCGGTCGGCTCGTTCGGCAGCCCCCGGCTCCCGGTCGTCCGCCGGTCGCGGCGGCCGAAGCACGGCGCCCCGGCACGGTGGAGATCGGCCAGGGCCCGGCCGAATGCCGCCTCGTCCGGTCGGGGGACGGCCGCTTCGTCCAGCCACTCCAGGATCAGCAACGGCGGCTCGTCCGAGACGGCGATCACCTCGGGGACCGGCACCGAGCCGGCCGACCGGAGCCATGCCAGACCCGAGGCCTCGGTGGTGAAGAACCCCGGTGGTGGCCGGCGATGGGTCTTGGCGAACACGGTGGCGCCGTCGACCAGGTCGACCCGGAACGACTCGGCGACGTCACCACCGGCCAGCGATGTCATCCTCCGGATCTCGGCATCGAGCTGCCCGGCGATGATCGTGGGGAGCCGAGCCGGTTCCGACGGCCCGCCCCTGGCCGGGCCGGGGCTCATCCGACCGCCGGCCCCCAGATGTGCTCGGGGTCGGACTGCTCGGTGAGTCTGGCCGCATTCGTCCCGCGGTCGATGTTGAGGTTCACCCCGTTGATGTAGCTGGCCGAGGCGTTGTCGGCCAGGAAGAGCATGGCCGGCGCCATCTCCCACGGCTCCGCCATCCGGCCGACGATGGCCTGGGCCTGGTCGATGATCTCGTCGCCCATGCCGTTTCGGAAGTCGGCGATGATCGAGGTGTCTGTGATGCCGGGGCAGACACTGTTCATCCGGATACCCCTGGGGAGCAGCTGCACCGACCGCCACAAGGTATAGAACTGGACGGCCTGTTTCGAGAACACATAGCCATCGCCGCAGATCTCGGGGTTGGCGGCGACCCAGGCCAGGCCGTCGTCGAAGGTCGAAGCGGCCATCAGCTCACCAAGCTCGGCGGTCCGCGACGGCCAATCCCGGCCGGCGGTCGACGCAACGTGGACCACCGCACCGCCGTCGCCCATACGATCCAGGAGGCATTCGGTCAGGTGGCGAAGGCCGAGCCAGTTGACCCGCATGACCTGTTCGGAACTGAAGCGGCCGCCGTTCGGGATTCCGGCGCAGTTCACCACCACGTGGACCCGATCGGGCAGCTCGTCGACGGTCCGGTCGATCGAGAGGCGGTCACCGAGGTCGGTCCGGTGGGGATGATGGCGCCGGGCCATCCCGGCCCCGGCGCCGGTGGCGGCTGCAGCTCCGGCCCCGCCTGCGAGTTCTGGGACTGCGATGTCGAGGCTGTGGACCTCGGCGGCGGCGTCGATGAACCGCTTCAGCGCCTCGGCCCCCATGCCTGACGAGGTACCGGTGAGCACAACCGTTTTGCCCTCGAAGTTCAACAGCGGATTCGATGCGGCCCCCACCGACTCCACGCTACCGGGGCCCGCCGGGTGGTGTCTCGCCGGACGGCTACGGCGGCGGCTTCGGCGCTGGCCGAGCTCCGGGGTGGTCGGGTAGTCTCGTGACGCGGCGGCCGCCATGTCCGGGCCGTCCTGCCGGGTCGGCGGGTGCGAACCTCGCGATCGAGCGAGTGCCGACTCGTCAACTGGACATCGCACAACTGTTGACCAAAGGTGATTGATGGCTGATCCGAAGAAACCGAGAACTCCTTTCGCCCCGTGGGATCGGCGGGAGATTCCGGGCAGGTTCTCCGTGGAGGAGACCGCGGTGCGGGTCGGGAACTACAAGTGGATCGAGATGCGGATCTTCGAGCTGATGGGGGGCTGGGTGGCCACCGTTCCCGAGCTCGACATCAAGCTCCGCCTCGGCACCCACTGTTACCATCACGCCTTCCATTCCGAGCTGTGGCACAAGCGGTTGCCGGAACTGCGGGAGATGAACCCCGAACGTTTGACCCAGCCCCCGAACCCGGAGATGGAGGAGTTCGTCGCCGCCCTCTCCGAGCCGGAGGCGGCCGACCGGACGATCGAGAAGTTGGTGGGCCTGTACCGGGTGCTGTTGCCCCATCTGATTGCCGCCTACACCTACCACCTCAACAACACCAGCCAGATCACCGATGCGCCGACCATCCGGTCGATCAACTTCTGCCTCCAGGACGACCTGGACGAGTGGCGGGAGGGCGAGATGATCATCCAGTCGCTCATCGAGTCGCCGGACGATGTGGACCGTGCTGCGGCCCACCAGGCCAGGCTGGAGAAGCTGATGGTGGCGGCCGGTGGAGTGGTCGGTCCGGGTTCGATAGGGTCGTTCGAGACAGAGGCGACCGATGCCGTGGCGGGCTAGTCATGGAACGGGGTAAACGTCAATGATCGTTGTCCAGCCACAGACCTACACCAAGGTCGACTTCGACGGGGAGTTGCTCCACACGTTGGCTCAGCGGTCGCTGGAGAGTGTGGCCGCCCTACCCGACGACCTCGAGGTCGCCGTCGAGATCGACGAGGACCAGGCCACCAACCGGCTGCGCATCTCCTCACTCGACCCGGTGACGTTCCACGTCGATGGTGGTGCGCTCGAGCACTACAAGGTGCCGCGAACCGTGGGCGAACTGGAGTCGATGATCACGTTCACCCGCCTGTTCCTCGAGGTGGCCGACCGCCAGTCGGACAACTTCGGCGCTCCCGGGCTCGACGAGGAGCTCTCCCACGCCCGGCGGATGGCATGGGACGTGTACCTCTACGGTCGGACCAGCCGTCATGGGCTGCACATCCACCAGCCCCGCTACCGCTACAACTTCCGCAACCGCCACGGCTTCAGCGACGTGGCCGATCGCACGTTCGACAAACTGTGGGCTGCCGACGAGTTGACCTGGGCCCAGATCGTCGAGCTGTCGGACGGAGCGCTGGACCCGGTCATCACCGGCTGAGCCGTCGCCGAGCACCGAGGCTCCGCCGCTCAGGCCAGGTCGTGCATGGAGATCCCCTCGAACAGGTCGACGTCGGGTTCGGCGTTCAGCAGGGGCACGCTGTGCTTCGCCATCGTCACCATCTCCGCAGAATCGAAGTGACGGCGCTGGGCTTCGATCGACTCCCACTTCTCGACAATCATGATCCGCCCCGGATCGGTGATCGAGGCCACGTAGTCGATGTTCCGACAGCCGGGCTGGCCCCGGCTCAGTACGACGTACGGGGCCAGGATCTCCAGCAGATCATCGGGACGTTCGGTACGGAATCCGAGGATCACCATCACCGGTTCGAGCTCGTCGGAGTCCTCGGCCATCGATTCGGGCACCTCACCATCGGGCGACCGGCGGGCTGTCGATCGCAACGTCGACCAACAAGGTCGCTCAAGCAAATCGTAAACCCTGCCGAGAAGTGTTCTAGAGTCGACCCCACGAATTCTGCGGCTTTCGTGCCGGAAGCACCTGGGCGACGAATACAATTGAGAAACGTGAAAAAGGCAGGTTGTTGTTAGTCTCAGAGAACCCAGGCCTTGGCTGCGGGTCGCTCAGGGGCCGCCAGCATGAGCCACGGGGGAGTATTGCTCCCCTCAGACGAGAGGTAGGATTCCTTGGCTAAGGAGCGCGTCGAGCGGGACGAGGAAGACCTCGTCAGGCTGTACCTCACCGATATCGGCCAGTACCCGCTGCTCACCAAAGAGGACGAGGTCCGACTGGCCCAGGCGATCGAGGGTGGCAAGGCCTCCACCGAAGAACTCGAGTCGGAAGCCGATCTGTCGGTGTCCCGCAAGCGTGAGCTTCGCCGGACCGTCCGCAAGGGCCGCGAGGCCGAGCGCACGTTCGTCCAGTCCAATCTGCGGCTGGTCGTCTCCATCGCCAAGAAGTACCAGGCCTCGGGCCTGCCCCTGCTGGATCTGATCCAGGAGGGCAACCTCGGGCTGATGCACGCCGTCGAGAAGTTCGACTGGCGAAAGGGCTTCAAGTTCTCCACCTATGCAACCTGGTGGATCCGCCAGGCCATCACCCGTGGTATCGCCAACACCGGACGAACCATCCGGCTGCCGGTGCACGCCGGCGACACGCTGGCCCGCCTGCAGAAGGCCAGAGCCCGGTTGGAGCTCAAGTACGGTCGGCCGGCAACGCTGACCGAACTGGCAACCGAAGTCGAGATGCCGGAAGACAAGGTCACCGAGGCGCTCCGGTTCGCAGCCGAGCCGTTGTCGTTGTCCGAACCGCTCCGGGAAGACGGCGATGCCGAACTCGGTGATGTCGTCGAGGATCGGTCGGCCGATTCCCCATTCGAAGTGGCGGCCACCGCCTTGCTGCCCGACGAGATCTCGCGCTTGCTGGCACCGCTCGACGAGCGGGAGCGGGAGATACTGAAACTGCGGTTCGGTCTTGACCGCGGCGAGCCGCGGACCCTTGAAGAGGTCGGCGAGTACTTCAACCTCACCAGGGAACGCATCCGCCAGATCGAGGCGAGAGCGATGTCGAAGTTGCGCCATCCCTCATCCGATACCGGCGCCCGCGACCTGCTGGCCGTCTAGCTTTCGTCGCACCAGATACTGCCGCCGACCGGGTTTCCTCCGGTCAGGTGCTGCCGGTCACGCAACGGCCGAACCACAAGACCCGAGCCCCTTTCGGAGCCCGGGCCTGTGTCCGATGCCGGTGGCATCATGTTCTTGGCACGCTCGGAGGGACTTGAACCCCCAACCGTCTGGTTCGAAGCCAGATACTCTATCCAATTGAGCTACGAGCGTTTGCTGTCTTCGAGGCCCGTCCCGGTGTCCGGGCCCGACCTCGATGTTCTGCCTGGGCAGATGTTCCGTCAGCCCCCGTTGGTGGCGGGGCTGAACCAATTGTATCGACCGTTCCCCGGGCGACCTTAGCAACTGTTCGCGTCGGCGATGAGCTTTCGTTCATCGCTCCCGATGCCCCCTTTGGCGAGCATCTCCTGGAGCAGCTCCGATTGTCGGCGACATACCCGCTCCACCGGTCGGGGCCCGGAGGCATGTGTATGTGATCATCGATGCCTGGCTGTCGCAGCTGCGGCGGCGCCACGGAGAACTCGAGCTCCAACTGGCTGCGCAGCGAGGGCCACGGTCAGGAGCCGCTCGATCAGCCGGAAGGACGGCGGTCGGCGCTCGTCGTGCGAGCGTACCCCAACCCTCATCCACAAGCCCCGGATCGGTCGAACCGTCTCCGCGCAGCCGACAGCGATCTGGCGGAGGTGGACGGGAATCGAACCCGCCTACGATGGATCGCACCGTACGCCCGCTTTGAAGGCGGGGGAGCCCACCAGGTACTCAGACACCTCCACCCCCGAATGTAGCGGGTTTCGAGGTCCCGCGTGCCCGGGGGCGCCGAGGCGCTGCGAGCCATCGTGGCTCCCGGCACGATCAGCTTGGGCCTGGGTTGTTGCGAATGGGTAGCTCGCGAACTCGCAGCCTGGTTGGGCTGAGAGACACGATCGCCCCACTCCCCAGATCATCCTCTACTGCGGCCAGGTTGTCGATCAACAGTCGGGCGTTAGCGGCAGGCGGTCGGTGGGCGACATCGCGGGGCAGGACGACCGATGGCGTTTGGGCTCGGCGTGTCGCCAGCAGCATCGCGAAGTCTGAATCGGCCGTCACCACGACGGCCTCATTCGCTGCGGCCCAGTCGAAGATTTGGTCGTCAGTCGCAACGAGGAGCCCGTGGTCGCCGACATGGGTGGTGTCGTAGCCCACGGCGAGGAGAGCTTGACGACTTGTGGGGACAGGTTGGTGTCGAGGAGATACCTCACGCGCCATTGCAGTTAAGAGATCCGCAACGGCAGCAATCTCCAATGGTCCTTCGCGCTGCAGCTTTGAGATGTCTGAATGGTCGCAGACTAGCTCTCGCAGCTCGTCCACCGCTCGTCAGCGTGTCCCGGGGCTCGGCTCGGCGTCCGGCTCATCGGAACCGCAGGCGGCCGCCACTAGGGCGAGGGCAACGACGATGCTGGTCAGGGCCGTGCGGGCCACCGCCGTGGCCGGCTGGTCGACCCGACCTCGGCCGCGACATGATCGGTGATCACTTCGTTGCATCGCACCGATGCTAACGGTCCGGCGATGCTGGTCTGGTAGGCGGTCCTGGGGATCGAACCCGTTTTACGGTCCCGCTTTCCCATCACTCTGCGGGTTTCGGGCGGTCGCGGCGGTGGTCGCCGGATCGGGCGATGGTTGGGGTGATATGTGTCAGGGGTCACAGTTGCGCTACCGTGCGGCAACGCCCGAGTCGATGGCCTCAGGTCTTGAGCACAAAGGGGAGCAAAGATGGTGAGCAGTTGGTTGGTCGAGACCGATCTGAGCGAGGAGTGGGACTTCTACACCCGAGCCAACGTTGGTGAGGTGTTCCCCGACCCGGTGGCTCCGCTGTCGTTTTTCTACTTCCAGAACGAGAACGGGCTCGGTGGTTCCGAGCACGGCTTCCGGGACGCCTACTACCGCATCGGGGTCATGGCCCCCGACGAGCTGCCGGACGACGAGTGTGTCTTCCTCGGGGTGACCGGCGGCTACGCCTACCTGAACGCCTCGGCCCTTCGCATGCTCGGCCACCGGGCCCCCGGGATGACGGCCAAGGACATCGACGACTCGTTCTTCGGCGACGCCCCCGGGGTTCCCGAGTTCGTGGTCAAGGACGGATTCGACCGGCCGGAGCTCACGGCCAAGATCGGCGAGACCTTCCAGTGGGTGCTGACCACCCCGAACCTGCCGGACGTGCTGGCCCACGAGGAACTGGTCAACGGGTTCCGGGCGTCCAGGCCCGACTTCTCGACGATGTCGAACGCCGAGCTGACCGACTACGTCATGGGTCTGGCCGACGAGCACTTCCGCGTCCTGTTCGGCGAGCACATCTACGTGACGTTCCTGGCCACCGTGCCGGTGGGGATCCTGACCGCAGTCTGCAACGCGGTCGGTCGGCCAACCGATCTGCTCAAGCTGATCGCCGGGCTCGGCGATGTCGAATCTGCGGCTCCGTCGATGGTCATGTGGGAACTCGGGCGCCTCGCCGCCGGCTCGGCCGAGCTCGGCGCCATGTTCGAGACCGGCACCGACGGGCTCGACGCAAGGTTCCGGGCATCCGACCACGCCGACGTCGCACGCTTCGTCGAACAGTTCGACCGCTTCCTGTTCTCCTACGGCTGCCGGGGGCCGAACGAATGGGAGTCCCGGTCGCCGACGTGGGAGACCGAGCCAGACCTGGCCCTGGCCGCCATCGATCGCATGCGGTTGTCGGACGACTCGCACGCCCCGGCCGGACACAACGCCGAGCGGGCGGCCGAGCGGGAGGCGCTGGGGGCCGAGATCGCAGCGATGATCGAGGGCGACCCCGAGGCTCACGGGCAGTTCCTGGCCGCGCTGCATTCGGCGACGGTGTTCATGCCGGGGCGGGAGCGGACCAAGACCAACTGCATCAAGCTGGTGCACGAGTTCCGGGTCGCCCTGCACGAGATCGGGCGACGCTGTGTCGCCGACGGCACCATGAACGACCATCGTGACTTCGGTCTGATGACCCGCCCCGAGCTGCTGGACTTCGTGCACGGAAGGGCCGCAGTGCCGGTCGAGGAGCTGCGACGCCGGGCCGAGCTGATGACCGAGGTGGCGTTGCTGCAGGAGCCGTTCCTGTTCCACGGTGGCCGCCCCGACATGGCCAGCTATCCCCGCCGCGACGCGGTGCCGACGACGGAGGTCGAGGCAGGGGAGGTCATGCAGGGGGTGCCCGGCTGCCCGGGCACGTACCGGGGAACGGCCAGGGTCGTGCTCGACTCACACGACCCGACCGCATTGGCCCCCGGCGACATCCTCGTCGCCCCGATCACCGACCCATCGTGGACGCCGCTGTTCGTCCCGGCCGGTGCCGTCGTCGTCGACGTCGGTGCACCGCTGAGCCATGCCATCATCGTCAGTCGCGAGCTCGGCATCCCCTGTGTGGTGTCGGCGACCGATGCCACCAAGCGCATCCCCGACGGGGCCACCATCGAGGTCGACGGCGACACCGGAAAGGTCACGATCGTCGATCTCCCCTGAGGGGTTCGTGCCTGCGTCGCTGCCGTGAGCTGGTTTGGCGGAGGTGGACGGGAATCGAACCCGCCTACGAGGGATCGCCCCGTACACCGCTCTGAACGCGGGTCAGAGGATCGGGTACCGCAGGTGTCTCAACTCTCCCGACAGACAGTGCCATGGTGGCAAGAACTGACCTTTGCCTCTGTCGGTGGATCATGCAATCGTTCCTAGTGGACCTCAGGTTTGATTCAAACGCTTGAGGAGCTAGCAGTGAACGCCACGGAATCGGATCCGTCGAGCATCGCCACCCAGCGCAGCTATCCCATCCGCCCATGGATGATTGCTGCCGTCGCGATGTTCATCGTTGCAGCAATTGCGATCGGCGCATGACAGATTGGGAATGATTCCAATGATCTGACCGCCGACCAGCAGCAGATGGTAGCCAACTACGCGGATCAGATTGCAGCCATGAATCGTGGCGATTTGGAAGCAATCCGAGGGCTGTTCTCACCGGACGCTGTGATCGTTCTACGTGACTCGGCAGAGATGGATGTTTCTCAGTATATTGATTTTATGAGTTCGGCGGATCTCACGAGCTACGAATGGGCGGTCGTCGACACGCTTGTGACAGACAACTTCATTGTCGGTGTCACATCTGAAACTTGGGAGGGGAACACGCAGAGGTGGCTCACTGTCTTTCAAGTGGACCGCGATACGTTGAAGATCGTTGACGCAGAGTTCTCAGTCTCAGGAGCCGAGCAAAGTGGCGGGTGATCGCTCTGGGCTTCCGGGGCTCCGAACCGTCGACGGCACCAGAGAGAACACGTAGGCGTCAGCGCATCGTGTTGGTCGAGTAGCTACGCCGGCAGAACGAGCGGCTGGCGGCTGAGCCGGCCAAGACAGAGGTATGCCATCAAGGTGCACGGTTTCCGGAATCGTGAGCATGAGTTCGATTCTCGCCGGGGTACCAGGCGCAACACCTGCGATCAGGCGAATCGCAAACGGCGACGGGGTGACATCCGGTGCCGGTCCTCGAACGCCACGGCGGCCGCAAACCAGCCGGCGTCTGGGCCCGGGCACCACAACGACTCTCGGCCTCACCACCATCATGTGGTCAGTGAAACCACCAACCAACGCGGCCCAGTCAGATCCCCCACCCCCTGCGACCATCAATTAGAGCCCCTTGGAGCTAGTCGTCTAGGCTGAGTTCATGTTCGCAAGCACCGGCGGCGGGTACCGTTGGTGATGAGGCCGCCGCCTCATGGCCTGCGACATGTTGCGGCCTTTTTAGTCACGTGCATTCTTGCAATGGTTGCCTCACTGGCGACTACAATTCCAACTGCCGGTGCAGCCCCGATCGACGAGTTTCAAGTAGTCGATATACTCACTGAACTCGACAGACCGATGTCGGTCGACTTCGCGCCGAACGGCGACGCCTTCGTCATTGAGAAGAACGGCCGGCTCAAGGTATTCGAGGGGCTGGAGGATCCGTCACCGACCGTGGTGGTGGAGTGGTTCGACCGAGTCTTTCCGACCGGTGATCGCGGACTGCTGGGTCTCGCGGTCGATCCCGGGTATGGGAGCGGACGCAATTACGTCT
This sequence comes from uncultured Acidimicrobiaceae bacterium, assembly GCA_947259095.1. Taxonomy (GTDB): domain Bacteria; phylum Actinomycetota; class Acidimicrobiia; order Acidimicrobiales; family SZUA-35; genus JAHELU01. Next base: position 2,039 of record CAMYLA010000099.1, on the reverse strand, counting down.
ACCTGTTCTACACCCTCGACGAACTTCCCGGCGGTACCAACCCGCCGTATTGGAATGATGAGTGCCCGCCAGACTCGGGCGCAGGCTGCCTGGTAACCGCACGGCTCTCGCGCATCGAGGTGGACCCGATCACCCATTCGCTGGTTGGAAACGAGCAGCTCCTCATTGACGACAGCCTCTGCCTGCAATTCCTGAGCCATTCGAACGGCGACCTGGCCTTCGGGCCGGATGGCTATCTCTACGCCAGCGCAGGTGACGGAGCAAGCTACGATCTCGCCGACTACGGTCAGCTCGGAGGTAATCCCTGCGAGGATCCACCCCATCCAGCCCAGCCGACACCGCAGAACGGCGAAGGCGGCGCTCTCCGAAGCCAGGATCTCCTCACCAGCTTTGGCGGGGAGGTGAACGATCCGGTCTTGTTGAACGGTGCCGTCTTGCGCATCGACCCCGACACCGGGCAAGCCGCACCGGGTAACCCCCTCAATGGTAGGGGTGTTGCCAGTGACGATCGCATCATCGCCCACGGCTTGAGAAACCCCTACAGATTTGCCTTTCGGCCCGGCACCGACGAGTTGTGGCTCGGCGACGTCGGGTGGGGTACGTGGGAAGAGATCAACGTGATCAACGATGTCGACGACACCGTCGTCGAGAATTTCGGATGGCCCTGCTATGAAGGTCCCAATCCCCATCCCACGTACTCTCAATACGGGCTTTGTCAGGCGCTGATCAACGACCCCTCCAGCCTGTTTCTCCAGACCAGCCTCACGCCGGGGCATTTTTCCTATGTCCACGGCGAATCGGTGGCGGGTTGCCCCGGCGTCTCCAGTGCGGTGACCGGGGTGGCCTTCTCCGCTGGTACGCCCTACCCGACTCAATACGACGGCTCGCTGTTCTTCACCGACTTCGCCCGTCGTTGTCTCTGGGTGATGAACGCAGGAGCCGACGGAGTGCCAGACCCCAACCGGATCGAGCTACTGGCGACCGACGTCGGAGCCGTCGATCTCGTGATCGCTCCGAACGGTAGCCTTCTCATCGTCGACCCCGGCAGCTTCCAGAACGGCACCGGGAAGATCCGACGGCTCGATTACATCGGCGCCAATCAGCCACCGTCGGCGCAGATCTCGGTGAACACCTTGAATGGAACGGTTGGCGTGACCGACTTCGTTTTCGACGGCTCCGGATCCTCGGACCCGGAGGATCAGAGTCTCACCTATCAGTGGGATCTCGACGGCGACGGCAGCTTCGACGAAACCGGAGCCACGACGAGCAACATCTACACATCTGCCGGCAGCTACGACGTCAGGCTCCGAGTCACCGACCCAGGCGGCGCCAGCAGCGACGCCACGGTCACCGTCTACGCGTCCAATACCCCGCCGACAGCTGCGATCACGGTCCCGCAGCCGACCGACACATTCGATGCCGGCGACATCATCAGGTTCTCCGGTTTCGGTAATGACGGTGAGGATGGTCCACTCAGTCCCGACACTCAAGGCGCTGAGTGGGAATGGGTCCTGATTCAGCACCACTGTCCCGCCTCCGAGTGCCACCAACATGTCATGAACGCCTGGACCGGCATAGCCGGCGGATCATTCACTGCCCCCGACCACGAGTACCCGTCGTATCTCGAGTTGATCCTCACGGTTCGAGATTCGACCGGCTCTCCCGGCTCCGCCAGCGTCGAGCTACAGCCGAACACGAGCATCATCACCCTCGAGTCAAACGTCCCAGGACTGAATCTGTACGCCGGCAACGGAGCCCAGCAGGACCCCGCGCCCGTGGTTCTGGAGGCGATTCAGAACGGTCAACTCACCATCGGGGCGCCATCACCGCAGATGATCGGGGATCTGACCTACGTATTCGAGAGCTGGAGCGACGCTGGTGCCCAGGTCCACGACATTAACGTACCCGCCGATGACCTCACCCTCACCGCCACCTTCGCAGAGGTTGATCGGCTGGTGGGTGATGTGTCGTTTGGTGGTGGGTTTGTTGGTGGTGGTGGTCCGGGGTCTGGTTGGTCGTATTTGTGGAATGAGTCGTCG
>CAMYLA010000098.1 GCA_947259095.1 uncultured Acidimicrobiaceae bacterium | reverse complement strand
CCGTGCCGACCCGGCGTCCCCAGCGGCAGGTCATGGAGCCGTCGGACTGCGGCGGCTGCTGCTGGCAAACGCCGCCTTCTCGGCCCTCACCGGATTGTTTGCGACAATCGACGCCGGCCCGGTGGCCGACGGCCTCGGCATCGCCCAGACCTGGCTGGTCCGGGCCACCGGTGTCGGACTGCTTGGCTTCGCAATCGTGCTGCTGGTCCTCTCCCGGCAGTCGCCGGATCTGGTCCGGCGGGCCGCCCCGCTGATCTCCGTCGCCGACTTCGGCTGGGTGCTGGGGACCGTGGTGGCGGTCGGCTTCGGTTGGCTGTCGGACTCGGGATCGTTGGCGATGGGGCTGGTGGCAGTCGTGGTCCTGGCCTTCGGCGTCGGCCAGCTCCGTCTGGCCAGGTCGAGGGCGGCGAGCTGATCGGCTCGCCCGGCGGCCGGCGACGGGGCCGCTCCCGCCGCCCGGCTTGGCGGCGGTGGGCAGGGCCGGGTTGCCGACTACGGTGGCGGCGATGGAGCACCGTCCTCGCCCGCTGGAGGGCATCACCGTCGTCTCGATCGAACAGGCCCTGGCCGCCCCGCTGGCAACCGGTCGCCTGGCCGACGCCGGCGCCAGGGTGATCAAGGTGGAACGGCCGGAGGGCGACTTCGCCCGGGGCTACGACGTGGCGGCCAACGGCGTGTCCAGCTACTTCGCCTGGGCCAACCGGGGCAAGGAGTCGATCGCCCTCGACCTTCGAAACGACGGCGACCGGGAGGTGATGGATGCCATGCTGGGGGTGGCAGACGTCTTCGTCCAGAACCTGGCGGTCGGAGCCGCCGAGCGCCTCGGCTACGGGGCTGACGCCCTGCTCGCCCGGCGACCGGAGTTGATCGTCTGCGACATCTCCGGCTACGGCCCGGACGGTCCGTACGCCGAGATGAAGGCCTACGACCTGCTGGTGCAGGCCGAGTCGGGGATCCTCTCGGTCTCGGGCCCGCCGGGTGAGATCGGCCGTATCGGCGTCAGCATCGCCGACGCCGGCACCGGGACCAACGCCGCGCTGGCCATCATGCAGGCCCTCTTCCGGCGGGAGCGGACCGGTGTGGGGGCCCACCTGACCACCTCCCTGTTCGAATCGATGGCCGATTGGATGACGGTGCCGTTGATGCACCACGACTACGGCGACGGCGCCCCGGAGCGGGTCGGGCTGGCGCATCCCTCGATCTCCCCCTACGGCGGGTTCACCTCGGCCGACGGGGAAACCGTGCTGATCTCGATCCAGTCCGACCGGGAATGGGTGGTGCTGTGCCGCGACATCCTGGCCAGGCCGGAGATGGGCGACGATCCCCGGTTCGCCACCAACAACGCCCGGGTCGCCAACCGGGCCGCAACCGACGGAGCGGTGGCGGCGGCTTTTGCCGGTCTGGGAACGGCCGAGCTCCGGCGCCGATTGGCCGAGGCCCGGATCGCTTTCGCCATGGTCAACGACGTTGCCGCGCTGTCGGTCCACCCCCAGTTGCGGCGAGTCGAGCTGAAGCACGAGCACGGCTCGGCTGCGTTGCCGGCGCCGCCGGTGAGGGCGGATTGGGAGCAGTTCGGGCCGATTCCGGCCATCGACCAGCACGGCGCCGCCATTCGGGCCGAGTTCACGCCGGCCCCGGGATGAGGCGGAACCGGGCCCGCCAGACCCTCCAGCCGGATCTCAGCCGGATCTCAGCCGGCCAGCGGGCCTCGATTGGCCGGAAGGCGCATGAACGGCCAAGGATCGGGCATCTCGTCGACCGTCACCTCGACCAGACTCGGACCGTCATGATCGATCGCCTCGGTCAGGGCCGGAGCGAGGGATGCGGGCGAGTCGACCCGCCACGACCGCAGGCCGAACGAGTCGGCCAGTTTCTGGAAGTCGGGGTTCACCAGCTTGGAGGCGATCGTCCGGTCGTGGCCGAACCGGGTCTGCTGGATTCGGCGGACGTTGCCGAAGGCCCCGTCGTTGAACAGCACGATGTTGCACGGGATGTTGTGCTGGACCGCGGTGGCCAACTCGGTGGCGGTGAACATGAAGCCCCCGTCGCCCACGATGCCGACCACCGGCACGTCGGCGACCGCCGAGGCCCCGATGGCCACCGCGGTGCCGGCCCCGAGGGTGCCTGCCGCTCCCGAGGTGAGGAACGTCCGGGGTGCGAGGTGGTCGTAGAACAGGTGGCAGGCGAAGCCGATCTGGGTCACGTCCTCGACCAGCACACAGTCATCCGGTACCGCCTGGCGAATCGCCGCGGTGTATGACCGCTGGGGCACGAGGTGGGCGGTGTAGCGGTCGAAGTCGGCCCGCCTGGCTGCCACGTCTGCGGCCACCGACGGTCGCCCGATGGGCCCGATCGTTTCGATGAGGGCTCGGCAGGCATCGTCGGCGTCGGCGTTGATGGCGACCGCGGCGATGCCGTGGCGGTCCACTTCGTCCGGGTCGATGTTGATCTGGATCAGGCTGAGGTTGTCGTCGACCCCCCAGATGTTCAGCGGCCATTCCATCCTGGTACCGATGCCGAGCACGACGTCGACCTCGGGCCACAGATGGTAGGCCGCGGTGAGCGGCAGGAACTGGGGGTGGGCGGTCGGCACCACACCGTGGCCCTGGCGGCGGGTGGTCACCGCGGCCTGGAGGAGCTCCGCCAGTTCGATCACCGACGCCGATGCGTCATAGGCCCCCGAGCCCACGATGATCAGGGGGCGGCGGGCCTCGCTCAGCAGGCGGGCCGCCTGCTCGATACCGGCCTCCACCGGTCGGGGGTGGGTGACGGTCGGGGTCTCGATGATCCCGTCGGCCGGCCGGGCCCAGACGTCGACCGGTACCTCCAGGCTGACCGGGCGGGGGACGCCGCTGTGGAGCGAGTCGATGGCCCGCTGGACGAGCGCCGCACCGTCGGCCGGCTCGGCGATGGCGATCGCTTCCTTGGTGACCTGACGAAGCACCGATGTCTGATCGTTGAGATCGTGCAGGGTGCCGATATCGCGACCCTGCATGGTGGTGGCGATCTGGCCGATGACCGCCAACACCCGGGCGTAACCCCAGTAGGCGCTGGTCAGCCCGGCGGTGGCGTTCAGCGCACCGGGACCGGGCACGACGCAGAACGCCGACGGCCTGCCGGTCACCTGGGCCGCCCCCATCGCCATATAGGCCGCCCCCTGCTCGTGGCGGGTCACGATCGGGGTGATGTCCCTGGCGTCGACCAGCGCATTGAAGAAGTCGTCGTTCTGCACCCCGGGGAGACAGAACAGGGTGTCTATCTCCGATCGGCGCAGGCCGTCTATGACCAGATGGGCTATCGATGACTCACTCATCGAGCCACCCTAGTTTGCCGACGCTGCTTGCCGGTAGGAGCCGTCATACTGGAGCGATGGCAGACAAGATTCCACCGCGATTCAGAAAGACCAAGACCGAGAAGTGGGCGGTCATGGCCCCGGTCGAGGATCTCGAGAAAGCGTTGGCCGAAGGCGGAAAGATCGATGTCCAGAAGAAGTCCGGCGACTGGTCGAGCTTCGTGGTTGCCTCGCTCGGCAAGCCCTTCGACGTCGACGGGGTGCAGATGTGTTACGGCTACGGCCTGGAGGAGGACGACGGCCAGGCCGGCACGTCCGCCACCGGTACCGGTGCTCGATCAGGCGGCACCGGTCGCGCCGGCCGCTCGGCCAGACCGGTTCATCCCGGCCGCGACCCGTCGGAGCCGATGCCGGAGTACCAGGGCGGCCCCGAGGACGAGTGGACCGAGTTCTAGAGATCGGCCGGCTCCGCCTCCGGTGAACCCACCGTTCGACAGCGGCCGTCGGCCACTGCCATGCTGGTGCCGCGGCGGGAGACCTGCGCCTCGGTGACAGGACTCGAAGCCGAACACCGCACCGCCCGGCCCGGGCGGGCCGGCGCCGCCGGCTGCCGGTGGTTCGATGATTTCTGAGCGAGGAGTGTCCACATGAGCGAGGCGATCAAGTCGATCGGAGACGTCACCAGGGTCCACGCCGCCGAACGGGGCGACAAGGTCGCCCTGTTCTACCAGGATCGCTCCTGGACCTACGGCCAGCTGGAGACCGAATCCAATCGGGTGGCCCAGGCCCTGCTGGCAGCGGGCGTCGGCCCCCAGGATCGGGTGGCCTTCCTCGACAAGAACTCACCGGAGTACTTCCCGTTCCTGTTCGGCGCCGGCAAGGTCAACGCCGTCACCGTTGCGGTCAACTGGCGGTTGGCGCCGCCGGAGATGGAGTACATCCTCGGCAACGCCAGGGCCAAGGTTCTGCTCATCGGTGCCGAGTTCCTCGAGCACCTGGCCAAGATGGACCTGCCGACCGTCACCACCACGATCGTCATCGGCTCCGGCGGTGGCTTCACCACCTACGAGCAGTGGCTGGAGGACCAGCCGGACGAAGACCCGATGGTGCCGTCGGCACCGGACGACACCTGCTACCAGCTCTACACCTCGGGCACCACCGGGCTGCCGAAGGGCGTCGAGCTGACAAACGGCAACCTCTTCTCCATGCTGCCGGCGGCATCGGAGGAATGGGGCTTCGATACCGAGAGCGTCAATCTGGTTGCCATGCCGCTGTTCCACATCGCCGGCAGCGGCTGGGGTGTGGTCGGCCTCTACAACGGCGGGGCCAACGTGCTGCTCCGGGACATCGACCCGGCGGCCATTCTGGACCTCATCCCGAGATACGGCATCACCAACGCCCTGCTGGTCCCGGCGGTGATGCAGTTTCTCCTGATGACGCCGGGCATCGACTCCTGCGACTTCTCCACCCTGCGAACCATGATCTACGGGGCGTCGCCGATCACCGAGGAGGTCCTGGTCGGCTCGATGAAGGCGATGGGCTGCGACTTCATCCAGGCCTACGGGCTGACCGAAACCACCGGCGGGGTCACGATCCTGCGGGCCGAGGACCACGACCCTGGCGGCCCCCGGGCCGACCTGCTCCGCTCGGCCGGACGGCCGTGGGGCGATGTGGAACTGCGGATCGTCGATACCGCCAACGGCCGGGATCTGCCCGATGGTGAGGTCGGCGAGATCTGGTGCAAGACGATCCAGAACATGAAGAGCTACTGGGCCGACGACGAGGCCACCGCCGAAGCGTTCCCCGAAGGCCGGGATGCCGACGGCCGGGGTTGGTTCCGGACCGGCGACGCCGGCTATCTGCGTGACGGCTACCTGTTCATCCACGACAGGGTCAAGGACATGATCGTGTCCGGCGGTGAGAACGTGTATCCGGCCGAGATCGAGAATGTGCTGATGGCCCACCCCGAGATCGCCGATGCGGCGGTGATCGGCGTGCCCCACGAGAAGTGGGGCGAGACGGTCAAGGCCATCATCACCCCGGTTCCCGGGGCCGACCCGACCGATGAGGCGATCATCGCCTACACCAGGGAGAACCTGGCCCACTACAAGTGCCCGACCTCGGTGGAGCGGATGGAGGCCATCCCCCGGAACCCCTCCGGCAAGATCCTCAAGACGGAGTTGCGAGCGCCGTATTGGGAGGGTCAGGACCGGATGGTCAACTGATGAGCTTCGACATGGCCACGGCCTTTCGACCCGGCCTGCCGGAGCCGGCGGTGCCGTGGCAGGATCCACCCGATTTCGCCTTCGTCGGCGGTAACAACGACGCCGACAGTGTGCCGTTCGGTGGGCTGGCCGAGGCTGCGGTCAACGCCCTGAAACGGGAGGGTCGGGCCCTGGCCACCTACAACCTCGGCGGTTCGCCCCTGGGCTATCTGCCGCTGCGCCGGTTCGTGTGCGATGCGCTGGGGGTCCGCGCCGACACCACGGTTCAGCCAGACGAGGTCCTGATCACCTCCGGGTCGTTGCAGGCGCTGGATCTGGTGAACCAGGCGTTGCTGGCTCCCGGTGACACGGTGCTGATCGAGCAGGCGACCTACGGTGGGATGGTCAGCCGGCTCCAGCGACTCGGTGTGAGCTATGTGGGGATCGAACTCGACGAACACGGCATCGACGTCGCTCATCTGGCATCGGTGCTCGACGAGCTGGCCGCCGCCGGTCGGACACCGAAGTACCTCTACACCATCCCAACGGTGCAGAACCCGACCGGCTCGGTCCTGCCGGTGGAGCGACGGCTCGAGGTCCTGGCGCTGGCCAGGCGACACGGCGTCCCCATCTTCGAGGACGACTGCTACGCCGACCTGGTGTGGGACGGCACCCGGCCGCCGACCATTCGGTCACTCGACGACGGCGGGGGCCAGGTCATCTACTGCGGCTCGTTCTCCAAATCGATCGCCCCGGCGCTGCGGGTCGGCTACATCGTGGCCGATCAGTCGGTGGTGTTGCAGCTGATGGCGTTGAAGAGCGACGCCGGTACCGGGGCGCTCGAGCAGCTGACCCTGGCCGAGTTCGCCCCCTCCCATTTCGACCAACACGTCGAGCGGCTGATCGCCGCCCTGAAGCGAAAGTGTGATCGCATGGTGGAGGCGGTCGGCCGGGAGTTCGGTGCCGAGGTGACGGTAACCCCGCCGAAGGGCGGCATCTATGTGTGGCTGACCTTCCCCGACGGGGTCGACACCGACGCGCTGGCGCCGGCTGCGGCCGAGGCCGGCATCCAGTTCAACCCCGGCTCCGGCTGGTCGGCCGACCCGGCATGGGGCCGGCGCCGGCTGCGGTTGTGTTTCGGTGACGCCGAGGAGTCGTCGATCGATCGAGGCGTCGCCGAGCTGGCCCGGGTCTACCGGGAGAGCGGACAGGCCGACCAACCCGGCGGGTGACCGACCGCCGGGGCTGGGCGATGGTCGTGGCGGGGGCCGGGGCCAACTTCGTCGGCTTCGGCACGCTGTTCGCTTTCGGGCTGTTCCTGACCCCGCTCGCCGACGAGTTCGCCACCACCACCGGGGCGGTCGCCCCGCTGCTCGGCGGATCGGTGTTCTTCTACTATCTGGCATCGGCGGTGGCGGGGCGGCTGGCCGACCGCCACGGACCCCGTCCGGTGGTTGCGTTCGGTGCCGTGGCACTCCCGCTCGGGTTGACGCTGTCCTCGGTGGCCGGTTCGCTGTGGCAGTTCTATCTGTTCTACATGCCATTGGTGGGGTTGGCGGTCGGCTGCTCCTACTCGCCGTTGATCGGCGCCGCAGGCCGACGCTTCGCCGAGCGGCGAGCGATGGCCATCGCCGTCGTGTTGACCGGCGTCGGCGGCGGCTCGCTGATCATGCCGCTGCTGATCAGGGCCTCACTCGATCGCTGGGATTGGCGGATCACCTTTCGGCTGCTGGCTGTGCTGACCCTGGTCACCATCGCCGTGACCGCGGTGGTGTCGACCGGCGGCACGAAACGCAGCGGAACGACCGCGGCCAACCCGCTGTCCATGTTCGGGTCTGTGGCGTTCCGGCGTCTCTACCTCTCGGTGGTACTGATCGCCCCCGGCTTCTATGCTCCGCTGGCGTTCCTCAACGACTACGCCGTCGACCGCGGCGTGAGCGACGGCCGAGCAGCGGCACTGCTGGCGTCGATCGGTCTGGGGAGCTTCGCCACCCGGCTGGCCTTCGGTGGAGCGGTTCAGCGGCTTGGCGCCTTGCGCCAGTACCGGTTCTCCCACATCATGATGCTCGGCGGCCTGGTGATCTGGTTCCTGGCCGGTGGCTCGTTCTGGGTGTTGGCGGCCGCGGCCTTGCTTCACGGCTTCGGCTGGGCGGCCTGGGTCACCGCTGCGCCGCTGGTGCTTGCCGACTGGTTCGGCACCGAAGACCTGGGGCTCCTGGTCGGTGGCTTCTACACCGGGCTCGGGGTCGGTGCCCTGGTTGGACCGTCGATCACCGGGCTGATCATCGACGCCGCAGGCTATCGCCCGGCCCTGGCGGTGGTGATCGCAACCACCGCGGTGTCGCTGGCGCTGCTCCTGGTGCCACTTCGCTCCGGCACCTGGGACGGCCGATCGGCTGCGAGATCGTCAACGCCGTCGCAGGTCGTTGCGGTCGACCCGGCGGTTTGAGCGGTCAGGATCGGTAGCGGGCCAGGATCGTGTTGAGGGTTTCGCTCGGTCGCATCGCCGCCGCCCGCAGCCGGGGGTCCGGGTAGTAGTAGCCGCCGATGTCCATCGGTTGCCCCTGGACCTCATTGAGCTCACCGACGATCTGTTCCTCGTTGGCCGCCAGCTCCTCGGCCAGCGGAGCGAAGTGGGCCGCCAGTTCACCATCGGCGCTCTGGCCGGCCATGGCCTGGGCCCAGTACAGGGCGAGGTAGAAGTGGCTGCCCCGATTGTCGAGCTCGTTGACCTTGCGCGACGGCGAGCGGCCTTCCTCCAGCACCCGACCGGTGGCCTCGTCGAGTGCGTCGGACAGGACCTGGGCCCGGTCGTTGCCACCAACCTGGCTGAGGTGCTCCAACGACACCGCCAGAGCCAGGAACTCGCCGAGAGAATCCCAGCGGAGGTGGTTCTCCTTCTCGAACTGTTGCACGTGCTTCGGTGCCGAGCCGCCGGCGCCGGTCTCGAACAGGCCACCGCCGTTCATGAGCGGCACGATCGACAGCATCTTGGCGCTGGTGCCGAGCTCGAGAATCGGGAACAGATCGGTCAGGTAGTCCCGCAGCACGTTGCCGGTGACAGAGATGACCTCCTCGCCCCGCTTGACCCGCTCCAGGGTGAATCGGGTCGCCTCCACCGGCGACAGGATCTCGATCTGCAAGCCGTCGAGGTCGTGGTCCTGGAGGTACTTCTCGACCTTGGTGATCAGCTGGGCGTCGTGGGCCCGGTCCCGGTCGAGCCAGAACACCGCCGGGGAACCGGTGGCTCGGGCCCGACCGACCGCCAACTTCACCCAGTCCTGGATCGGGGCGTCCTTGACCTGGCACATCCGCCAGATGTCGCCCTCGGCCACCTCCTGCTCGAACACCACCAGGCCGTTGCCATCGACCACCCGGACCGTGCCGTCGGCCGGGATCTCGAACGTCTTGTCGTGAGAGCCGTACTCCTCGGCCTTCTGGGCCATCAGCCCCACATTGGGAACCGTGCCCATGGTGGTGGGGTCGAAGGCGCCGTTCTGCCGGCAGAAGTCGATGGTCTCCTGGTAGAGGCCGGCGTAGCTGCTGTCGGGGATGATGGCCTTGGTGTCCTGCTGGTTGCCTTCGGCATTCCACATCTGGCCCGAGGTCCGGATCATGGCCGGCATCGAGGCGTCGATGATCACATCGCTCGGGACGTGGAGGTTGGTGATCCCGCGGTCGGAATCCACCATGGCCATCGCCGGCCCGTTCTCCAGGGCCAGGGTGAAGGCGGCGGCGATTTCGGAGCGCAACGGGTCATCCATCTGACCGACGGCGGCCAGGACCTGACCGAGGCCGTCATTGGGATCGGCCCCCGCCCCCTCGAGCTCATCGCCGTATTGCTGGAACACGTCGGCAAAGAAGGCCCGGACCGCGTGGCCGAAGATGATGGGGTCCGAGACCTTCATCATCGTGGCCTTGAGGTGGATGGAGAACAGCACGTCCCGCTGCTTGGCGTCTTCGATCTGGGCCAGGAGGAACTCAACCAGCCCGTCCCGGCTCATGAAGGTTGCGTCGACCACCTCACCGGCCAGGACCGGGACCGACTTCTTCAGCACCGAGGTGGTGCCGTCGGCGGTGACAAGCTCGATACGTAACTCGCCGGCCTCTGCCATGGTGGCCGACGCTTCGTTGGATCGGAAGTCCCCGGCCGCCATGGTCGCCACATGGGTTTCGCTGTCCGGTGACCATGCCCCCATTGAATGGGGGTTGTTCCTGGCGTACTGCTTGACCGCCTTTGGGGCTCGGCGGTCGCTGTTGCCCTCGCGCAGCACCGGGTTCACCGCGCTGCCCTTCACCTTGTCGTAGCGCTGCTGGATCTCCTGGAGCTCCGGGGTGTCCGGCTCGTCCGGGTAGTCGGGCAGGGCGTGGCCCGCAGCCTGCAGTTCGGCCACCGCCGCCTTCAGTTGGGGGATCGAGGCGCTGATGTTGGGGAGCTTGATGATGTTGGCTTCCGGCGTGAGCGCCAGCTCGCCGAGCTCGCTCAATGCGTCGGGCACCCGTTGTTCCTCGGTGAGGTGATCTGGGAAGTTGGCCAGGATCCGACCGGCCAGCGAGATGTCGCTCGTGTCGACCTCTACACCGCCGGCACCGGCAAAAACCTCGATGATCGGCAACAACGATTCGGTGGCGAGGGCCGGGGCCTCGTCGGTGTGGGTGTAGATGATCTTTGATGCATTCATGGTGGACCAAGCCTAGCGGTGGACCTCCTTGGACGCAGGGCCTGCGGCCCGGTGACCAGCGACTTCACGCCCTCGCTGCCGGCTGTTTGCGCACCGTCGAGCGTGCGGTGGCCCTGGCGACGGACGACCAATACAGTGGCGGCATGCAAACGGTGCGCTGGACCGCCATGGCCGACGGGACAGCCGAGGACCACCGGCGGCTGACCCCGGCGTTCGAGGCCAACGCCATGGCAAATCTGGTGCCGAACCTACTGCAACTCCTGGGTCTGCTGAGAGGGCCAAAGCTCGGCTATCAGATCGATCGCTACGACCACTCGCTGCAGTCGGCGTCGCGGGCCTTGCGGAACGACGAGTCGATCGACCTGGTGGTCGGGGCTCTGCTCCACGACGTCGCCGATGGGTTCGCCCCGGAGAATCACAGCGAGGTCGCGGGCGGCCTGCTGGCCCCCTACGTGGATGACGAAACCCGGTGGGTCATCGGCCATCACGGAATCTTCCAGGGCTACTACTACTTCCACCATCTCGGCGGGGACCGGCACGCCCGCGATCGATACCGTGGCGAACCGTATTTCGACGCCTGCGTCCGGTTCTGTCACCGCTACGACCAGAACTGTTTCGACCCCGACTACCCGAACCTGCCGATCGACGATTTCTTGCCGATGCTGGAGGAGGTCTTCGGGCGACCGTCCCGGATCCCGGCCGTTGCACCGCTGGGCCGGCATCGATCGCAGCCGTCGCCCTCGCCGGAAACAACGTCGACGTCGACGTCGATGTCACCAGGAGCCAACCATGACCACTGAACAGGACGATTCGAGCGGACGGAGCCGGGTGGCCCTGGTCACCGGCGGGGGTCGAGGTATCGGTCGGGAGATCTGCCTCGGCCTGGCCCGGGACGGACGCCGGATCGCAGTGGCCGACATCCGCCAAGACGAGGCTGCGAGCACCGTGACCATGGTCCGAGACATCGGGGGCGAAGCCATCGCGGTGTCGATGGATGTGTCCGACAGCGATTCGGTGGCCTCCGGCCTGCTCCAGATCGTCGACGAGCTGGGCCCGGTGGAGATCCTGGTCAACTGTGCCGGTTGGGACGACCTCAAGCCGTTCCTGGAAACCGATGAGGCGTTCTGGGATCGCATCATCGAGGTCAACTACAAGGGCACACTGCGAACCGTCCACGGGTGCCTCCCGGCCATGATCGAGGGCGGCTGGGGCCGGATCGTCAACATCGGCTCGGACGCCGGTCGGGTCGGCTCGTCACTGGAGGCGGTCTACTCGGGGGCCAAGGGGGGCATCATCGCCTTCACCAAGACCATCGCCAGGGAGGTGGCCCGCAACGGCATCACCGCCAACACCGTGTGCCCCGGCCCCACCGCAACCCCGCTGCTGGACGAGATCGTGGCCGGCAGTGACGACGGCGACAAGGTGATCGGTGCCATGGCCCGGGCGGTGCCGATGAAGCGGGTCGGCCAGCCAGACGAGGTGGCCTCGGCCGTCGTCTATTTCTGCTCCGAGGCCGCCGGTTTCATCTCCGGCCAGACCCTGTCGGTGTCCGGCGGCCTGACGATGGCCTGACGCTTTGCGGTCCGGTGCCCGAGCGGGCCCCGGGTTTGGACGTGGACCGGTCCGAGCCGGCGGTGGCGCTGCTCTCGACCACGAGCCAGCTCTGAGCTAGCTCTGGTCGAACACGATCTCACGATCACCGATCGGCTCCTCCAAGGCAACCCGGATCTCGTAGTCCAACATTTGGGCGATGCAGCTCATCGCCGCAACGTTGGGGTGCAGGCCCGTGTCCAGGTCCACCGTGATCGTCGTTCCGGTTTCGGCCACGGTGACGTTGGCCAGCGCGCACGGTTCGCTGCCGTTGCTGTAGTGGACCGCCAGGGTCCGGTCGTCGATCGAGCCGACCTCGTCGATCGGCGACGGTTTGGCCGAGATCAGGTCGGGCCGTGACTCGGTGATCACCCGGCCATCCCTGCCATCGGCATCGGAAGAGCCGCCGCCTTCCGTTGAGCCGCTGTCTTCGGTTGAGCCGCTGTCTTCGGTTGAGCCGTTGTTCGGCCCGGTGCCGCCGGAACCGGCGACGACCTCGTCGTCATCACCACAGGCTCCCGCCATCAGCGCCAGGGCCAGTAGCGCCAGAAGGATGGGCAGGCCGGTCGCCCGGCGTCTCGCCGGAGGCCGGAGGGGTGTGGGTGTGATCGTCGGATTGCCAATCATGTCGACCATGACGTCTCCGGTGGCCCGCCGGTTCCCGGCGGCCGAAGAATTCTCGCCTGCCTCGGCCGGGGCCAAGCTGGGCCGAGGACCGTCGATCTGCAACACTGGAACCGACACCACGGCAACCAGTGGGCACAGAGCAAGGAACATGAGGACACCATGGCTGTACCGGGCACCCTGATCCACCCATTTTCGGAGCCGTCGAAGCCCGAGACCGACTTCATCAACATCGTCGGCGCCCAGGGTTCGGTGCTGACCGATGACACCGGGAAGCAGTACATCGACGGCATGGCCAGCCTCTGGTACTGCCAGGTCGGCCACGGCCGAGCCGAGATCATCGATGCCGTCACCGAGCAGATGAAGACCCTGGTGACCTACAACACCTTCGACCCGTTCACCAACGACCGGGCCAGGGAGGCGGCGGCCCTTATCGCCTCGAAGTCGCCGATGCCGGACGGCCGGGTGTTCCTCGGGTGCTCGGGCTCCGAGGCGGTCGACTCGGCACTCAAGATCGCCCGCATCGTGCAGCAGCGCCGAGGCAACGGCGCCAAGCAGATCATCGTCCGGCGGACACACGGCTACCACGGCACCAACTTCGGCGGCACGTCGGCCCAGGGCATCGAACCGAACCGGGAGGGGTGGGGCGATCTGGTGCCCCATTTCATCGAGGTCCCGAACGACAACATCGAGGAGGCGGCCAAGGTCTTCGCCGAGCACGGCGACAACATCGCAGCGGTGATCTCGGAGCCGGTCCAGGGTGCGGGCGGCGTCTGGCCACCGGAGGATGGGTACCTGCAGGGGCTGCGGCGGCTCTGCACCCAACATGATGCGCTGCTGATCTTCGATGAGGTGATCTGCGGGTTCGGTCGAACCGGCTCCTGGTTCGCCTCCCAGACCTTTGGGGTCAAGCCCGACCTGATCACCTTCGCCAAGGGGGTCACCTCGGGCTACCTGCCCCTGAGCGGGGTCATCATCAGCGAGGAGATCGGGGCCGAATTGAGTGAGCCGGGATTCCTGCTCCGAACCGGCTACACCTACTCGGGGCATCCGGCGTCATGTGCCGCCGCCATCGCCAACATCAACCTGATCGAGTCCGAGGGTCTGGTGGAACGGGCCAACCATGTGGGCAAGAAGACCGTCGAAGGCTTCGATGCCTTGATGGCCGACGGGATCATCAAGAGCTACCGAGGTGTCGGCGCGATCTGGGCGGTGGACATCGGTCACGACTCCACCGAGGCCAAGCAGAAGATGCGCGAGCTCGGCGTGGTGATCAGGGGCGTCGGGACCTCGATCGTCTGGTGCCCACCGCTGATCGTCACCGACGGGCAGGTGGCCATGTTCATCGAGGCGCTGGAGAAGTCACTCAACTAGGGGCGAATCGCAGGGCGCCGAAGCAACCGGCGGCGCTGCATCAAGGGGAACGGGCTCGGCCGGGGTTGTGGCACCAGCTCCGACCGCTGCGGCCCTAAACTGGTCGGCTTGACCAACCGGCCGAACATCTTGCACAAGCCTCGTGCCACCGTGCACCTCGACGCCCTGGCCGCCAACTACCGCACGGTCGTCGCCGAGCTCGGTGCCGTTCCCGCCGCCGGCGTGGTCAAGGCCGACGGCTACGGTCTCGGGGCAGTGCCGGTGGCAAAGACGTTGTGGTCCGAGGGGTGCCGTCGGTTCTTCGTCGCTCGCATCGACGAGGGGATTGTGCTCCGGGCGGCGTTGCCGACGGCGGAGATCAACGTCTTCGACGGTCTGCTCCCCGGCACCGCCGGCGACATGGTCGCCCACGATCTGGTCCCGGTCATCAACAGCCTGGAGCAGTTGCAGGCCTGGCAGCGACTGGCCATCGCAGCCGATCGGGAACTGCCGACCGGTCTCCACATCGACACCGGCATGCGCCGATTGGGTCTGCCGCCGGACGAGTGCGATCAGCTGGCCGATCGCCCCGATCTGCTGACCGGCTTGGGGGTCCGGCATGTGATCAGCCACCTGGCCTCGGCCGATGTGTCCGCCAGCCCACAGTCTGGGCGGCAGTTGGCCCTGTTCTGCGAGCTTCGCCGCCGCTTTCCGTTCGGTGCGGCGTCGCTGGCCAACTCGGCCGGGGTCTTCCTCGGCTCGGCATACCATTTCGATTTTGCCCGTCCGGGGATCTCCCTCTACGGCGGTTCGCCGTACCCCGACAGCGGGAGACCGAACCCGATGCGGTCGGTGGTGACCGCCGAGGCGCCGATCATTCAGGTCCGGTGGGCGGGTCCCGGTGAGACCGTCGGCTATGGGGCAACCCACACGGTCGCTTCGGATGCCAGGATCGCCACCGTGCCGGTCGGCTACGCCGACGGGTTCCTTCGTTCGTCGTCGAACGTCGGGTTGGCGGCGATCGCCGGTCGGCTGGTGCCGATCGTGGGCCGGGTATCGATGGACCTGATCACGATCGACGTGACCGCACTCGAGGACCACCATCTGTACCCCGGCGCCCCGGTGGAGCTGCTGGGTCGACATCGACCGGTGGACGACGTGGCGGAGCGTGCCGGGACGGTTCCTCACGAGTTCCTGACCCACCTCGGGAACAGATTCGAGCGACGCTACCTCACCGAGCCCTCCTGAGATCGGAGCGTGCGACCGGGACGGTCTGCAGCTCATGGCGCCCGGACCCACGCCGCCGATGATCACGGTCACAGCCACGGTGTCGGGCTGGCCCGGGCCGGGGCCCGTCATGTGAGGCGACTGGCGGCTGCGTTCACCATCATCGCCGTGTTCTTCGTTGTCGAGGCCGTGGCCGGTGTCCTCACCAACTCGCTGGCCCTGCTGTCCGACGCCGGCCACATGCTCACCGACGTGATCGGCCTCGGCATGGCACTGGCCGCCATCCAGCTGGCGAATCGATTCGAGAAGCGATCGGACACCTCGCGCTCCAACCACACCTTCGGCCTCTATCGGCTGGAGATCCTGGCCGCGTTCGTCAACTCGTTGCTGCTGTTCGGCGTTGCCATCTGGGTGCTGGTCGAGGCGGTACGGCGCCTCGGCTCCGGGTCCGAGGTGCTCGAGGGGCCGATGTTCATCGTGGCCGTGCTCGGCCTGGCGGCCAATGTGGTGGCCTTCTGGTTGCTGCGGGACGGGTCCGAGGAGTCGATAAACATCGAGGCCGCCTACCTGGAGGTCCTGGCCGACCTGATCGGCTCGGTCGGGGTCATCGTCGGGGCGTTGTTGCTGCGGTTCCTCGGTTGGACCTGGGTCGACCCGGTGATCGGCGCCGCCATCGGTCTCTGGATCCTGCCCAGGACGTGGCGCCTCGGTCGTAATGCGGTCCGGATCCTCCTGCAGGCCGCACCGGAGCACATTGAACTGGACCGGCTCCATGCCGACCTGGAGGGAATTCACGGCGTCAGCGACGTTCACGATCTTCACGTGTGGACGCTGACCTCGGAGATGGAGGCGGCCTCGGCCCACCTGGTCACCAGCGACGGGGCCGACGCCCATCATGTGCTCGATCGGGCTCGGGAGCTGCTGGCCGCCCACTACGGAATCGACCATGGCACATTCCAGGTCGAGCCGGACACCCATCGAGGTTGTCGCGACGTCACCTGGTGACGAGCCGGCGATCGTCCCGAGGAGCAGCCGGGACGGCCAGACCCGCTCAGACCGGGCCGCTGTCAACCGCCGGCGCTGGGGCCGGTCGGCCCGCGGTACCCGAGGACGTGCTCGGGCACCGCAACCTCGGACCGCATGGCCGGATCGGTGATCGGCGGTCCGTAGGTCGTCTGGATCGGCAGGACGCCGGCCCAGATCGGGAGCTCGTAATCCTCTTCGTCGTCGACCGGTGGACCGGTGCGAACCTTGGCCGACGCCTCGGTTATCGGCAGTCGCAGCACCGAGGTCGCCCTGACCTCCTCGTCGGTCATGGCCCGGAGATGGGGGAGCCGGCCCGGGACCAGGCGTTCCACCAACGCATCGAGGGCGGCCGCCTTGTCGGGGCCGGTCATCGTCTCCGGTTGGCCGAGGATGACAACCGAGCGGTAGTTCATCGAATGGTGCAGCGCCGAGCGGGCCAGCACGAAGCCGTCGACCAACGTGATCGTGACGCAGATCTCGGCCTTCTTTGCCGAACGCAGCATTCGACTGGCCGGCGAACCGTGGAGGATCAGATGGTCACCGATCCTGGCATGCAAGGTCGGGATGACCATCGGTATGCCGTGCTCGATCGTGCCGACATGGCAGAGCAGCGCCTCGTCGATGATCGGGTCGATCACCGCCCGGTCGTAGTGGCCCCGTTCGCCGATGCGCTTCACGGTTGTCCGGTCGGTCTGGGTCGTTGTCATCGTTCCACCTCGGTGCGCTCGGCCGGCGATGCTCCGGAGTTCGGTTGCCGGTCGCCGTCGGTGACCAGCTGGAATCCTTCGTCGAGCCAGCCGGTCACACCGCCGATCATCTTCTTGACCGGGCGACCGAGCTCGGCGAGGCGGCGGGCGCCCTTGTCCGCCCCGTTGCAGTGCGGACCGTTGCAGTAGGTGACGAACACCGTGCCGGCCGGGTACCGGGCCAGATTCCGCTCCACGATCCTGCCATGAGGCAGGTTGATCGCCTCCGGCAGGTGGCCGTTGGCAAAGGCTTCGGGGGAGCGGACATCGAGCAGCACGAAGTCCTTTTGGCCGGTCACGGTTGCGCGGTGGACGTCGTAGCAGTCCGCCTCATAGGCCAGCAGCGCGGCAAAGTGGGCTGCGGCGTCGGCCGGTGGTGCCGGGGGAACCGCCGTGACCGGTGAACCGGAGGTATCGAGCATGTTGGTTGCCTTTCTCCGGCCCGATGCCTTCCGTTGACCCATTTGTATCAATACAATAGTCTGTTTGTATTGGTTCGTTCGGACCGATCCGGCAAAGGTAGTCCGACATGGTGAAGCAGCGCAACGGCGAAGGTGGACCGCGGTCATCGGGCCGCCGCTCGCGGTCGCTCGGGTCGGCCGACATCATGGCCGATGTGGAGCGCCGGATCGCCGACGGTCGGTTGACCCCGGGGACCCGGCTCGAGCCGGTCCGCTCGGCGGCGGCCGAGCTCGGCCTGGCCCCCAACACGGTGGCCACCGCCTACCGGAAGCTGGCCGACCGAGGCCTGGTCTATGGCGACGGCCGCCGGGGCACCTTCGTGGCCGGGCCGCCGGTGGCGGTCCGCTCAGCCGATCGGTCGGTGCCGGAGGGCCTGATCGATCTGGCAACCGGCAACCCCGATCGGCGCCTCCTGCCGGACCTCGGGCCGGTGTTCGAACGTATCGGCACCGGGCACGCCCTCTACGGCGAGGAACCGATCGATGCCCGGCTGGGGTCGATGTTGGCCGCCGATCTGGAGGACGACGTTGCCGGGTTGTTGCCGGACGGCATCGTGGCCGGCGAGACCCTGGCGGTGGTGGGCGGTGCTCTCGACGGGATCGAGCGCACCCTCGGCGCCCACCTTCGGCCCGGCGATCGGGTGGCGGTGGAGGATCCGGCGTACACCTCGGTGTGCGATCTGCTGAACGCCATGCACCTCCGGGCGGTGCCGACCGCCATCGACGGCCATGGGCCGACGCCCGATGGGCTGCAGGCTGCGCTGGCCGACGGCATATCGGCGCTGATCGTCACCCCCCGGGCCCAGAACCCCACCGGTGCCGCCATCGATGTGCCGCGGGCCGTCGATCTCAGCTCGATCCTGGCCGGCCACCCCGATGTGGTGGTCGTCGAGGACGATCACGCCGGGCCGGTCGCCGGCGCCCCCTACCGCGGTGTGGTCTCCACGCGGACCCTCAACTGGGTGGTCATCCGGTCGGTGGCAAAGTCGCTGGGCCCCGACCTCCGGCTGGCCGCACTGGTGGGGGATGCGGCCACGGTCAACAGGGTGATCGGTCGCCAGCTGCTCGGCACCGGGTGGGTCTCGCACGTGCTCCAGCGGATCGTCGCCGAGCTGCTGACCTCACCGACGATCGATGCCACGCTGGCCACGGCCGCCGCCGGCTACTCGCAGCGCCGGGATCGGTTCATCGCCCGGCTCGGTCAGGCCGGCATCGTGGCCGAGGGCCGCTCCGGCCTGAACGTCTGGGTGCCGGTGGCCGACGAGGCGGCGGTGGTGGCGGGGGCGCAACAGCGGGGGTTCGCCATACGTTCCGGGGCACCGTTCCGCTACCGCAGCGGACCGGCGGTTCGGGTCTCCACCGCCGGCTGCGACGTCGAAACGGTGGAGGCGGCGGCCGACGTGCTGATCGACGTCATCGGTGCCGGTCCGAGGTCCCGCTCGGTCTGACCCGTCGTCTGGAGTGCGTGCCCATGGCGCCCTATCCTTTCCCCAGCACGCAGCCAGAGGAGCAGCCTTCATGTATCCAGGCCATTTCGTCGAGACCACACCGGACAAGCCGGCCGCCATCATGGCCGGCAGTGGTGAGATCCTGACCTACCGCCAGCTCGACGATCGATCGAACCAGCTGGCCCAGTTGCTGTGGGCCGCCGGCCTCCGGCCAGGTGATCATGTGTCGATCTTCATGGAGAACAGCCTCCGGTACTTCGACTGCTATTGGGCCGCCGTTCGTTCCGGCCTGTACTTCACCACCATCAACCGGTACCTGCAGCCCGAGGAGTCGGCCTACATTCTCGAGGACTCCGGGTCGAAGGCGTTGTTCACCTCGTCCAACATGGCCGAATTGATGGCCGAGGTCACGGAGCGTGTCCCCGGGGTCGAGGTGCTGCTCAGTGTGGACGGTGGGATCGACGGGTTCGACGACTTCGAACAGGCCATCGCCGGCTTCCCGGCTCAGCCGCTGGAGAATCAGCCCCGGGGCGAGGCCATGCTCTACAGCTCGGGTACCACCGGCAGGCCAAAGGGCATCAAGCGGCCCCTGACCGGTCTGGCGGTCGACGACCCGGACTCGGTCGGTGGGGTCGTGATGTTGGTCAGTGGACTCTTCGGCGCCGACGCCGACACCGTGTACCTCTCACCGGCCCCGCTGTATCATTCCGCTCCGCTCGGCTTCACCACCTCGTTCCAATCCCTCGGCGCAACCACGGTGATCATGGAGCGATTCGATGCCGCCGAGGCCCTCCGGTACATCGACCAGTTCGACATCACCCATTCCCAGTGGGTCCCGACCATGTTCAGCCGGATACTCAAGCTGCCCCAGGAGCAGCGGGAGGGCTACGACTGGAGCAGTCACAAGGTGGCGGTTCACGCCGCCGCCCCCTGCCCGACCGAGGTCAAGCGGCAGATGTTCGACCTGTGGGGGCCGATCATCTACGAGTACTACGCCGGCACCGAGGTCAACGGGTTCGTGTTCTGCACGCCCGACGATTGGCTGAGCCACCCCGGCACCGTCGGCAAGGCGATCATCGGCACGATCCACATCTGCGACGAGATGGGCAACGAGCTGGCGAACGGCGAGCCGGGAACGATCTACTTCGAGCGGGAGGAGGTGCCGTTCGAATACCACAACGATCCCGAGAAGACCCGGTCCTCCCAGCACCCCGACCATCAGCTGTGGTCCACGTTGGGTGATGTCGGCTACGTCGACGATGAGGGTTACCTGTTCCTCACCGAGCGTAAGGCGTTCATGATCATCGCCGGCGGGGTCAACATCTATCCCCAGGAGATCGAGGATTGCCTGATCATGCACCCCAAGGTGGCAGACGTTGCGGTGTTCGGTGTGCCGAACCCAGATCTGGGGGAGGAGGTCAAGGCGGTTGTCCAACCGGAGGACGGGATCGAGGGCAATGACGAGCTGGCTCGCGAACTGTTGGCCTATGCGGCCGAGCACATCGCTAAGTTCAAGCTGCCACGCTCGCTGGACTTCCGCGACGAGCTGCCCCGGCTGCCGACCGGCAAGCTCTACAAGCGGATCCTCCGGGACGAGTACTGGGGAGACGCCGACAGCAAGCTCGTCTAGGGCAACCCTTCGGGTTGCGCGAGTTCCGCACTGCGGAACTCGGGCACCAAGTTTGAGCGGGAGATCCGAGAGCGGCAGAAGTGGCATCGAACACCGAGAATCGAGGAGCGAAGAAGATGGACCTTAAAACGATCGACTACCGAACGAGCGACGGGGTGGCCCACGTCCGGTTCAACCGGCCGGAGGGGGCGAACGCCGTAAACCCCGCGTTCTCGGCCGACCTGCGGGCGGTCATGTTGGAAATCGAGCACGACGACGCGGTGAAGGCGGTCTCGGTCACCGCCGAGGGCCGGGTCTTCTGCGCCGGGGGTGACCTGAAGGAATTCGCCGCCGCCGGTGACGGCCTGCCTCTCATGGCGGCCGACATGCTGGTCGATTTCCACGGCGGGATCTACAAGATGAACCGCATGCCGAAGCCGTTCGTGGCCGGCGTCGGCGGCGCCGCCGGGGGAGCGGGGCTGTCGATCGTCAGCGCCTTCGACCTGGTGATCGCCGGTGAGTCCGCCAAGTTCACCATGGCCTACACCAGGGCCGGGGTCACCCCGGACGGCACGTCGAGCTACTTCCTGGCCCGTCACATCGGCCTCCGGCGGATGCTCGACCTGACCCTGACCAACCGGGTCCTGTCGGCCGCCGAAGCCGAGTCGTGGGGTCTGGTCAACCGGGTGGTGCCAGACGACGACGTCGATGCCGCCACCGCCGAGCTGGCCCAGCAGCTGGCATCGGGGCCGGCATGGGCCACCGGGCACGCCAAGACCGTGATCTACCGCGGCTTCGAATCGCCCCTGGAGGAGGCCGGCGAGTTCGAAGGGGTCACGATCACCACGGCCATGCGCACCCACGACGGTCGGGAGGGGATCGCCGCCTTCGCCGCCAAGCGGGCCCCGGAATTCAACGGGGAATGACCATGGACCTCCACGAGGTGATGCGAACCACGTTCTCCTGTCGTGCCTGGACCGACGATCCGGTCGACGATGCCACGGTCCATCGTCTCCTCGACGTGGCCCGGTTCGCCCCAAACGGCGGCAACCGCCAGGGCTGGCATGTGATCGTGCTCAAGGATCGGGCCACCAGGGAGAAGCTGGTGCCCCTGATCCGCCCAACGACCGCGGTCTACGTTGCCCAACAGCTTGCCGGGGAGTCGCCGTGGAACAGCGTGCACCCGAGCGCAATCGACGTCGATGCCGCCATCGCCGCCGACCCCGACTTCCCGGGGCTCGACAAACTGGTCGACGTCCCGGTGTTGCTGGTGGTCACCGTCGACCTGTCGCTGGTGGCCAGTTTCGACAAGGACCTGAGCCGGGTCGGCGTGATCAGCGGGGCGTCGATCTACCCGTTCGTGTGGAACATCCTGCTGGCGGCCAGGGCCGAAGGCCTCGGCGGGGTGCTGACCACCTACCTGGCCGGACGGGAGCCGGACGCCCAACAGGTGCTCGGGCTCCCGACACACCACGCCATCGCCGCCATGTTGCCCATCGGTCACCCCGTCAAGCAGCTGACCAGGCTCAAGCGGAGCCCGGTCGAGGAGTTCACCACCGTCGATCGATTCGACGGCCCGACGTTCACCGGGTAGTTCGCACTGCTCTCATCCCCAGATCGGCGACCCTCAGGCCGCCGGGTAGCGGTGGTACCAGGGAGCGGCCTCCTCCAGCTCGGCCGACAGCCCGAGCAGCAGATCCTCCCGACCCATGGCGCCGACCAACTGAACCCCGACGGGGAGACCGGCATCGGTCCAGAACAGGGGAAGCGAGATCGCCGGCTGCCCTGTCACGTTGAACGGCAGGGTGAAGACCCCGATCCGTCCGAACTCTGCGCCGATCTTCCACGGCTGTTCCTCTCCGGGACGGAGGTCATCGGTCAGCATCGGGACCGCGCCGGCCGTTGGTGTCAGCAGCAGGTCGTAGCCGGCCGCCCACTCGATGACCGACTTCGACCACAGCTGCTGCTGCTCGGTGGCCTGTGCGATGTCGGTGGCCAGCATCGACTTGCCCCGCTGGGCCGCAGCCCAGTTGTAGGGCTCCACCTCGTCCTCGGTCAGCGGTCGCCCCGCCTTCTCGCCAAGCGCCTCCACCCGGCGGGCCAGCCCGGCCATCCACATCCGACCGTTGACCGCCGAAGCGGGCCCGAGCAGCACCTCGCTCGACACCGGCTCCACCCGATGGCCGAGGTCGGCCAGCAGGCCGGCTGTGTGTTCCACCGCCACCACACATTCCGGGTCGACGCTGAACCGGCCGCCGTCGGTCAGCATGGCCACCCGCAGTGGCGGCGTCTTCGACCCCAGGACCGACTGGTAGGTGCGTTCCGGCGGTGTGGCGTGGTAGAGGTCGGCGTCGGTGGCCCCGTTGACCGCATCGAGCAGTCTGGCGGTGTCCCGCACCGATTTTGTCACCGCCAGCTCCGACAGCAGGCGGGATGTGTCCTCCGGAGCCGGGTTGCGGCCCCTGCTGGTCTTCAGCCCGACCAGGCCGCACCAGGCGGCCGGCAGCCTGGTCGATCCGCCGCCGTCGTTGGCGTGGGCAATGGCCACCATGCCCGATGCCACCGCAGCACCGGCGCCACCACTCGATCCGGCCGGTCTGCGTGGTCGGTGAGCTGCCGAGCTCCGGGAGGTTCGTCTTGCCGATGGTGATCAGGCCGGCGTCGCGGAAGCGGGCTCCGAGCTCGGTGTCGTCGTGTCGCCGATGGTCCATGGCTTTGAGCGCCCGGTTTCCCATCCAGTGGGGCAGCCCGGCCTGGGTGGCGCCGATGTCCTTGAGGAGGAACGGCACGCCGGCAAAGGGGCCACCCCGGTCGATCGGGGCGTCTGCGGCAGCCAGCGCCGATTCGTAGTCGGTCCAGATGACGGCGTTGACCGTCGGGTTCAGGGCTTCGATGCGTTCGATCGCCGCCTCCACCAGCTCTCGGGCCGTGACCTCGCCCTTGGCCACCAGATCGGCCTGGGCGGTGGCGTCGAGTTCGTGCAGTGCAGCCATGGTCGTGGCCTCCGGTCGAAGTCTGGCGGCTCCCTCTGGCGCCGCAAGGGGCGCCTGGCCCGATGGCCACCGCCGGCTCCACTATCGCGCACGGCACCACCTCAGGGCACCTTTGCTCGGCCCCCTGACCGGAGGCCGCGCCGGTGCAGGCCGCCTTGGCCCGAACCGCTCGACCGCTAGAGCATCACCGGCCCGGGATTGGTGGCCGAATGCGACAGCACGACCGCCTGGTCGACCCTGGTCACCAGCTGCCCCGGCGTTTCCTGCGGAACCCGGATCGCCGCACCGAGGAAGACGTCGGCGTCGATCTCCACATCGTCGAGGGCATAGGCCCTGGTCATGATGGCGTAGAGGTTGTGCATCCGGCTGGTCAGCATCGATGCGTCGGCCAGGGTCCGCAGTACCAGAACGAATCGGTTGTCGTCGAGCTGGGTCAGCTCGTCGTAGTCCCGGAGGGTGTTGCGCAGCCGGCGAGCGGCCTCTTCCATCACCAGCGTCGCGGTGGCGTCCGGCCCCAGGGCCGAGCCGGGCACGGGTTCGGTCGGGGGGTAGATCTGCAGCATCGCCAAGCACATCGGCTCGGGAAGGGCCAACGCCGCCTCCAAGTGGGCGATCGCGGGAAGATTCGCCGGGGTCGGCGTGGTCTCGGCCATGGAGTCCCTGTCGACACAACCGG
This sequence comes from uncultured Acidimicrobiaceae bacterium, assembly GCA_947259095.1. Lineage (GTDB taxonomy): Bacteria > Actinomycetota > Acidimicrobiia > Acidimicrobiales > SZUA-35 > JAHELU01. Next base: position 6,963 of record CAMYLA010000098.1, on the reverse strand, counting down.
GTCACGACTTGAGGCTCAACGGCCCTTGGCCGGTAATTCGTTTGAGCCGACCGCGGTTCGATGGCACGATCTTGTTCCCGGCGTTTCACGCCCCGATCGAACGAAAGGAGTGCCGTCCTATGAGTCCAGCCCAGTCCGGTTCCTGCGTCCATACAGGTGCGCTCCGAATCGGCGATCGGGTACCGGTGAGTTCGACTTCGGTGTAGCCGCACCGAGCGGTCACTGCGATACCCGTTTCCGGCGCTCTGTTCCCGAGCGCCGTCAACAAACTCACAGAAGGAAACAGCCATGCAGTACCACGCAGAACAGTGGTTGCTGGTGTCCCGGGTCCGTCACGACGAGCTGCAGTCCGCAGCGAGACGTCACCGTCTCGCCTCGGAGGCGAAGCGTGGCCGGTCCATCCGGGTCCGCAACCATCAGCTGCGATCGGGCACGGCGTCCGTCCTCGAGGCGGCGGCGCGTTTGATCGCCCCATCAGCGGCATGAAAGGCCGCGAAGCAGAACCGGCCGGGGGACATCCCGAGCGCGTCCCCCGGCCCAGGTTCTCCGGCGGCCTCTCAGACCACTAGAGGAACCGGTCGACGATGAGATCGCTCACCCGCTCGACCTCGTCGGGGGTCACCGTCACCAGCACTCGGGCCGGGTCGGGGGATTCCCATCGTGGATCGTGATGGTCCGGCCTCATCACCAGGACCACCGGGAGATCGGCCGACCGGAAGCCTTCGACCAGGATCACGTCGACCCCTTTGAACAGGACCGCCACCGCCTGCTCCAGCGATGGGCCTGCCTCCTCGTCATCGGCCCCATCGTGGTCGGGACCGAACCATGCCAGCTGGTTCCGCCCCATCAGCAGGGTCGATGCCGCCCCGGCCTGCCGCAGCCGCCACGAGTCCTTCCCCTCGGTGTCGAGCTCGATCCGGTGGGCATCGTGTTTGACCGCTCCGACCTGATGACCCCGGCCGACCAGCGTGGCGATGACCCCCTCCAGCAGTGTGGTCTTGCCGGTACCCGACGGGGCCACGAACGACACCATCGGTGGCCCGCTCCATCGCTCGTTCTTTGCATCGTGTTCGGGCACCGGCGTAGTTTTACCGGCATAGGACCACTTCCCCCAACCGTCGCCGTCCGTCGCCGGATTCGGCACCGCCCGGGTTGGCCCGGGTTCGCCAGACCAGCCGGCCCGGCCCGGTAGCCGATGGCGCTGCTGTCGGAGTCCACGGTCGGCCACCGGCTGCTCCCCAGGAGGATCCACTACGGCTGGTGGATCACGATCGGGGTGGCCGCCCTCATGTTCGCCACGGTCGGTGTTGGCTACTACGGGCTGGCGGTTTTCCTCCGACCCCTCCAGGAGGAGAACGGCTGGTCGAACACCGCGGTGTCGGGGGCCACCGGTATGTACTTCACGGTCAGCGGCATCACCGGCTTTTTCCTCGGCCCCTATGTCGATCGGCTCGGGCCTCGCCGGTTCCTCCTGGTCGGGGTGTCGCTGGTCGGCGCCTCGGCGATCGCCCTCGGCTCGGTTTCGACGCTGGCCGGCCTCTACCTGGTGTACTTCGTCCAGGCCGTCGCCTTCGGCATGGCGGGATCGGTGCCGGTCAATTCGATCCTGACCCGCTGGTTCATCACCCGGCGGGCCGAGGCGATGAGCATCAGCGCCACCGGGGTCTCGATGGGCGGCATCGTGTTGAGCCCACTGGGGAGCAGGCTGGTCGGCATCGGTGGGGTCTCCCTGGCCGCACCGGTCCTGGGGGTGCTGGTGCTGGCGGTCGGGCTCCCCATCGCGGCCTTCGTCCTGGTGTGGGAGCCGAAGACGGTCGACTCCGAGCCCGACTTCGGCGCCCCGAACCCCGCGGCCGACACCACGTCGCTCGGTGACGACGTCCAACTCCGGGTCTGGACCAGGGCTGCGGCGGCCAGGACGGTGCCGTTCTGGGCCATCATGGTTGCGTTCCTGCTGGTGCTGATGGCCCAGACCGGCTTCCTGCTCCACCAGATCGCCTTTCTCGAAGACCGCCTTGGTTCGCGGGACGCCGCTGCGTTCGCCCTCAGCACCACCGCCTTCGGCAGCGTGGTGGCCCGCCTCGTCGTCGGTCGGTTCGCCGACCGGCTTGACAAGGTCCTGGTCAGCTCCCTGCTGTTCCTGATCCAGGGCCTCTCGGTGCTCGGGGTCCTCGTCTTCGACAGCCCGGTGATGACCTACGTGTTCGTCCTGATCGTCGGCTTCACCATCGGCAACATCTATATGATGCAGACCCTGTTGGTGGCCGAGAAGTTCGGGCTGGTGTCGTTGGGCACCGTGTTGGGGGTCATCGGGCTGGCGGCTCAGGCCGGTTCCGGGGCCGGGCCGTTCCTGGTGGGGTGGCTGGACGACTGGTCCGGCAGCTATACCCTCCCCTTCACCCTGACCGCGTTCACAACGCTGGCCAGTGCGGCGGTGATTCTGCTGGCCAAGATCCCGGTTGATCGCCGGTCCGCAATGGTCGAACCGTCGATAGCTTAGGGCGGGGATGGAACTCAACCTGGAGGGGAAACGAGCTCTCATCACCGGGGGGTCCAAGGGTATCGGGCTGGCCTGCGCCCATGGGCTGGCGGCCGAGGGCACCAACCTGGCCATCGCGGCCCGCATGGTCGAGCCGCTCAAGGAGGCCACCAGGGCACTTCGGGACGGCTACGACGTCGAGGTCACCAGCCACTCCTGCGACCTGGCCCGCAGCGAGCATCAAGCGGCGCTGGTCGACGTTGTCGGCGATGTCGACATTCTGATCAACAACGCCGGGGCCATTCCCGGCGGCACGCTCGACGCCATCGACGAGAAGGCGTGGCGGTCGGCCTGGGACTTGAAGGTCTTCGGCTACATCAACCTCTGCCGGTTGGTGCTGCCCCAGATGATCGAACGGGGCTCGGGCGTCATCGTCAACGTCATCGGCGCCGCCGCCGACCATCCCCAGGCCGGCTACGTCGCCGGGGCGGCCGGCAACTCGGCCCTGGTCGGGTTGACGAAGGCCCTCGGTGCCACCTCGACCAAACACGGCGTCCGGGTGGTCGGGGTCAACCCTGGGCTGACCTTGACCAACCGGATGGAGACCCTGCTGCGGGAATCGGCGCAGCGCTCGCTCGGCAACGCCGAGCGGTGGGAGGAGTTGGTCCCCACCGATCCGGCGCCCGCCACCGCAGCGCAGATGGCGGACGTGGTGGTGTTCCTGGCCTCGGAGCGGGCCGGACACATCTCGGGAACCACCATCACCGTCGACGGCGGCGTCGGCGCCCGGTAGCGACTGCATTGGACTGCCCGGCCGGGCCGATGGCAGGCTCTTCGATGGCGGTCCGCCAGCAGGGCCCGTCCGACCGATCGACAAGGGGAGTACCGATGCCATCCGGGAACCAGACCGTTGAAAACCTCGAGCGGTGCTTCGCCGCCACCGAGGCGCTGATCGATTCGTTGTCGGCCGAAGACTGGTCGACCCAATCGTTGTGCCCGGAGTGGGACGTGCGAGGGGTGATCGTCCACCTGGCCGCCATCGAGCACATGCTGCGGGGCTGGCTGCCGGAGACGGCGGACACGCCGCTCCCGTTCGACAAGGTCGCCGCCTTCACGGCCGAGGCAGCCGACTGGTCGAACGATCGGTTGATCGACGAGACCAAGGCGTTGTTCGCCGCCCGTCGCAGCGAGCTTGCGGCGATGACCGATGAGCAGTTCGCCGCACCATCGATGACACCGGTCGGCCCGGCAACCTACCAACGGTTCATGGACATTCGGGTCTTCGACTTCTGGGTCCACGAGCGGGACATCACGACGCCGTTGGGTCGCACCACCGACGACGGTGGCCCGGCCGCCGAATGTGCGGTGGACGAGGTCCAGGGTTCGATCGGCTACATCGTTGGCAAGAAAATCGGGCTACCGGACGGGATGAGCATCGCCTTCCATCTGACCGGGCCGGTGGAACGCGACATCTACGCCGCAGTCGAAGGCCGGGCCGCCGGTGTTGCCCAGCTCGACGATCCATCGATCGAGGTCACCACCGACTCGGTGACCTTCGTGCAACTGGCCTGCGGGCGGATCGACCCCCAGGTCCAGGTCGACGAGGGACGTATCACCTGGTCCGGCGATCAGGAATGGGGAGAGAAGGCGGCAACCAGCCTGCGGTTCACGATGTAATTGCCGGCTTCGCCGGTGTAATTGCCGGCTCCGCCGGTGTAATTGCCGGCTTCGCCGGTGTAGTCGGTCGGCTCTGCCGGTGTAGTCCGCCGGCTTCGCCGGTGTTCAGACCAGGCTGGCCAGGCCGTCGATGACCCGCTGCATGTTGGCCCGGTGCTCGGAGATGCGGCGGTGGAGGATCTTGGCCTCCAGGTCCGGTCTGGCGTCGATGACCTCGCTGATGCCGGACCGGCCGGGCCCGAGGTGGAGGATGAAACGAACTCGGACCGATCCGGCGATCGGCTCCAGCTCGAAGCGCCACCGGGCGCCGGGATTGTCGGGATCGGAGGTGACCCAGCCGAAGCTTCGCCCCGGGTCGTAGACGTTGATGAAGCAGGGGACCGTCCACGGGTCTCGGGCCTCATGGGTGTTGGAGCCGAGGAACTTGGCTCCGACCGCCGGCCCGTCGTGGCCGTCGGCCCATTCGGCTCCGGTGAACTCCTCGCTGAACGCGGCAGCCATGTTGATGTCCGACACCAGCTCCCACACTCGGGACAGGGGCGCCTTGATGTCGGTCTCCACGATGGTGCCCGGCCCGTCGGCCATGGTGATGGGGGAGCTGGGCCCCGAGTCGTAGATCCGCCCGAAACCGTCGACGTAGGTGATGTCGCGGGCCGGGTACCGGGGGGCGGTGTTGAACTCGGTGCCCTTCGTCCAGGCCACCGGCAACATGGCGATCTGGGTCATGTGGTCCGGGATGTCCAGCAGTTCGGCGATCTCGTGTTCGGCGTTGAGCACGGCGGTGGTCCAGGCGGTGCCGAGCCCACGGGCCCGCAGGGCCACCGCGAAGCTCCAGGCCGACTGGATCACCGAGTCGAACAGCCCCGGCCTGCCGCTGTTGTCGTGGCGGCCGATGATGGTGGGAATAACGATGACCGGCACCTCGGCCAGGTGTTCGGCCAGGTGGGCCGCCGATGCCATGACCCGCTCGTTGGGGTGCCCGGTGCCGTCGAGCTTGTTGCGGGCATCCACCATCCACCGACCGGCGGCGTCCATGTACAACTCGGCCAGCCTGGCCTTCAGCGCCTCGTCGCGGATGACCAGCCAGCGGCGGCTGCCCTGATTGCCACCGGTGGGGGCCTGCTCGGCGATGTCGATGCAGTCGAGGATGGTCTGCTGATCGACCTCGCGTTCCAGGTCGAGCCGCAACCGGACCGCTCTGGTGGTGCCGAGGGCGGCGTCGACCGAGGCGGTGTCGATGTTGTCAGACGAGATTCGCATGTTCCTCAACTCCAATCGAGGCGGAAGCCGTCGCCGTCGGCCACCAGCCGGCCGGCGGTCGGGGTGCCGAAGTGGGTGCCGATCACCAGCGTCTCACCGTCGGCCCACCGGGGGAACATCTTTTCCCTGGTGGCTCGGGACTCGACGGGGTCGGTGTCGAACATCGATGACAGGGTCGGGTCTGCCAGTTGCATCGGGTGGTGCAGCATGTCGCCGGTGATGATGGCCCGGTCCCCTTCGGATTCGACGACCAGTGAGATGTGGCCCGGGGTGTGGCCGGGGGTCGATTCGAAGAAGATCTCGTCGCTGAGGCGATGGTCGGGCGCCACCATGTCAACCAGGTCGGCGTCGACGACCGGGGCCACCGAGTCGGCGAACGGGTCCTCGCCGTGGAACAGGCTCGGTTGGTTTCGCCAGTGGGAGTATTCGGCGTCGACGAAGATGTAGCGGGCGTTGGGGAACGTCGGCACCCATTGGCCGTCGACCAGCCTGGTGTTCCAGCCGACATGGTCGACGTGGAGGTGGGTGCAAACCACATGGGTGATCTCGTCCGGCGGGTAGCCGGCCTTGTCCATGTCGGCCAGGAACGGGCCGTCGAGGTTGGCCCACAGTTCGTTTGTCCGCTGCTTGTCGTTGCCGACGCAGGTGTCGACCGCGATCTTCAGGTCGCCAAGTTCCACCACCAGGCACTGGATCTTCTGCAGCAGATACCCCTCGTCGTTCACGAAGCTCGGCCGGAGCCACGGTGCCCGTTTGGCCCGTTCCAGCACGTCGATCTTGCCCATGTCCTTGTAGAGGAAGCGGGGCGAGGTCGGTGTTTCGGACTCGACGACCGAGGTGATTGTGGCGTTTCCGACGTTCCAGCTCAGCATCGCGGCAACAGTAGTTGCTCGACGCCGATCCCCAAAAAGTGGCGATCGGTCAGCGGTGGTCAGCGGTGGTCATCGGTGGTCATCCACCCACGTGAGGAACTTCGACTTGGACCAGGTGTTGACCACAAGCTCCTTGGGGGCCCAGCCTCGCTGGGCGGTGAGCACCCCGTACTCCATGCGGCCCAGCTCCGAGACGTGGTGGCTGTCGGTGTTGATGACCAGCTTCACGCCCCGGTCGACGGCCCGGCGGACAACGTCGGAGGCGGCGTCGAGCCGTTGCAGCGCCCCGTTGATCTCCAGCGCAACGTCGTTGGCCAGCAGGGCGTCGAGCATCTTGTCGACGTTGAGCTCGATGCCAGGGCGCCGGCCGATGTAGCGGCCGGTGAGGTGGCCGATCGAGTTGACCGTCGGGTCCTCGATGGCCCTGATCAGTCGGTCGGTCTGGTCGGCTTCCGGCTGGTCGAAGTGGGAGTGGACCGAGGCCACGGTGTAGTCGAACATGGCCCGGAACTCGGCGTCGTAGTCGAGCCCGCCGTCACCGCCGATGTTGAGCTCACAGCCGTAGAGGATGGTCATCTTCGGGTACTGCTTCTGCAGCTCGTGGATGTTGTCCCGGTGTTCCAGCATCTGCTCCCTGGTCGAGCCGTTGATGGCCAGGTCCTCGCCGTGGTCGGT
>CAMYLA010000097.1 GCA_947259095.1 uncultured Acidimicrobiaceae bacterium | reverse complement strand
TCACCGGCGCATGAGGGTGCTTCTCACCGGTGGTTGTGGGTTCATCGGGAGTCACCAGGCCACTGTGCTGTTGGAGGCCGGACATGACGTGACGATCGTCGATGATCTATCGAACTCTCGTGTCTCGGTTCTCGACCGTGTGACCAAGATCACCGGACGCCGGCCCGAGTTCGAGCAGCTGGACGTGCGTTGCGCCGATGCACTCACCGATGTGATGGCCCGCCATCACTGCGAGGCGATCATCCACTTCGCCGGCCTGAAACACGTGGCCGAGTCGGTGGAACGACCCGTCGACTATCTCGACGTCAACATCGCCGGAATGACGGCATTGCTGAGAGCGGCGAAGCGGACCGGCATTCGACGACTGATCTTCAGCTCATCGGGCTCGGTCTACGGCGATGGATCCGCCGGAGCGATCGCCGAAGACACGGAGCGACGACCCACCAATCCCTACTCCCGATCAAAAGCGGTCTGTGAGGACATTCTGGCCACGCTGTGCGATGTCGATTCGTCGTGGTCGGTGGTGGCCCTGCGATACTTCAATCCGGCGGGAGCTCATCCTTCCGGCCTGATCGGAGAGGACCCGACACACCTCATCTCCAATATCGTCCCCGTCATCATGGAGGTCGCCCAGGGGCGACGACCGGCGGTGCCGGTGCACGGGACCGACTTCGACACCCCCGACGGCACGGCGGTGCGCGACTATGTACACGTCGTCGATGTCGCCACTGCCCACCTGGCGGCGTTGGACCTCACTTCATCCCGCTCGGGGTTCCTTGCCCTCAACATCGGCCGTGGTGAAGGCGTCTCGGTTCGGCAGTTGATTACAGCCGCCGAGCGGGCGCTGAGCACGACGATTCCGGTCCTCGAGTCCGGCCGGCGGCCGGGCGACGTGGCGTCGCTCATCGCCGACACCACGCTCAGCCGGGAACTTCTAGGCGCGATCCCGTACGCCGACGTGGAACGGATCTTTCGGGACGCGTGGCGATTCCACTCGACCGGGACGGAATGACCCTCGGGTCAGCTGACCTGGAAGATGTCCGTAGTTGACGGCCTTCCTCCCTGCCGCGGTGCGGCTTTGACCGCCGACGTGGAAGCGAACCGATTCTGCGAACAGATCTGCGTACAGGCGGACATCGGCCTGCTTTTGCGCCAACTCCCGGCCCTTCTTCCCCATGAGCACGGCCGAGACGGGATCGTCGATGAGTCGTTGAATTGCACGTCGCATGGCCGGCATGTCGCCGGGGGCGACATACAACCCGTGCACGCCATCTTCAACAACGTCGGTCTGACCATCGGTTGCGGTGCAGATGATCGGTCGCTCCATCGACATGGCTTCGAGAATGGTTGTGATGCCCGCCTGGAAGTCGCTCGGCTCCAGCGGCATGATCACGGCGTCGGCCTCGTCGAGCAGATCTCGCAACCCTCGCTGTGTCAACGCCGTCACCGTGACATTGTCGGGAATGGTGACATCCTGGCTGTTGTCCGGACGTTTCGACCACGGACTCGCACTGGCAACAACCAGGTCGACGTCCAGTCCTCGGACCGCTTCGATCAACGTCGGGTAGTCCCTGAATTCCCTTCCTGCCGTGCACAACAGCGGGCGTCGCCCGTTGGTACCGAAGGACGGTTGTCGGGTAGGCCGAAAGAACTCGGTGTCGACCATGAAGTCGATCTGTCGGACCCGGACATCGGAACCCTTGAACAGGCGCTCGGCCACCAGGCGCTGACTGGTCGAGTACACGAGGACCTCGTCAACACCGTTGGCCAGGCCGAGCAGGCGAACGAGCAGCGACTTCTTGAGCGGCGACAGCCGGTGGGCGATCATGATGTGGCGGGCTTGTCTGGACCGACCGAAACGGGTGAGGACGGCAAGCGGTAGGCCCACCTGTTCGCCGTCGGTGATCACCACGTCGTACTCCTCCTGCCGGCGCCATATGTGGTGGGCAATGGCCACGCTGTGCCCGGCCAGACGACGAACCATATTGGTGGTGGCTGACGCTTCGCCTCGAAGATGCTCCCAGTCCAGGAGTTCGGCATTGGTGGCACGGGAAATGGCAACATAATCGGCGAGGGGCCTGAGGCCGGCGTCAATGGCGTCATGCACTTCAGGTGCGACGTTCCCCGAGACGGTGAGCAACACCCGAGGCACTCGCACGGTGCGCTCACTCACGCCCACCACCTGGTCGAGCAGCCGAAGTGCGTTCTTGTGGGAGTCCATGGTTCGTGCCGCGTGGATCGCTGCATTGGAGCCGAGCGTCAGTCGATGCTGTGGATCGAACACCAACGGACGGAGGCCATTAACAACCGACTCCACACTTGGCTCGACCAGATGCCCCGTCAATCCATCGAGCACCGATTCGCCGATGGCCCCGACATTGGTGCTGACCGTGGGCAGACCTGCGGTGGCCGCTTCGGCCAGAACGAGCGGCGTGCAGTCACCGAGAGTGGGCAGAGCGAAGATGTCGCATCGGTGGAAGAGGTCGATGAGCTCAGGGCTGTTCGGAACCATCCCGTTGTGAACGTGCACGCCTGGTCGAGGAGGGACCGAGGCGCCGGTCACCAGATGGAGTTCGATGGTGAAGCCACCTTGAATGACCTCGGGGTCGCGTCGAAGGCGCTCGACCGCCTCCATCAGCAGCCGACCGCCCTTTCTTTCGAAGTCGCCTCCCACGAAGAGGATGCGCACCGTCTCGTCATCAGCGAGGCGTGGCGTCGTCCGGAGCCACTGCGACGTAATGACACCGGGGGGAATGACCTCGATTGCGGCCCGATCGACTCCATAGTCGACAACCAGACTGTCGGCTGCCCACTTCGACCAGGTGACCAACCGGGTTGCCTCCTGGAAACAGCGCCGGTGATAGCGCTGTTTCGCCGTCTCGACAAACCCGGCGTGAACCTTGTGGTTGTACGACCCACCCAGGGAATCGATCTGGCCTGGCGTGGCGTCGATGGAGACCACCGTCGGCACCCGCTTCATGGTTGCCGACAGGAAGGTAGCCGGCACATGGGTGTGGACCAGCAGCGCGTCGAGGTTTCGCTCGGTTTCCATGGCCCGAACCGCCGATCGGGCCGCCAGACCGGACCGGACCGTCCAGTTGGAACGAGGCGGAAGGCGATCAAGCAGGGAACTCGAATCGAACGAGAGATCGCGGTACACCACATCGGCGGCGGATGCCTGCTGGAAGGTGTAACGAAGGTTCCGTCCGTGCGTGACGTGACCCAAGGTCTGTTCAAGCAATACGCCCACATAGGGAACGCTGCCGCCGTGCGCGTTCATCAACTAGCCCCTCGCATGAGTCGGATCCGCTCCTAATCAACCCGATAACCGACAACAGTAGCTCGTGAGAGGTGCTTGTCCAACAGGCCAATCAGCCCATTACCCAAGGGGCCGCATCAGGACCTTTGGCTCCCCTTGGGCATGATTGCCCAGTGTCCGGACGCCACTCGAATCGTGGCCTCGGGGCAGGGCGAGCCTGCCGCCCGGCGTGCCTCCGGTCGACGGATGATTCGGATGGGGTCGACGAACCGGGAGGTCACAGGAGCGCCGACCATGACAGTCGACAGGAATTCAGATCATCGAACTCACGCCCGGGATCGGCCCCAGAGCGGCCGCAAACTGGCATCGAGACCGAGCTCACCCAGATCGGCTTTGATCTCGTCGGTGTAGACCGGGTTGGCGATCAGCACGGTGGCGGGCCGAACCTCTCGCAGCGACTCCGGGCGCCGGATGACGCCGGGGACACCGGGAATGCCATAGCCGTCCTTGCGGGGGTTGACATCGATGATGGCGCCGATCTGGCCTTCGGGGGCGACCACGTTCAGATACGTGCGTCCCTTGGAACCGGCCCCCCAAAGGGCAACCGGACCCACATCCAGATACCGAGCCATTTCGCTACGAGCCTGAGCAATGCGCTTGCGGGCCTGCTCACCGAAGGCCACGGCCCGCTCCACCAACGGATCGACCACATCAGCGCCGCGAGGCTCGGCAACCGAGCCATCACCGTCCAGCACCGACGACTCCAGGGCCAGGAACTGGTCGTCAAACATGGTGGTCATGGCATCGGCCGACAACCCGGCCCGGGCCGCCGCATAACCCAACGACACCGGGGTGAAATACGAGTAGTGCTCATAGATCAGATCCCACAGCGCACACCGGTCGATCATGACCTCGCCGTTGGGCACCTCGCTGTACACCACGCCCCCGGGTTCGGTCGCCACCGCAGCTCGAAGGGATCGCAGCAACCCAACCGGGTCCTCCAGATGCTCCAGCACATGCTGGCTCATGGCCAGCTTGGCCGGGATCGACCCGTCGTCGGGAAACAGCGAGGCCGACAAGGTCACCGCCGGATGCTCGGGCGCCCCCAGCCGATCGGGGTCGTAGCTGGGGTCGAAGCCGAATCCCCGGGCGGCCCCGGCTTCACACAGCATGGTCAGGAAGTGGCCGGGTCCGGCTCCGACCTCGGCCACCGTTGCCCCCGCCAGCGCGTGGTCGGCCACCAGACGGGAGGCCAACGACCGGGCATGGTCCCGGAACCGGGGGGAGAAGTGCAGCGAATTCTCATAGCCGGAGTCATACGCCGACGCATCGGGGTCGAAGGCCCGGTTGTAGAGCTGGGAGCAGTCCCGGCACACCACCAGGTCCATGTCGCCCCGGCCCACCGACAGCGCCTCGTCGGGGCGAACCTGGGCATTGATGGCGATGGGCAGCCCGATCAAAGAGAACACCTCGGTCGCCGAAGAGCCTCCGCACACCGGACAGATCTGTCCTAACGCCGCCACCGCGAACCTTCCCTACAGCCCGACCAACTCGGCGTCGACACCGAGTGCGTCGAGATCGGCCTGGATCTCTTTCAAGTAGATGGGATTCATTGCCACCACCAGATCGGGCTTGATCTCGGTCAATGCCGCCGGAGCCACGATCTCGTGGTTGGAGCCGACCATGAACTTGCCCCACTTGTGGGGATTGATGTCGACCGCAGCCACCACCTCGTCGGTGATGTCGAGGTTGCTGATGAACGACACCCCCTTGGAGCCACTGCCCCAGATCACGGCCTTACCCCCGTCGGCCCGCAGCGCGTTCAGCCGATCCCGCCATTCGTCGGTCAGCTTCTGATAGCCGCTGCGGTAGTTGTCGACCCCCTGACGCAGCTCGTCCATGTCGTCCTCGGCGACCAGGGGCTCGCCGGCCCCCGGGGTGATGGGCGACGGATGGGCGGCGATCAGGAGGTATTGGTCGTCGTACTCCCGGGACAGCTCCACCACCTCGAATCCGGTCCGGCGGAACAGCCGGGCCAGGGACCCCAGCGAGAAGTAGGAGCAGTGCTCGTAGTAGATGTCCCAGAACGCCACCTCATGCAGGATGCGGGCCACATTGGGCAGTTCGAACAGCACCACCGTCTCGGGTCGATCCCCGACGGCCCGGCGGATGCCGGACATGAACTCGTAGACGTTGGGGATGTGTTCCAGGGTGTGGCGGCAGATGACCACGTCGGCATCGATATGGGTGTAGCGCTCGTCGTAGAAGTCGATGATCCACTCGATCTGGTCGGCTTCGGGGTCTTCAATGCGTTCCGGATGAACTCCGGGGTCGATGCCGATGCAGTTGCCGGCCCCGGCCTTGACCATCTCGATCAGAAACTCGCCCTTGCCGCAGCCGATCTCCAGGCAGGTTCGATTCCCCAGGTTGTAGTCGGCCACCCACCGCCGGGCCAGCTCCTGGGCGAAGGCCATGAACCGGCCGGAGAAACCCTGGGTCTCCTCGTAGCGCTGGGAATACTCGGCACTGCCGGGCTGAAAAGCGGTGTTGGTGACGAATCCGCAGCCGTGGCAGAACGCGATCTCCAGCCGGCCCCGGGGAAACCCGGCGGCGGTGGCCGGGTCGTCCAGTAGCAGGCAGCTGTTCTGGGGCACCGAATCCTCGCCGAAGAACACCCGGAGTCCCCGTTGACCACAGGCCGGACAATCGGCGTCGGATCGTTCGTCGGTCACAGACCCGGACATGAAGGTCCTACAGAGCCGCAGGCTCGTCGAGCCGTCGCAGCTGGTTCGACACCCTACCCGACTCGATGCCCTGGCGCAGGGTCAACACCCGCATGAACCCACCCTCCAACTGATCCAGGGTCAGTCCGTGCTCCACCATGGCGTCCCGTAGGGTCTCGACACCTCGACGGACGGTCCATTGGGGCCGGAATTCCGGAAAGCGGGTGGTGAACTTGTCGCAGTTGACCTTGTAGTTGCGAATGTCGTTGAAGGCCTCGTCCGACAGGGTGACCGGGCAGCCGACCACGTCGGCCACGATCTCGGCCACATCCCGGATCAGGTAGTTCTCCTCCGAGGCGCCGATGTTGAACGGCTCGTTGTGGACCAGCTCACGGTCAGCCTCCAGGGTGGCGACGAAGGCCCGGGAGATGTCCTCGATGTGGACCAGCGGGCGCCATGAACTGCCGTCGCTCTTGAGGAACACCTTGTCGGTGGTGACGGCGAACCCGGTCAGATTGTTCACCACCAGGTCGCCCCGCAGCCGCTCCGACACGCCATAAGCGGTGGCGTTTCGAAGGTACACGGGGGTGAACGAGTCGTCGGCCAGCTCGACCAAATCCCGCTCGACGTTCACCTTGGACTCCCCGTAGGGTGTGACGGGGAGGAACTCGGCCGACTCGTCCAGCGGTTCGTCGCCGTGGGCGCCGTACACCGAGCACGACGATGAGAAGACGAACCGTTCGATTCCGGCGTCCTTGGCCATCTCGGCCAGACGGACCGAGGCCTTCCAGTTGACGTCGTAGGTGGCGTCGGGGCTCAGATCGCCGGCCGGGTCGTTACTCATGCCGGCCAGATGGGCGATGGCGTCGATGCCCTCCAGGTGCTCGGGCTTGATGTCCCGCACATCGAGTGCCTTCTCGATGTCGGCCTGCGAGATGCGGGGCCCGAAACTGCAGCTCCGGAACAGCATGTTGTCGTAGCCGACGACCTCGTGCCCACGCTGTTGCAGCATGGGCACCAGCACAGTACCGATATAGCCGTCGTGGCCGGTGACCAGAACTCTCATGACCAGATTCTCCAAGGGGGCTTTTCGGACGCCCAGAGGCGTTCGAGCATGACTTTGTCTCGCAACGTATCCATACAGGCCCAGAAGTCCTCGTGATGGTAGGCCATGAGCTGACCATCGGCCGCCAGACGCTGCAGCGGCTCCCGCTCGAAGAGTGTGTCGTCACCATCGATGTAGTGACCGACCTCGGGCTCGAGCACGAAGAACGCTCCATTGATCCAACCCTCGGACGCCTGGGGCTTCTCCGAGAACTCCACCACCTGATTTCCGTTGAGATCGAGGTGACCATAGCGGGCCGGAGGCCGGACCGCAGTCAGGGTGGCCAGCTTGCCGTGGGAACGGTGGAACTCGAGCAGGGCGCGGATATCCACAGTGCCCACTCCATCACCCCAGGTCATCATGAACGTCTCACCGCCCATGTAGGGAATGAGCCGTTTGATCCGACCGCCGGTGTTGGTCTTCAGCCCGGTCTCGATCAGCTCGACCGTCCAGTCCTCGGGTGGCTGACTGTGGGCTTCGATGGTACCGGCCGCCGACCTGACCGTGAGATTCGAGGCCAGGTTGGTCTCGTCGTAGAACCAGCGCTTGATGTACTCGCCCCTGTACCCCAGGGCGATGACGAACTCGTCGAAACCGTCGAAACCGTACTCGTAGTAGTAGCGCATGATGTGCCACAGAATCGGGCGATCCCCGATCTCCACCATGGGTTTGGGCTTGACCGTCGTCTCCTCCGAGAGCCGGCTACCGACTCCGCCGGCCAGAATTCCTACCTTCATTGTGTCTCAACTCTCGTGTGCACGTGTTCTTGCCTTTGGCCCGTTCGCATGTTGTCGTCGGTCGTTACTCCGCTTGTCCGATCGGGGTCAAGAGGTGTCCCCGGCCGGTGCGGCCCAAGGCCAGCGCGATGGCCAGTTGGGTGAAACCGTCGGAGATCGACCCGTCGATCAAGGCTCTTGCCACCTGGTCGAACGAACGCCAGGCCACCGTCCGGGCCTCGTTGAGGTCCGTGGGTTCCCCTTGGTGCCGAGCCCCGGTGGCCAGGTACAGATCGAACGTCTGGTTGACCAGCCCGCACGACGGATGGTGCCGGCTCAGGTGCTGCACCGGCCCGGTGACCTCCCAGCCGGTTTCCTCCAGACACTCCCGGCGGGCGGCGAACTCGGCGTCCTCGCCACGGTCCACCGCCCCGCCCGGGATCTCCCAGCCCCAAGTGTCGGGCATGAAACGGTGCCGCCAGATCATCAGCACTCCGCGGTTGTCGTCGACCACCACCATGCCGGCGGCGTCGGGGCCGATGACCACCTCGTGTTCGACCACCGAGCCGTCGGGCTTCTCCACCCTGTCCAGGTTGAGTGTGAGCCACCAGCTCGAATAGATGGTCTCGATCGTGCCGTGGTTGATCCACGGGCGGTCGCGGACCTCAGACACGGCGGAAACGTCGCGCCCGGACCGTGTGACGTCGATCATCCGGGTCCCTCCCCGGAGTTGTGTTCGCTTCCACCAATCCATGGCGAAACAACGAAATGTACTCCGCCGGTAACTGCCCGGCTCAACCGCACCGAGTCTTCTTGCCCAATCTGATGTGGGTGAATATGACCGCCTGGAGGCATGCACAACTTCATCACGTTCAGGACTCACAATGTTGTCGGGTAGTTTGGATGAGTGAGCGTGAATCCGGACCCGTCGTTCTGGAACGGGAAGAAGGTATTGGTCACCGGCCACACCGGCTTCAAGGGTAGTTGGTTGTCGCTGTGGCTCCATAGGCTTGGTGCCGAGGTCACCGGACTTGCACTCGAGCCCCACACCAAGCCGGCCATGTCCCGCCTGGTTGCACTTCACGACTTGGTCGATTCCCACATCGGCGATGTCCGTAACCCGGAGCTGGTGGCCCGGGTGATCACCGAAACCCAGCCCGATGTTATTCTGCATCTGGCAGCCCAGGTGCTGGTTCGGGCCTCCTACGACGACCCGCTCTACACCATCCACACCAATGTCATGGGCACGGCCAATCTGCTCAGCGCCGCACGGGCCGTCGACGGGTTGCAATCGGTGGTCATCGTCACCAGCGACAAGTGCTATGAGAACAACGAGTGGCACTGGGCCTACCGCGAGAACGAACCGATGGGCGGCCACGACCCCTACTCGGCGAGCAAGGGGTGCGCCGAACTGATCACGGCGTCAATGCGACGCTCCTACTTCAGCGAGCCCGGCACGCCCCACGTCGGATCGGCCCGGGCCGGAAACGTCATCGGTGGCGGTGACTGGTCGACCGACCGGCTGATCCCCGACATCATCAAGGCCTTCGCCGCCGGCGACGAAGCGGTGATTCGTATGCCCGAGGCCATCCGCCCCTGGCAGCATGTCGTCGAGCCAGTCGCCGGCTACATGATTCTCGCTGAGCGGCTGGCCACAGGGGACGGGGCCGAAGCCGAAGGGTGGAACTTCGCTCCATTCGACAGCGACGTGAAACCAGTGAGCTGGATGGTGGAGCAAATGGCGAAGCGGTGGGGCGACGGCGCCAGCTTCCGCATCGAGCGCGACGGTCCTCACGAGGCCCGGTATCTCACCCTTGACTGTGCGAAAGCCCGAGCCGAGCTCGCCTGGGAACCCCGGCTCGGTTTGCATCGAGCACTCGAATGGATCATCGACTGGCACAGAGCGCACCTCGACGGTGAGGATCTGCGCCAGGTCACCCTGGAGCAGATCGCCGAGTACGAAGCCCTGGAACCCAAGTCGGTTTGAGAACCAAGACCCATTGGGCTTGTACGACAAAGGCTGCAGGTACGGGCCGCCCGGCAAGAACCGTACTCAGTCCAAGCCTTCCTCGATCAGCTCCTGGAGATAGGTGCCGTAGCCGCTCCTGACCAGCGGTTCTGCAAGTGCCAGCAGCTGCTCGTCGTCGATGTATCCGAGACGCCAGGCGATCTCCTCCGGGCTGGCGATCTTCTGCCGCTGGCGCTGCTCGATGACCCGGACGAACTCGCTGGCCTCGACCATGGAATTGAACGTACCGGTGTCCAGCCAGGTCGAACCCCGGCTGAACCGGGCAACCGTCAACTCGCCCCGCTGGAGGTAGGCCTGGTTGACGGCCGTGATCTCCAACTCACCTCGATCCGACGGCTTGATACTTCGGGCGATGTCCACCACCGCACCGTCGTAGAAGTACAGGCCGGTCACGGCCCAGGTCGACTTGGGCGTGGCCGGTTTCTCCTCGATACTCGTCGCTCGGCCCGTCTCGTCGAACGAGACCACCCCGTAACGCTCGGGGTCCAACACCTGCTGGGCGAAGACACAGGCGCCCGATCCTCGGGCCGAGACCTGGCGAAGGCGACCGCTCATACCTCCCCCGTAGAACAGGTTGTCACCGAGAATCAGGCATGACGGTCGGCCGTTCAGGAAGTCGGCCCCGATGAGGAAGGCCTCGGCCAGACCGTTCGGTTCGGGCTGAACGGCGAACGAGAACTGAACACCCCACCTTGATCCGTCACCGAGCAGACGCCGAAACGCCGCCTGGTCCTCGGGGGTGGTGATGATCAGGATCTCGGTCAATCCGGCCAACATCAAGGTGGAGATCGGGTAGTAGATCATCGGTTTGTCGTAGACCGGGAGCAGTTGTTTGGACACGGCGATGGTCACCGGATGCAGCCGGCTGCCGGTACCGCCGGCGAGCACGATACCTCGGCGGCCGTGGGGATTCAGCGCTGATCGCCCTGAGGCAACCCCATCTACGGCTTCACTGGGACGGGTCACGTCGTGCTCCTGTTCTGGCTACGCCGGGGTCGATGGGGCTTCTAGGCCCCAACTCCGGCTTCGGCGGCGGACTCCAACTCGTCCAACACCGGTGCCAGCGAGGTCTCGAGCGAAGGGAGCTCGACACCGAAATCCCGGGCCAGGAGGGTGCAGTCCAGCCTGCTGTTGGCCGGACGTGTTGCTCTGGTCGGATACTGGGCCGTGGTCAACGGTCGGCAGACTCCACCGTAGCCGGACCGCGACGTGGCGAACACGGCTTTGGCCAGGTCAAACCAACTCACGGCCGTGGGCGAGGCCAGGTGATAGAGCCGATTGGCCGGATGGTCTCGTCCTCCACTCGTGGCCGCCACCAGTTTCACGATGGCAGCGGCGATGTCGGCGGCGGCCGTCGGACATCCGATTTGATCTGCCACTATTCCGATCTCATTCCGTTCCCGGGCCAGGCGGAGCATGGTGGTCACGAAATTCGAGCCCAGTGCTCCATAGACCCAGGCGGTGCGCAACACCAAGGCCCGGTTGGCCGACAGAGCCTGTTCCTCTCCGGCCAGTTTTGTCCGACCGTACACCCCAAGCGGATTGGGGGGATCGGTCTCCACGTACCAGCCATGTTTGTTTCCGTCGAAGACGTAGTCGGTGGAGATGTGGACCAGCATGGCGTCACTCCGGTCGGCGGCCTCGGCCAGGTGACCGACGGCGATGGCGTTGACCGCCATGGCCTGCTTCGGTTCGTCTTCGGCCCGGTCCACCGCGGTGTAGGCGGCGGCGTTGACGATCACGTCGGGGTGTTCACGGCCCATGACCTCGAGTACGGCGTGACGATCGGTGATGTCGAGTTCGGTGACATCGAAACCGACCATCTCGATGCCGGACAAGCCGGCCCGGTTGAGCGGCGAGAGCCAATCCGCCCGTCTCAACTCTCGACCTACCTGGCCCCTGACCCCGGTGACCGCAACCTTCAGCCCCGTCGTCGTCGTCTTCCCTGCGGGCCGCGACCGACCCGGCACCGGACGATCCGACATCAGCCGACCCGGGCCGTCCCCAGGCGCTGGCCCTGATACCGCAGCTCGGTCAGCGGCCGCCACCACCACTCGTTGGCCAGGTACCAGTCCACGGTGCGGGCCAGCCCCTGCTCGAAGCCGACCGAGGGTCGCCACCCCAGTTCCTCGGTGATGCCTGAGGCGTCGATGGCGTAGCGCCAGTCATGGCCGGGACGATCCTCGACGAAGGAGATCAGCGAGCGGCGACCTCCGACCTCGTCACCGACAGCGGCGTCGACCAGATCACACACGGCCTGAACCACTTCGAGGTTGGACCGCTCGGCGTTGCCGCCGATGGTGTAGGTCCGGCCCGGAGTACCGGATTCCAGGACGGCGACAAGGGCGGCGGCGTGATCGTCGACATAGAGCCAATCCCGCACGTTGCTCCCGTCGCCGTACACCGGCAGGGGTTCGCCGGCCAAGGCCTTGATGATCATGAGGGGGATCAGCTTCTCCGGGAAGTGGAACGGCCCGTAGTTGTTGGAGCAGTTGGTGACCATGGTGGGAAGGCCGTAGGTCTCGAACCAGGCCCGGGCCAGATGATCGGCCGCCGCCTTGGACGCCGAGTACGGGGACCGGGGATCGTAGGGGGTGGACGGATCGAACGGCTTGTCGCCGGCCCCGAGCGAGCCGAACACCTCGTCGGTTGAGACATGCACGAACCGCAACCGGTCGAGGACCCACCGGCTTTCGGCATGATCCCGAGCCGCCTGCAGTAGCTCATAGGTCCCCACCACATTGGTGCGGATGAACTCGCCCGGTCCGTCGATCGATCGATCCACGTGGGATTCGGCGGCCAGGTGCACGACGGCGTCTGGTCGGAACCGTGCCAGGATGTCGGCCACGGCGACACCATCGGCAATGTCGGCCTCTTCGTGGTGGTACCGGTCGGAGGCGGCCACGGCGGCCACCGACCCGCTGGTGGCGGCATAGGTGTGCTTGTCGAGGTTGAGCACCTCGTGATCGGTGTCGGCCACGAGGTGACGGATCACCGCCGATCCGATGAACCCCAGACCTCCGGTCACTAGAACTCTCACAGACGCCCTCTCACTGGCTTGCTTGCGGCGGTAGGGGGCCGGTTTGGTCAGGCTCCCCCGGCCGATTCTATGGCCTTCAGTACTTCGAACAGGGCCATACCCCGGGCATCCTTGTCCGACAGCACCACCTGGTCGGGCTCGAAACCCCAATCGATGTCGAGGTCGGGATCGTCCCAGCGCAGTGACACCTCGTGGCTCGGGGCGTAGGGCGCATCGACCTTGTAGAACACCTCGGTGTCCGGTTCCATCGTGCAGAACCCGTGGCCCAGTCCGGCCGGAATCCAGAGTTGACGGGGCCCGGGGACCAGCTCGACCGAGGCCCATTGACCCACGGTGGCCGACCCGGGTCGAAGATCGACCACCACGTCGAACACCCGCCCCCTCAGTACCCGCACCAGCTTGCCCTGCTCATACGGAGGCAGCTGGAGATGGATGCCCCGAATGGTGCCGGGCCGTTTGGAGATCGAGTGGTTGTCCTGCACGAACACTTCCGACAGCCCGGCATTGCCGGCCGCGGTCTGCTCATAGGGCACCGAGAACGAGCCCCGGTCGTCCTCGAACCGTGGCATCTCGAGCAGCCGGGCTCCGGCCAACAGCTCCCGCACCTGTTTCACTGTCTCACCTGTTTCACCGTCTCACCTGTTTCACAGTCTCACCTGTTTCACCGTCTCACCTGTTTCACAGTGGGCCTACCTTTCTTACCTCGCCGATCGCCGTGGCCGGATCGTAGCCGGCCAGCAACCGATGCCCGACCAGGGCGGGATCGATATCGAGCAACGGCACCATCACGAAGTTCCGTTCGTGCATGCGGGGGTGGGGCACCACCAGGTCCGGGGTGTCGATCCGACGATCGCCGTAGAGTAGCAGGTCCACATCCAGGGTCCGCGGCCCCCATCGCACGGTACGGACCCGCCCTTCGGCCCGTTCCAGTTCCTGACACCGAGCCAATAGCTCGTGGGGGTTCAGCCTGGTCTCGACCTCGACCACGATGTTGTAGAACGCCTCCTGCTCCACACCGCCCACCGGGTCGGTCTGGTACACCGGGGACACCACGGTGACCTCGTCCAGGGCGCCGACGACCCGGCGCAGGATCTCGCGGCGGTCACCCAGGTTGGAGCCGAGCCCGAGGTAGGCGGTGGTGGTGCCGGTCATTGATACCGATCCATCGAGCGTGAGCCTCGACCGCTCAGGATGCGGTGTTGCGCCAACGGTGGATGCGTACTCCGGTGGACTCGACGTGGGACGGCACCGGGGGCCGCAGCTTGTGGATCCGCACCGTGACGGCGTGGACCGGGGCCTCACTACCGGTATCGGCCGACTCACCCTCGGCGTCACCACCAAGCACCAGCTCGGCCACTCGGGAGGCGGCGCGCTCCAGCAGCTGGAACCGTTCCCCGGTCATGGTCTGGGACACGGTGTCGATGACGGCGCCGTAGTCGACCGTATCGACCAGATCGTCGCTGGTCCCGGCGGTCGCCATGTCGACGTAGAGGTCGAGATCGAGGCGGAACGGCTGACGCCGTGTCTGCTCCTCATCCAGCACCCCGCAGAACAGCAGAAGCTCCAGACCCCGGATCTCGATCCGGTCGCTTGTTGGCAGGTTGCGGTCAGTCGGCGCCATTCTCGGCCACCGCCTTCACCTTGGGCTCCGGCACCACTTTGGGGGCCTCGGCCGCGGCGTTGACGATGGCCCGGCCCTCCGGGCCCATCTGCCGACCGAACAGCCGCTCCCCCACGATGATGGCCTCGTGGGTCACCGGCACCATCTCGGTCCACCGCAGGTAGCCGGCCATGAGCCCGGCCAGCCGGTCACCGACCTCCTCCATGTGGAGCATGATCTTCTTGTTGGCGGCCAGCAGCTTCTGGATCTCGGTGTACATCTGGGGCAGAGCCAGGTCAAGATCGAGACCGCTCAAGAACGGCCAGTGCTTCCACGGCATGCCCTGCTCGTCGTAGGCGTGGAGATTGTGGTCGGACGGAAGAAGCGAGATCACGAACGCGAATCCATTCTCGCGGATCCAGATGATCTCCTCCTGACGGCGAACCTTGCGGTGCTCGGCCCCGAAGCCCCCGGGTCGTTCGCACACCGCAAGTTGATCTTGAATCACCCACTGAAACGCTCGGGGTGTGATCCCCTGTGCCCACTTGCCTTTGGCCATGTCACCTTTCTCCCGATGCGCTCGGGTCACCCGCGACAACGGTCGCGGCTTGCTTGGCCGCCTTTACATCATGTACTCGAACCAACGCCGCTCCTTGCAGCATGGCATAGGTGGCGGTGACGACGGAACCCACCAACCGGTCATCCGGGGGAGTTTGCTGGTCGGCGCCGTCGGAGCGGGCCAGGAGGTGTCCCAGCATCGACTTGCGGCTGGTCCCGACGGCAACCGGATAGCCGGTGGCCACCAGGCTGTCGATGGCGGCCATCAGCTGCAGGTTGTGGCTCAACGTCTTGCCGAACCCGAACCCGGGATCGATCCACAACTCGGTCAATCCGGCGGTGACGGCGTCGTCGGCCCGTTCCACAAGGTAGTCCCTCACTTCGGTCACGACATCCCGGTAGCTGGGATCCCGCTGCATGGTGCCGGGTTCGCCCCTCATGTGCATGGCGATCCAGCCCACCCCGAGTTCGGCGGCCAGGCGACCCAGAGAAGCGCTTATGTCATTGATGATGGTGGCGCCGGCGGCCACTGCGGCGTGGGCCACCTCGGGATGCCTGGTGTCCACCGCCACTCGGGTGAGAGGGCTGATGGCTTCGATCACCGGCAGCACCCGCTTCATCTCGGTGTCGACATCGATGAGTTCGGCCCCCGGACGCGTCGACTCGCCGCCGACGTCGATGATGTCGGCCCCCTCGGCCATCATCTCTCGGGCATGTTCGATTGCGTCGTCCAGATCGAGGAACAGGCCACCGTCACTGAACGAGTCGGGAGTCACATTGAGGATTCCCATGACGGTGGGGACACCGGTAACGGACGCGCCCGTTGGTTGTGTAGCTGAAACCACTGCTGACGCAGTGTATCGGGCGCGGTATCGCTGTATCGGGGTGAGGTCCGGCTTCCGGGATGGGTCAAATCCCGCTCTCAGTCCCCTGCGGTTCCGGCATCGGGCTCGATGCGCAGCACACCCCCGGTCCGAGCCACCCGACGGCCACCGGAGATTTCACAGGCCCGAACCGAGCCCTCGACCACCGCCATGACCCGCTGCAGATCGGCCGCGGTCGGTGGGTGACCCCGATGTGAGGTCAGCCAGCGCCGCAGGGCCTGGCCGGCCACGGTCGCCGGCAGCCGTCGAAGGGCCCGGGCGTCGGTAGGGTCGACGTCGGCAGCCAGGGTGTCGAGGTCGGCGGCCACGGCCCGGGCGTGATCGGCGGTCCGTGCCAGCAGGGGCACCGGATCCCGCCGGCCGACGTCGGCCAGCAGCGGCAGCACTTCGTGGCGAATCCGGTTCCGAACGAAGCGGGGGTCCTGGTTCGTCGGGTCGTCCACCGTTTCCAGACCCAGCTTCCGGCACAACGCCTCGGTCTCCCATCGCCGTAGCTCGAGCAAGGGGTGGCGATGATCAGGAACCATGGCCCCCAGGCCGTGAAGCCCGGCCCCCCGCAGCAGGTTGATGAGCACGGTCTCGGCCTGATCGTCGGCGGTGTGACCGGTCATGGCATCGGCGCCGACCGCCTCCCGTCGGGCCAGTCGGGCCCGCTGTTCCAGGTCGGACCCCGGATCGATTGACACCGTCTCGGCCCGGAACCGGGCCCCGTACCGCTCGGCCGCCGCCCTGACCACATCGGCTTCGGCTGCCGAATCCGGTCTCAGGCCGTGATCCACGTGGACGGCCGTCACCGACAGCCCGGCCCGACAGGCCAGGGCCAGCAGGGCCAGCGAATCTGGACCACCGGACACGGCGCACGTGACCTCGGTTCCCGGTGGCGGGAAACGGCACCGGGCCAGCAGCTCATCGATGTCGACGTCGATCACGGCCCGGGCTTCCGACCCGGGCGTCTCCCGACCGGGTTGACCAGCCGACAGCGCCCGCCTGGCGGACCCGGCCCGGTCAGCCGACAGCGTCCGCATTGCGCACCCGGCCCGGTCAGCTGACTGGGGAACCGATCCGGGCGATCCACAGGTCGGGATCGCGGATCTCATCGATGGTGGGCAGGTTCTCGGGGCCGGCCCACACCTCATCGAACAGAGCACGGCCGCCGGCCGCCTCCACCGCATTCACGAAGTTCTCGCCCTCCTCGTACTGAGCCAGCTTGGCCTCCAGACCGGTCAGGCGCTGGACGAGTTTGCTGACACCGGAGGCATTCTTGCGCCGCTGGCTCATCACCTTGTGGAAACGGGCTTGGCTGGGAATGAGGTCGACGGCGGCCCGATCCATGGTGATGTCACCATGGCCCTCCAAAAGGCTCATCAGGCCGCTCACCTTGTTCAACGTCGTGCGTTGCTCCGGCGTTGCCAGCAACATCGACAGACCACCGTCGGCAAGTGTCGGCCCGTTACCGTTGCGCCGTTCCTCCATCGCGGTACGCACGGTGTCCAGCAGACGTTTGGGATCGGGGTCGACCGAGTCGAGCAGCTCGTTGACCAATGACAGGAAGTAGGGCCGAAGCCAGGGCACACCGGTGAACTGGGCCCGGTGGGTGCACTCGTGGACCGCAATCCACAGCCGGAACTCCCGGGCCGGGAAGGCGTAGCGCTCCTCCAGCATCAAGATGTTGGGGCCGACATAGTACACCCAGTCCTGGTCCTCGGGCCGTTCGTCCTCGATGATGAGCAGGTCGTACTGACCCAACACTCGGCCCGACATCCACCCCAGCAGGGCACCAACCTCGAGGCCGGCCACCTTTGGGCTGAGGTAGTCCGATGCATCGTTGACGGCGCCGCCGACCGTGGAGCCGACGCCCCGTACCGCAGGACCCACCACCGGAGCGAGCCGGCGCCCGAACGGCACGGTCTCGGTGAGGGTGGAACCGACCCGGTCGAAGAACCCCGGTTCATCATCCGAACCGTCACCGTTCTTGGACTTTTCCTCCTCATGGAGTCGATGGAGTAGGGGTCCGACCAGGCGGTCGAAACTGGCCAGGTTGGCGTCGACCCAGCCGATGCGATCGGTGATCCGGGCCTTTGCCGGGCCGGCCAGGGACACCAGCCCGGTCTCCGCCTCCACCAGCTCCTCGGCTTGCGTCGTCAGCTCCAGCAGATCCGATTCCAGGCCGTCCCGAACATGAGGCTCGGCGAAACGGGGATCGGGGTTGGAGACCCGCCCGGCCACCGACCGAGCCAACTTCCAGTCGACATTGTTGCTCAAGGGCTACTCACAGTGCGTTCGGTGATCAAGGCTCTCGGTGATCAGGGCTCGGGTGCTCGTGACGACGGATCGACCACCCTCGGGGAAGCGGGCCTGGACTATCGCTTGGGGTATCGGGGATTCTCGACCTTCAGCAGATATCCGACGATGACGCCGAGGACGGCCAAGACCGCGCCGATGGCGAGAACGAAGCCGATCCAGTAGTGCCATACAACCGCTAACTGAAACATGGTGCCCAGTGTACTGTCCCGGCCTCAGCTCCCGGACCCCGGCCGGGCCACCGTGTTCAGAACAGGTTCTCCAGGGAATCCATGATCCGCCGTCGGGCGTCGGGAGGCATGACCTGCCGGACCCGGGAGCCGATGAAACTGCGAAGGCCGACCTCGAAGTGATAGACGTCGTCGCAGCCGTTGCAGCGTTGGAGGTGGGATCGAAACTCGGCCCGCTGGGAGTCATCGAGGTAGCCATCGATGTAGTTGTAGAGCTCCTCCACTGTCGGGTTGCATGAGAAAGGTCGGTCGGACTCGTTGTCGACTCGACCCCCGGGTTCGTCGTCGAGTTCTTCCATGTTTGCCCTGTGATCAGTTGTGGATGGCGAAGCCCGGTGCGATCGTGTCGCAACATCGGCTCGTTGCCATCAGTTCACGGTGTGCGTTGCGTTCGCCGGAGAGGCGGTCAAGCCACGAGACGCTGCAAACTCGTATAACTCCTTCTGCAGCGATTTTCTTCCACGATGCAGCCGGCTCATGACCGTGCCCACCGGGATGTCTAGGATTTCGGCGATCTCCTTGTAGCTGAACCCTTCGACGTCGGCCAGCAGCACGGCCATGCGATAGGCGTCGGGCAGCGCCTCCACCGCCTTGACAACTTCGGCCTCCGAGAAGTAGTCCATGAGCTGGTCCTCGGCACTCTGGCCGTGGTGGTTCTCGGGGCGGATCCGGCGATAGAGATAGAGATCCTCGATGTCCTCCAGCTCGGTTTCCTCCGGCCGGCGTTGACGGGCCCGGTAGCGATTGATGTGGGCGTTGGTCAGAATGCGAAACAGCCATGCCCGCAGATTGGTGCCGGTCTCGAAGCTCTCGTAGGAGCGGTAGGCCCGAAGGTACGTCTCCTGGACCAGGTCCTCGGCGTCGGCCCGGTTCCCGGTGAGCCGGAGCGCGGTCGAGTACAACGAATCCATGAACGGTTCGGTGTCCTCGACGAAGGTGGCTTGATCGGCCATTGGTTTCACAGTAGCGACAAACGGCGACACCGACCCCGCGGTAGGGGCCACGATTCGCTCCGATCCCGGAGGTGGAACGCTCAGCCATAACCGATCGGGAGCCGCCAGACCCGGCAATGGGAGCCGCTCAGCGACGAGCGGATCGACGACGATCAACGCCACAGGCGTTGGCCCGCAAAAGAGGGCCCGACGGGCGGAAGCGGTCGAGCCCCATCAGCGGCGGCTCGCCGCCTTACCACGCCACCGACGTGGGGCGTGCGATGAACTCCAGGAACTGGCGACGGTACGTCGCCAGGAGCCCGCCATCCAGTCGGATCCGTGTACTCCAGCCGGTGGGGGCGGGTCGAGCGCGGTGACGGTTTACACCCATTGAGGAACCGTCCGAGTTCTCCAGGATCCGACACTGGCCCGGTTCGTCGAAGAATCCAGGAGGCTCTCGGCGGATGGCGACCAAGCCGGGGATCGGTCTCCAGGGCTGCGAGATCCGAGCAAGATCTCCGCCTGTGAGCGCCGCCCACGCCGCATCGACCGAGACCGGGAAGACCATCGACGGCTACGTCGTGACCATGACGGCACGGTCACACCCGTGAACTTGTACAGAGTAGTCCCGATAGCGACGTTGTTCGTGTGAGCAGCCGGTCTTGGACGCCGCGCGCCTGGGTGGCCACGTGTGGTCGTGCCACTGCCGGCTCCTGGCGCCTTGAAACCTCCGCCGAGGTGGCGCTGACCTGGACGGTTGGTTCCAAGGGGTTGGTGGTCGTAGGCGGTGAGTGATCGTGCTGGGCGCGGTTGGTTGGTGGTGTCGTTGTGCCAGATGGCGGTTGCGGCCGCATTCCACGGGGGTGGAGTCGACGAGCCGGACGTCGTTGGTGGACGAGGGGCAGGACCGGGCGGGGTAGGCAATAGCGTGTTGGAGGAGCTGACCGTTGTTGCGGAGGCGTTTGTTGTAGCCGGGCTGGTCGGGCAGAGACGGGAACCACGGCTGCGGATGCGTGTGGGCGTGGCGGATGGAACGGGCTTGGGACGTGAAGTCCAACAAGGCCCACAGCACCGCAAGGGTCACGAGTTCTATGTCCGAAAGCCGGGGAGTGATTCCCACAGCTGGTCGTTCGGGAGCCCATTCGGGGCGATCGATCAACGCGTTGTCGATTGCCGCATGCTGTGCAGTGGTGAGGGTGTCCAGCTCGGGGTTCATGCCAAAGGTTCTCCATGATCAGGGGTTGTGTAGACCCCTGATCCTGGACACTCTCACACTCTGAGTGGTGACCCGGTCGACTCCCACACTTCGCGGATCCTGAATCAACGTATCTATCGTCTAATACCAATCAAAACCGCTTGTGTATCGAACATGCGTTTGCTATAGTGGACGCATGACCGACGGCGGGTTGCCACCACAACCACACAGCGCCAACCTGACGCTGCTGCACACCGGCATCGATGCGATGGTGGCAACCAACCTCGACAGCCTCTCTGTGGCCGAGCTGCTGGACCGGGCCTGCCAGCTGCAACTCCTGTCGGCTCGGATCGACGCCGCACGGGCTGTGGTTTTGGCCGCCGCCGATTCGGCGTCCGAAGCGCCAGGCGTGCTGAGAGAGCTCGGCTTTCGCAACGCCTCGCAAGTGGTGGCCGCCACCACCGGGGCACCGGCCCGGGAAGTCCACGCTGCGGCTCGCACCGGGCGATGGCTGGACGAGTTCCCGGTCTTTGCTGCAGCGGCTGCCGAGGGGGTGTTGACCCTGCGGCACCTGCGAGAGTTGAAGTCGCTGGACACACCCCACCGTCGGGACGCCCTCATTTCGTCGCAAGACGAGCTGGTGGCTGCCGCTCGGGATCACGACTTTGTCGAGTTCACCAACCGCCTCACGGTGTGGTTGATCAACCACACCACATCCGACGAGGTGACCGAACAGGTCAAGAAGACCTCCTGCACCTGGAACACCAACACCGACGGCTCCATCGACGGCCGGTTCCACCTCGACCCGCTCTCTGCTGCCGCGGTCGGCACCGCGTTGGGTGATGAGATGCAGCGACTGTTCCGCCGCCAATCCGAAGGCGACGGCAACGCAGCGACACCGAATCGGCGGCGGGGCCAAGCCCTCGTCGGCCTGATCGTCGGTGGGGCCGAGGCACCGGGGTCGGCCACCACCACCCCGTTGGTGAACCTGGTCATCGGCCAGAAGATCTTGGAGAACTTCCTGGAGCGGTACTTGGACCCGGGCACCCCGCCCGTCGCGATCGATCGGGATGATCCCGACTACCGGTGTGAACGCATCGACGGGACACCGATCCACCCCGACCTGGCCTTTGTGGCCACCGCAGTGGCCGAATTCGAACGAATCGTGCTGAACGAGAAGTCCAGAGTGATCGACATGTCAGTCAAAGCCCGAGGATTCCCGGACTGGATGAAACGAGCGTTACTGATCGAAGCCAGAGCCAGATGCAAGATCCGGGGCTGTGACTCCCCGTACCACTGGTTACAAGTTGATCATGTCCACCCCCACTCCAAGGGCGGACCCACAACCCTGTCCAACGGACAGATCCTGTGTGATCCCGACAACAAGTGGAAGCGCGATCTCGTGGCCTGACCCAGGCAAGACTCGCGCCGCTCCACACCTGAACCTTGACAACCGAATAGACCGGGCCGGGCCGGGCCCCGGGAACGGCACGAATCTTGGGCCTGGACACCCCGTCGTTCACCTCGATGCTGAACCCGGTACGGACGCCGACATCGGCGAGTCCGGCGGCAGTGAGGGCCCGGTGGATCTGGGTTCGGGTGAGGCCGTGATCGTTGTCGCCGGTCTGTTCCCAGTCCCATTGGACGAACAGTCCGTCGGGTCTCAAATAGGTCACCAGCTCCTGGACGGCGGAGGGGTAGTCGGGGAGGAACGCACAGACTGATGAACACACCACGAGGTCGAATCGTGGCGACGGTTCGGGAAGTCTGGTGCTGGTGCGCACGGTGGACCAGCCGTGCCGATCGATCTTGGCGGCGAGAGTGTTGAGCATTGCGGTCGAGGTGTCGACGGCGTCGATGGTCGCCCCGGCAACGACCAGGTGCTCGGTGAGCAGCCCGGTGCCGCAGCCGAAGTCCAACACGTTCGCTCCCTGAAGGCAGAGACCCGAGGCCTGAACCAGCTCCGTGAGTGAATCGAACGCTGCGGCCGCATAGGCGCTCGTGGTCGGGTCGTTGTCCCAGCTCTCGGCGTACTGATCCCATTCGTTGTCCATGTTGATCCGGTCTATCGCCGTGCCGGCTGTTGGGCACCTGCCGCAGGGGCGAAGGGCGGGGACACACTTCAGGCGGCGAAGCAGCCGACTTGCGTGTGCGGGCGGGAGCCTCCCTGCTGGTGGCAGACGCACCGCCCCCTCCCTACCGGCTGCGGTTTCCGTGCTTGTTGACAGCGGTGGGTGAGCCGGCGTGTTCGACAGGATTCAGCACCGGCGATCGGGCTGAGGCTGCAACGCCGGCGATCCGGCTTCCAATCAAGCAACTCGACGATCAACAGCCGGGCCGTCGCTAGAACGCCAGCGACACAACGATCAGGCTCAAAGCCAAGTGGTAGGTGACCATGACCGCCATCGGGGCCCACGGTCGGGGCTGCACGAATTTGTTGTCGGCCAGGGTCAGATCGGACAGGGCGAACACGGCCGCGCCGAGGGGAGCCGGCCACGAGCCACCCCACCACGCCGCCACCGCCATGGCGGCGATAACCCCGATGTAGACCAGAATCGGCCCCAGCAGTTCGGGG
>CAMYLA010000096.1 GCA_947259095.1 uncultured Acidimicrobiaceae bacterium | reverse complement strand
CCGGCGATGGCGGTGTTGAAACAGGTTGCCGAAATCGTACTCGGTCAAGATATGGCGTCCATCCGGCCTGCCGACCCGGGCTCTGAGCACCTCCAGGATGCGGTCGCCGGTGCCGGGAACCGTTTCTCGGTACGTGTACCTGAAGGCTTGCCAGGTCAGCCCAGCTACGAGAATCGCGAGGGCTGTCACACCGACTGGCCGCCAACGCTTGATGCCCATCCGCTCCGCGATCAGGAGCCCTCCAGCCAGTATTGCCCAGGCAGCCCCCAAAGCTGCGAACGGACTGATGGGAAGCCAGTTATGGGGACTGGGCCGAGGTGTGGCTACAGCGTAGAGAGTCGTGTAGGCGACGACGTAGGAAAGGGCCATCAGCCAAGGCAGCGCGACTCTGGATCGGCGAAGATGTCGGAGAGAAAGCACCGCCAGAGAAACCAGACCGACCAGGGCGAGACCGCCGACCAAGGGTCCGTGGAACGAGCCGGACAAGAGGGTCTGGACGAGGTGCCAGAAAAGGTAGAGGCGGCCATGCCCTTGCCGAGCTGCCACCCTTTCGTAGAATCTCGAGGTGATACCCATGGAACGACGGTAGATATCGGGATCGATGAGGATAAAGGGCTGCAGAGCGAGGAATACGGCCACGCTGACGGAGGCGGCACCCGCCAGCAACCAGAAGGCTCGACGCTTGGACCCTGGGCTCAGGAAAGCCCCTACGGTCAGCGGCACGGCCACGGGGCCGGCGTTGAATTTGCTGGAGAGGGCCAACCCCACGGCCACGCCCGTGGTGGCAAACGAGCGCACCGTAGGCCGTTCGATCGCTCGCAGACTGAGGTAGAAAGTGAGAACGATGGTAAACAGCAGGGCGATATCCGCCTTGAAGAGAACCGATTGGCGGAGATGCCAGGGCACGACGGACAGAAAGAAGGCGGCCAGGAGTCCGAGTCGGTTGCCACCCAGGCGGGTGCCGATCGCATAGAGCAATACCAGGGTCAGGGTCCCGAACAGAACGCTGATCGTCCTGCAGATCATGTAGGCGGTGGGAGTGTAGCGACCCCGGGCATCGAAGATGGCCTCAGGGGGTTGACCTGATGGGGTCGGCGCCGGTGACGTCGGCGTCGATCTCGGAGCCGTAGCGGTCGATCAGGGCCAGGACGGCTTCCACGTCCGCGGTGGTGACGGCCGGGTTCATGAAGATCAGCCGGAAGGTGTTGAGCCCGTGGACGGGCTGGAACCCGACCATGGCGGTGCCCTCCCGCTGCATCATGGCTTTGATCAGCGGTGGCAACCGATGCAGCCGGGTTCGGGCATCCGGGGCCAGCCCGACGATGCCGGCTGACCCCGGGGCCATTGGACGCAGGTCGGGGGGCACCCAGGCGAACACCACGTTGGTGAAACGACCGTCGACCACCGGCACGAACGCCCCGCCGGAACCGGCGATGACCGCCCTGGCGTGATCGGCCATGGCCACCGCCTGGTCGACCCGGTCGGCGAACCCCTGATCGCCGCGGGCTTTCCAGGTCAACCACAGCTTGAGCACATCGATCCGCCGGGCGCATTGGAATGTGCGGTCACCGGAGTCGTGCTCGGCGTGCTGTTTGTCCGGCTGGAAAAGGTAGTCGGCCGAAGTGGCGAAGCAGGGGGCCAACCGGTCGGGTTCCTTGACCAGCAGCGCGGTGCACTGTTGGGTCATGCCCATCATCTTGTGCAGGTTCCACACCACCGAGTCGGCCCGATCGACCCCGGCCAGGAGATCGGCGTGGGATGGGGAGAACAGTGCAGACGCGCCGTAGCAGCCGTCGACGTGGAACCAGAGGTCGTGGGCAGCACAGATGTCGGCCAACACCTCCAGGTCGTCGAAGGCCGATGTGACGGTGGTGCCCGAGGTGCCGATCACTGCGAACGGTACGTTGCCCCGGTGCTCGGCCACCGCCACCGCTCGGGCCAGGGCCCGTGGTTCCATGGCCCCTTCCGGGTCGGTCGGCACCTTGACGACCGCGTTGGTGCCGAGGCCGAGCAGGGCCGCGGACTTGGTGGCCGCATAGTGCCCCGACTCCGAGACGAACAGCACCAGCCGGTCGCCGTTGGCCCCTGCGGTGACAATGTCGGGTTGCCGGCGATGCCTGGCCAGCTGGAGGGCGTACAGCGTGGCGGTCGACCCGCCGGGGCAGAAAAGGCCGGGCGGCACCACCGGCACCGAGTCGTTGGTGGGGGCGGTGGTGGCGCCGCCGGTCGACCAGCCGACGATCCTGGCAAGCTTGTCGAGCACCGCGCTCTCCATCAGGGTGAAGACCGGGGCCGCCTCGAAGGTGGCACCGGTGGTGTTGAGCAGTGCCCCCAGCCAATCGCCGACCACCGAGATCGGGTCGGGGCCGGCGAAGTTCTGGTTGAGGAATCTCGGATGGCTGGTCTGGACCGAGTACCGGATGACCTGTTCGGCTGCGGCCAGCAACCGTTCTTCGGGGTGAGGGTCAACCCCGTCACCGAGCGGCAACCCCACCGTGTCGGCGAACAGATCCAGCAGCTGCTCCGGGGATCGGAACTCGATCACCGGGCGCTCACCGAACGGCGGGTCGAGCAGCCGGTCGACCGCCAGTGCTGCGATCCGGGCTTCGATAGCTTCGCTCATGACCCCGTCGACCTCCTCGGTCCAGATCATCCGATCGAATGAACTGTAGGGGCCATTCTTCGCCCGGCGCCCCGGTCTGGGCTAAACCGGAAGGGTGCCTTCCATCGGGATCAACGGACTCGACTGCTACTACGAACGGTACGGGACCGGGCCACCGCTGCTGAACATCAGCGGCTCCGGTGGGGATCTCCGCCGGGCCAAGCCGGACCGGTCGCCGCTCAACAAACACTTCGACGTGGTCCATTATGATCAACGGGGCCTCGGCCGGACATCGATACCGGCGGGGCCGTACTCGATGGACGGCTACGCCGACGATGCGGCGGCCCTCATCGCCGCCATGGGATGGCCTTCGGCTCACGTCGTCGGGACCAGCTTCGGCGGCATGGTGGCCCTCAACCTGGCCATCCGCCACGGCGAGGTGATCGACAGGCTGGTACTCAACTGCACCTCGCCCGGCGGACCCCTCCCCTCGTTCCCCCTCCATGAACTGGACAAGCTCGACAGCGAAGCGGCCATCGAGGTCAAGCTCGGCCTGCTCGACTCCCGCTGGAATCCCGGTGCCACCGAGCCGATCCCCGGTCTCGGTCCGTTCTACGACCTGATGATCGAGCGGATGCGGGCCACCCCCGAATCGGAGGCCGCCCGGGGTTCGATGCTGCAACTGCTGGCACGGGCCGACCACGACGTCTCGACCGGGCTCGGTCGGGTGGCGGCGCCGACCCTGGTCTGCGCCGGCGAATACGACGACCAGGCCCCGTTGCAGAACTCGATCGCCCTGGTCGATGGCATCCCCGACGCCAGGCTGCGGGTCTTCCAGGGCGGCCACCTGTTCATGATCCAGGACCGCTCGGCGTTCGCCACCATGATCGACTTCCTCCAGGGCGATGCTTCATTCGAGCTGGGAGACCAGGGCCTTGGCACCGCAGGCGCCGATTCCTGAACCGCAGGCTCCTGAACCGCCGATTCCTGAACCGCGGGCTCCTGAACGGCCGAAACCCCAGCGGCGGCCGAACCCGGGGGAGCTGCCGATCAGCGGTCGGCGGTTGGGAAATGCTCGGGCTTCATCTCGATGAAGGTGGCCTTGGCCGAGGCGAATCGGCCTTCCGGGCTCCGGGCCTCACCCTCCAGCAGTTGCCGACGGCCTTTGGACTCGACCCGGCGAGCTCGGAACTCCAACTCGGTCTCCAGCGGGGCAGGCGCTTCGAACCGCACGGTCAGCTCACCGGTGAAGGCCGACGCGGTGCCGGTGGCCCGGAACACCGAGCCGAGCACCTCGTCGAAGATGGCGCAGATCACGCCGCCGTGAACCCGCTCAGGCGGGCCTTCGAAGCATGGCCCCAGCGTGGCGAAGCCCACCGCCTCATCGCCCCGTCTGTAGTAGCGGGTCCCCATGCCGAACGGGTTCAACTCGCCGCCGACGATCGAGGCCGGATCGAACTCGAGCGGCGCACCGTCCGGCGGCGGCTCCGGCCATCGACCGGTCTCGATGAAGTCGGCGATGCGATTGCGGCGAAGAAGATTCTCGGCCTTCGTCACCTGGCGCCGCCGCTCCAGCGCATCGCTTATGGCCGACAACTCGCCGGTCATCACCTCGATCTCATCCGGGTCCAGCTCTCGGCTGAGAATGGCGTTGCCCAACCGCCGGACCGCGGCGGCCAACGCCACCCGCTGTGGCGACACCTCTTCTTTAACTTCGTCGATTTCTTTAACTTCGTCGATTTCTTTAACTTCGTCGATTTCTTCAACTTCGTCGATGCCGTCCCCGGCTGACGTCCCGGCTGCTGCTTCAGTGTCGGCCGGGCCACCGGCGCCCGCGTCGGTACTCATGCCGGCCGACGGTACGTGTTCGGGCAATCGAAGGCCAAATGTTCGCCCGGTCTCGCCGCCCCACCTCCCTGCGATGGGCGCAGGGCACGGCCGGACGTCACCGGGGCTTGCTCGACCGCCGGGGTTCCGACGGGTCGGTGCCGTCGGCCCATTCATCCTGGACCATGACCCGCTCGCCCCTCAGCCGATCGACGGTGCCACGATCCGCACCCAACCATTCGGCCAGCACCTCGTGGTTGTGCTCGCCCCGGAACGCGGCCGGGCCGACGCTTCGGGTGTCGGTCATGCTCATCCGGTAGGGGCTGCGAATCACCGGGCGGGTCGACCCGGCCCGATCGTCGATCCGGGCCACGGTCTGGCGATGTTTGATGGCCGGGGCCTCGATCACCGACGCCATCTCGCGGACCTCTCCCCAGGCCAGCCCGGCATCGTCGAGGACGGCGATGACCGCCTGGCGGTCGGGCAGGGAACACAGATACTCGGTGGTGATGCGGCGGCGGTTGGCCAGCTTCTCGGCCAACTCGCCGTCCTTCGGTGTCGGATCGACCAGCCCGTGCACGCCCGACATCTGATGCCACACCCATTTCAACCCGCCGGGAATCATCACCGGCCCGGCCGAGGTCTCCCACAGCTCTCCGTTCTGCTGCTCGTGGAGTCGGCCGTCGAGGCTGGCCACCGACCTGTCGGAGGAGAACGCCATGGCATCCACCATCGCCAGGTCGACGTGCTGGCCCAACCCGGTCATGTCCTTGACCCGCAGCGCCGCCATCACCCCGATGACACCGTGCATCCCGGACAGGACGTCGGCGGCCGAGAACGACACATCGAGCGGATTCGCCCTGGTGGTGTGTTCCACCAGACCGGTCTCGGCGTGGATCACCGCCGCGTAGGCCGCTCGGCCGGCGTCGGGACCATCCTGGCCGAACCCGCTGATCGACAGCATCACCAGCCCCGGGTTGCGGGCCGACACCGAGTCCCAGTCGAGGCCGTGGCGGGCCATCACCCCGGGCCGGAAGTTCTCGACCATCACGTCGGCCTCGGCGGCCAGATCTGCCACCAGCTCCGGACCGCCGGGTTGACGGAGGTCGATACTGATGTTGCGCTTGCCGCAGTTCTGCTGGGTGTAGTACGTGGAGAGCCCGGCCGCCTTGAATCCCCAGAGGCGGGTGATGTCGCCCTCCGGCGGCTCGACCTTGACCACATCGGCCCCCAGATCGCTCAAGACCCGACCGGCAACCGGGCCGGCGAAGACCCGGGAGAGATCGAGCACTCTGATGCCAGACAGCGGCAGCGGACCGGCCGCCGAGTCGTCTTCGGTCGCAGGCCGGCTCATGACGCGACAGTAGCGAGCCACCGGGCCTCGGTCACATCTCCTGCCATGCGGGGCGGTCGGGGGCGGTTGACGGCGGCCGGGCCATGCGGGGCCGGCGCTGTCGGCGGCGAACCCAGGACCGCAAGGCTAGAGCTGCAGCCCCCGGGTGGCGCCACCGTCGACCATGATGTTGGCCCCGGTCACGAAGCTTGACCGGGGGCTGGCGATGAAGGCCACGACGTCGGCCACCTCCTCCGGTCGACCCAGGCGACGGAACGGATTCTCCCTCACGATGCTCTGGTAAAGCTTGGGGTTGCTCTCCTCCGCCTGCTCCCAGGCGCCTCCCGGAAACAGGATGTCGCCGGGAGACACCGCATTGACCCGGATGCCCCGCCTGGCCACCTCGAGAGCCAACGACTTGACCATGCTTACGGTTGCCGCTTTGACCGCGGCGTAGGCCCCCATCCACGGCACACCGATGTTGCCGGCCCGGGAACCGATGCAGATGATGTTGGCATCGGCGTTGTCCGGCATGTGGGCCAGGGCGGCTCTGATCAAGGAGTGGGCACCGATCACGTCGACCTCGAACGAGGTCTGGTAGTCCTGCACCGCCTGGCCGCTGACATTGGAGACGACGATGTCGATACCGCCGAGGGCGTCGGCGGCCCAGTCGACGAACTGCTTCGGTCCGTCCGGGTCTGCCATGTCGGCCGTGCGATGGTGGATCTCGCCGAGGGCCGCGAGCTCCGAGGCGGCAGCGGCCAGGTCGCTCTCGCCCCTGGCGCAGATGGCGACCCTGGCGCCCTCGTCGAGGAAGGTCCGGGCGATGGCCCGCCCGATCCCTTTGCTGGCCCCGGTGATGATGACGCGTTTTGCCTGCAGTTCGAGATCCACGCCCTCACTTTCCCACCGCGGGTGCCGACGGGCAACCGGCGGTGGCGAACGAGAAGGGAGCGCCCCCTGGCAGGGCGCTCCCTTCGTTACCGCAGCCTCATCGTCCGAGGCGCAGTTTCTTGGACCGGTGGCTCAGGTCGTGACCGGTCGGCCGACGATCTTTGCCCCAGCCGGCTCGGGGATGGGGCTCGGGGTCGGTGATCGACGGCGGCACCAGCACCGCATCGATCACATGCACAATCCCGTTCGACGCCTGAATATCAGCAATCACAACCTTGGAATCGTTGATGAACACATCACCATGACGAACCGACACGACAACCGACTCGCCACCCAACGTCACCGCCGAACCAGCCGCAACCAACTCAGCACCAGACTCAGACGAACCCAGCACGTGATACGCCAACACCTGGGTCAACAACCCACCCGGATCGGCCAACGCCGCATCCAACGTGTCACCAAGAGCAGCAAACGCATCATTGGTCGGCGCGAACACCGTCAAATCCGCATCAGGATCAGACACCGCACCCAAGAAATCAACCACACCAGCATCAGTGGCCAACCCCAACGCCGTCACCAACGTCGACAACTCCGGCTCACCAACAGCAATCTCGGCAATCGTCGGCAACTCCGGCTCCGGAGGCGCCTTGGTGAAGGTGGCTTCGATCGTCCGGTAGGACCACCAACCGGTGTAGATCTTGGCCACCACCCGGTTGTCGCCGTCCTTGAAGTGGTCGGCGGAAATCAGTGCCGCCGACCCATCGAACCTGGTGCCACCGAGGTCGTAGGGGCGGAAGAACTCGAGCTTGGCCCGTTTCCCGTTGACGAAGAACTTCACCCGGTTGGCCTTGGTGTCCAGGGGGGCCACAAAAATGGCGACGTCCTCACCGGATTGGATGGTCGCCCCGTCGAGCGGTTGCTCCCCCGACCTGTCGCCGCTCAGGCTGTAGGCCAGAAACGGATCACTGCTCGCGCTTGCCGCCGTTGCCAGCAGGCCTGCCACCATGGCAGCAACCACCTACACCGCTGCCGCCCTCAAGATCTTCATCATCCGCCGTCCTCCGAATTCGTCGTCTTCGCCACGTGACGAGCTCGCCGCCCGGCACCCGTTGATCTTGCCCCCCTGTTCGCTGCGAACGCACGCATCGGATGCGGAAGATGTCGAGTTTTTGCCGATTGTGTTAGGCGGCGGTACCGTCCGGTCCGGACAACCGGCCCAATGGGCGCAACGAATCGCACGGCCGATCCTGTCCCGAACCCGGCCGCTCGGCGGGGTGACAGGGAGGCACACAATGAGTGAGAACCTTCGGAACTTCACCGCTGCCGTCTACGGCTTCGACGCCGTGGTGCAACGGATGCCGGCTGCGGCGTGGGACGCCGATTCGGCCTGCGAGGGCTGGAGTGGGCGGGACGTACTGGAGCACCAGTGTGCAGTGCTGAACGGGGTCACCGCGGTGGCAAAGACCGGTCAGATGGCCGCGCCGAGCCCGCCGGAGGACGTCTCCGATCCGGTGGCAACCTGGAACCGATGTCGAGACGAGCTCCTGGCCGCCCTCGACCAGCCCGGGGTCCTGCAGCAGCAGGGCCCGTTCTGGTTCGACGCCGCCACCGTCGATGACATGATCGGCGTCGTGCAATGGGATCCCCTGGCCCACGCCTGGGATCTGGCGCAGACCTGCGACATCGATCCCTGCCTCAACGAACGGGTCGCCGAGGCCAGTACGGCGACGATCGAGGGCATGCAGTCCATGCTGGTCACATCGGGGCGAATCGGCCAGCCCGTCAAGGTGCCGGCCGACGCCCCGGCATCGATCCGGTTCCTGGGCGCCACCGGCCGCAACCCGACCTGACCCGTCCGGCCCGCCGACCGCGGCGGTGCGCCGGGGCGCTCCATGAAGCTCCGGCGGCGCTGAGCGGCAACCGCCGCCGCGATGGCGGCCGCGGTTTTGCTGCCGTCGGGAACCACGAGCGATCATGGTTGGCAGAACTCATGGAGGCATCACATGGCTGACCAACCGGCGACCACCGCCGTCGACGAGGACAAAGGAGGCAACGGGGCCAAGAGCAAGGACAATCGGCTCCCGGGCTCATTCGACCCGGCCGACTTCGACGGTCAACTGCCACAGGAATTCTACGACGAGGTCAAGGCCAAGTTCGCCGTGGAGCGGGACCGCCGGCTGGACTACCGACCCCCGGGGACCGAGCAGTACATCCCCATGGAGGGCGACCTGGCCCGCTACGAGGTCGACCCCTATGCCGACGGGGTGGTCGAGCGAGACCCGATCACCGACACCGTCGAGGTCCTGTTCATCGGTGGTGGCTTCTCGGCCCTGTTGACCTCGGCCCGGCTCCGCCAGCGGGGTGTGGAGAGCATCCGGATCGTGGAGCGGGGAGCTGACGTCGGCGGGACCTGGTACTGGAACCGGTACCCCGGCATCGCCTGTGACGTGGTGGCCTATGACTACCTCCCCCTGCTGGACGAGATGGAGTACGTGCCGACCCGTCACTACGCAGGTGGATCGGAGATCTTCGAACACTGCAAGGCCATCGCCGATCGGTTCGACCTGTACGACCTGGCGGTCTTCCAGACCACCGTGACCTCCACCACCTGGAACGAGGACGAGCAACTCTGGCACCTGACCACCGACCGGGGCGACGCCATGAAGGCCAAGTTCGTGGTCTGCGCCAACGGCACCCTGGCCAAACCGAAGCTGGCCAAGATCAACGGCATGGACCGGTTCAAGGGCCACTCGTTCCACACCTCTCGTTGGGACTACGACTACACCGGTCAGGATCTGGAGAATCTCGGCGACAAGCGGGTCGCCATCATCGGGACCGGTGCCAGCGCAGTCCAGATCATCCCCAACCTGGGAGCCAATGCGAAAGAGGTGTTCGTTTTCCAGCGAACGCCGTCGTCGATCGACATTCGCGATGATTGGGAGACGGATCCGGAGTGGGCGGCCAGGATCAAACCGGGCTGGCAGGCCAAGCGGCGAGCCAAGATCATCGACAAGCAGCGAGCCATGGCCGAGCGCCGGGGCACCCTCAAGGGCATCACCAAGGAGGAGAAGGTCCGCCGCCAGGAGAACGCCAACATCAACGCCATGATGCGGATCCACAAGCGGATCGAGGAGACGGTGGAGGATCCGGAGACGGCCGAGGCGCTGAAGCCGTGGTACATGTTGATGTGCAAGCGACCCTGCTTCCACAACGACTACCTGCCGACGTTCAACCGGCCGAACGTGCACCTGGTCGACACCAAGGGCGCCGGCATCACCGAGATCGGCGAGAACGGGCCGATTTTTGACGGCGTCGAATATGAGGTCGACCTGCTGATCTACGCCACCGGCTTCGAGGTCCAGCAGACGGGGATCTACAACCGGATCGTCGGCCAGAACGGCCTCGACCTCAACGACAAGTACGCGGACGGCATCCGGACCCTGCTCGGCATCCACTCCCACGGCTACCCCAACCTGTTCGTGATGGGCGGCTACCAGGCGTCGTTCCAGTTCAACCTGACCGACCTCCTGCAGTCTCAGGGCGACCACATCTCGGCCTGCATCGCCCATGCCCGTGACAACGGCTACGACACGATCGACGTCACACCGGAGAGCGAGGAGTGGTGGGTCCAGGAGGTCATCGCCCACCGAGGCAAGACCAACCGGAACCAGGAGTGCACCCCCGGGTACTACAACTTCGAGGGCCAGGAGAACCGGCGTCAGGACGGCAACTACAACGGCGGCTTTCCCCGCTATCTCGACCACATGGCCAACATCGAGGCCACGATGGACGAGCACTTCATCTTCACCACCCCCTGAGCTGACGTTTACTTGCATATCGAACGAATGTTCGATATACTGTCATTTCGGCTCATCCAACCCGTTCGATCGGATGGAGAGCCGGCTTCGAGGTTTCGGCCTCCCGTTGAACCAAGTGATGTGGTCGTTGAACGGGGTGGCTCTGCGTGGCTCATCTGGCATTGAAACCTGGAAGTCTCCTGAGCGAGCTGCCCACCTTGTTGGCCGGCATCGATGTGTCCCGCCTCGACGAAGCCGATCTGAAGACCGTTCTGGCGCAAGCTCGTGCCACCCAGCGTTGTCTGGACGGGCTGTTGCTCCGGATTGCGGCGAGGGCCGACGAGCTGGCGATGGCGGGCCGCTCGGCTCCTGCTCCCGAGGTCATGCGAGGCGGGGGCGAGGTCGGATCCCGCCAAGCCGAGAGAGAGGCAGCGCGGGCCAGAACGGCGGAGAGGATCCAGGGTGCCCAAGCCGCCGCCTCGGCGGGCGAGGTCACAGCCGAACATCTCGATTCGCTGGCTCGCCATGCTGGCGATCTGACCGACGATCAACGGGACGTGATCGACCTACCACATCTCGTCGAACAGGCGAAAGGGCTGCCGCCGGAAACGTTCGATCGACTGTTGAAACGGCGGGTCCGAGAGGTGGTTGGCGGTCACGGCCTGGCCGATACGAAGGCCAAGCAGTCGGCATCGCACTTTCGGCACTGGTTCGACCACCACACCGGCATGGGCGCCTTCTCCGGGTCGCTCGACCCCGAGCGCTATGAGATGCTGACCACGGCAATCGATCAACACGCAGCCTCGATTGCCGCCTCGACGGGCACCTCGGTCAGCAGGTCGGCCAACCTGGCGGCGCAGGCCCTTGTCGAGTTGGCCACCAACCCGACCGGACAAGCTCGGCGTCGTCGGCTGCCGTCAATCACCGTCGTCGTCGACCATCGAACGGTTGCTCATGGTCCTCACCCCGGTTCGGTCTGCCAGACCGAGTCCGGTCACGATCTGCCACCGGTGTCCGTCGCCCGCCTGTGCTGCGATTCGGTTGTCCGGCGGGTCACGCTCGACACCGATGGTCTGCCGATCAATGTCGGGCGAACCCACCGCACGGCCACCGACGCCCAGTGGGCGGCACTGAAAGCGATGCACACCACCTGTGCGTGGGATGGCTGCACGGCTCCGATCGGCTGGTGCCAGGCCCACCACATCCGGGAATGGGAGCGGGGCGGTCGCACCGATCTGGAGAATCTTGTGCCGCTCTGTTCGCATCATCACCACCGAGTCCACGAGGGGCAGTGGTCGATCAGACTCCTGGCGGACCGAAGGCTCGAAGTCTTCAAACCCGACGGCAGCCACCACACCTCCGTCGACCCACCCCGCCGATGTTAGGGCCGCCGCCGGGCCGCGGTTCCCTATCGGCCTCCCGGACCGTCGAGACACGACGGGCCCTGGCTGCGCGGCTCCGCGCCCCCCCGACCGGTCGTCTGGCGCCAACCGACCGCAGGCACCAAAGTGGGTGCCGGTATCGACTGGGGTATCGACCAGGACGAACAGAGACAGGGGACTCGGCAGATGGATCAGAAGCTCGAAGGCAAGGCCGCGCTGGTGACCGGTGGATCGGCCGGGATCGGGATGGGTATCGCCCGCTGCTTCCTCGAGGCCGGTGGCAACGTGATGATCACCTCCCGCAAGGCCGAGAAGTGCGAGGAGGCGGCCGCCAAGCTGCAGGGTCTCCCCGGCCAGGTCGACTGGCGGGTCAGCCACGTCGGCGATCCGGAGCAGGGCGAGCGGGTCATGGAGGAAACCGTCGAACGATTCGGCTCGCTCGACATCCTGGTCAACAACGCCGCCACCAACCCCCACAACGGTCGGACGATCGACGTCGACCCCGGCAAGTTGGACAAGACCTACGAAGTCAACGTTCGAGGCCCGCTGCTGTGGACGCAGATCGCATGGAACCGCTGG
The DNA here is from genome assembly GCA_947259095.1 of uncultured Acidimicrobiaceae bacterium. GTDB lineage: Bacteria > Actinomycetota > Acidimicrobiia > Acidimicrobiales > SZUA-35 > JAHELU01. The sequence goes on along the minus strand of CAMYLA010000096.1, from coordinate 3,123 downwards.
ATGAAGGAACGGGGCGGCGTGGTCATCAACATCGCGTCTGTCGGCGGTTACGCCACCAGCCGGGACATCGGGGTCTATTGCATGTTCAAATCCACGCTGATCCACATGACAAAACAGCTGGGCGCCGAGCTCGGTCCCCAGGTCCGGGTCAACTGCATCGCCCCCGGCCTGATCCGGACCGACTTCGCCCGGGTTCTGTGGGAGGGCGAACGGGGCCGGGAGGTGGCGGACATGATGCCGCTGAAACGCCTCGGCGAGCCGGAGGACATCGGGAGGGCGGCCCTGTTCCTGGCCGCAGACGGCGATTGGATCACCGGGCAGACCATCGTGGTCGACGGTGGGGAGATCATCCGGGTCGACCCTCCGGAGTAACCAACCACTGCGATCGGACTCGAGATGACCACAACCGGACCGCCGACACCATCGTCGCCGATCACCGTCCACCGGCTGCTTCAGGCCTACCGGCGCAAGGAGCTGTCGCCGGTGGAGGTGATCGAGGAGCAACTGGCCACCATCGAACGGCTCGAACCACTACTCAACGCATTCGTTGTGGTCGACGCCGACGGCGCTCGGTCGGCGGCCGTTGCCAGCGCCGAGCGGTGGGCCCGATCCGAGCCCCGGGGCGACCTCGACGGGGTGCCGGTCACCGTGAAGGACATCGTCGCCATGGCCGGCTTTCCCACCGGCGAGGGATCGGCGGTGACGTCCGATGAACCGGCGACCGAAGACTGCCCACCGGTGGCAAGGCTCCGTGAGGCCAATGCCATCTTCCTCGGCAAGACCACCACCTCGGAGTTCGGTTGGAAGGGCATGACCGACACCCCCCGCCACGGCATCACCCGGAACCCGTGGGATCTCGACCACACCCCCGGTGGCTCATCCGGTGGTGCAGCGGCCTCACTGGCGGCCGGGATCGGATCGGTGGCCCACGGCAGCGACGGGGGCGGGTCGATCAGGATCCCGTCCAGCTATTGCGGCCTGGTCGGGCTGAAGCCGACCTTCGGTCGGGTGCCACAGGCACCGGTCGAGTCACCGTTCATCTCGTTGGTATCGAACGGCCCGTTGGCTCGATCGGTCGACGATGCGGCACTGCTGCTCAACGTGTTGTCCCGGCCCGATCTCCGGGACTGGCACGCCGTGCCCCACGACCCTCGAGACTGGCGTATCGGCATCAACGACGGGTTGGACGGGCTCCGCATCGCCTACTCGGAGGATTTTGGCGGCGCCACCGTGGAGCCGGTCGTCGCCGAGACCTGCCGGGCGGCCCTCGACGCCCTGGCCGACGCCGGCGCCTCGGTCACCGAGGTCGGGCCGATCGTGGAACCGCTCAGGCCCCAGCTCGAGGAGTACTGGAAGGCCGGTTTCGCCGCCAGGCTCAACGGCATCCCCAGCGACCGGTGGAACGAGCTCGACCCAGGCTTCCGAGAGCTGGCCCAGCAGGGCATGGGCTTCGATGTCCATGGCATGGCGCAGGCCACCGCGGCCCGAGCCCGGCTGGTGGAGAAGATGCGCCGATTCCACCTCCGACACGACATCCTGCTGACCCCCACGATGCCGACGCCACCTCCGCCCGTCGACGTCATCTACCACAGCCCCGGCTTCGACCGCTGGGATCACGCCGTCCCCTTCACCGTGCCGTTCAACTACAGCGGCCAGCCCGCAGCCTCCATCCCGGCCGGGATGTCCGGTACCCGGGCCCCCGGGGGAGGCCCGAACCTGCCGGTCGGCCTGCAGGTCGTGGCCAGCCACTTCCGCGAGGATCTGGTGCTGCGGGCGGCGAAAGCCATCCTCCACACCATCGGCTGGTCGCCCGCCGTGCCGCCCGTGGGCTGAACCGGGCCGCCGGCAGCGGGGCGGTCGGCGCGATCGGCCCGCTCGGCGCGATCGGCCTCGGAACAGACAGATCGGTGTCGGACCAGACCAGACCAGACCAGATCGTCTCGATGCCTGGCGACCTCAATCCTCTTGACGTACGGTCGGCCAGCAGCGTATTGTGATCCCTACAGCAACTGTACGAACGTACAGTTGCACCAGCGTCGCAGGCAGACCGCAGGCCTGCTGCGAACACAGCGCCGAGGAGCCAGAACATCGTGTTGTGCCTCAAGGTTGATGATCCGACGGTCCACGCTCGACTGCAGACCAAGTCGATAAAGCCACCGAGACCGCCGGCCGGACTCGCTGCGGTTCTGATCGGTTCATCCGATCTGAGCAGCGAACTGGTGGTGGCCGTGGACGCCGGCGCCACGATGACGGTGCAACTGCATGCCCCCCGACTCGAAGCGAGCGGCGCGGCGTCGGCGGTGATCCGTCGGTTCCGGGACGGTTCGGTGTTCGCCTTGGCCGACGTCCCCGTCGCCGGCTACGACGTCGCATCGGACCGCCGTGTCGCCGGAAAGGTCAGCGTCGGCCTCAGCTGGAGCCCGGAAGCCGACGACGGTTCCACAGACATCGCCGGCTCCGCCCTGGCCGAAGGATCCTGGAGTCGAGGGCCGCTCAAGTACGGCGTCGTCGCCCACCACAGCTTCAGCAGTAAGGTCGTCCGCCTCCTGTCCACAGCGCCGTTCTCCACCGGTTGGGACCGGGCCCGCCTTCATCAGAGCTAGTATCCACGCCGATCACCGTCGGCGGCGATCTCACACCCCACTTTGTGGGGACCTCGGACGAAACCCCACCCGTCCCAGGTCCCCATGAGGCATCCAAACGACCGTCCGGCCCGGAGGCCGAACGTGCCCTCATCACGCCGCCCACAGGAATGCTCGGGCCAAGACGCAGCAGTGAACAGGAGATGCTCACCGACCTCGATGAGCAGTCCATCACCGTGCTTCGAGCCGTCAGACATCCCACAATCAACTCGGCTCGCCCCGGCAACTCGGCTCGCCCCGGTGGCACCGACGGCGGCCTGAGCGGGCCCGAGGTTGCTCCCGGGAACCATCGGGCGGGAAATCGCTCCCCCAACCGGCGCGGGGTACTGTCGACCGGGTGACGTCCTCGGCAGGTTGGGCCTCTGGCCGAAAGTCGAGCCGGCCGCAACCGAACGAAACCCCATCGGCGGCGGAGACGAGCGTCTCGCCTCGGGCGTGGCGGGCGCTCGGCGTCGGCGCCGCCGGGTTCATTCTGTTCGGA
>CAMYLA010000095.1 GCA_947259095.1 uncultured Acidimicrobiaceae bacterium | reverse complement strand
GGTCGGCGCTGCCGGGGCGGCGAACCGGGATGGCGACGGGTCGGGCCCGTTCGAGGTCCACTGCGACGGGGTCCTCCACGACGTGGTCGACATCCGGGGGGCCGATCCGGGGGAAACGATCCTGCTCGGCTCTGAACTGCCGGTGGATCTGGAGGCCGGGTCGGCCGACCAACAGGGCACCTACCGGCTGGCCTGGGCCTGCGAATCGGCCGAGGCCAGGCTCAGCTGGACCATCACCGCAATCGGACACGACAGCGGCCGCCGGGTCGACTTCACCATCGCCGGTGCAGCCGACGACCCGGCGATCGCGGCCGGGCTGGTGATCGAGGTCGATGCCGAACAGTTCTCCTGCGACGGCGTCCGCAGGCCGATCGGCACCATCTCCGGCTCGCAACCGCTCGAAGCGATCGACTTCCAATCGGTGCCGCCGGCCGACGTACGAGGGACGCAGGCCGACGGCGACGGCTCGTTGACCCTGCACTGGGTCTGTGGCCGCGACCAGGCCGGCACCACCTGGACCATCACCGCCACCGGCCTCGAATCGGGGAGGTCGGGCACGTTCGACGTCGTCGGGCAGGTGCCGGGGCCGGCCGAGACGGTCGAGCTCTCGGCCGATGTCCGGGAGGACCCGTTCGTCTGCGACGGGGTCGGACGGGAGTTCGCAATGATCTCCAACTTCGTGCCCTTCGAGGTGGTCGACTTCTCCTCCGAGCAGGCATCGGGGCTCATCGACGGTCGAGCCGACGGCGAGGGGCGGCTCCCGGTCCGCTGGCAGTGCGACGCAGCCGACGTCGACAAGACCTGGCAGCTGACCGCTCGAGGGGTGGAGTCGGGACGGGCGATCACCGTGGAATTCGACGCCGCGGCCCCACCGGGCTCACTCGACGAGTTGGCGGTGACCTTCACCGAGAATCCGTTCGTCTGCGACGGTGAGAGCCGGGTGTTCGCCACCATCGCCAACCTGCTCCCCGGCGAGATGGTCGACTTCACCTCCCCCCAGGCCGCAGCGTTGCGGCAGGGCCAGGCCGACGGCAACGGCATGTTGCCGATCCGGTGGCAGTGCGGTGCCGGTGATATCGACAACATCTGGGACCTGACCGCAACCGGCGCCACGAGCGCCAAGTCGACCGAGATCCGGATCAGCGGAGCGGCGCCGCCCTGAGCCCGGTCCGACCCCTGAGACCGGTCCGGCCAACGAGACCGGCGCCAGCTGCGAAACCGGTCGTACCTCTCAGCCTGCCGTCTGCGGTCAATCCCACTGTTTGATGACCGGGAGTACCTCGGCTGCGAACAGCCGCATGCCGGCCTCGGCCTCCTCGATCGGGATCCCGCCGTAGCGGAAGCAGGTGGCGAGCTCGAACGGTCCGATCAGTTCCCGCCGGGCCCGGAAGTTCTCGATGATCTGCTCCGGCGTGCCATGGGCGCAGGCGTCCATGAACCCCTGCAGAAAGCCACTCTCACCGATCTTGTTCAACACCTCGGATGCCTTGGCGTAGGCCTCGTAGCCGTCGATCCCGGCGAAGTGATCCCCCATGATCTCGTAGTGGTGGAGCACGCTGGCCAGGTAGTTGCCCTGGTACTCGGCCGCCTTGACCTTCGCCACCTCGCCATCCTCATGGCAGTACACGAAGTCGGCGGTCATCGGGGGCGGGGGCTCCTCGTTGTGGAACTCCCGGTACAACTCCCGCCAACGCTCGATGCTCGGCAACCGGGCGGTCCAGGAGCGGTCGGCGAACATCACCATCCTGGCCCGAAGTCGAGCCGCCGACTCCACAGAGTCGTCCGAGCTGGCCACCGCATAGATCCGTTCCGAGAAATCACGGGTCGGTGCGGGGCGGATCTGGGCCTTCATCTGCGGGTAGAACGGACCGTCGCCCTCGATGTAGCCGGTCCGGAGGGCGTCGAGCACCATCGTCGCCCCTTCATCGAAGCGGCCGCGGGACTCGTCCATCTCGATGCCCCGCATCCTGTCGTACTCCCGCCGGGACAGCCCCCGACCCATACCGAACCGGACCCGGCCGCCGGACATGTGGTCGAGCAGCGAGATTCTCTCAGCCACCCGGAGCGGCTCGTTCCAGGGCATGATCACCGCTGCGGTGCCGAGGTCGATCCGCTCGGTGAGGCCGGCCAGGTAGGACAGCAGCTGGGTGTTGTCGGGGCAGAACGAGTAGTCGAAGAAGTGGTGCTCGGCCGGCCACAGGCAGTCGAACCCCAGGCCCTCGGCCTGGAGCGCCAGCCGGAGCTCCTCGTCCATGACCTGCTCGTCGCTGTGGTCTGGCCAACCCCACTTGGCGAACACCAACTGCATCCCGACATCCATGACCGTTTCCCCTTGTTCCGGTGTGCTCCATCTTGCCAAGGCCAACCACGACAACGCAGGAGAACCCAGTCATTGCACAACCAACCCACGGCCAACGCTATGCGCCGACCGGATCGGGGACCAAGTTGCCCGCCGTCCGCCGACGTCAGGCGTCTGGTGCGTACTGCTCGATGTAGGCCAGGATCTTGTCCTCGCCGCGGTGCCAGCCCGGCTGCAGGATGAGCCGGTCGACGCCCAGTTCGGCGTAGGCCTCGAGATCACCGGGGGCCAGGCGCTTGGCCGGGGTGATCGAGATCTCCAACCGACCGAAGGACTCCGGCCGCTGGTACTGCTGCGCGGCCTCCTCCAGTCGGGCAATGTCGGCCCTGGTCGTTTCGAGATCCCGCATGAAGCCGTACCAGCCGTGGGCCGATTCGACGGCCCGGCGGGCCGCCCGCCCGCTGTGGCCGCCGACCACGGTGTGGAGGTCGGCCTGGACCGGTTTCGGATTGGCGGTGACGTCGGAGAACCGAACGAACTCACCATCGAAGCTGGCCGCGTCCTCGGTCCACAGCTTCCGCATCGCCGCCAGGTACTCGTCCGCCCGCTCGCCCCGCCGCTCCATCGGCGTGGAGCAGGCGGTCATCTCCGGCTCCAGGTACCCGACCCCCAGACCAAACAGCAGCCGACCACCGGACACGTGGTCGAGCGAGGCCAAGCTCTTGGCCAGCACCGCAGGTTGACGTTGCGGGAGGATGATGATGCCCGATCCGAGCTTGATCGTCGACGTCGCCCCGGCCAGGTAGCTGAGGGCTACCGCAGTGTCGACCATCGGTGTCTCCGGCGGTGCCGGCGACGGCGGCGCCTGCGGATCCGGCAACACGATGTGCTCCCCGGTCCACACCGACTCGTAGCCGGCGGCCTCGGCGGCCGATGCAACCCGGATCATTGCCCGGGGATCACCGTCGCCCCCCATGTTGATCCCGAAGATGGCCAGCTGTGGCAGAGCGGTTGCACCGGTGTTCGACATGCCAGCAACCTAGCCCCCGGACGGTGCCGGTCGCAGGTCCGCCGTCTGGCGTTCCATCACCGTTCGTCGAGGTCGACCTCCGGGGTTGCAGCCAGCAGGTCGAGCCTGGTCGACCACTGGCCCTCCACCCGATCGATCCAGTCCCGAACGTCGGCGAACCCGTCGACGGTGGCCTGGAATCTGGTCTCCCGGCCGACCCGTTCCGAGGTGGCCATGCCGGCCCCGGCCAGGAGCTGGAGATGTTTGGCCACCGCCTGGCGGGTGATGTCGAGTTGGCCGGCCAGCGCAGTGGCCGTCGACGGACCCGCGTCGACCAGCAGCTCAACGATCTGTCGGCGCGTCGGGTCGGCGAGAGCGGCAAAGGGGTCGGGGTCGCTGGTCATCGGCGGTCGGCTGACAGCGGTCAGACCCGGGCCATCCCGCAGGCCAGCGCCAGCCGGGCCCGGCCGCCGACGATGACGGGCAGGCGCAGGCGGCGGTTCGTGTCATCGCTCTTGCCGGTAGGCATGGGGCCAGTATAGGCAACCTCACCACTCATGCAATCATACGGTTGCGCTTGCCCGGCCTCGGGCCGCCGCTGCTCCCGGTAAGCGGTTGGCGCTGCCGAACGCCAGGATCCTCATCCACCGGCCCCTTGGCGGGTCCCCAGGGTCGGACCGGCCGGGGCTTCAGCCCGGCGTGGCGGCCGAGGCCACCGGGAGGAACAACTCCTCGTCGAGCCCGTCGATCTCCTCGCTCCGTGCCACCAGCAGCACCAGCACCCCGTCGGCGCCGGGCTTCACCGCAGCCCGGGCCGCCTCCTGCGACGAGGCCGGCGATGAGAACCTGGTCCACGTCACCCCGTCGATCTCCACCGGTTCTGCGGCCACCAGGGTCAGCCCGAGCTGGCGGGAGAGCAGGTCGATCAGGGCGTCGCCGCCGGCCCCCCCGGTCGGCTGGATCAGCAGGGTGGTCGGGTCGACCGCGGTCTGCTGGCGGGCGAAGACACCATTGCCGGCATCGGTCCACCCCTCGGGCCGGACGCCGCTGATCGACACCAGGCCGTCGATTTCGAAGTCGACGAAGTCGATCGCCGGCTGTTCGCTCGATGCGGTCCAGACCGGAGGTGGGCTCTCGGCCACGCAGCCGTCGTCCGGTTCCATGCCCGGGTCTTCGATGAACGCCGACACCAGCTCCGATCCACACCGGGTCGGGGTGATGCCGTGGCCCTCGTGGGGCAACAGGACCGAGGAGGAGTCCGACAGCCCGACGGTGACCAGATCGGCGCCGGCCGGTGGGGTTATCGGATCGTATTGGCCGGCCAGGACGAGGGTCGGGATGTCGCTCGCCACCGGCAGGCTCTCCTCCATCGGTGCGGTCCCGGCCGGCCACCGCTCGCAGAGATCGAACAGGGTGACGCCGCCATCGATATCGGCCAGCCGGGTGTAGGGACCCTCGGTCGGCCGGTTGGCCTGCAACGTCGCCTCCGACTCGAACGGGATCTCCTCGTTGCACTCGACCGACAACCGCATGCCATGGGACACGAACCCCAGATTGGTGACCAGGACCGAGGCCAACAGCTCCACGATCTCGTATCGCCCGTCGAGCCCCTCCTCCACCATCTGCGGTATCACTGCGAACCGGGACCGGTCGTAGAGGGCGCTGAAGACCAACCCCATGACGTCGTCACCATCGAGGACCACCGGAACCGACGAGCCGTCCAGCAGGTCACGGGCCTGGAGGTCGATGGGCTCCTCATCGAGACGTTCGAGGAACTGGAAGAACCGGTCCTCGAAGTCCGGATAGGCCTCGTTGCACTCCGTCGATTGGGCGCAGCCTTGGAACAGCTGCTCGAAGGCCCGGATCGCCCCGGGCTCGAAGTTGCTCCACAGGTCGTACTCGGTGGGAAACACCGAGTCGAGCACCACCGAGCGGACCGACCGGGGATACATGCGCATGTACGACTGGGCCAGTCGGGTGCCATAGGAGATGGCGACGACGTTCAGCTGCTCGTAGCCGAGCAACGACCGCAGGGCCTCGACGTCGTTGGCGCTGGCAATGCTGTTGTAGGCCTCCAGGTTCACGCCGCCTTCGGTCAGCCGGTCCCGGCAGCTGTCCTGGGCGTCGATCCCGGCCGCGTCCGGGTCCTCGAGCAGGCCGGCCAACTCCTCGCGGGCGATGTCCTCGATCTCGGGGCAGGCCAGGGAGGGCTGGGATTCGCCGAGGCCCCGTTGATCGAACACGATGTAGTCCCGTCCACCGAGGAAGGGCTCGATCAGGTTGGGGAAGGTGAAGGCCAGACTGTCGAGGGTGTGGCCACCGGGGCCACCGTCGAAGTAGATGATGGGATCGGCCGCCGAACCGTCCCCCTCGAACACCGCAACCTGGAGGACCACCCGATCACCGGGGTCCGGGTCGGCCCAATCCTCGGGTACCGACAGCTCGTGGCAGGTGGGCCTGACCGGCAGCGGGACCGGTTCATCGAAGGAACACGGCACCACGTCGATCGATCCCAGCCGGTCCGGATCGACGACCGCGCCGACCGGCAGCGGTCCATCGCCGCCCCCCTCGCCGCCGGAACCTTCGTCGCCGCTGCCTGCGCCCGTCGACCCCCCGTCCTCGGCGGTGGCAGGTTCATCGCCGCCGGCCTCCCGGTCGCTGTCGGCGGTATCGACGCAGGCCGCGGCCAACAACACGATCGACAACAGCACAGACACTGCCGGCAGCACAGACACTGCTGGCAGCAAAGACACTGCCGGCAGCACAGACACTGCCGGCAGCAAAGACACCGGCGGTCGGGATCGGCGGGCCATCGTCTCCGAGGGGCGGGTGGCGGCGGGACGTGGACCGTGCATCGGCTGGGTGGCTGCTTTCGGAGAGGTGTTCCTGGGCTCGTCGCCAGCCAACCATAGGGTCAACCTCCCCGTGGTTGGTGTCGGTGCCGGGCGATAATCCGGTCGCCGGGCGGCCGGCCTGGTCTAGGGTCCCAGGGTGGGTTCGGTCGAGTTCTCAAACGTCGCCTTCGGCTATTCGATCGGGCCCAAGGTGCTCGACGATGTCTCGTTCAAGGTCGGCGACGGCGACCACAGCGCCCTGGTGGGGGCAAACGGCGCCGGCAAGACCACCATCCTCCGACTGATCGCCGGCGAGCTGTCGCCGACCGAGGGCACCATCGGGCTGTCCGGGTCGTGGAAGTACATGAACCAGATGATCGGGATCGCCGAGGGCCTGACCCTCCGGGAGCTGTACCTCTCGCTCTCGCCTGCGGTCTTCATCGAAGCGGCCGATCGGCTCCGTCTGGCCGAAGCCGATCTGGTCGGCGGGGCCGACGACGACGGCGGCGAGCGGGCCGGGATCCGCTACGCCGAGGCGCTCGGGCGGTGGGAGGCCATCGGCGGCTACGAGCTGGAGGTGCTGTGGGCCGAATGCGCCGACCGGGCGGTCGGCCTGCCGTGGTCCGAGCTGGCCGACCGGCCGAGCGAGACGTTCTCCGGGGGCGAGCAGAAGCGGCTGGCCCTGGAACTGCTGTTCCGTTCCGACGATGACGTGCTGCTCCTCGACGAGCCGGACAACTTCCTCGATGTCCCCGGCAAGAACTGGTTGGCCGACCAGTTGAACGCCAGCCAGAAGACGGTCCTCTACATCTCCCATGACCGGGAGCTGCTGGCCGCAACCTCGCGCAAGGTCATCACCATCGAGGCCGAGGGGGCCTGGACCCACGGCGAGTCCTTCGCCACCTGGGCCGAAGCACGCCGGGCCCGTCAACGCCAGATCGAAGACGAGAACAAGCGGTGGGAGGACGAGCGGCACCGGCTGGTACTCCATCTCAAGGAGATGAAACGCCGGGCCGCCATGAGCGAGAAGTTTGCGCCCAGGGCCAAGGCGGCCGAGTCGCGGCTGCGGCAATACGACGAGCGGGGCCGGCCGCCGGCCCAGATCGTCGACCAGGAGATCGACATGCGGCTGTCCGGGGGCCGAACCGGCAAGCGGGCCGTGATCCTTTCAAAGCTCGAGCTGACCGACCTGACCTTCCCGTTCGACGACGAGACCTGGTTCGGGGATCGGGTTGCCGTCGTCGGCCGCAACGGCACCGGCAAGAGCCACTTCCTCCGGCTGCTGGCCGGCCGGCCGATCGACCACGACGGCGACTGGCGCCTGGGGGCCAACGTGGTTCCGGGACTGTTCTCCCAGACCCATGAGCACCCGGAACTGGCGGGGCGGACCCTGTCGGCCATCCTGACCGAGGACCACATCGACTCCCAGATCAATGCGGTCGGCCGGGCCATGGCCCTGCTGCGACGCTACGAGCTCCAGGACGCAGCCGACCAGACCTGGGAGAACCTCTCCGGCGGCCAGCAGGCCCGGTTCCAGATCCTGCAGCTCGAGCTGAGCGGCGCCACCCTGCTGCTGCTCGATGAGCCGACCGACAACCTCGACGTCGCCTCGGCCGAGGCGTTGGAGGCCGGGCTGGCGTCGTTCCAGGGAACGGTGATCGCAGTCAGCCACGACCGCTGGTTCCTCCGCTCGTTCGACCGGTTCCTGATCTTCGATCCCGATGGCGAGGTCCACCATGCCGACAACCCCGAGCGGGCCTGGGCCCCGACCTGAGAACGCGCTCGGTCCCGCCACCCGAGCCGGGTGGCGGGACCGGTGCGGCAGTGCTATTGGCGAGGAAGGCCGTGACAGGCGATCGGGTCGGTTGTGAACCCGGAGCCGTCCAGCAGGGCGACGGTCGAGGCGATGATCACATCGCCCCGGACGTTGACCGAGTCGAGGTTGGCGATGGCCACCAGGGCCACCCCGTCGTTGGCCAGGGTGGTGAAGGTTGCGTCGAAGTTCTCGTCGCTGAAGGCGTCGGGGCCGTAGGCGTCCGAGCCGACGCCATCGATGTGGCGGCGATCGAACAGCTTCTGGACCGCATCACCGGAGAAGCCGGGGTTCTCGAAATCGAAGAAGTCGTCTTTGTTGGCCGCGTTGCCTTTCCGGTCGGTTCTCTTCTTCTCGGCTCCCCAGAACCGCTCGGCGCCGGTTTGCAGCACCACCAGCGATCCCTCGGCGATCCGGCCGTTGTGCCGCTCGTAGTCCCGGATGTCTGACCACTGGATGAAGCCGTTCTCGAAGGTCTTGCCCCGGACGTCGATCTTGTAGACCGGCCAGACAAATTCCTCGGCCGCCAGCTGGTCGACCGATCGGGCACCTTCGATGAAGTGCGCCGGCGCGTCGAGGTGGGTCCCGGCGTGAGCGCCGGTATCGATGTCTTCCACCAGGAAGCCGTCCTTGGCGACCGTGTACTCGTTTCTGATCTTGATGGCCGGGTCACCATCGAAGATCGTCATGTGCTCGTTGAACGAGTGACCGAGCCGGCTCATCCCGCCGGGGCAGGCCACGCTGGCCACCCGACCGGGGCCGGAACCCTTGGTCCAGACCCCGCTGACCGTGGCCCCGGCCACCCCGGCCACCGACAGCATCGATACGACCAGACAGGCCGCACCCAACTTCTTCCAAAAACTCATCCGCATCTTCCTTCTCTTCGAGCCCGTCGCCATGGGCGGCCGGATGGTCGCCCCAAGAGCTGCCAGTGTATGGAGGCCGATTGATATGGAAGGGGATACCCAAGGCCCGGACTCGACCGGCTCATCTCGGCGTGCGGCGGTCGACGGCGCTGCCTTAGGCTGGCCCGACCGGAGCGGCCCGACCAGAGGTCCGCGGCAGGAAGCAGCAGAACCGGAGACCAAAAATGACCAAGCAGGCCAAGACCACCGCCGAGTGCCGGCCATGAAGGCCGTCGTGCTCCGGCAGGGAGCGATGGTGGTGGACGAGATTCCCGATCTCACGCCCGGGCCAGGCCAGGTGCTGGTGGAAACCGTGGCCTGTGGCATCTGCGGCAGCGATCTGCACACCGTCGATCACGCCGACCATATGGCCGACACCGCCAAGGAAGCGGGCATCGCAACCTTCAACTTCGATCCGAGCGCCGATCTGGTGATGGGCCACGAGCTGTCGGTCAAGGTGCTCGACGTTGGCGCCGGGGTCGACGGGGTGGAGCTCGGGGCGCCGATGGCCGCCATGCCGATGCTCAACACCCCCGACGGGCCCGCGGTCCCGGGCTACGACAACCGCTACCCCGGCGGCTACAGCCAGCGCATGCTGCTCGACCCGGCGGCGCTGCTCCCGGTGCCAAACGGCCTCGCCGCCCCGCTGGCGGCATTGACCGAACCGATGGCCGTCGGCCTCCATGCCGTCAACCAGTCATCGATCGAACAGGGTCGGGCGGCGATCGTGATCGGCGCCGGCCCGGTCGGACTGGCCATCATCGCCGCCCTGTCGCTGGCCGGCGCCGAACCGATCATCGCCGCCGACCTCTCGCCGTCACGCCGGGCCCTGGCCGCCACCATGGGGGCCCACCTGGTGGTCGACCCCGGCACCGCCGACAGCCGCCAGGCCGGGTTCGCCATCGCCACCGAGGCGTGGGCCGACAACGTCGCCGGGGCCGAGCCGGCACCGCCGGTCATTTTCGAAGCGGTCGGGGTTCCCGGCATGATCGACATGGCCATGACCGGCGCCCCCCGGGGCAGCGAGGTGGTGGTTGCCGGGGTCTGCATGGAGTCCGATGGCTTCCGACCGATCATGGGCATCTACAAGCACCTGACGGTGCGCTTCGTTCTCGGCTGGACCCCCGAGGAATTCGCAACCTCGCTCCACAACCTGGCCGAGGGTCGGATCGACGGGACGGCACTGGTGACCGACGAGGTGTCGATCGACGAGGTCCCCGCCACCTTCGCCGCCCTGGCCGATCCCGACGATCAGGTCAAGGTCCTGGTGAGGCCAAACGACGGGTGAGGCCCGCTCGTGCTGTTCGCCGATGTGCTGTAGCTTGGCGCCAAGCTGAACACGGGGTGAACGGCCGGAGCATGGTGGCCGGCCCCGCAAGGGGACGACATGACCATCGACCGCTGGATTGCCGACAACCAACTGACGGAGAAGTGGCCGTTCTGGACCAGGGCCAATGTCGGCGAGGTGCTGCCGGAGCCGCCGTCACCGTTGGGGTGGGATCTGGTTTGGGAGGGCGGCACGCTACCCGGCTGGTACGACTGCGCCGTGGAGCGGCTGGGCTACGACGACGTCGGGATGAACCCGAAGCGGCCGGAGGTGGCGGGGATGTTCGGTGGCTACGCCTACCTGTGCGCCACCGGGATCCGGCTGTTCGGGGTCCGCACCCCGGGTATGACCGCGGCCGACATCGACATGGCGTACTTCGGTGACCACCCCGACGTTCCGCCCTACGTGCCCGAGGACTGGCACGAGAGCGAGATCGGCACGGCCAAACTCGCCAAGTGGCTGGCCTGGGTCATGGGAACCATGGAACAGGACGAGCTCGAGGCCGATCGGCAACTGAGCCTGGAGGCCAGAGCCTCCCGCCCCGACCTCACCGCGGCCGGCGACGCCGAACTGTTGGCCAGGGCGAAGTCCTACGAACCGACCATCCGCCGCCTGTTCAACCAGCACATCAACCAGAGCGGCGCGGCGTCGGTGGGGCCGGGGGTGATCGGTGCGGTCTGCGCGGCCATGGAGCAGCCGACGCTGGCCATGCGGCTGTTCGCCGGTCTGGGAGGCGTCGACTCGGCCGCGCCGTCCTATGCGATGTGGGAGCTGTCGCGGGCGGTGAAGGGCTCGGCGGCGCTCACCGAGCTGTTCGACACCGGCCACGCCGGCCTGACCGAGCGGCTCGCCGCCTCGGAACACCGCGATGCCGTCACGTTCACCGAGGCGCTGGCTGGCTTCGTTGCCGAGTTCGGCTCCCGGGGCCCGAACGAGTGGGACATTCACGCCGACACCTGGGAGACCAATCCCGACCTTGTTCTGGCCGCCGTCGACCGGATGAGGTTGGCCGACGACGACCGGTCACCCCTCGCCGAGAACGCCGCTCGGGAAGCCGAACGGGAACAGCTCTCGGCAACGGTGACCGAGGCGCTGGCCGCCGACCCCGAAACCCAGGGCCAATTCCAGGCCGCCCTGGCATCGGCCAAGGTCTTCGTCCCCGGGCGGGAACGCTCGAAGACCAGCATCATCAAGGTCATTCACGAAGTCCGGATGGCGGTGTGGGAGCTCGGTCGCCGGGCCGCGGCCAGGGGCGACATCGAACACCCCCGCGACCTGTGCATGCTCTTCCTCGACGAGGTCGAACCGTACGTGGCCGGCGAGATGGCGGCCATCGGTGTCACGGTGGCCGATCGCCAACGTCACCACGACTGGCTGCGGACCCTTGAACCGCCGTTCATCATCAACGGTTCGGTTCCCCCGAACGACCAGTGGCCGGCCAAGGGCGCACAGTCGGTGGAGGTGGCAGCGTCCGGGCAGGTGCTGGTCGGCAATCCGGGGTGCCCCGGCGTCTACCGAGGTCGGGCCAGGGTGGTACTCGATCCGTCCGACCCCACGGCCCTGCAACCGGGTGACATCCTGGTGGCCCCGATGACCGACCCGGCCTGGACACCGCTGTTCGTGACCGCGGGGGCCGTGGTGGTCGATGTCGGCGCCGCCCTCAGCCACGCCATCATCGTCAGTCGGGAACTGGGCATCCCCTGCGTGGTATCGGCCAGGGACGCAACCCGCATGATCCCAGACGGGGCCGAGATCGAGGTCGACGGCAACACCGGCACGGTCACGGTTCTCTAGTCCCGGGGCCCGAGCGATCGGCTCGTCGCAGTGGCCGGCCACCGCCGGCGGCTCGTTCATGCCGGGCGGGTGGCCTGGTCGAGGTCCAACCACAGGTCGTCCAGCCAGGCCGTGAAACCGTCGAGGTCGTCGGAGATCTCGGCTCGGGCAATGCGCTGCAGCCGGACCCGGATCGGCCAGTCGATGGGGACCACCGAGGCCAGATCACGCAACGACCGCAGCCGCTCGAGCCCGGTGTGATCGATCAGGACGACGTCGGCCTCGGGTGCCGCTGCCAACAACGTATGCAGCCCGCCCGGCCGGGGAGGCAACAGGTTCGTCAGGCCGGCCAACCGTTCGGCCCGGACCGGATCGGACTGGCCCAGCCTGGTCAGCAGACGATCCCGAACCGGTTCCCGGAACAGCCGACCCTCGGGGAAGATCACCAGCGCCGTGTCGTCTGTCGGCCCCAGCCGGTCGACCATGGCGGCGATCTCGGCCGTCGCCTCCGCCCCCCGGTCCCGGACAACAAAAACCGATCCCAGCCTGGAGTAGATCAGGTCGAAGCCGGGGTCGGCCAGCAGCTCGGCCATGATCACCCCGCCGACCCTGAACCCGGCCGGATGAAGCACCAGGCTCGGAAGCGACGCATCGAACACGCTGAGGTGGCGAGCGATCACGACCACCGGCCCCCCTCGCAGCACCGACCGGTCCCGGTCGTCGATCTCGACCCGGAACCCCAGCAACTGCCCGGCCCGCCGCTCCAGCAGCCGGACCGACCACCATTGCAGCCGCTCGTGGCGGGCGATCGACGATTCGGAGCCGAGCCTGGTGCCGAACCCGGCCATCGCCCAGTAGATCGGGGCCGCGATGATCTCGACGCTGTCGTTGATCAGGTACTGCAACACGAACAGGTACAGTCGCAGGGTCGGCAGCCGGAGCCGGAGCCGGATGACATCGACGGCGATCGCCAACGACACCAGGACCGGCAGCCACAGGATCGCCGCCGTGGTGATGGCCAGCATGGCGGGGATGGTCTTGACCCGGCGGCGCCAGCGGCTGGTTCGGGGTTCGGCCATTGGCCGGGAACCGGCGAGCGCCACCGGCCATTCCCGTTTCGGCCGGGCGACGGGTCAGCGGCCGGGACCGGGCTCGGCCCCGAACTCGGCGGTGGCCGGGAAGGCCGAACCGCCCCTGTGGTGACCCTCGGGAATCAGCAGGCCCCGGATCACCAAGGCGGCCGGGGACCCGTCGCCGGTCAGCCGCTCGGCCACCAACTGGAGCACCTCCCCCAACACGGTCCCGCCGAAGATCCACTGGTTGAGCGCGGCATGGTTCGGTGCCCCCGGGCCAGGCTGGGCCGCAATGGCCTCGTGATAAATAGTTCGAAGATCATCTGCCAGGTGCCGCAGCAACAGCGGCTGGGGAAAGGCCCAGGCCACCTCGCCTGCCGGAGGATCGGTCAACTCGCCGGTCTCGGCCACGGTGGCCAGCGCCCGGGCCACGTCGTCGACCTGGTCGACGGCTGCACCGCTGGCACCGAACAGCGTTCGACCCCTGGCCCGTCTGGTCTCCGCCGACCAGGGGCGGAGCCCCCCGACCTCGGCCAGCAGCCGATCGACCAGGGTCTGCTCACCGTCGGGGGGCGCGATGCTCAGCGGGCAGGACCACTGACCGGGCCCGGCCTCCTCGGGGGCCTCCACCGGATAATCCTCGATGGTCGGCCTGGTGGCGGTGCCAAGCAGAGCCAGCGCGGCCCGCAGCACGTTTCGCTGGAACTCCGGATCGTCGGCCGAGCCGAGCGGACGTCCGAGGGCGAACGGCACCCACAGCGCCCTGGGTGGGCACACCTTCTCGGTCTGTTCCCTGATGAGGCTGATCGAGGTCGTGGCCACCCCGGCTCGCTCGATGTAGTGGGCGAGGGCGCCGACCGCGCCCGAACAGATCGGTCAGACCGGGACCAGGAGCGCAACGTCGACGCCGTCGGCGGCCAGGAGCCGCCCGACCTCTTCGCCGGTCTTCTCCAACCTGGCCGGGTTTGGCTGGGCCCCCATGAAGGAATAGTGCCAGGTCGACACGCCGGCGATCTCGCCCAATCCGGCCAGCTCCCGGAGCCGGTCGAGGGGGAACATGATGTTCGGGTCCTGCTGGAAGGCACTGCGGTCGAAATTGGCGCTGATGTGCGACAGCACCACGTCGGCGAAGTCGATGTCACCGGGGATGATCCGATAGTCGACCGAACCCGGCCGGAACCGCTCGTCGGACCGCCGGTGCATCCCGGCGGTGGAGATGATGGCCACCGTCGACTCGGTGACCGGTGGCGGATCGATCCACGGACCGGGCGAAATCTCGGGCATGGCCGCAGCCCGGGCCAGCATGTGATCGGCTTCGCTGGGGTGGAGATCGCTCAATCGAACCATGGCGCACCCTAGCTCCGGCCGGGTTTTCAGTCGGCATTGCCGCTCGGCGGTGATCAGCCCCGGTGCCGGTCTCCAGGACGCTAGGGTTCGCGACCGGGAAGGAACCGTTGATCGAGCCAACCGGTGTCGAACGGGGTGAAGAAGGCGACGTCGATCATCGTGGCCGATATCAACCAGCCGTGGTCGTTGCGCCGGTAGCGGTCGGCGTAGGTTGCGGCCAGCCACACCGCTGCCTCACCATCCGGTCCCACGTTGGTGCATGGCTGGAACAGCAACCAGTGACCACTGGCGGCGTCGGGGTCGCCGTCGACCCCGACCTCGACGATCGGGTTCATCACCTGATGGCGAGCGATGGTCACCCGGTCCCCGGCACCGGTGAAGTGGCGCCGGATCCCCTCCCGACCCTCGGCCCGCCCGAAGGTGCCCCCGCCGTCCCACACCGCATCCTCGGTGAACAGCGAGGCCAGTCCGTCGGCGTCGTAGTCGTCGTCGCAGTAGGCGCAGTAACGGGCCTTCAGCTGCTTGATGGCCTCGATATCCTCCAGTCGCCGGACCCGGGCCTCAAGCTCCGCCGACATCATCGTCGACCCTCTACCGGGGCCGACCAGCGGCCAGCCGCTCGACCGCTCACCGGGGCCGACCAGCGGCCATCCGCTCGACCGCTCACCGGGGCCGACCAGCGGCCATCCGCTCGGCCATGTCCCGGGGGCGGCCGTAGGGGGCGGCGCGCTCGTAGGCCAAGGCCTCCTCGCGGCTCATGTCCTGATTGTCGGCCAGGATCGCCTTGTCGAACCGGCTGGTGTCCCAGGAGTTGGCCACGATCGAGGCCGTCAGTTCGTCGACCGCTCGGTCCAGATCGTCGTCGCCCACCGCCATGTTGGTGAGGCCGATCGAGGCCGCCTCGACACCGGTGATCCGCCGAGCGGTGTACATCAGTTCTTTGGCCCTGGCTCGGCCGACCCGTTCCGGCAGCCGCACCGTCATCCCCCAGGAAGCGACGAGACCCCACTGGCCATGGGTGTCACCGAGCTGGGCCGACTCGGTGGTCACCAGCAGATCACAGCCAAGGGCCACTTCCAGCCCGCCGGTGAAGCAGTGACCCTTGATCTTGGCCACGGTGGGCTGGGGCAGCCGCTCCAGGGCGTCGATCGTCTCGGCCTGGAAATGGGGTGTCGGGGCCCGGACGCCATCGGCGATGCCGCCAAGATCGTTGCCGGCGCAGAATGAGCGGCCGGCGCCGGTCAACACCACGCAGCCGACCGAATCGTCCTCGGCCAGCCGGTCGACGTGCTCCCGCAGCTCCATGAACA
>CAMYLA010000094.1 GCA_947259095.1 uncultured Acidimicrobiaceae bacterium | reverse complement strand
GAGTGGATCGAGCCAAACCCGTCTAGCCTGCCCGGAGCATCAACACTGCGAGACGAGGCCGACACAAGCAATGCGAATCGGTGTGCCCAGGGAGACTTCGAGCCGAGAACGACGGGTTGCGCTGACCCCTCCCGGGGTGGCAACCCTGGTGTCGGCCTCGAACCAGGTCGTGGTCGAGGTCGGAGCGGGGCTGAAGGCCGGGTTCAGCGACGACGCCTATCGTGACGCCGGAGCCACCATCGACCAGCGGGCGGCGGTGATCGGCGACGGCGGTGTCATCGTCCAGATCACCGGCCCGAGCGACGAGGAGTTGACCGGGCCGGAGTGGCGGGGCCTCGGCGCCGGCCACACCCTGATCGGACAACACGATCCGCTGTGGCGGCCCGAGCGGGTGGCAGCCCTGGCCGGAACCGGTGCCTCGGTGGTCTCGCTGGAGCTGATCCCCAGGACCACCAAGGCCCAGTCGATGGATGTGCTCTCGTCCATGGCAACGGTGGCCGGCTACGAGGCAGCGTTGCTGGCGGCAACCCGGATCCCCAAGCTGCTGCCGATGATGATGACCGCAGCCGGGACCGTGTCGCCGGCCCGGTTCGTCGTGCTGGGGGCCGGGGTGGCCGGGCTGCAGGCCATCGCCACCTCCCGGCGATTGGGGGCGGTGGTCCAGGGCTACGACATCCGGCCCGCCGCCATCGAGCAGATCCAATCCCTCGGGGCCAAGGCCATCGAGCTCGACCTGTCCTTCAGGGGCGGCGGCGCCGAGGCCGACGGCGGCTACGCCGCCGAGCAGACCGAGGAGCTCAACCGCCGCCAGCACGAGCAGCTGCTGCCGTTCATCGCCGAGGCCGACGCCGTCATCACCACCGCCGCCGTGCCGGGGGCGGCCAGCCCCGAATTGATCACGACCCAGATGGTGGAGGCGATGCGGCCGGGTTCGGTGATCGTCGATCTGGCGGCCGAGCGAGGCGGCAACTGCCGGCTGACCGTGGCCGACGACGAGGTGACCCACCGCGGGGTGTTGCTGCTGGGTCCCACCGATCTGCCGTCGAAGGCGGCCGCCACCTCCAGTCAGATGTTCTCAAACAACGTGATGTCGCTGCTGAAACACCTCGCTCCCGATGGCGAACCGGTGCTCGACTTCGACGACGAGATCACCGCCGGCACGGTGGTCGGCCATCACGGCGAGGTCCGCCACCCCAGGGTTCGCCAGGCGTTGCAGCTCGAACCCCTCGACCACACGGCCGACTCCGGAGCCACCTCATGACCTTCGTCGTTGCACTGACCCTGTTCGTCCTGGCGGTGTTCCTCGGCGTCGAACTGATCGCCAAGGTGCCGCCGACGCTGCACACACCGCTGATGTCCGGGTCGAACGCCATCTCCGGAATCACGCTGGTCGGCGCCCTGGCCGCAGCCGGTTCCGACAATTCGGACCTGGCCAGATATCTGGCATTCGGGGCGGTGGTCCTGGCAACGGTGAACGTCGTCGGAGGCTTCCTGGTGACCCATCGCATGCTCGACATGTTCAGCAGAAAGCGCTGAGTCGGTGTCGGACCTGACGCAGTTGGGATATCTGATCTCAGCGGTGCTGTTCATCCTCGGGCTCAAGGGCCTGGCAAAACCCCGCACTGCGGTCCGGGGGAACCTCCTCGGCGCCACTGCGATGCTGCTGGCGGTCGTGGTGACCCTGGCCGATCGCCAGATCATCAGCTACGGCCTGCTGGCCCTCGGGCTGGTGCTGGGCGCTGCCATCGGCGCCGCCCTGGCGGTCCGGGTTCAGATGACCGGGATGCCCCAACTGGTTGCGCTGTTCAACGGCTTCGGGGGTGGGGCTTCGGTCCTGGTCGGGGCGGCCTCCTTCGTCGTCGCCCTCGACCTCGACGATCTCCCCCTCAGCACCACAACGGGCACCGCCCTCACCGTGGCCATCGGGGCCATCACCTTCTCCGGAAGTCTGGTCGCGTTCGCAAAACTCCAGGAGATCATGCCCGGCGGGGCGATCTCGGAGGCCGCGACCCGCCGATTCCTGCGGGGCTTCAACGTGGCCGTGGCCGTCGGGTTGGTCGGACTCGGCCTCGGGCTGGTCCTCGATCCGAGCCGGCCGTGGCTGTGGGCCCTGGCGGCGCTGGCGCTGGTGGCCGGGATCACCCTGGTGGTGCCGATCGGCGGAGCCGACATGCCGGTCGTGATCGCCCTGCTCAACTCGTTCTCCGGGCTGGCGGCGGCGATGGCCGGCTTCGTCCTCGACAACAGCCTGCTGATCATCGCCGGTTCGCTGGTCGGTGCCAGCGGCCTGCTGCTGACCCGGATCATGTGCCGGGCCATGAACCGGACGTTGACCAACGTGTTGTTCGGATCGATCCAGTCGAGCGGCGTGACGCTCGGCGCGGATGAGATCTACGAGGGGAAGATCACCAGCTCGTCGGCCGAGGAGGTGGCGATGATCCTCGAGACGGCCCAGCGGGTGGCCATCGTCCCCGGCTACGGCATGGCGGTGGCCCAGGCTCAGCATGCGGTCCGGGACCTGACCAGATCGCTCGAAGCCCACGGCGCCGATGTCGTCTTCGCCATCCACCCGGTTGCGGGCCGGATGCCCGGTCACATGAACGTGTTGTTGGCCGAGGCCGAGATCCCCTACGAGCAGCTGGTCGAGATGGAAACGGTCAACCCGACCTTCGAGCAGACCGACGTGGTGATCGTCATCGGAGCCAACGACGTGGTGAACCCGGACGCGAGGGAGAACCCGGACAGTCCGATCGCCGGGATGCCGATCCTCGATGCCGATCGGGCCAGAACCGTGGTCGTCATCAAGCGGTCGCTCAGTCCCGGATTCGCCGGCATCCCCAACCCGCTGTTCGCCCTGGACAACACCCTGATGATGTTCGGCGACGGGAAGGCGGCGGTGGAGGAGATCACCCGGGCCCTGGCCGACGTCTGAGCCGGGCCCCGAAAACGGGCTCGGCTGCCCATTTTGACCGTCGTTGGGCACAATGGTGACGTGCGGAGGGAGCAGCGACCGGCGTGGGGTCGACGGGACATGGCCTTTTTGGCGCTTCGGCCGCTGTGCATCGTGGCCGGTGGCACCGCCGTGGGGTACGCCCTGGTCGGTCGGGCCGCCGATGCCCGGCCACAACGTCTGGACCAACCGCCGGGCTTCTGGACCTGGCTGGGCGATGTCGTCAACCCTGACAGCTCGGCGACCGCCGCCATCGGCAACACCATGGTGCTGGCCGCGGCCGGGGTCCTCCTCGGTGTGGTCCTCGGGGCGGCGATCGGGGCGGTGGCCCGAGCGGGACGGCCGGGCCGGCTGTTGGCACGGCTGGTACTGGTGGCGGTTGCCATCGCCGTGCCCGGGTTCCTGCTCCACCCGTTGACCGACGCCGCCGCCAGGCAGGGCCTGGTGCCGGCCGAGGCGGTGTCGCTGCAGGACTCGGCGGAAGACGGAACCCGATTTCTGCTGCTGTGGGGCACGGTGGTCGCCTTGGCGGTCATCCCGGCGGTGGTGTCGCTCATCGCCGACGGTGCCGGTCGCCGATCGGTTGGTGACCTCGTGGTACCGGCCCCGATCCGAGCCTGGTCGGCGTCAAGACCGGAGGCAACGCCCCGGTGGCGGTTCGGCTTCCCGACCACGGTCTTCCTGGCAACCCTGGCGGTCACCGAGTTGCTCTCTGGCCACCCCGGTATCTTTCCCCGGTTCTTCGGTGCGCTGCGGGCGGGCGATTCGGGGCCGGTCCTGGACGTCCTGTTCTGGGCGCTGATCGGCGGTGCTGCCCTGGCGATCGCGGTCGACCTGGCCGGCTCCCTCACCCGTGACCTGGCCACCGAGAACCGATCGGGACCGACCCGGTCGGCCGGAAGCCGGTCGGCCGGCCCGGCCCTGGCCATCGCCTTGGCGGTTGGCGGCGTGCTCGTCGTCGTTGCCGGCCTCGGCAGCGTTTTCGGCGATCCCTCCGCCACCACCGGGGGGGCCTTGGAACCGCCGACCATCGGCGGGCCGTGGCTCGGAACCGACGCCCTGGGTCGCGACACCCTGGCCACGGTCACGGCCGCCCTCTGGCCGGTGATGCTGACCGGGGTGGCCGCCGCGATGTTGGCCACCGCCCTCGGTGCGATGGCGGCGTGGCTGCGGCTGGCTCTGCCGACCACGGCCGGTCGATTGTTCGACGTTGCGGTCGACGGGCTGTGGTGGCCGGTGCCGATGATGGTCCCACTGGGTGTCCTGGCGATGGGCGACCTCGATCGGGCCCGATTCGACCCGATCCTGGTGCTCATGCTCGGCTTGTCGCTGGTCCCGCTGGCGGCCCGGCTGCTGGCCCGTTCGGTGCCGGTCGGCGCCCGACCGGCCTGGCCGGCAGAGGGGCTGGCCGCCGTCGCCGCCGCCATCGCTGCAATGAGCTCGGCGCTCTTCGTCGTCATCGATTTCGCCGGCGACCGGGCAACGAACCTGAACCCCGGCCTCGGTTCGCTGCTGGCGCAGGCGGTGGCCGACTACCGCAGCGCGCCGTGGCCGTTCCTGGCGCCGGCCATCGCCCTCGGCGCACTGGTCGCGGTGCTGAGCTGGCTCTCGGCCTCGTTTGGCGCCCGTACCACGAGTGTTGGCCATCGCCCTGCCATCGTCGCCGGTGGGTCTGAGCCCGACTCGGACCGAACCGGGGTGATGCCGGTGGCAATGGCCGAGGAGCCGCCGGGTGCGGCCCCACCGGTCCCGGCCACCGCGGGCGCGCTCGGCCGCAACGGCGATCATGCGATCGAGGAGCGCGCCGCCGAACAGGCCGACCAGCCCCTCGACGTGCACACACCCGAGCCCCTCGACGCCAAGGCGACCGGGGGCTCGGGTGGTGACACCGAACGAGCCGACATCGACCTCGTCGATCACCGAGCGGGCGACGACGTCGACGACGCCGGGCTCGAGCCGTTCGACGCCGAGGAGGAACAGTCGGCCATCGAGCGAGAGGCCAGTCGGACCGTCGAACTGCGACCGTCGACACTGCGTCGGGCCGGTATCGCCGCCCCGACGATGCCGAGGTCGCCGACCGAGCTGTCGGCCGGGTGGTCGAGGCCGGGCCTGGCGTCGCAGCCGGCGTCGGACCAAGAGGAGCCCCCGGACAGACCTTCGGACGCCGACGAACCCTAGTGGTCCGTGGCCAACAGGATCACCCGGTTTTCGGCGAGAGAGACCTGAACGCCGCCGGGCTGACCGGAGGGTGCGAACCCGCCGTTCCGGCGACGGCGAACCGTGGCCATGCCGTGCCCGGATGAAATGCCATGCCCGAATGAGATGACATGATTCGTGCAGTATCTGTCATTAATCATGTCATTAGTTGGCGATCTGATCTACGATGACACCATGGACGAGCAGCCGGCCGGCCCAACAGGTGGCAAGGCCACGGGCCCCGACGATCTGCGTCGACGCCGGGCCGAGGTCACCCGTCAGGCGATTCGGGAGGCGGTGGAGGGGCTGCTGGTCGACGAGCACCCGGCTGCGCTGAGCATCCCGGCGGTGGCGGCGAGGGCCGGCGTCTCGGTGCGCACGGTGTACCGCTACTTCCCGACCAAGCAGGACCTGCTCGATGACGTCGCCGAGATACAACAGCGCCGAGCCGACGAGATCATGGACGGCCGCCAGGACCTGTTCGACCGTCCCGGTCGCTACCTGGCGACCCTCTGGACCGACTTCGAACGCGACGTCGAGGCGATTCGAGCCCAACATCTTTCGCCGGTGGGACGCGACATCCGGCTCCGTCGGCTGGAAGCCCTTCGGTCCCAGATGCAGGTCCGCCTCGACAAGGCATTCCCCCAGGCGTCGACCAAGGACCGCGCCGATCTCGGCGACCTGATCACCCTGATCATGTCGTCGTCGGCCTTTCTCGAGCTCCACACCCGGATGGGCCATACGGGGCCGGACGCGGCGCGGCTGGCCTGGTGGGCGGCCAGGGCGATGCAGAAGCAGTTCAAGGCCGACAGTGGGCTGAGCTGAAGCAGCGACGGCGCCCCCGGCAACCCGTACGACGACAGCCGCAACCCGGCGGCAGTTCTGACGAGAGGAACGAGGCGATGGCAACCAACACCGAGGACCGAGAGTCGATGACCCCGATGGAGCGGGCCGCAACCGATCCAACGGCTCCCCGTGCGGGGCTCGACTGGTCGAAGCCGGGACCGGGGACGTGGCGATTGGACAAGTCGCACTTCGAGCCGGACTGTGCCCGCCTGACCCAGCGGGCGATCGTGCGGGGCATGGAAGCCGGCATGGCCCAGGGATTCGAACGGATGGGCGGTCCGCTCAGGGGCCTCGAAGCGGCGTTCGTGAACGGCAACTTCTACATCCGTATGGTCCCGTTGCTGGCCGGCGATCGGGATCTGCCAATGCCTCCGGCGCCGATCCTGTGGCTGGCGACCAGGCTCCACCCCGCCTTCCGCAAGAGGAACGCCGTGGCCGCCGAGGCCCTGGACGGTCGCCTGTGGAACGAGGAGCTCCGGGATTGGCAGACCATCCACCGCCCCTACCTGACCGAGACGTGCACTCGGCTGGCAACCCGGGACCCGGCAACGATGGACAACGCCGGTTTGGCCCGGCACCTCCAGGAACTGATTGCGCTGGTGGAGCACGGCACGACCCTGCACTTCCGGCTCCACGTCAGCGATCTCGGCCCGATCGGGCTGCTGCTGGTCAGGAGCCGGGAGTGGGGGCTGGACAAGGTCGAGGTCATGGCCACATTGACCGGATCGTCGCCGGCAACCACCGCCCCCAGGGTCGCCCTGGCCACCATCGGTCGTCTGGTCGACGGCCTCGGACCGTTCACCACACTCGACCAGGTCCGGGCCGTTTCCGCCGAGGTGTCTGGGCTTGTCGACAGCTTCGTCGAACGGTACGGCTGGCGGCTCACCACCGGGTACGACCTCCAGGATCTGACCCTCAATGAAATGCCGGAGCTGATCCTCCAGGCCATCAACACCCCGGGGGCCGGCCCCGATCCGGTCGAGATGGAGGCGAGTGCCCGAGCCGCAGGCGATGCTTCGGCAGCCGATCTTCGAACTCGGCTCGCTCCGGCCGATCGGGCCGAGTTCGACCAGCTGGTGGCCGACGCCAGGGCGCTGTACGGCCTGCGGGACGAGAACGGGCCGATCACCTACCAGTGGCCGGCCGGCCTGCTCCGGCGGGCGCTGCTGGAGGCGGCCGAACGGTTGGTGGCCGACGAACGGATCCTGGATGAACGCCACGTGTTCGACCTGGAGGGCGAGGAGCTGGTCGCCATGCTGCAGGGCCGGGGGTCGCCGTCGCCGGGCTTGTTGGCCGAGCGATACGCCGAGCGGCAGGCCTGGACCGGACACACCGCCCCGGCGGTGCTCGGGCCGGACGTCGACGACCCACCACTCTGGACCATGCCACCGGCCCTGGCCAGGACCATGGACGTGGTGTTGACCGTGCTGGACCTGATCGAGCGTGACGGCACGTCGCCGATGCTGGAGGGCGTCGGGATCGGCACCGAGGCCCACGTCGGCCGAGCCCGGGTGGTCACAGACGAGATGGACGCCCTGGCCAGAATGGAGCCGGGAGACGTGCTGGTGGCCCCGTTCACCGTGCCGACCTACAACGCGGCGCTGGCCACCGCCGGTGCGGTCGTGGTGGACAACGGTGGCCTGCTGTGCCACGCCGCGGTGATCGCCAGGGAATACGGGATTCCGGGCCTGGTCGGCGTTGCCGGGGCCACCGCCAACATCACCGACGGTGCCATGGTCCGGGTCGATCCGGTTCGGGGCACCATCCGGGAGATCGAACCGGCCTGAGACCGAGAGCCTCCCGCCGGGTTCAGCCCTGGAGGAACAGCCGGTAGGCCTCGTTGTCGGTTTCGTCCCAGTAGGGGTATCCCAGATCGGCCAGGTGCTTCTGGAATTCGTCGAGGGTGTCGGAGGGCACCTGCACCGCCACCAGGACACGGCCGTAGTCCGACGAGTGGTTCCGGTAATGGAACAGGGTGATGTTCCAATCGATCCCCACCGCCTGGAGGAACGCAAGCAGCGCACCCCGCCGTTCCGGGAACTCGAAGCGGTAAACCCGCTCGTCTGGCACCCCCGCCGCACCGCCACCGGCCAGGTAGCGGACGTGGACCTTGGCCATCTCGTTCTCGGTCAGATCGCAGACCTGGTAGCCGGCATGTTCGAGCCGGTCGATCAGGACATGGCGATCCTCGCCGCCGCTTCGGAGCTCGACCCCGACGAACACCCGGGCCCGATCGTCACGATGCCGCCGGTAGTTGAATTCGGTGACATGGCGCTCGCCGATCGCCTGGCAGAAATCGAGGAAGCTTCCCGGCCGCTCCGGGATCTCCACCCCGAGGATCGCCTCCCGCTTGTCGCCGATGGCGGTCCGTTCCGTCACATGGCCGAGACGGTTGAAGTTCATGTTGGCCCCGCAGTTGATGGCCACCAGGGTCTGGCCGGTCACCGCCCGGGCCTCGACATGGCAATGGAGGCCGGCGAGGGCCAGTGCACCGGCCGGCTCGACCACGGTGCGGGTGTCCTCGAAGATGTCGCGGATGGCGGTGCAGATCTGGTCGGTGGTGACGGTGATCATGCCGTCGAGATGCTGTCGGCAGAGCCGGAACGTCTCGTCGCCGACCCGCTTGACCGCAACACCATCGGCAAACGAGCCGACCTGTTCCAGGGTGACCGGGTGGCCTGCTTCGAGGGCCGCTTTCATGCTGGCCGCGTCGACCGGCTCCACACCGTAGATGGCGATCTCCGGCCGTTTGACCTTGACGTAGGTGGCGATGCCGGCGGCGATCCCGCCGCCGCCGACGGGAATGAAGATGGCGTCGAGCTCGCCGTTGACCTGGTCCAGGATCTCCCGGCCGATGGTGCCCTGGCCGGCGATCACGTCCGGATCGTCGAAGGGATGAACGAAACACAGTTCTTCGTCCTTGGCCATCGACAGCGCCAGCGACTGGGCTTCGTCGTAGCCGTCGCCGTAGAGGATCACCTCCCCGCCGAGGTCCCGCACCGCATCGACCTTGATGTCTGGTGTGGTTTCGGGCATCACGATCACCGCCCGCACCCCCCGCCGGGCCGCGGCAAGGGCGACGCCCTGGGCGTGATTGCCGGCTGAGCTGCAGATGACCCCTCGCTCGACCAGCTCATCGGGCATCGACAGGATCTTGTTGGCCGCACCACGGATCTTGAACGAGAAGGTCGGCTGCTGGTCCTCCCGCTTCAGCAGGACCCGGTTGCCGAGCCTGGCCGAGAGCCTCGGCGCAAAGGTGAGCGAGGTCCTGGCCGCAATCGAGTAGATCTCGGCTTCTTCCACTCGGGCCGCGAGGTCTGCAGATTGATAGTCCATGGTGCACCACCGGGTTCGAGGCGGGAAGCCGCTCACGCTCCCGGGGCCGGCGCCGACCCGGGGGGTGTGATCGGTGGCCGAGGCGAGCGGCCTCCTGGAGGGTAGCGCCCACGGTTCCCCGACCGGCGGCCGGCCACCACCCGCTCACCACCGGCCACCGGGTTGGGTCGGCCGGTCAGCCGATCAGCGGACCGAGCCTTTGTTGCCAGGCTCGACGACCGAGCGCCCGAACCCCGATGTAGTAGATCCGGGCGGTGGACCGACAGACGAGACGTGGGGCGCTGTAACGGCGATGTCGGTTGCAGGAGCGCTGCATGTCGGTCAGGAAGGCCCGATCGCAGCGCCGCCGGCCGTCGGCTGTCCGACCCTGTGCCGGTTGCCGGTAGCAGCGATCATGGCGGTCGCAGATGGTGTGAAAGTCGAAGCCGTAGCCGGCATCGGGCACACCGGTACAGCCGTTGGCGTCACGGCCGTGAGCGGCAACCGCCCCGGCGCCAACCACCACACCCGAGGCCAGCCCGGCCACGAGAACCGCGAGAACACCGAGGGAGAGGAGGGCTCTGCGGTGGGGTGAGGCCGGGCCGACGAGCGCTGCCTTGGGGGGACGGAGCCCGGTCGGCCCGAGGCCCGACGGGGCCGGCGGCGGCGCGGCCCTGGTTCGGCCGCTGGTTCCGCCGGTGGGTGGATGTGGGCTGGCGATGAGCGTGTCGCCGCTCATCGTCGGAATCGTTCTGCGCATGGTTGTGCTCCTTGCCGTGCGATCGGCTGGCACGGGTTCTCGGACCCGGCGCGCCGATGGCAACCGTCGATGGCAGCGAAGGCTGCGAGGCGGTGGTGGCAGACCCCGGTGGTGTGGGCCAGGGGCGATCTGCGAAGGAGCCGGGCCGAGCCACGATCTTGGATCGGGCGCCTGGCGCTGTGATCGACCCTAGCGCGCTCGGCCGGCCCCCCAACCCCGGCTCGGGTCCGCTCAGCGCAGGGAGGCGATCTCCGCCACCAGCCGGTCCACTTCGTCCTCGGTGTTGAAGTAGTGGACCCCGACCCGCACGATCTCGGCAATCGATCGGGAGCCGAGGTCGAGCCGCGAGCTGGCAAGGCCGAGACTGCCGGCGTTGATCGCAACCGACCGGAGCCGACGGGCCACCTCGGCCGACTCGTGGCCGTCGACCTCGAATGTCACGATGCCGCACTTGCGGATCCCGGTGTCGAGGCAGCGGGCGTTCGCCAGGCCGTCCAGTCCGGTTCGCAGGCTTTCGGCCAGGCCAACGACCCTGGTCTCGATGGCAGCGAGCCCCAGGCCCAATGCGTAGTCGAGGGCGACGCCGAGGCCGAGCTTGGCCCCGTAGGCGGTCTCGAACAGCTCGAAACGCTGGGCCGTCGGCTGCAGTCGGTAGCTGGTCTCCGACGTCCACTCGGCGGAGCGGCCGTCGATGAACGTCGGAGCCTCGAGCTGGTCCATGACCGACCGCCGCACGTAGAGCATGCCGGTGCCCCGCGGGCCCCGGACGAACTTGCGACCGGTGAAGGCGAGAAAGTCGCAACCCCAGGCCTCGACGTCGACCGGGATCTGACCAACCGCCTGACAGGCGTCGACCAGGAAGTAGGCGCCCGTGGCGTTGACCAGCGCCCCCACCTCGGCGGTGGGATTGACCAGGCCGTTCGACATGGCGATCGAGGTCAGGCACACCAGCCTGACCCCCTCGTCGAGCATGGCGTTCAACGCATCGAGATCGATCTGGCCCCGGGGATCATCGGGCACGACCTCGACGTCGATCCCCCGCTCCCCGACCTGGATCAGCGCCAGCATGTTCGCCAGGTACTCGGTCCGCCCCACCAGGACCCGATCCCCGGCCGCCAGCGGCACCGACAGGAAGGCCCGCCACCAGGCCTCGGACGAGCCGCTGGTGAAGGCCAACTCGTCCGGGCCGCAGCCCAGCAGCTCGGCCCCGGCCCGGTAGACCCGAGCCAGCCCATCGGCCTCGGCCTCGGCGGCCTCGTAGCCGCCGATCGACGCCTCCAGCCGCAGGTAGTCGATCATCGACTCCAGGACCGGCTGGGGCGGGAGTGACGTGCCGCAGTTGTTGAAGTGGATCAGGTGCCGGCAGGCCGGTGTGTCGGCCCGCACTGCGTCGACGTCGATCTCATCGGCCGGCATCTCGGTCATCGGCGGAGTATAGGGTCGCCCGTCGGGCCGGCCCCGCCGATTTCGCCACCACCAGACGGTACCGCAGCGCGGTTTCGAGTCGATGTCGGCGACCGGACACCGAACCGACGACAATTGGTTCGGTTTCGAACCATGCGCCGCAGCTGCCACGATTCGAACAGCTAGTGTGTCGGCTGAACACGACCAGGGGGATTGGCGATGCTCCGAGTAGCGCGAGTGGTTTCGGTTGTGGTGGCGGTTCTGGCCACCTCGTTGGGGTTCATCGGGGTCAGCCATGCGGCGGCCACCGGCAAGGCGGGCCGCGAACGACCATCGGTCGACTTCGACATCACGGGCTTTCGCTGCGAATCGAAGACCACCGGCCGCCACGTCACCCGGCACGGCTCGGTGGTGATCAACTCGACCGAGCGGGGGTTCACCGAATCGACCATCGCCCTGATGGCCGGCACCATGACCCTGAAGACCCGGACGGTCATCCGGCCGAACGGGTCAGAGCGGGTCACCGGCCACTGGACGCTGGAGCCCCACGCCTCGACCGGGGCGATCCGTGGTGTGCTCCGAGGTTCGTCGACCGGGGCCGGGGCCCGAGCCGGGGCCGATGGGTTCACCGCCACCGGGCGGGGGGTCCGTGCCCTGCGGGGCGTGGCCGTGCGGCTGACGGGCACCACTGGCAACGCAACCACCGAGGGCTGCAAGGCCGACCTCTCGTTCGCCGGGTCGGGCACGGCGACCTACCGGGAGCAACGTGCGCCGGTCGGCGCGGTTGTGGTGACGAGTACCAAGAGCTTCTCCGCATCGGTCGCAGATCTGACCGCGGCGATCGAGGCCAACCCCAACCTGCGACTGGTCGAGACCGTCGACCATCAGGCCGCAGCGGCCGACCGGGGGCTGGTGCTGGCCCCCACCACCGAGCTGTTCTTCGGCAATCCCAACCTCGGCACCCCACTGATGCAGGCGTCACAGACCACCGGCATCGACCTGCCGCAGAAGATGTTGATCTGGGAGGACCTGTTCGGCACGGTCCACGTCGGCTACAACGCCCCGTCCTACCTGCAGTCCCGCCATGACATCGTCGGGGCCGACGGCCAGCTGCAGACCGTGGCCAACGCCCTGGCCGGGCTGGCCGGGGTGGCAACCGGCACCACCGTCGAGCCGGTGTTCGACGCGGGAACGGTCAGGGCCGGGGCCGGCCTGGTCGAGGTCCCGACCGACCGCAGCGCCGCCGACGCCTTCGGCGCCATCGTGACCGCACTGGAGGCGGCGCCACCGGTCAATGTTGCGTTCACCGTGGAGCACGACCGCAATGCCGCATCGGTGGGCCTGGAGTTGCGACCGACCAAACTGGTGGTGTTCGGCAACCCGTCGCTCGGGACCGTGCTGATGCAGACCGACCAGTCGGTGGCACTGGACCTGCCGCAGAAGATCCTGGTCTCCACCGACGCCGACGGGCAGACAACGATCGCCTACAACGACCCCGATGCGGTGGCCGCCCGTCACCGCATCCGAGGCCAGGACGAGGTGCTCGACATCCTGGCCGGGGCGCTGGCCAACTTCGCCGCCGCCGGTACCTGAGCCGCCGGTACCTGAGGCACGACCCGAGCGGGGGCCCGCTCCGAGCCCGTTGTCGATCAGGCGGTTGGGCTGATCGACAACGCCCCGCTGGGGCAGCGATCCACCACCTCTTCGGCCGCAGCCAGGGTCATCGCACCGTCGCCGATCAGTTCGGCCACCGCGGTGTCATCGTCTATGCGGAAATGATCGGGCGCCAGCAGTTCGCAGTTGCCGACGCCGATGCAGAGCTCGGCGTTCAGGGCCACCACCACCGGCGCATCGTGCTCTGTCATCACGCCACCTCGGGAACGAAGTCGACCGACAGCACCCCGTTGACAAAATTGGATCGGGTCCTGACCGGCTCGCCGGTCCGCCGCAACACCATGCGTCGGGCCACCATCTCCTCCAGCAGGACCGTGATCTCCAGCCGGGCCAGGAATGCCCCGAGGCACAGGTGGGGTCCGCCACCGCCGAAGGCGACGTGGGGGTTGTCGACCCGACCGACATCGAACGAGCCGGGGTCGTCGAACACCGTCTCGTCCCGATTGGCCGAGGCGTACCACATCACCACCTTCTGTCCGGCTGCGATGTCGGTGCCGGCCAGGGTGGTGTCGACCGCCGCGGTCCGCCGCATGTGGAGCACCGGCGTGGCCCACCGCAGGATCTCCTCCCCCGCCACCTCCACCGAAACGGAGCCGTCGACCACCCTGGCCCACTGCTCGGGGTGATCGGCCAGGGCCATTGCCCCGTGGGTCAGGGCGGTTCTGGTCGTCTCGTTCCCGGCGAAGATCAGCAGGTGGAAGAGGTTGCGGTACTCGTTCGGCGACAGTCGTTCGCCGTCGTCGACCGCAGCCACCAAACGGCTGACCAGATCGTCCTCGGGGTGGTCACGGCGAAGCCCGCCAAGCCGTTCGGCATACTCGAACAGGGCGTGGCTGGCCGGCGAGTTGAACGGCAGCAATCGCAGCTCGGTGGTGTTGCCGAAGGCGTCGGCGGGAATCGACTGGCGATCGCCGGTGCCCTCCACCAGATAATTGGACAGCTCCACCAGGTGGTCGGCGTCCTCGCCGGGCACCCCGAGCATGGCCAGGATCACCCTGATCGGCAGCGGGGCCGCAACCTGTTCCACCCAGTCGCCGCCCCCGCCGGCCAGGTACCGGTCGAGCAGCTCGGCGCTGATCTCCCGCACCGTCTCGGTCCACTGCCGGACGTTTCGAGGGGTGAACGACCCGGCCACCAGCCGGCGCAGCCGGGTGTGGTCCGGGGCGTCGGTGTCGATCAACGATCGCCGGGCCTCCAGAGCGTCGGCTTCGAGGTCCCAGAGGTTGGTGTGGCCGATGGCCGAGGAGTACACCTGGGCGGTCTTTGACACCTCCCTCACCTCGGCGTGTCTGGTCACCGCCCAGAAGCCGTCGTCCTCGTAGGGGTGCCACACCAGCCCCGGGGTCGCCCGCATGGCGGCGAACCGTTGGTGGGGTATCCCGTCGAGGTACAGCGCCGGGTCGGTGATGGTGGTGAATCCGGGCTGACCGGGAGCGGTGCTGTCGGCCATCAGCAGTGCTCGATGAACCGGGCGCGTTCCCAGTCGGTGACCTCATCGGGCTCGGGGCTGTGCTCGGCCGCCAGCGCAACCTCGGCCCTGGCGATGCTGGCATAGCTGGCCGAGAACGTCTTCCCGAGCTGTTCGGCCAGCGGCGACCCGTCGTAGGCCTCGATCACGCCCGCCAGGTCGGTCGGCAGGGCAACGCAGTCGCCGGGGTTGGTGTACATGTCGCCTTCGCTCATCGGCCCCGGATCAACGCCACGCTCCAGCCCGTCGACGCCGGCCGCCAGCACCCCGGCGATGATCAGGTACGGATTGGCATCGCTCCCCGCCGAGCGGAACTCGACCCGGTTGGCCGGCGAACCGGCCTCCACCACACAGCGGGCCAGCACGGTGCGGTTGTCAAGGCCCCAGTGGATGTGGGTCGGGGCGAAAGTGTACGGTCGGATTCGCTTCGGTCCGTTGCTGGTCGGCGAGCCGAGCAGGGTCAGGGCCGAAGCGTGGTCGACGATGCCGCCGAGCCAGGCCCGCATCAGCTCGTTCGGGGCGCCGTCGGAATCGGCAAAGGTGTTGGCACCACCGTCGTCGACCAGGCTGGTGTGGACGTGCATGCCGGAGCCGGATTGCTCGGCCCAGGGTTTCGGCATGAAGGTGGCCCGCAGGCCGTGTTGCACCGCCACCTGTTTCACGATCGACTTGAACACCGCCGTGTTGTCGGCGGTGGTCATCGCATCGGCCGGACCGGCGTTGATCTCGATCTGGCCCGGGCCGTACTCGGCATTTGACGACTCGACCTCGATGCCTGCACCGAGCAGCGCTTCCCGCATGGCGTGCAAGACCGGCTCGAGGGCCAAGCCGTCGGTCACCGAGCTGTACTGGATGTGGTGCTGGACCGGCTCCCAGTCGGGGGTGCAGAGATAGAACTCCAGCTCGGTGGCCACCACCGGGTCCACGCCGACGGCCCGGCATCGCTCGATCTGGGCCGCCAGCACGCTTCGGGGGGCCAAGGGATGGGGATTGCCTTCGGGATCGTGGGCGTCTGCGATGACGATGGCGTAGCCGGGCCGATGGTCCAACAACCGACCGGTTCTGTATGTCGAACACGAACATTGCGTCCGCGATGTTGGCCCCGGTCCGGTGGGCGCTTTCGATGAACCGCCGAGCGGGAATCCGCTTGCCCCGGAGGTGACCCTGGGTGTCCGGGGCGGCCAGCTCCACGGTGTGCACCCCCTGGTCGGAAACAGCAGCGGCAAGATCATCGAGAGATCGCAGGATGCCTGTCACGAAACCGGTTCTCCTCTTGGTAGTCAACCGGTGACGGTCGCAACCGGTTGGAGCATTTTGGAGCCGGCGTCGTCACGACGCAAGCGGTTGGCCGGTCCTGGCGATTCGGCGCCGGCCAACCGCCCGGACCCGTCACCGTCGGCTTGTCGGCCCAAGGGCCCCGACCTACGATCGATTCTCCAGGCTCGAGGAGGCAAACGGCGATGAGCGGCACCGAAACACCGGTCGAGATCGACACCGGCACGGCCTACGAACTCGGTCCGGCCGAGATCGATGCCGATCTGATCGAGGTGGAGCGGGGCACCCCGACCGGGGAGATGCTGCGCCGGTACTGGCACCCGTTCGCCGTCTCGACCGATGCCGACGACACCCCTCGAGCGGTTCGCGTCCTGGGCGAAGACCTGATCCTGTTCCGCGACGGGCGGGGTCGGGCCGGCCTGGTCCATCCCCGGTGCTGCCATCGCGGCACAACGCTCTACTACGGCAAGGTCGAGGGCGAGGGTATCCGCTGCTGCTATCACGGCTGGCTGTTCGACACCGAGGGACGGACCCTGGACATGCCATGCGAGCCGGAAGGTGGCCGCCGCAAGGAGCGATATCGCCAGCCCTGGTACCCGGTGCAGGAGTACCACGGCATGATCTTCACCTATATGGGTCCGCCCCGGGATCGGCCCGCCTTTCCCCGCTACGACGTGCTGGACAACGTGCCCGATGGGTGGGAGGTGGTGGCCGACGGCAACAACATCGGCCTGGAGGGCGACCCGACGCCCTGCAACTGGTTCCAGACCCACGAGAACGTCATGGACCCGTTCCATGTGTTCGTGCTCCACGCCGGGTTCTCCGGCAACCAGTTCGTGGCCGAGATGGCCGATATCCCCGACGTCAGTTGGCACTACACCGGCCAGGGGGTGAAGTCCCATCAGGATCGGGTGCTCGACGACGGGAGGTTCTTCCATCGGGTGACCGAGGTGGTCATCCCCAACGTGCGGATCGTGGCCAGCCCGTTCGTCGAGTTCGACGGCCCGGCGACGTCGATCGCCTGGACCCTGCCGATCTCCCGGACCGAGACCAAGATCTTCACCATTCTCACCCGGCCGATCGGCCAGACCAGGCGGCGGGCGCTGTACGACGGCAAGCGGTGGAACGAGCTGACCGAGGCCGAACACCAGCGGTACCCCGGCGACTACGAGGCCCAGGTCGGTCAGGGTGCGGTCACCGTGCACTCCGAGGAGAACCTGGCCGGATCGGACAAGGGCGTCACCATGTTCCGCCACCTGTTCCGGTCCCAGGTCAAGGCCGTGGCCGATGGGCGGTCGCCGGTCGGGGTCACCACCGATGCCGAGCAGGCCCGGTTCGAGGTCCGGGCCGGCAACTACATCGGTCGTCGCGACGATGTGATCGACCTCGGGTGAACCCGCCCGAAACGGTCGGGGCGAAACGGCCCCGGACGGTGGAGCTTCAGGCCGGCGGACTCAGGAGAACCGGCCGTCGGCGATGCCCTCGGCAACCTCGTCGAAGCCCAGGCCGGCCAGCTCGGTCCAAACCTCGAAGTTGGCCTCACCCAGGTACGCCGGCGGCAGGCGGTAGGGGGCCAGATCGGTTTCGCCGAACAACCCCGGGAACCGATCGTGGCGGCGAGGCCCGAACTCCTGGTGCTCGGCGCTGACCCAGAACCGCCTGGCGGCGAGCTGTTCGTCGCACTCGGCCAGATCTTCGGCGTTCTGGACCACCCCGGCCGCCACCCCGGCGTCCTGCAGCATGGCCATCGCCTCGGGGCCGTTTTGGCCGGTACACCAGTTGGACAGGTGGGCGTCGATGACCCCCCGGGCCGCCCGGCGATGCTCGACGTCGGCCAGCGAAGGATCGGTGAGGCCGACCAGTCCGGCCAGGGTGGACCACATGGCGTCGTCGTTGGCGGTGATGGCAAGGTATCGGCCGTCTCCGCAGCGGTACACCTCGTTCGGCACCGGGTCGGCCAGCCCGTCCACATTGCCACGGGACCGGGTCTCGTGGCCGTTTGCCCAGTAGTCGACGAGGGCCGGGCCGGTGAGGTAGGCCCCGACCTCCAACTGGGCCATGTCGATGTACTGGCCCTTGCCGGTTCGATGTCTGGCCTCGATCGCCGCCAGCACCGCCACCGCCGCTCCGAATCCGGCGGCGTGGTCGTTCAGGGAGAACCCACAGCCCACGTCTCCCCTGCCGGTCGGGTTGGTCAGCTCGGTCAGGCCGCACAGGGCGTGGATGGTGGGGGCGTAGCTGATGATGTCCTTCCACGGCCCCTCGTGGCCACAACCCGACATCGACACATAGATCAGCCGGTCGTTCCACCCCCGGACGTCCTCCCAACCCAGCCCGAGCCGGTCCAGCACGCCGGAGCTGTAGTTCTCGACCAGGACATCGGCCCCCTCGATCAATCGCCGGACGATGGCCAGCGCCTCCGGTCGCTTGAGGTCCAGCGTGGCCGAGCGCTTCGAGCGGTTCCACACCGGGTAGTAGGGGTAGTCGGGTCGGTTGACCAGGGTGGCCCGCTCCTCGGTCTGGATCTTGATCACATCGGCCCCGAGGTCGCCGAGCAGCCTGGTGCCGAACGGTCCCGCCAGAACCCAGCTCAGGTCGACGACCACCAGCCCGTCCAAGGGCTTGGGTAGTCCTGCCGCCGGGTCGACGACAAGGTCGACGACAGAGTCGGCCCCGGCGTCGGCGTCGGCCCCGGAGTCGGAGTCGGCGTCGGTGCCGTCGACCGGACCGGGGTCGGCCGACCGCCACCGGACCGCCACCAGTGATGGATCGACCGGTTCGATTGCCGGCGGGCCGGGGGTGACGATCGGCGTGCCGTTGAACCGGACGAATCGCCACGGGCCCCGAACTGCGGCCCCCGGGCCGGGCGCCCCGCCGGCCCCATCGCCATCGGCTTCCTCGTCCTCGGCCGGCGCCGGAATGTCGCTGTAGAGGTTTCGGAACTCGAACTGGGGATTGGCCGCAACCTGGGCCACACCCTGTACCTCGCCAAAGGCGATATGGCGTTTCTGGGCCTCGTTGAAGAGCTCGTCGGCGTCCTTGGTGAGTGTGAACACCTTGATGGCCGACATCAGCTCCGGCATCCTGGCCAACAGCTGCTCCACCGACATGCCGGCGAACGGTTCGGCCTCCCGGATGCCGCACTCGATCATCCAGGCGATGAGCTGCTCGGCCTGGGGGGTGGGGGTGATCATCACATGACCGGACCGGGCCGGTACCACCTCATAGGCGCCGAGCCAGTGCAGCGAACCCTGCCGGGCCGCCAGCTTCGGCAGCGGCAGCACGTCGTCGTAGAAGTACTGCATGAACAGGTTCTCGATCGACCCCACCATGACCTCGTGGAGGGACAGATCGATCAACTGTCCACGACCGTGCCGGCGGGCCGAGCGCACCCCCGCCAGGCCACACAGCGCTGCCGAGAAGCCACCAAAGTTGTAGTTCTGCCAGCCCCACGAGTTGAGCGGGCCATCGGGATCGCCGGTGATGGACATCACCCCACCGAGGGCACCGGCGACCAGATCCGAGGCCTGCCAGCCGGCCCAGGGTCCGGTCCGACCGAAGGGCGTCAACGAGACCTGGGTCAGCGAGGGGTTGTCGACCACCAGGTGCCGGTGGTCGATGGCCCGCCGCTCGAGATGATCGACCGGCATCGACTCGATCACCAGGTCGGCGGTTGCGGCCAGCGACCGATACCGGTCCCGGCCCTCGTCGGTGTCGAGGTCGATGTCGACGGGGGTCTTGGCCGCATCGAACCACCAGTCCAGGTGTCCGCCGAAGCGAGCGGCCGGATCGGGCATCTCCCTGCCGCTGCTCCCCCAGCCCCTCGGCCGGCACACGTCGGCCCCCAGTTCGGCCAGCAGTTTTGTCCCGAAACGACCGAGATCGCCGGTCAGATCGATGACTCGGAGGTCGTGCAGGGGACCATTCGACGAATCCGGGCTGTTCATGACGAGACGTTAACCCACGCCGGCGACGCCATGACAGTTGCCGAACGGCCCCCGGGATGACCCAGGCCGGCCGGCGAGCCGACCGTCCGTTGGCGGGCATTTCAACCGGCGACCGCGGTGCGCGAGACTCGGTCCATGAAACTCGGACTCTCCATCGGCTACTCCGGCTCACGACTCCGGATTCCCATCGATCTCATCAAGCTGGCCGAACGGCTCGGCTACGACTCCGTCTGGACCGCGGAGGCCTACGGCTCGGATGCCATCACGCCACTGGCCTGGATTGCGGCCCAGACCGAGCGGATCAGGTTGGGCACCGGCATCATGCAGCTGGCGGGCCGGGCCCCGGCCATGGCGGCGATGCAGGCCCAGACCGTCGATGCACTTGCCGGTGGCGGCCGGGTCATCGCCGGGCTCGGCGTCTCCGGCCCCCAGATCGTCGAGGGCTGGTACGGCGAACCGTGGGGCAAACCGTACTGGCGGCTGCGGGACTACATCCAGATCATGCGCAAGGTCAACCGGCGGGAGGATCCGGTCACCCACGACGGCAGGGAGTACCAGCTGCCATACAGCGGCGAAGGGGCGCTCGGGATCGGCAAGCCGCTGATGTCGATACTCCACACCAACCGGGACCTGCCGATCTGGCTCGGCTCGGGCTCGGAGGCCACGGTCAAGCTGACCGCCGAGCTGTGCGACGGCTGGCTACCGATGCACTTCGTTCCCGGACGGATGGACTTCTTCAAACCGTGGATCGAGGAGGGATTCCAGCGGGCCGCCCGGGCCGGGGTCGAGAAGTCCTGGGAGGACCTCGAGATCATGGGACGGGGGCCGGTGGTGATCACCGACGATGTGGCCGGGGCCCTGGCCAGGGTGAAGCCCGGCATCGCCCTCTACGCCGGCGGGATGGGCCACCGCGATGTCAATTTCCACAACGAACACATGAAGCAGCGGGGCTATCCGGAGGTGGCCGAGCGGGTGCAGGAGCTGTACCTGGCGGGCCGCAAGCAAGAGGCCATCGACGCCGTCCCCGATGAGTACGTCGACGAGGCCGGGCTGTACGGCTCGATCGAGCGGATCGAGAAGCGGTGGGAGGCGTGGGCCGACTCCGGCATCACCGGGTTCACCGTGACCAGCGAATCCGAGGAGGCGGTCCAGCTCATGGCCGACATCGTGGGGACCACGAAACCGGGCTGACAGCTGCCGGCCAACCCGGTCAGCCCAGCGTGCCGTCCCGGTCGTTGAGCCGCCTGGTCTGGACCAGCAGGTCGCCCCGGAACCCTTCGATCCGGACATCCTCGGGGACGTCCGGGAGCTCCACCGCAGCTGTGCCGTCGGTCTCGAAGCTGGTGAACGGTCGCCCGTCGGTGTAGACGTCGACGCGATTGATGTCGGTGGTGATGACCGACAGGGTCGGGCCGTCGGCGGCCACGGTCATCGTGGTGGACGGCTGGGCGTCGATCAGCAACCCGCACAGGGCCAGCAGATCGGCGTTGCCTTCGAGCAGGTCGTTCCGGGTCATGGCGTAGTGGCGATGTCCGGCGACGCCGACATCCTCGATCGGCGCCCCCTCCGATGCCCGGACCCTGGTGGCCCGGCGGACCGACATGGTGAACCCGGCCCCGCCCGGCAGTTGGTCGAGGTCCTGGCCGGTGCCGGACAGCACCGCCCGCAGCGTGTCGGATCGCCACACGTTGGCCCCGCCGGCACCGGTTGCCTTGCCGACGCTGACGATGGTCCCGATGTTGTTGTCGGCGAACCCGGCGGCGAACAGGTCGCCGGCGGAGTAGGTGGTGGCGTCGACGACCGCCACCACCGGCCCGCCGTAGACCTGTCCTCGGTCGTTGCACCGGGCAACCGGGGTGATCGGTACCCCCTGAGAGTAGATCTCACCGGTGGCGGTGGCTTCGTCCAGACTGCGCCGCCAGGGGCTGAGCGAACGACGGTTCTGGGGTGCGTCGCTCATGGTCCTGGTCATGTCGGTTGCCAGCAGGGAGAACCTCGTCGGTTCGATCGGGTGGGGGGAGAACAGTTGGAGCAGCCGTTCCGCAGCCCAGATGAGACCGCCGGGGTTCCCCCGGAGGTCGATCCGGCCGACTGGCGGTTCCGACTCAACGAGCACGGCCGCCCCGAGATCGACGGGCCGGACGGCTGCCCCCCTCTCCGCTTCAACTTGTCGCATACCGGGGGTCTGGTGGCCTGTCTCGTGACTCTGGAGCTGGACGCCGGCGTCGACGTCGAGCGCATCGATCGGCGCATCAATCTGGTCGGGGTTGCCCGGCACAGCTTCTCCGAGCTCGAAGCGGCCGACGTCCGGCGGCGCCGGGGGCGCGACCGCCGCGAGCGCTTCTTTCACTACTGGACCCTCAAGGAGGCCTACATCAAGGCGCGGGGGATGGGCCTGGCGCTGCCGCTGCGCCGCTTCTGGTACACCTTCCCGGCACCCGGAGCGGTCGCGGTCGAGTTCGATCCCGAGGTCGGCGACCGGGAGCGGGAGTGGCAGCTCGCCCTCTACCAGGCGTCGCCCGAGCACTACCTGGCGGCGGCGATCCGGCGCGGCGACCGGAGCGACCGGAGGATCGTCATCCGCAGGTCGACGCCTCTC
>CAMYLA010000093.1 GCA_947259095.1 uncultured Acidimicrobiaceae bacterium | reverse complement strand
GGTGAGGACCAGGCGGTGATCGAGCTGGCAACGCTCATCGCACCCTGCGCGTTCTCGTTCCCGAGCGGTCGAGGTGCTCCACTTCGCCGGTAGTCGAGCGTGGACGGCGGGGTTTCTGATCGGTGTGTTGTCGGGCGGTTGCGACTGTGCACGACGGGCACTTTGAAGCTGGTAAGGCACGAGTTGTTCGTTGGGCCAGGCGGAGCCGGACAAGGCCGTGCGTTCAACCGCCTGTCGATTCTCCTACTGGGTGGCCCTCGATGAGTTGCTCGACGATGGTGCGGAGGGTGGCCGTGAGTTGAGGGGTGTTGGGGGTCTGGACCGCTTGGAGTAGATAGGGACCGAAGACGGTCCAGCCGAGAGTGATCGCGTTGGCGAGCGCGGCCCGGTGAGCGGCCGTGAGGGGGTCGTCGGCCTGGACTCGTCTGGCGGTGCGTCGGACGAGGGCACCGGTGGCTTCGTGCCCTGGGATGAGCGATGTCGCGTCGTCGAGGATGAGGCGTGCGAGCAGGACCGCCGTTTCGGGTCCGTCGGAATCGCTGAGGTCGACGGGCGAGGTGTTGACGTCGAGCTGGTGTTGGAGGGCTTGGTTGCGTTCGGCGAGGGCGGCGGAGATGAGGTCTTGTTTCGTGCCGAAGTGTCGGTGGACGAGGCCGTGGTTGACGTTCGCCCGCTTTGCCACCTCTCTGATGGAGAACGAGGTTCCGCGTTCGGCTAGGAGGTGGAGGGCAGCTTCCTTCAGCGCTGTGGTCACCTCCGTCTTACCGTTTGGCCGGGTTCGTTCGGTCGGCGATGCGGATGCCATTGGCCCGAGTGTAGTCGATCGTCTACGCTCGGGATGGGAGACATCAGAGGAGTCAAGTCATGAGCGAGGTCACCGAGGTCCGTGGGGTCACCCATCGAACCCCACTGGAGAAGAACCGCAAGGCCAATGCGGTCAGCCTCATCGCGAAGGAGGCACCACGGCTCGGCGTTGGGCCCTCACGACAGATGACCCGCTCGGTCACCGTCTGGCCGGTCGCCGGGCTCGCCCATCTCTCCTGTGAACATCTCGGGGCCACGATCGGGACGGTCGTCCATGGCCTCGACATGGCCAACACGACTGGCGAGGAGATCGCCTTCCTTCGCCGACTCCTGACCGAGCGGAAGGTGATCTTCTTCCGCGACCAGAACTGCTCCGAGGATGAACACATCGCCTTCGGTGCTCGATTCGGTGAACTGGAAATCCATCCGTTCAACCCGATGCACCCCGATCACGACGAGATCATCCCCATCTACTCGGGCAAGTCGGCAGTCGGGGCAGCAAACCTGTGGCACAGCGATGTGATGTGGCGCATGGAACCAAGCCTTGGCAGCATTCTGCGAGCGAGGCTCGTTCCCGCCGTCGGCGGCGACACCCTCTTTGCTGACATGGCCGCCGCCTATCGGGGGCTGACCGATGACATGAGGGCCAAGATCGATGGGCTCATGGGCATCAACTCCGGATCGGCCAACGGCTCGAAAGAGAAGGCCAGACAGCGACTCGAAGAGCGAGGAGCAAGCGCGGAAGAGTTGGCCGAGTTCGACGCCACGTACGCCAACATCCCGATCCCGATCCATCCAGTGGTCCGAACCCATCCAGATAGCGGCGAGCGGGCCATCTATGTCAATGCAGGGTTCACCCGCCGCATCGTCGGCCTGAGTGACGACGAATCGGACGAGCTCCTCCAACACTTGTACGCCCAGGCTGCGGTCCCCGAGTACCAGTGCCGCTTCAGCTGGGAATCGGGATCGGTGGCCTTCTGGGACAACCGTGCGGCACAGCACTACGCCTCCAGCGACTACTGGCCCGAACGCAGGCGGATGGAACGAGTCACCATCGCAGGCGACCTCCCCTACTTCCGCCACGACGACGGCCAGGTCACCCACACCTACCCAGCAGGCCCATCAGATGCAGCAGACGCCGTTTCCCACGGGTAAGCCTCGATGAGCGCACCACGGCTTCGGACGGTCACCATCGCGGCGGTCGACGTCGCCGAAGCCGGTGCATTCTTGTCTGCGGTGTGTGGCATCACCGCGCTCGACCACACCGACCACGTTCGGATTCCAGTTGGCGACGCTGCCCTGGTGGTCGGTCCCGTTTCGGCTGCCGGCCGGGTTGGTGTCACCGGGATCGAGGTCGAGACCGGGACCGGCGGGCGGCTCGACACTCGGCTGAATGGCATCGACGTCTCGACCAACCAGGAGGACGAGTCTGTGCCCTCCGGTACGAGTGATGTCCTCCTCGATCACCTCGCCGTGGCCGTTGCCGACCTCGATGAAGCCGCTCAGAGCTGGGAGGCCGCCACCGGCGTCTTGGCGGAACTGATCGGTCTCCACCCGGTGTCGAATGGTTCGCTGCTGGCCGCCAGGTTGGCTCTTGGCGACCGGATGATCGAGCTGTTGTCGCCGGTGCCAGGCGTTGACTCGGCCATCGGCTCACGACTCCAGCGCCACGGGGAGGGACCGATCGCCATCGCCTTGCCCGCCGAGGACATCGACTCGAAACGGGCACAGCTCGACGACCTCGGGGTGCGGATGCTCTGGCAGAGACCGCACTGGCTCATCCATCCGGCCAACCCGGCCAA
Organism: uncultured Acidimicrobiaceae bacterium; assembly: GCA_947259095.1. Taxonomy (GTDB): domain Bacteria; phylum Actinomycetota; class Acidimicrobiia; order Acidimicrobiales; family SZUA-35; genus JAHELU01. The sequence goes on along the minus strand of CAMYLA010000093.1, from coordinate 18,178 downwards.
CGTTCTCATCCAGCTGACTCCGAGGGTCCAACACTGACCACCCGGCAAACCCCAAACGATCGAGGAGCAACCCCATGACAGGAATCGAACCGGTCAACGACTGGACAACCGACTGGGACCATCACGACCCGGCCTGGGTCAACGATCCGTTCCCCATCTGGGACGATCTACGCCAACGCTGCCCGGTCGCTCACACCGACCGCTACAACGAGGGCGTCTGGCTGCCGACCCGCTACGAGGACCTCAGCGCTATCGCTCACAATCCGGCCGCCTTCTCCAGCGGTCACAGCGGAGCCACCGCAGGGGGGACCAGGCCGCGGGCCAAGTTCCCACCGATCCATCTCGACCCGCCCGAACACGCCGAGATCCGCCGAGCGCTGCTCCCGTTCTTCAGCCCGAAGAGGATCGAGGCCTGGAAGCCGGCCATTGAGGCCCACTGCCGCGAGCTGGCCTCCGGACTGCGGGAGTGCACCGATGTCGATGCCGCCGCCGACTACGCATCCCATATCCCCGCAGCAGCCATCGCCGCCATCCTCGGCATCCCTGCCGCGGACGGCGACCGGTTTCGGGGCTGGATTCACGCGCTCGAGCTCGGCGACAACGACCCGGACACCCGCGATGCCATGGTCGCCGAAATGTCGGAGTACTTCGGCGCCCACATCGACGATCGCATCGCCAACGGCGGCGACGATCTCATTGCCCACGCGTTGAAGATCGAGATCGACGGCCAACGGCTCGACAAGGAGACGATCCAGCGCATCCTCATCCTCCAGCTCATCGCCGGGATCGACACCACCTGGGGCGTGCTCGGCGCATCGCTCTGGCACCTCGCCACCCACCCGGCCGACCGGGACCGGCTGATCGCCGAACCCGACCTCCTGCCGACCGCAGTCGAGGAGTTCCTCCGGGCCTTCGCCTCGGTCAGCCTCTGGCGAACCGTTACCGAGCCAACCACGATCGGCGGGGCCACCATGCAGCCGGGCGACACCATCATGATGGCCTTTCCCGCCGCCTGCCGTGACCCCGAGGTCTTCGAGGCGGCCGACGAGGTCAAGATCGATCGGGCCCGCAACCGCCACGTCGCCTTCGGTGCAGGCATCCACCGTTGCCTCGGTTCGAACCTGGCCAGACTCGAACTCACGACGGCCATACAGACCTGGCTCGAGCTCATCCCGAACTTCGAACTCCGTACCGACCGTCCAGTCACATGGGCCGAAGGCGCCATCCGAGGACCACGATCAGTACCAATCCGAATCATCAGCCCATCGACCGCGTAGCATCAGCAACCCAGCCGGTCGTGTTCACGTTCACCTGCGGCCGGCTGCGACCACGCACTACGTCACCACCAGCTCACTCGATATCGCCGGCTGCCCGCTCCTGCTCGCCGCCGAGGGTGACGACCAGGCGGTGGTCGAGCTAACAACGCTCACCGCAGGCCGAGCGGCCACGTTTCCGAGTGCTCAGGGCACGGCAGTTCTGCCGGCTACGAGCGCAGGTCGCCGGGTCCGTCACCCGCCGAAGTTAAAGCGCCGACATCTTCCTGTGTACCAAGGGGCATCTTCCCGATCAGGGCCATATCGGATGGTCGGCGGTGGTGGAGCCTCTCCATCGGTCGGCGGACTGGGCGGCGGGATCGAGATGCTGGTCGCTCGCTCGAACGTCAGATCGACAGCAACGAAGACGTCGGTGAGTCCAACTGCATCGATGCTCCGGACAGTGCCTCGGTACCCGCCGCTCCTGCACCGAGCGGACGGCCACGGGCCCTGGTAGTCCACCTGGTCGAGCTGAAGGCGGAAGCCGCCTCCAATCAAGGCTGTACGGCCGTCGTCGATCCAGTAGATGGGAGAGATCTCGGGTTCGGGCCATGGTTGACCGTCGAGGAGGTCGATGACGACTGGGTCGGTCAGGGCGATCTCGGTGATCAGGTCGGCCAGGAGTGTGAGGTCATCACTCGACGGGCTCTCGGCGTTAGTGAACAACGCCTCGCTTCTTGGCAACGTGGATGGAACCGTCCAGCCCGTCCAGTGAGCCCCGGATTCGTGCGGTTCTGTCCGGGTTTCGTCCAGCCAGTCCGGCCCCGTCCAGCCGCACCGTATACCGGTATACCATCCGACACCATGGGCATACCGACCTCGTGACTCGGGAGGCCAACTAAGGCGCTGACCTCGACCCTCACCTTGAAACGTCGAAGGCCACCCCAGGAATCCAACTCGCAGTCGACTCCGCTTGCCAACACGACCTGAGTCCGCCGATCAACAAGAGCCTCCGGCGTCGAGTACCCCGCTACCGATCTTCGTCGAGCGACTTCTGAATCTCTCGAACCGAAGCGAGCAAACCTGGGATGTCGTCCTGAGCCGTTGCTAGGAGAATACCCGTACTGATCTGCCAGTAGCCGTGGACAATCCGATTCCGCAGTGCGGTCGCCGCCCGCCACGGCACATCGGGAGAATCGGCCTTGAGGTCCTCGTCGAGCTGACTCGACGCCTCGCCCAACACGGTGAAGCTCCACAACAACGCCTCTCGTCGGCTCCGGTCATCGACGAGATCCTCGACCGAGGCGCCAGAAGTCAGCTCGACAATCCGCTCGGCGGCATCGATAATCTCGGCCAGCAGAAGAGCGTCACGCCGCATAGAGCAACTGCGACTCGGCCAACACAGCATCACGGATCAGTCGGTGGACCGAATCCTTCGACAGCAGCTCGACCTCACGGCCGAAGATCTCGGCCAGCTCTTCCTCCAGATCGAAGAGGGCGAAACCCAAGCGAGCGTCGGGCGTCAACACGAAGAGCAAGTCGACATCGCTGTCGGGCCTGGCCTCACCCCGAGCTACCGACCCGAAAACCGAGAGCTCGGCCACGCCATACCGTCGACACACCTCAGCGAGACGAGCCGTGTCGACCGGCTGCCCGTCGGTAGTCAGATGCAAGACCTCAGTCACGACCCCATTCTCGCAGCTCCGGTCAGCCGACGCACGGCTCGACAGGACGCGATGCCACAAGCCCAAGCCCACCGGCCAACGACGGATAGTGCTTCACGAGCAGTAACCGACTGCCCGGCACACCACTGGGTCGATTCACCCACCTTCTTGATGAGCATCGAGATGGGCATGATGGGCAACCCAAACGCGGGTCAGCGGCCCGTGTGGGCCGCTGACCAGGCGCTATTGGAGCGGACGACGAGATTTGAACCCGCGACCCTCACCTTGGCAAAAAAAACGTGAATGGAACCGTCCAGCCCGTCCGGTGAGCCCCGTTTCATGCGGTCCCATCCGGAGTTTGTCCAGCCAGTCCGGCCCTGTCCAGCCACACCGTATGCCGGTATACCATCCCACGCCATGGGCATCCCGGCCCGTCGGACTCCGCCCGTTCGCGATGAACTACTGTCAGCGGGCATCACCCTGGCGCGAAAACTCCGGGCCGATCCTGGCCATAGCTCGGAGGCGACTTGGCGGAACGGAGTCGACATCGAGACCCGCCGGGAACATCGCCTCAGCGTTGTCCCTGCTTGCCAAGCGGATGGGCACGATCTCCTGGTCTTCCGGACTGTCCCTCCACGCCCGGGCCTGCTCCATGGTCGGAAAGCTCAGGATCACATTGTGGTCACGCAGCCCATGGGCCCTTTGACGGCCTCCGTGGCCGCGCCGGCTACGAGGATCCAGCCCTTGTACGGCTTGATCGTGCGGATGATCCCCTGCTGATACTCCGCGAAGTGCTCGTCGTCGCCCGGGTTTGGGTCAGGCGAGTCCGAGGAGGTGGCTGGTCATGGACAGTGAGCCCATGGCGTAGCCGTCGGTCGCTGGAGTGGTGCCGGCCTTTGCGGTTGCGGCCAGCCCTGCGATGTAGAGCAGGGGTAGGAGGTGGTCGGGGGTGGGTGCGGCCAGGTTGTGGTGTTGGTGGCCGAGGAGCTCGGTGATGTCGCCTGGTCGTTCGCCCATGAGCTGGGTTGCGGCCTGGTTGTACTCGGTCGCCCAGGGGTAGGCGTGGTCGGGTTGTTGCCAGTCGAGTTGACGGAGGTTGTGGACCACGTTGCCGCTGGCGAGGATCAGGACGCCTCGCTGGCGGAGGGGGGCGAGGGCGGCGCCGAGGTTCAGGTGGTAGTCGGCGTCCTTGGACGCGTCGATCGACAGCTGGACGACCGGGATATCGGGCTGCGGGTACATGTGGACGAGTATCGACCAGGTGCCATGGTCGAGGCCCCACGAGTCGGTGTCCTGGCCGACCCAGGTGGGCTTGACGACATCCGCGATCTCGACCGCGAGCTCGGGGTCGCCGGGGGCGGAGTAGTCGACGGCGAACAGCTCGTCGGGGAAGCCGTAGAAGTCGTGGATCGTCTTGGGTTTGGCCATGGCGGTGACGGCCGTGGCGTTGATGTACCAGTGGGCGGAAATGGCCAGGATGGCCCTCGGGCGTGGGGCGGCCCGTCCGAGATCGGCCCAGGCTCGGCTGTACCGGTTCGTCTCGAGGGCGTTCATGGGGCTGCCATGGCCCACGAACATCGCCGGCATTGGTTCAGACACGGCAAGTTCCTCAGTCGTTGGGTTTGGCGATGGCCGAGATCTCGACCTCGAAGAAGTCGGCGCTGCGCAGGTCAACATCGCGGTCGTCGTTGCGGGTGTCGACGCTGGCGGTGTTGATCGACAGGCTAAGGCTGGACCCTGTCGGATCAGCGCCGTCGAACTGGCCGGTGCCTTCGAAGTCGTTGAACGAGCCCCGGACCTTGGTGACCATGGCGTGTCGGGCCACGAACCCAACTCGGCTGTGGGTCGGGTCGACGGTGTAGGTGCCGGTGGTGGACTGGGTGAGCGTGCTCATGTCTCCTCCTATGAGGTTAGTTGATATGTCAACATCGTAAGGAATGGCTGGTAGACATGTCAACTAGTTCTCGAGTAGAGTCGGGGCATGTCCACCGAGCCCCGTTGGCTCACCGAGGCCGAGAACGACGCCTGGCGCAATCTGTCGCTCATGCAGCTCCAACTCGGCGCCTTCCTCGGCCGGGAGCTGGCCAGCGACGGGTTGTCCTACCCGGACTACCTCGTGCTGGCCGACCTCTCCGACCGGCCCGACAACCAAGCCCGCCTCCACGAACTCAGCCGCCAGCTCGGATGGGAGAAAAGCCGCGTCTCCCACCACATCAACCGCATGCAGAAACGAGGTCTGATCGACAAGACCAGGTGCCCGACCGACCAGCGAGGCTGGAACGTCACCCTCACCGACGAAGGCCGAGCCGCCATCACCAAAGCCGCTCCCGCACACGTCGAGGCCGTCCGCCGCCACTTCATCGACCTCCTGACCCCAGACCAGATCAGTGCCCTCGACGCCATCGCCCGGACCGTGCTCAAGCACCTACCTATTTCCGGTCTCGACAGAGATTCGCACGACTCGTAGCTCGAGGAGTTCACGACGACCATCGACGAAGATCACTTCTGTCGGAGAGAGTTCATTGCCTGAGGAGCCGCCTGACGCTGGATTGGTTCTCCAAATGTGGAGGAACATGAGGAGGATTCCCCCAATCCCGTGAATGTGTGGACGGTCGACCAGGCCACCGCCCCGCGACTTGCTTGCGGTGCTACGCCACGACGACTCCGATGACGCGCCCACCTCGTCGCTACCGACGATCGACGAACTGCCGACCCTCGTCGACACCATGCGGTCCGCCGGGCTCACCGTCACTTGGACCCGTACCGGTGCCCCCCGAACTCTCGCCCCCGCCGTTCGCTCGCCGCGTACCGCATCGCCCAAGAGGCCCTCACCAACGCCGCCGAGCACGGCCGGGGCGATGCCGAACTCATCACCAACTGGGACCACGCCGGGTTGACGATCAAGCCCTCGTTCGGGCCGGGTTCAAGGCAATCATCGATTCGGCCCCCGACTTGCAGGTGGTCGGCGAAGCTGACGACGGAACTGTCGCGGTCGAGGTTATACGGCAGGCCCGGGCCGACGTGGTCTTGGTGGATATCGGCATGCCAGGCCAGGACGGGATCACAACCACGAAAGAAATCACCGAGGACGACGACCTCGCCGGGGTCCGGGTGATCGTGCTGACCACCTTCGAGCTCGACGAGTACGTGGTGGGCGCCATGGGAGCCGGTGCCAGCGGCTTCCTCGACAAGGGCGTCGATCCCGATGTGCTGCTCGACGCAATCCGGGTCGTGGCAGCGGGCGACGCTCTGCTCACCCCCAAAGCAACCCGCGCCCTGCTGGCATTGCTCGTCGACAGCTCGGCCGCGACACCTGTCGACGAGGCCGTCCTAGAGCACATCACAACACGCGAACGCGAGGTCGTCGGACTTGTCGGTCGCTGGTTGTCCAACGACGAGATCAGTCAGAATCGGGTTCCCGTGCACTGATTTGTGACCGCAGTACGTGGCTGCGAGCCCGGCGACCCGGATCAAAAGAAGAACTGTCGAGCTAGGGCTAGCCGCTGGCGCAGAACCTCTTGGCTGAAGGTGGTGTCGGGGTGGCGAAAGGCCCCGTGAAGTGTTCGGACAGAAATGGCAGCGCCGCCTCTGCCCGGTGACCCGGATCGGGTCGACAACGTCGTCGGCCCCGGTCAGCGCTCGGTGTCGGTCAAGTTCGACGGCTGTGGCTGACTGTGAGCGTTAGGTCGATTCGGCTGTTGGAGACGGGTCGCTGTCGGCTTCGTAGATCAGAGCGCGGATTTGGCGTTCGAGTTCGGGCGGGATGACCGTGTTGGGGTCTCGAAGGGCCTCGACGTGTGAGTGGGTATCGACGAGTGCGGCGTAGAGGGGTGGGCAGGTGGGGCAGGTGGCGAGGTGGGCCTCGACCATGTTTGCGGTGTCGTGTTCGAGAACGCCGTCGAGGTAGTCGGAGATGTGTTGGCGGGCGTCCCAGCATCGCATGGGTACTCCTTTGAGTATGGCGCGGCGTTCGGCCCCGTCGGCCAGGGCGGTGACGAGCATCATCCGGCCCCGTCGTAGCCGTTGTTTGGCGGCCGGTAGCGTGATGTCTTGGAGTTCGGCGATCTCGCGCACGGTCCAGGCTTCAGCGTCGTGGAGGATGACGGCCGTGCGGTAGATGAATGGCAGGTGCACGAGCGAGTCCTCGAGCTCTTCGCGGGCTTGCGCTCGTTCGGCCACCTGGGCTGGGTCGACGGTGTAGGCGTCGTCTCGCCAGTCTTTCTCGACGTCTTCGACGACGATCTCATGAGTGGAGCGGCGGGCCCGGTCGACGGCCAGGTTGTGGAGGATACGACGAAGCCAGGCCAGCAACGAGGCCTCACCGCGGAACTGGTCCTGTTTTTCGATGGCGCGAAGGTAGGTGTCCTGCACCAGGTCGGCAGCGAGATGAGGGTCACGGGTAATGCTGAGAGCGAACCGGTACAACGCCGGGCCGTGCTCAGCGAGCTGTGTCGCTCCGAATTCGGCTGACCGCTCGGTCATGGACACAATCGTAGAAGATCAGTCGTCCTGAGACCCTTGAAGCAGCGATGGGTGCGCTGAACGCCAGAAGGATCCGAGTTGATCTTGACACGAGCCCGACCGTGCCGAGCTCCGAACGGGGTTGGCCGCGATGATCTCGACCAGCAGACCACCACCGTGGGATCGCTCCTCGGTGATGGAGAGGCCGGCCGCTTCGATCGAGGAGCGTACGTCGTGATCGAGCCGGCAACCACCCGACAGGGTTGCCCATCCGGGAGCCACTCGGTCCTGGATCCGTGCTACCAACGAATGGCCGGATCGGGCGTGCTCCAGGAATCGCACACTGCCGCCTGGGCGAAGGACACGTCGAATCTCGAGGAGTGTGGCGTGAACATCTCCGACAGAGCACAGGACGAACGTGCCGACCACGGTGTCGAATGAGGCGTCCGGATAGGGCATCGTGGCTGCATCGCCTCTTTGCAGGGTCACGTCGTGGCCGAGGCGATCTGCCCGAGTGGCGGCGATCCTGAGACCATGATCGCTGGGGTCGATGCCGCAAAGCGAGACGCTGGCCGGGTAGACGTTCAGGTTGAGACCGGTGCCGATTCCGATCTCGAGCACAGCCCCCGACGCTCGACCGGCGACCCGCCTGCGAGCTCGGTCGACACCGACTCGGTCGGCCATCCGCATGACGACGTCATAGACCTGCGCGGTCCATCGTCGCCCGATCTGGAGCCGAAGTGCGGCTCGTCGCTCGGGTAGGAAGCGGTTCCCGCCAAGGTTCGCCAGCTCTATCGCAATGGCGACCGTTTCAAGTTCGCGACGGTGCCGCGCGCCGAGTCCCGGCAGCCCGTGGACTGTGTCTGGCGCGGTCGCGGCCATCGCCTGTCCGTAGGCGTAGGCGGCTGCTTCGTCGGGTGTAAGATTGTCGGTCGCGAGGCCTGTCGTCCGGGCCCATTGCTGGTGCACGCGGTCACACGCTGTGCAGCGGTTGACCGATGTGACCCCGAGCATCGTTGCTTCTCGCAAGCGAGGCGAAACGCGACCGGGGACGAGATAGGCCGAAACGAGACAAGGGGCACGGAGCAACAGTGCTGGTAGCCAACGTCGAAGCGCCTCGGCGGTCAGCATCGGTCGATCCGCCAGCCACGCCGAGCGCCGGCCGCGCTCTGCGGCGACGAAGCCGGCCCGGAATAGACGTTCAGTGTTGGTCATGACTCCGTCTCCCCGGTACGGATCTCTGCCTGGTCTTGCGGTGGGTCGAGTCGTAGCAGCAGGGCCACGATGAGCAGTTTCGCCGTCGGATAGAAGACGATCGGTACAACGAGGGCGAGGGTAAGTCCTCCGGTCATCACCCACCAGGCCGTCTCGGCGCGGGTAGCGATCATGCCGGCCGCGATCCACGCGAGAACCACGAAGTTCGTCACCAGCGTGTTGACCCAGACCGCAGCAAGCCACCCGTGGCGCCCGAAGTCCAACTGGCAAGACGGGCACCGATCGACTGGAGTGACCCAGCCGTTCCAAATGTGACGGTCACCGCAACGTGGGCAGCGACGGCGCAACATGCGCAATCTTGGTGGCCCCGGCCGACCGGAGGTCGCCCCTGTTGGCGGCGCACCGCTCCCCGTGGCCTGGATTGTGGTCACGCCTAGGCCTCGCCTAGGCCTAGACCGTCGCCGGCGTTTCGGTTTCTTGCTGCTCGTTGTCCTTGTTAGTCCGGAAGTGCAGAACGGCGTAGAGGGGGCACCACCCGACGATCCCGGTCAGCAGCGGCACGAAACCGAACACCTGGAGGAACGTCCCCAAGCCTCCCGTGACAACGTCGCCCCAGCCCAGGAACAGCAGCACTGCACCCAATAGGACACGAACAATTCGATCCCAACCAGCTTCGTTGATGTAGCTCATTGTGTAACTCCTCGGTGTAGACCTCTGAAGGGCTTCCTTTTCCTTTGGACACACCAAAGACGAACAACCCAACGAAAGGGATACAAGGCCCAGAAACCCACGAGTCGTATCCCGCGCCCGCACGGCCGCCCGGCAACAGCCAGCCCAATCGAGAATCGAGGCGCTACCACTGCCGCTCCCACTACTTCCTCACGAGGGGGCGCATCGCCTGGGTCACCTCGGATCCCAACCCGCCGGCACCATCAACGACGGAGGCGACACCGAGATGGCGACGACGGTTGCGCTCCATTCGCTCCCGACTCACAACCGGCTGAACCAAAGGCAGGGTACGGATCGCATCGGCTCAGGTGGCAGCTCGCATTGCCGTCCCGAGTTGAGGGTAGGAAGACTTGATGGGGTCTGGCTCAGCCCTCTCCTTCGAGTCCCATCCCTCTCCGGGGTCGTCGTCGGCAGCCGGGCCGGCGGTTTGGTCGATTGCGGCTTCGATGACGGAGCGGAGTGTGGCTGATGCTTGGGCGTCTCCACCGGTTACGGAGTGTGCGTAGCGGTCGAGAGTGGTCGAGACCCGCCGGTGGGCCAAGCGTCGCGACACGGTCACGATCGGTATCCCGGCTTCGAGCATCTGGGTAGCCATGAAATGCCGGAGATCATGCAACCGGAACTGCCGCAACCCGAGCGCCTGTCGGTACCTCCCGAACGCCTTGGTCACACGGTTCGGCTTCCACGCCGTTGCACCGCCGTCGTCGCTGAACACGAACCCCTCCCCCACCGGTGCCTCGACCATGGCGGCGTAGCCAGCCAAGATCTCACAGGTTCCGGGGTCAAGATCGACAACATGGGACTGCTTGGTCTTGGTGTCAGCCAGGACCGGACCGTCCGGGCCCTCGACCCACCCGGCCCGAAACGCCACCCGCCCCGCCGTCAGCGAGACGTTGTCCCACCGCAATGCGAGCAGCTGAGCCCGGCGGGCTCCGGTGTAAGCCGCCAGCACCAAGAACACATAGAACTGTTGATCGTGTTCGGCGACATGGGACAGCATGGTCTCGAGTTCGGCCGGTGTCGGTGGGTGCATCTCCCGCTTCGGGACCGTGATCCGGTGGGTACGCATCGCTGGGTTGTCCCAGATCCACTCCCAACGAGCCGCCTGGGCCAACGCCGAGCGCAACACAACATGGACTCTGGCCACCGTCCCTCCCGACAACGGCCCACCCTTGGCACTGCCCGAACGACCCAACTCGGCGTACAACTCATCGATCCGGGCCGCAGTCAAGCTCCCGACCGGGATCGACCCGAGGTGAGGGTGGAGGTACCGGTCGAGGACCGAGCGGGTCTGACGGATTGTGGTCGGCGCCCATGACGTCGACGACACCGTGAACCAGCGCTCCACGGCAACCCAGCAGGGTTGCTTACACCGACACCGACGAACCCGCCCCACCGGCACCGTCGGCCCGGACCGCGGCCAGCAGCGCTGCCAGCTCGCGCTCGGCTTCGGCTTGGGTCCCCCGCACCGTCTTGGTGCGGTAGCGGCGACGCCTCGTCTCCGGGTCGACGCCGGCATAGACCCGCAGTTCCCACGACCCCGACGACCGCTGTATCATCGAACCAGCCATACCCGGCTACTACGGCAGAGCTACTACGGCAGATTCACCCACGCCCTTGATGAGCATCGATATGGGCATGATGGGCAACCAAAACGCGGCTCAGCGACCCTCGAAAGGGCCGCTGACCTGATTTCTCTGGAGCGGACGACGAGATTTGAACCCGCGACCCTCACCTTGGCAAAAAAAAACGTGATAGGAAGTGTCCAGCCCGTCCGGTGAGCCCGGTTTCATGCGATCCTGTCCGGATTCTGTCCAGCCAGTCCGGCCCCGTCCAGCCACACCGTATACCGGTATACCATCGCCCGCCATGAGCACCATGGCCCTCAAACTCCACCCTTTCGCGATGAACTTACTGCCAGTGGCATCACCCTGGCGCGAAAATTCCGGACCACCGCTGTTACACCAACCCGACCACGACACGGACAGTAGCGGAGGCCCGTTTCACGGCCGGTCACCTTACCGACCAACAATGCTGTGATCTGCAGCGACGCGTTGTCGGCGGCATCAGGGCCAGAGCAGCGATGATGCCAGAGACAGCTGATCAGCATCGAGCTCGTTTGTCCTGCTCAAACCACACTGCCGTATTCGGCCCCCACACGCTGAGATGACGTCGTGGACTATCTCATCGGTGACGGGCTGTTCAGCGAACTTGCGAATCGAGCGGTGCTGCTCGAGCAGAGCGAGTGCGTCCATCCCGAAGTGGTACGGACTCCTCGCTCTGCTCAGCTTTCGCCCGTGGTGAGAGCGCTCAGTTCGTCTGGCAGGTCGTGCCACTGTTGTAGGGAAGGTCGGCTCCCTCGACTGAGATCACACACGCCTGGACTGATGGACGCTTTGTCGACTGTGCCGTGACGAAGCTGACCGAACCGTTCGAGTTCGTCGTGCCGGTGACCGTCTCGGAGAACGAGCCGCCGAAGTCGACGGTGACCGTCGCCCCTGCGACTGGTTGCCCGAGATCGTTGCTGAGCACGATCGTGGCCGTGCCACGTCGGCTTCCCTTGCCAGCCGATTGCGTGCCTACCGAGAACGACGAGATCAAGGTCTCGGTTGCGTCGCCGACTTCGGCGCCGTCGATGCGCAGCTCGTCGATCTCGACTCGATCGAAGGACTCCTGCCTGGAGTCACGGTTCGTGTCGATCACCCGGACCCACACGGTGCCGGTGGAGGCTCCGAGTGACCACGTGTTGGTCGTCATTGCTCCCGGAGCGATGGTCCCCAGCGGGATCCAGTTGCTCTGGTTGCTCGACCACTCGACCGTCACACCGTTGTCAGCATCGCCGCCGTCGACGACTCGGGCCACAACGGTCAGCGTCTGAGCGCCGCTCGTTGCCGGGATCGCCCACTGGTGCTCGAGGCGATCGTGGCGCAGCCGGGGCTTGCCACCCGAACCGACTTCGGTGACCACTTGGCTGACGCCGTCAGCGATCTGGGTGTTGGTGTAGTTGCCTTGGAACGTGCCGTATACGGCGAGGTCGGAGACGGCGACACTGGTGAGTGAAGCTTCGACCACTGCGGTGACGCTGGCCGAGCGTGCTGACTCGTTGCCCGAGGCGTCCACTGCAGCCACGGAGTAGGTGTAGCTGCCGCTCGCTCCCGGAGTGTCGGAGTGCACCGAGCTCACGTTCGACACTGTGGCTATGGCGACGGGCGCCTGGCCGGTTTCCGATCGGTATACGACGTAGCCGGCGAGGTCGGCTTCGGTGTTGGCGTTCCAGCTGAGCTGGACGGATCCGTCGACCACATCGACGGCAAGGCCAGTAGGAGTGGACGGTGCTTCTGTGTCCGGCGGCGGGGTCTCACCGAGCGTGCCCGTCAAGACATAGCGGCCGATGCTGCCGTAGTCGGTGTAGCCCGATGGCGGATCGACGGCGGGGTTGCCGACGCCGACGCCGTCGATCTCTACCATGTAGGTTCCCGCAGGAACCATGGCCACGATCACCGCAGAGAGCTCGCTGATCGGGTTGGCCCTGGTGACGATCGCCCCGGCGCTGTCACGCAGGGTCATTTCGATGTCGAGGTTGGCATACGCCGAGTCGGGGTTGGCCTCGAGCCGGATATCGCCCCCATTGGTGGAGAACGAAAAGACGTCGATGTCATCGCGATCGGTGATCAATCCGGCGACGGACGGATTCGATCCAACGAGCGCGGTGGCGGTGGCCGCGGTGTTGCCGACGTCATCGATGCGGGGGCCGAAGCCGTTGCCGTTGGAGAGCGAGGAGATGATCGCGATGTCATCGCCGCCCCGGCCGTAGTTGGCGCTGGCGTCGAAGTTGTTGGCACCGAAATACTCCTGCTGGCTCCATTGCGAGACGGGCTGGTAGTAGGCAGCTCCCATGATGGGAGCCCAACCAGTCGAGCCTGCGCCGGCGTGGCCGGTGTAGTAGGTGGCGGTCGTCGTGCCGTCGTGGGCGAGGTTCAGCATGTGGCCGACCTCGTGCGAGATGGCCTCGGAGACTCCGTTGAAGCTCGAGTTGTAGACATAGGTCGGCTCATCGACCGCGTCGTCGAAGGCGCCGATGAAGGCGTGACCGCCACAACCGCAGTTGGCGAAGGTGTCGTCGGTAATGACCACGCGAGCACCCCACCGGGCGTCGCCCGAGCCAGATCGCCTCAACGCATCAACGCCGGGGTCGATCGTGGTGACATTAATGTTCCACGGAGCGAAGTCTTCCGACACCTTGATGAACGACCGACGAATGATGTCGAGCTCCTGGGCCGTCCAGGAGTTCGGGTCACCGTCGAGGTCGTAGGGGGGCGACACGATCGTTGCGACATCGTACGAGCTGTTCCAGCTGGTGCCCTCGGTGATGTGTCCGTCGAAGTCAAGATAGATGGTCTTGTCCGCGCCGGGAAGGCTGCTGAGCTCGAAGACCGCATCGGTGACGGGTGGTGCAGCCGAGATGGCTTCACCGGTGGTGTCCACTTCGCCGGGAGCGATCTCGTCGAAGTACGCCAGTTCGCCTGCGCCGTTGATGGCCACGGTGGAGTCGCCGAGCACCACGGAACGGAACTCCGCAACGGTCATGCCATTGGCCTGAGCAGCGGCGGGCAGGCGCTCACCGAGGCGATCGATGGCAGACTGGCCCCGGGCGAACCCAGGCTCGCCATCAGGCCGACCTTGAGCACCAGCTGATGCTGCGGTGGAGGCGATGAGCGCCAGGCCGACCAACGCGGCGACAACTCTCCTGGGACGTCGAGACATGCAGATCCACTTCCGGTTCGTCGAGTGAACTCGGCGTATCGACCAGAGTCCGAAAAACCTTGAGCGTCGGCGACGCCAGCGGGCCGGGGCTGTCCCCAGGGATGTCTCGCCCACTACCCGTTCCTTGAGAACCAGCTACGTCGAGCATCTCTGACTGCAATGAGACGACATCCACCGGAGCATTTCGATGATCTCCGCCGTGGCCTCGATCGATCGGCAGAACTGCCTGCAACGAATTGAGATTGTTCGAGATGGTCTGCGGTCATTCCGACTGATGAGCTCGTTCGGATGAGAAGGGTCGGCGCCACGCGTTCTCGGGCCCAGGGAAAGGCATCGATGTAGAGGTCGTCATCGACCCACGCCATAGGCCGATCGTTAGCAAACTGTCGGACGCTCGGAAGCTTCCAGATGCCGCTGTGAGCTGGACCCGTGGCCGGTCCAGGGGTTATGCGGGTTGGGGTTGGTGTTTCATGTTCTAGGTTTGGTGGTGGTGCTCGGGTGTTTGTTGGTTGAGTGCTGAGTGGGGTCGGTTGGTGTTGTAGTCGATCCGCCAGTCCTCGATGAGGACTTGGGCTTCGAGGAGCGAGTCGAACTGCCACAGGTTCAACAGCTCATCTCGGAACCGGCCGTTGAACGACTCGATCCAAGCGTTCTGCCAGGGTGAACCCGGATCTATGAAAATGGTCCCGGTGTTGTTGAACCGGCACCAGTCCGCCACCGCCCACGCCACAAATTCGGGGCCGTTATCGAATCGGACAAACCCGGGCGGCCGGCCACGTTCCACCGCGAGCCGTTCCAGGGTGGCCACAACCCGGTCCGCGCCGATCGAGTGATCCACGACAATGGCGAGGCACTCCCGGGTGTATTCATCGATCACGTTCAACATCTTGACCTGCCGGCCACCGATAGTCCGGTCGAACTGGAAGTCCAACGCCCATAACGCGTCGGGCCGGATTGGGGACATCGCCCCGATATGGGTCCCTGCGCCGGTCATGCGTTTCTTCCGCCGCCGTTGCGGGACCTGGAGGCCCTCGTCACGCCACAGACGGCGGACCCGTTTGTTGTTGATGACCCATCCCTGCGATCGGAGCCCAGCTGCGGCTCGCCGCCATCCCCACCGGGGGCGTTGCCTCGAAAACCCGCGGAGCCACGCCCGTAGTTGTTCCTCATCATCTGGACGCGGCGCCGGAGTATGGCGCTGGACCGAGCGGTGCTGACCGATCACCGCGCAGGCCCTACGTTCTGAAACCCCGAACTCGCGCTGCAAGTCAACGGCGACAACCCGCCGGCGGTTCGGGGTCACCATTTTTTCTCGGCCACGTACTTCAACATCGCCTTGTCCAACTCGGCCTCCGCCAACAGCTTTTTCAACTGCTCGTTCTCAGCCCGGAGCTCTCTGAGTTCTTGGCGTCGTCGGCTTTCATGCCGCCGTATTGGTTCAACCAGCGATGCCACGTCGACTCCGCGATCTGGAGCTGTCGACACACATCGACCAACTCCATCCGAGCGACCCAACCCAAAGCGCACGACGGCCGCCCTCCCGGTTGGGGGCGGCCGTCGCCTTTCAGCTATTGCTCAGTGTGCGATGATCGTCACTCCATCATGTCGTGAGCGTGCATGTGGTGATCACCGCCGCCGTGATCACGGTTCTGTAGCTTGAAGTTGCCCTTGCCTCGCCTGCCGTTCACGTCCTCGGTGTTCATAGCGTAGGTGAGCGTGGAGGCCGCCACGGCGTCGGAGTTGACGTCGAGGGCCTCGAGGCTCACGTTGTCGAATGTGTCGCAAGCAAGGTGGTAGCACTGGTCGTATTGCTCGCCGGCGGTGCCACCCCAGATCTCAGCCTGCTCTTCCGTCTTGAGGACTTCGGCACCGGTGAACAGGCCACCGGCCGGGATGCCGACGGCAATGAACGGGCCGTAGTCGGAACGACCGGAGAAATCGGTCGGCAGGGATGGCAGCCCACGATCAGCGTAGAAGTCTTCGAAGAACGTCTCGATCTGGGCCGAACCTTCTGGGCCGGGGCCGGCACCCACACCGGCGGAGTCGTCGCCGTCGTAGATGAAGTAGACGAAGTTCGGCGAGCCGATCATGTCGAAGTTCAGGTAGAGAGCGATGTCATCGATCTCCTCTTGGCTCAGGCCGGCCACGTACTGGGTCGAACCGATCAGACCTGACTCCTCGGCACCCCACCAGGCGAACCGCACCGTGTTGCGGGGCTTGACTTTGGCCATCTGGACTGCGGTTTCGAGGATGGCTGCGCTGCCGGAACCGTTGTCCTGGACACCTGGGCCCTGCTGCACCGAATCGAGGTGGGCACCGGCCATCACGACGTTGTCGTCGTTCTTGCCCGGCAGCTCGGCCAGGATGTTGAACTGGGTGGTCTCGACCGCTGGTGCGATGGTCACTCGGGCGGTCGAACCGTCGGCCGACAAGGCGTCGCCGGCCGCGAACGGGGCGCCGACCATCGGGATGCTGATGTTCGATGGAGTGCCGTCGGGCAGGTTGCTGGCGTTGCCGCTGACCGGCCCCTCGCGACCCGGGGTGCCCTGGTTGAAGATGATTATCGCCTCGGCTCCGGCGGCCTCGGCGTTGGTGGCCTTCGTCGAGAAGAAGCAGGCACCGCGCTGGACGAGGGCGATGTCGTTTTCGCCGGACCAGTCGATCCCGTTGAAGTCGTCCGGTTCACACCCGCTGGTGGAAGCGCTTGGGTCGGCAATCGAGGTGTCGACCGGTATGACTGCGCCGATGACCTCACCGGTCCCGGATCCGCTGAAGGACCCCGTGTCGTAGTCGACTGAGACGGGCGAGAGCTGCTCCAGCTCACCAAGCGCCGTGAAAGTGAAGGGGAAGGGGTTGAGCTCGACGTCGTAGCCGGCGTCTTCGAGCACGCCGACGACATAGTCGACCGTCGCGTCATAGCCGGGGGTGCCGGCGGCTCGATTGTCACCGTTGGCGTCGGCAATGGCCTGGAAGGCGGCCTGGTGGGCCCGGACGCCCTCGATCGTCACACATTCGACGAGCTTGTCGACCGTGTTGTTGACCCTTTTGTCACAGGCTGGCGATTTGGCGTCGGCGGTGCCGGGTATGGCCGCTACTGCAAGAGACAGTATGAGCGCAGCCCCGAAGGCGAGCCGTAGCTTTGCGAACATCGGTGATATCCCACTCTCTTTGATCTTGTGAAGCACCCGCCATGTAACAGAAACGCAATACTAGTCGATTCGGTCTGCGTCGCGTCAAGCGTCGACAAGAAGCGCCGCGCTGTGCTCGAGGTCAAACGAAGAATCGGCATGCCGGTGCGATGAGCGTTCCCAGCTCGACGTCGGCCTGGTCGTCACCGTCAGTCGCGAACGCCGAGCGGTGTACTGCAGTACGGAAGAAGTGCCTGATCCCGGGCGGGCGGCCCTGCCTCGGCACGGCGACCGGGGGCTGTCGCGAGGTACGGTCCTGGGATGGTTCCCGAGGTCCCTGTCGTCGATCCACTCGTCGTTGCTGGCTTTGCCGGGGACCCAGACCGGTCGAGTTTCGAGCTTGAGCCGGCGCAGTGGTTCGCAATTGAGCGGTTGATCTTCGCCTACAGCTACAACTGGGACAGCCGTCAGCCGGGAGCGACGGCCGAGCTGTTCACTTCCGACGCCGAACTGGGCTTCTTCCTCAACGGTGCGGCCCAGCCCACCAACCGGACGCTCGGTCGAGACCGGATCTTGGAAGAAATGGCGGCGCGCGCCAACGTGCTGAAGCGGTGGCGGATCGAACAGCTCCCAGATCATCCCGAACCGAGAGCAGTCCGGACCGGCTACTACAAGAGCTGGTGCGTCGAGACCCCGTCTGGTTGGCGATTCCAGAAGCGCGAAACCCACCTCTCAGGCGTGTTCCATCCCAAGGAGATCTACCCGGACCATCGCAGCGATGCCGCCCACAGACGCTGAGACTCCATCGACGCCGTCTACCGCAGGCCAGAAGTCGGCCAGGAACCCAACGGGTCGTAGGAAGATCGACGAGCACCCAGTCGCTACCGTCGGTGGCGAGCGGGAGCAAACGGCCGGCGATATCGGGTGCGCTGGTTGTGAGAATATCGGGTGCCTGTCCGAGGTG